>NZ_JAKREX010000006.1:0-437782 GCF_022348355.1 Alteromonas sp. Cnat2-8
AGTTTTTCCTGGCAGCCATAGCGATACGGTACCACCTGACTCCATTCCGAACTCAGAAGTGAAACGTATTAGCGCCGATGGTAGTGTGGGGCTTCCCCATGTGAGAGTAGGACACTGCCAGGTCCCAATTAAAGAAACCCGCCTAACGGCGGGTTTTTTGCTTTCTGCAGACAGAAAAATAATGGGGTCAGAGTACATTAATCCCCATTCCCCCCAGCAAAACCTCAAATTGGGGTCAGAGTACTTTATTACTTTAAACATCAGAACATAGTCATTCCCTTATCCTCCAGTGCCGCTAAATCAGAGAAATGTACTCTGACCCCATTTCTTGTGTGCTTGTGCTGTAAGCATATTTTGACTGGGAGAGATCTAGTAATAACATCTCCTTCCTATTATTTATTCGCAAAATCCTATATAAGTAATTTATCAGTGAATAAATAGGTAAAAATGTGAAACGTAAGGTTCTTTTAGGTTATTGCTTAATTCTTATTTCTTGGGCGTATTGCGCAAGCTCTGAAGAAAATTTAAAAACAGAAAAGTCTATTACGCTTGGTGTCGTTGAGTTCCCACCATTAGTGATTAAAGAACCCGACTCTTCGCGTTGTCATGGTGTAGCGATAGATGCAACTGTAGCCATATTGACTAAAATGAATTATCACGTGTTAGTTGAATGCATGCCTCCGGCCCGTTTGTTTGAACGTGTGAAGACTGGGAAGGTCGATGTCACAATTAATGTCAGAGGTACTTCAGCGTTAGATCAGAACGCTACATTTATAAACGCTCCATTTGTTTACTTAACTATTGTACTTCTACATAACGGACAACTTGCAGATGGTAAGTCAATTTCGGCAATTCGCGGCTATGACTATTTAGGGATTCGACAGGCACTTAAGCAAGAAGGTTTTGAATTTTTTGATATGCCGACAAGTAGCGACGCGATTCACCTTTTTGATGTTGGAAGAACGTCTTATCTAATTAGCTACAAACAACCCTATCAATTTTATACAGAGGTATTAGGTAGTCGATTAGTTGAGGTAAGTATTTCAGACAAATTGACCGTACCTTCCTATTTGGCAGTATCAAATCACAGCAGGTACAAAGATGAACTTGTTGATAGTTTGAATCTGGTTACTACATATATAAGTGACTCTACAATATTAGAATCCTATCGAAGTGCGAATAAATAACTCTTTCCTTACCAAGCTGCACAACTGTTGCCTATACGAATCGGGCGGCTCAGTGTCAGGCACTTCATACTTGTGTCAAATAAAAAGCTCACAGTTAATATGGGAGTGGCAGCGAATGAAAATCTTTGTTATGAGAACATAACTTCTCTGTTGCAAGCGGCTGATACGCTTTTATATAAAGCTAAATTTCGAGGTAGTGAACAAATATGTTTAGGCCAGCACTGAGCAACGATCTCGTCAGAGGATACTACTTCTCCTTTTTGCTGACACAACAGCAGCAGAACATCCATGGTTTTCGGCTCTATAGTCCTCTTAAGCTTGCCGAGAGATAGAGTATTGCTGGTTACATCGACTTGCCATTGACCTAGATAAAATTGTTGCTTCACCGCGTTTACCCTGTACTTTTTGTAGGTACTGTACTTAACTTTTCCGGTTAACTTATTGTAAAAGTATGCAGATACACTTTTGTTAATATAAAACCTTTTAATATCAATGCCATAAAAATTAATTGTAAAAAAATTAATTTTTGTGAAATATCCTTTAAGCCCACAGGGTCTTTTAAAGTACACGTGCTTACTGTACGTCAAACATGACTAATATTATTGAGGGTACATCAATGAAACAAATCAAAAAATCATCAGTAGCGACAGCGTTGGGTGCAGTTGTAATTGGCTCTTTGGCGTCAACGGTTGCAGTAGCAGATGTAAATCCATTTGGTATGCAAGCATTAGAATCTGGTTACAGCCAATTCGCTGCGGAAGGCAAGTGTGGCGAAGGAAAATGTGGCGGCGACAAAGCAGAGAAAGAAGGCAAGTGCGGCGAAGGTAAGTGTGGCGGCGACAAGAAAGCTGAAAAAGAAGGCAAGTGTGGCGAAGGTAAGTGCGGCGGAGACAAGAAAGCTGACAAAGAAGGCAAGTGCGGCGAAGGTAAGTGCGGCGGCGACAAGAAAGCTGACAAAGAAGGCAAGTGCGGCGAAGGTAAATGTGGCGGCGATAAGAAAGCTGGAAAAGAAGGAAAGTGCGGCGAAGGTAAATGCGGTAGCATGTAACCGCCATTCAAAAAACATCGTGTAGCTTGAAAAAGAATGATGAAGGCTACACGAGTTACGCTTAGCAATAAAATGGCTGTCGAATGATGGCCTTTTTTGTCTAATAACGTACGTTACTATTGTGCAATCCCATGCGGTAAAGGGGAAGATATGAAAAACATCTGTGGCGCAGGTCTTGGCTTTCGTCGGGAAATGCTAAAAGCGCTTTTACCTACATTGCCATCTGAAGTCGATTTTTGGGAAGTAGCCCCTGAAAATTGGATCCCACTTGGTGGGAAGTACCAAGAACAATTTCAGCAAGCGTCTTCGCAAGCTCCCTTTACAACTCATGGTTTATCTTTGTCTATCGGAAGTAGCGACAAACTAGATGTCGAGTTTGTAAAAACCGTTAAGCGATTTTTAGATGCAAACAATATTGCATTGTATAGCGAGCACTTAAGCTTTTGTTCTGGCAACGGGCATATGTACGATCTGATGCCAATTCCTTTTACTGAAGACGCGATTAAGCACGTAGTATCTCGAATTGTTCAAGTTCAAGATATCATCGAACGACCGCTGGTCTTAGAAAATGTCTCTTATTACATTGCGCCAGGCCAAGAGATGGATGAACTTGAATTTACCAAGAGCATACTAAATGAATCGGGTTGCAAAATGCTTCTCGACGTAAACAATGTTTACGTGAACAGTATCAACCATAAATACGATGCGAAAGCGTTCATTAACGGCTTGCCCTCAGACAAAATTGTGTATGGCCATATTGCTGGTCATTATGATGAAGCAGAGGATTTGAAAGTTGATACTCACGGGGCTGATGTCATTGAGCCAGTTTGGGCGCTGTTGGAGCATGCTTACCTTACTCACGGCGTATTTCCGACTTTGCTAGAGCGTGATTTTAATATTCCCCCGTTAAGCGAATTATTAGCGGAAGTGAAGAAAATTAAGCAAATTCAAGCAAAATGCGAAGCTGTTCAAGCATCAAACGTTAAAGGAAGTGTCGCGTGACTCAGTCATTTCAAACCACTCAAAAAACGTTCGTTGATGCGATCAAAGACCCACAGACATTTTGTGATACCGACGCTGATCACATTCGTCGTATGAAAATCTATCAATCCCTGTTTTTTAACAACATCGATAATTTCGTCAGTACCGGTTTTCCCGTTTTAAAATCTATTGTGGTAAAACAGTATGGTGAAAAAGGATGGGAGAGTATTGTGCGTCAATTTTTTATTGAGCACGAATGCCGCTCTCCTTATTTTGCTGAAATAAGTAAAGAGTTCGTTGAGTACCTTTCAACAGAGCCAAACTTCGATATTACTCTGCCTGACTTTGCTGCGGAGCTTGCTCACTATGAGTGGCTTGAGCTTGACGTTAGTATCAGAAAAAACGAAGACGACATTGAATTTTATCAACAAGGAAACAATGTTACCGCAATTAGGGTGTCACCGTATGCCTCGTTGGCGGCATATCAGTTCGAAGTCCATCTAATTGGTGAGGATTATATCCCAGAGCAACCTGCCGAAGAACAGCAGTTCTACGTTGTTTACAGAGACCGTGAGTTTGACGTTCAATTTGCTCATGTTAATCCGGTGACGGCTATTTTAGTCAACACGCTGGAACAAAATGAACTGGGAATGGAAATAGAACAATTAGCTGAGTCGTTGTGTCAACAACTTCCCCAAATTCCTTCAAACGTGCTTATAAATGGTATGAACCAGACCCTCACTGACATGTTACAAAAAGGAATACTGCTTCCAGTATCCTAAGTAACCATTACTATTTACCTGCTTTATTTTAAACTTTCGCCAGGATCTGGTCTGAAAGTGAGCGATCGATCATATTAGCGCTGTCAATCGGGCTTGCTTTCGATTAACATTTAGCACCATTTTTTTGTTCACAAAATTGTTTAGGTAGTGCAAATGGCTGACAATTCAGATTTCAAAGAAGTCTATAACAAGTGGTACTTTCTAGCATCGCTAGTAACTCTAATCGCGTTCCCGTTGATGCATATCATCGCCGGCTGGTTCACCTTCTGGTTATAACGCAGACATTCAAGGCATAATTGTGACTGCAGAATATATTAAATCAGTAGTGAAAACCGTACCTGACTATCCAAAGCCAGGTATTTTATTTAGAGATGTGACCAGCGTTTTAGAAGATCACAAAGCATTTAGTAGCTGTATCTCGTTACTTGTAGAAAAGTATCAAGGTATGGGATTTACCAAGATAGCAGGTACTGAAGCACGCGGGTTCCTTTTTGGTGCGCCATTGGCCATCGAAATGGGCATTGGTTTTGTTCCAGTGAGAAAACCCAACAAACTTCCTCGTGAAGTAGTTAGCGAGAGCTACGAGCTTGAATATGGCATGGATACATTGGAAATCCATAAGGATGCCATTGAGCCAGGTGATAAAGTCCTTCTTATTGACGATTTACTTGCAACTGGTGGAACGATAGCCGCTTCTGCGAAACTAATTCGTTCACTAGGCGGTGAAGTAAACCATGCAGGTTTTGTTATTAACTTACCGGACCTAGGTGGCGAGAAGAAATTGAGTACGCTTGATATAGAAAGCTACTCTATTTGTGAGTTTGAAGGCGAATAATCGCTATAAAGCATAACTAGCAAAAGGCGAAATACGTAATAATGAGTTATCAGGTACTAGCAAGGAAGTGGCGGCCGGGCAAGTTCAGTGAACTTGTGGGTCAGGAACATGTTGTCTCTGCCATTTCAAATGCTTTGGATAACGATCGTCTACACCACGCTTATCTGTTTACAGGTACGCGAGGCGTAGGTAAAACTACCATTGCACGTATTTTTTCGAAAAGCCTTAACTGCGAAGAAGGACAAGGGGCAAACCCTTGCGGTCAATGTAACACCTGTAAAGAGATAGAGCAGGGGAACTACGTTGATTTGTTAGAGATTGACGCTGCATCAAGAACCAAAGTTGAGGATACTCGCGAGCTTCTTGATAACGTGCAATACAAACCCACTCGCGGGCGTTACAAAGTGTACCTTATCGATGAGGTACACATGCTTTCAAAACACAGCTTTAATGCGCTGTTAAAAACGCTGGAAGAGCCACCTCCACACGTTAAGTTCTTACTGGCGACCACCGATCCTCAAAAGCTTCCGATAACCATCTTATCCCGTTGCTTGCAGTTTAACTTGAAAGCCATGTCTCGGGAGCAGATTGTTGGACAGCTGCAGCATATTTTAGAGCATGAACAGCTGCCTTTTGAGCCACAAGCGCTAGCGCTTTTGGCAAGAGCCGCCCAAGGCAGTATGCGTGATGCGCTGAGTTTAACTGACCAAGCGATTGCACAGGGTGGAAATCAAGTGCTGGCATCGGTGGTAACCGATATGCTGGGGCTGATGGACAAGAACCAGTTGCTTAAAGTGGTTCATGCTGTGGTAAGTAAAAGTCCTGCTGATGTATTGCAGTTGGTCAATGACATCGCAGAGCAAGCCCCCGATTATGACAACGTACACAGCGAATTGGCTAGCCTGCTGCACCAAATAGCATTAACGCAATGGGTGCCTGAAGCATGTAAGCTAGAAACCACATCGGCTAAAGCGATATTTAAATTAGCGAAAACTATTCCAGCTGAGCAAGTGCAGCTGCTTTATCAGATTGCACTGCAAGGAAGAAAAGACTTACCGTTTGCTGCGGATGGAAAAAGTGCGTTTGAAATGACATTGATGCGAATGATGTCGTTTGCTCCAAATACCCCCATCGACGACACGGCAAGTGAAATTGAAAACGGGAGGAGTGAGCATAGTTTACCTGTAGATCATGCTTCTTCCAGTGGTGGCCCGGGAAACGTCGGTAAGCAGGAGGAAGCGCCGTTAAGCGAAACTTCTGCAACCAATGTGCAGGAGGAGACGCCTTCACATCTATCGGTTGAATCTACCTCTGAACAGTCGTTAGAAAGTGCACCATCTACCCCAGATTCACTTGCTACATCAATAATTGAAAAAGAGCAGCAAGAACAATCGACGTCTCCATTTGAATCACAGCAAGAGCAGGAACACGCAGCCGCTGATGAAAGCGAGTTGAGTGGAAGTGATACTCTGTCGGCGCTACCTCATGCAGAGTCAGGTGCAACGACAACTCAAACAACAGCACTTGAGCGTGATGCTTCACATGATCATGAATCCGTAAAGTCAGCTCCAACTTCGTCTATTGAAGAACTACCCGTAGAAAACACCGCGGTACAAGCGGTACAAACAGAAAGCGTTGCTGCAGAGCTTGAACCAACGCCAAGTGAAGTCAGTGCGCCCCATAACGAAGCCGCGCAACATTTCGATGGACCTCCGTTAGATGCGTACATGGACGATATGCCACCTCCGTCAGAAGATGATGGCTCCTTAGGTTTTGAAGGTTTTCATAACGCTGAGGGTTTTCATAACGCTGAGGGCTCTCATAACGCCAAAGGCTCTGACAAAAACAGCGAGTCGTTGGCACACGAGAACGAACCGTCCTCGTTAACCGCCGAAGAGCAGCTGACTTCTACGGCTGATATGTTGGCACTTCGTCAAAAGTTAAAGCAAAGAAAAGCACAAGACGCAGAGGCAAAAAGTACAAGCGCAGCAAATGCTAAGACCGAAAGTGCAAGTGATATTCAAGCGCGCTTTACCAGAAGTAAAGCCGAGGCTTTGAGTACTTCACAAACTGCACATGGAGTTAACAAGGGTAGCGATAATAGTGCAGGGCAGGCTAGCGCTGATAACGAAATCAAGAGGGGCGATTTAAACCCCGTTGGGCATGAAAACAGCCGTGAGCTGCAAGACCATAGCCCTGAGCCGCTAAATAATAGCCCAGAGCGTAGAGAGAACAGCCCGGAGCGTATAGATAACGGCTCAGAACATAAAGATAATAGTGTTGCGCGCGGTGACACTCCTCAACTGGAAAGTACAAATTCAGGCTCGTCCTTAGGTAATACTTTCGCGCATTCTTCTGACGCTATGCATACTAGCGAGTCAGAAAAGAATCATTCTAGCTCAAACCATACGAGCGATTTCTCGCTTGATGAATTTGAAGAGGATATGCCTTTTTCAAATGACGAATCTGAGGCGCAATCAAACTCGGAAACACCGGTTGAGGATATGCCACCTTGGGCTACTGATTACGATAATCAACCATCTCAACACGTTGAAGGTGCTGACTATGTTGAAGCTCCCTCAGATAGCAGCTCCAATTACGGCAATTCCCCAGAGCAAATGGAAAGTGCGGGAGATCGGTCTTTTGCACGGGATGCTCTAAATTTTGATACGCCGCTTAGCAGTACCTATGACGGGCAGTTAAAAGCGTACTTAAATGACGGAAGCAAATTAACTCACGCTAGCCAAATTGACGAATGGAGCAATCTAGTTGAGCAAATGCCGGTTGCTGGTCTACTCAAACAATTGGTGCTGCACGCATCATTTTCTCGAGCGGGCAATCAAGTGTCCCTTGAAATTGACCATAGTCAGACGCATTTATTAAATGATAGTGCGAAAAAGCAATTGGTTGATGCAATCCATCATGGGTTGGGTGAAAACGTTGAAGTAAATATCACGTTAGGTGAACCAGCATCTACACCTTTTGCGTTACAACAAGAGATTCATGCCATGCGCCATGCGCATGCACACTCGGTGATTAAAACCGACGATACAATTCAAGCATTGCTATCGACTTTCGATGCGTCAGTGCTAACCGATTCGGTTAAAGCGCGATAGCAGAATTATTAACACCAAAACGAAGCGAGACAAAAATTATGTTTAAAGGTGGAATGGGCAATATCATGAAGCAGGCGCAGCAAATGCAAGAGCGCATGCAAAAAGCACAAGACGACCTAGCCAAAATTGAAGTAACAGGTGAAGCGGGTGCAGGCATGGTTAAAGTAACCATGACGTGCAACCACAACGTGCGTCGTGTAGACATTGATGAGTCATTGATGGACGACGACAAAGATATGGTTGAAGATTTGGTTGCTGCAGCATTTAACGACGCGGTACGTCGAGTTCAAGAAACTAGCAAAGAGAAGATGGGTGATGTAACTGGCGGAATGCCATTACCTCCTGGCTTCAAAATGCCGTTTTAAATAATTATGTAAAGCTAGAAGCGAAACAGCTTGCAAGTATTTTGCGAGTGAAATCATAGAAAATTGCCGGCAACACGCCGGCGATTTTTATTGAAAATCTAAAATTTTGCCGATGGTCAGGCCAATGCGTTGCGCATTACTTTTCTATAAATGCTTGTTCGATTACATAATGCCCCTGACGGCGCGAGTTAGCTTTCGCGAAGCCCTTGTCGTCTAGCATAGACATAAGGTCTTGTAGCATGTTGTCGTTGCCACATAGCATGAATCTGTCATTTTCAATGTCTAATTCAGGCATACCTATATCATCCAGCAACTTTCCGCTTTCAATTAGCTTCGTTATCCGTCCTTCGTGAGCGATACCGTTTTTCTCATAACTTTCTCTCGTAACAGTAGGATAGTAAATGAGTTTTTCACGCACTTCGTCACCGTAATAAGGGTTGTTAGGAAGTTGGTGCTCAATTTCGTTTTGATAGGCAAGTTCAGAGCGCCAACGCGTTCCGTGAACTAATATAATTTTTTCAAAGCTTTCATAAATGAAAGGATCTCTGATAATACTCATAAATGGTGCTAGACCTGTACCAGTGCTGAGCAAATAAAGATGTTTTCCGGGTAACAAGAAACCAGGCACGAGCGTACCTGTAGGCCTAACATTAATCATTACCTGGTCACCAGGTGCTATATTTTGAAGGCGAGAAGTAAGCGCACCATCTGGCACCTTAATACTAAAAAATTCCAATTCCTCATCATAATTTGGGCTTGCGATGCTGTAGGCCCTCATCAGTGGCTTACCATCTACTTCAAGACCAATCATAACGAATTGACCACTTTCAAAACGAAAAGATGATTCTCTCGTTGTTTTGAAACTAAACAGAGTGTCATTCCAATGGTGAACTTGGGTTACGGTTGCGTTTATAAGATTTCGCATTCGTTTTCCTACTTACTTAGTCATCAAGCCATGCTGCCATTCTCGCACACTTTACAATATGATAATAGTTATCATTAACGTTTGTGGTGTCGGTATACGCACGTAAAATCTAACGTGCTATCAGTTTTAAATAAGTATTTTTAGCAATAGTTCAACCAGGCCTTTCTTCCGTAACATTAAAACACTGTCACATTCAGTCATTTAGCTTGCGCATAGCAAAGGAACACAAATAATAGAATGTGGCAGTTCGAAATGAGGGAGGACGCTGTGTTAGCAAAAATGTTAAAACGCTTTCAGGCCCAACGTGATTGTGCCGTCGAAAACCCGTCTATCAATAATACCGCTGTATCCCTTTGGAAGGACACAGGCCAAGTCTACTATCTAGAGAACACGCTAAAGCTTACTTATCAGTCCAACGCGGGAAAGATAACAATTGAAAAGCTCTCAATGACGTCTTTACCTCAAGTTCTTGCTGAGCTTCAAGCATTGGATACCGTCTCAACGCTAGCGCGAAAGGAAACTGCTAATCAGGTGGATGCATTTAGTGTTAGTGTGTGTGGTGTAACTTGGCAAACCGCAGACAATGGTCAGAGCATCCGTATTAAAGCGCTTCCAGAAGCTGCTACTCTGCGCAGCCCTACTGCCTGCTTCACAAAGTCTCAAGCAATTTTCAAACACGCCTTTATGCTTGAACATGATGACTTACTCACACCTGCATCATTGAGTAAGCCCGGGATCTTTACATACAATCGGATATCGTTAAATGATTTCATTAGTCAGTTAGCGCTGGCTAACGAAAAGTTAGCAAATGGGCAAAAAGCTACAGTGAGCGTTGGTCACCAGAATTTTGAAACTGCATTTACTGACCATGAGCAGTCAATCATTGAAAAATTCATAAAGCACGATGAAACCGTATTCAATAAAGATGGACGTCAACGTCTACTTACTGATAAAGGTTAGGCTTGTTTTCAGCATGATACGTTGATAATTATGGGCTGATACACAGCTTACAAATATTGAGCGCATGCCCAACTCATCGACATTAACAGTAAAATCTCATTTAACCGTTGTTCCGTAGAAAAAGTGTCCCAAATAGTTGAATGATCGTTGTATCATTGCGTTTTTTATCTTTCAGAAAACTCAACGTGTTCAGTTAACCGCTAATCGCGAAAGTTAACTCGTTAAAATAGAGGTTTTAGTAGTGCTAAGGAAAGGCTTAGTTATCACCACGGTTATTTTACTACCCATCGCAACCGTGTTGTTTTTTATGAGTATTCACGACCTGTTTAAAATGAAAACAGTAACGGTCGACCCGAAGCTTAAGGAAATTTCAGGTATAGAATACGATAAATACAAAAGGCTTTGGGCCATTAACGACAGTGGCGATGGACCTATCCTTTATATGCTCAATAAAGATGGAACTATTGAGAGGGAAGTGACAGTTACAAATGCCAAAAACGTCGACTGGGAAGATATGACACAAAACAGTTTCGGTCATTTCTTTTTAGGAGACTTCGGTAACAATGACAACAAGCGACGCTGGTTAACGATTTATAAAATTGAAAACCCCATTGACATAAAAACCGATACCACAGAAGCAGAAATCATTAAGTTTACTTACCCGGAAATGGGAAAAGGAAAAGTAAAACCGAAAGACAAGAACTACGATTTGGAAGCGTTCGTGGAGTACAAGCGTAACCTCTACCTGTTTACAAAAAATAGAACAAAACCCTTCGATGGCATCACCAAGTTGTATAAGGTGGGGGACCATGCCGCTAACTTTGACGCACAGCTCATCGGCGAATTTAAAACCTGTACCACCCTTGAAAAGTTATGCTGGATCACATCGGCTGCAATAAGCCCTGATAGGACTAAACTGGTGCTGTTAGATTCAACAAGCCTGTGGTTATTTGAAAATTTTGAAGGCGATAACTTCTTCAGTGGCGATGTGTCGCGTATTGATTTAGGCGTAGTCACACAAAAAGAGGCAGTGACGTTTTATGACGACAACACGCTGGTTTTCACCGATGAAGAGTACAAGGGGTTATTTGGGGGCAACATTTATGAAGTTAAGCTCGACCAAGCAAAGCGGAACGTGATTAAATACCGCGAAAGCTCGAATCAAAAAGAAAAAGCACCAAAGCAGTAAATACTATGAAGTTCAGTCCGCTACTCTCAGAATTAATTCAGGCACTAACGTGTCTTCCCGGCGTTGGCAACAAGAGCGCTCAGCGTATGGCATTCCACCTATTAGAGCGTAATCGTACTGGGGCAATTGATTTAAGCAACGTATTACACAATGCCATGGAGCATATTCATCATTGTAAGCGCTGCAGAACATTTACTGAAGACGAGCTATGTGACATTTGTCGTCACCCTGAAAGAGAAGCAAGTGGCTTGTTATGTATTGTTGAAAGCCCACAAGACGTACTAGCAATCGAACAAACCTTAAGTTACAAGGGGCAGTATTTTGTGCTTATGGGTCATTTGTCTCCTATTGACGGCGTTGGGCCAGAAGAAATTGGTCTTACTGAGCTTGAGGCTCGTCTTGCCGCAGGTGGGATAAATGAAGTTATCCTCGCCACAAACCCGACAGTAGAGGGGGAGGCCACGGCACATTATATCGCTCAACTTTGTGCGAGTCATAACGTTGATGCGTCTCGAATTGCCCACGGCGTGCCGGTTGGGGGAGAGCTCGAGTATATTGATGGTAATACTCTCACCCACGCATTTTCGGGTCGCCGCAAACTATAGTACTGTAAATTGGGGTATACCCATTCTTAGTAATTAAAACACTCAACGTGGGTCTGCATCTGGCGGGCCTACGTCACGTTCTCTCTTATCGCTCGCCCACAAAATACTCAACATCAAACTTTATTGAAGACAAATCTCCTTATAAAAAATAAATTTTCGTTCTAAACGTTGAAAAGTGCGTTGAGCGACCTTACCTGTTTAACATCAAACGTGATCCATTCAACGAGGAGATATTGGATTATGGCTGAAGCAGCCCAAAAAGAAACCCACGGTTTTCAAACAGAAGTAAAACAGCTTCTTCATCTGATGATTCACTCTTTGTATTCAAACAAAGAAATTTTTCTACGTGAGTTAGTGTCAAACGCGGCAGATGCTGCGGATAAGTTACGCTTTCGTGCGCTAGAAAATGACAGTCTTTACGAAAACGATGGCGAGTTAAACGTAAAGCTTAGCGTCGATAAAGAAGCAAATACCGTCACCATTACCGATAACGGTATTGGTATGACTCGCGATGAAGTCATTGCGAACTTGGGTACAATTGCTAAGTCAGGCACTAAAGACTTCTTTAGCAAACTTTCTGGCGATAGCGCTAAAGACTCACAACTCATTGGCCAGTTCGGTGTTGGCTTTTACTCTGCGTTCATCGTAGCTGACAAAGTAACGGTGCGAACTCGTGCTGCTGGTGCAGATGCATCGCAAGGTGTTGAGTGGATTTCAGACGGTGAAGGTGAATTCACTATTGCCGAAATCAACAAGCCTACACGCGGCACCGAGATTACGCTTCACCTACGCGAAGACGAAAAAGAATTTGCTGATGCATGGCGTTTACGCTCTATCGTAAGTAAGTATTCTGATCACATCAGTATTCCTGTGCAGATGTGGAAAGATGAAGTGCCTGAAAGTGAAGGCCCTGATGGCGAAAAAATTGAAGGCCAGCCTGGTGAATGGGAAGTTGTAAACAAAGCCACCGCTCTTTGGACTCGTGAAAAGTCTGAGATTACTGATGATGAGTATAACGAATTCTACAAGCATATCTCTCATGACTTTGCTGATCCTCTTGCATGGGCGCATAACAAAGTAGAGGGTAAAACAGAATATACAAGTTTATTGTATATCCCTTCTAAAGCGCCGTTTGATATGTGGAATCGCGACCAAAGTCATGGTCTTAAGCTTTACGTTCAACGCGTTTTCATTATGGACGACGCCGAACAGTTCATGCCTACTTATCTACGTTTTGTTAAAGGTTTGCTAGACAGCAATGATCTTCCGCTTAACGTGTCTCGTGAAATTCTACAGGACAATAAGATAACGCAAGCGCTACGCCAAGGTTGTACTAAGCGCGTATTACAGATGCTTGAAAAAATGGCGAAGAACGACAATGAAAAATATCAGTCGTTCTGGAATGAATTCGGCAACGTGTTAAAAGAAGGGCCGGCTGAAGATTTCAGTAACCGCGAGAAAATTGCTGGCTTGCTACGCTTCTCTTCTACACACGGTGAGTCTGATGCACAAACCGTATCATTAGCTGACTATATTGAGCGAATGAAAGAAGGCCAGGATAAGATTTACTATGTGACAGCAGATAGCTTGCAAGCTGCCAAGTCTAGTCCTCACCTTGAGATTTTCCGCAAGAAAGGAATTGAAGTGCTATTGATGGGCGAGCGCATTGACGAATGGTTAATGTCTCACCTTACTGAGTTTAACGAGAAGCAGTTTGTCTCAATTGCGAAAGGAAACTTAGATTTAGGCGACTTAGAAGACGAAGAGTCTAAGAAGGCGCAAGAAGAAGCAGAAAAGCAAGTTGAAGGTGTTCTTGAGCGAGCTAAAACTGCACTTGGCGATAAGGTTGTAGACGTTAAATTTACTCATCGCTTAACAGATTCACCTGCGGTCATCGTAGCAGATGACAATGGCATGACTACGCAAATGATGAAGCTTATGCAGGCAGCAGGGCAGACCGTGCCAGACGTGAAGTATCACTTTGAACTTAACCCTGAGCATAGCTTGGTGAAGCTGCTGGCGGATACCCAAGATGAAGAGCTGTTTAATCAGTGGGTAGGCGTATTGTTTGATCAAGCTGCACTGTCAGAACAGGGGAGCTTGAAAGACCCATCTAGTTTTGTACAGAACTTGAACACACTTCTAATGAAGTTAGCTAAATAAAGCAATAAACCATTAGGTTTACATTTAAAAACGGGCGTAATGCCCGTTTTTTTATTTCTACGACTAACAAAAGTAAGTTTAGCCATTTTATTGTGCTATATTTTGGCGGTCTAAAATTTCAAGTTAATCATATTAAGAGTTAGCTTATTCATCTTAAATAAGATGAGTTACTGAATGGGTGTAGGCGCAAATTTACAAAAGTGCCTATAAGCTGAACATATATTCGCCATTAGTCTTAAGATTAACTTTACGGTACTGCTTACACTTGTCACCCCAGTGTTGAATGTGTAAAGTGCCCGAAGTAAAAAGTTTAAAAATCATAAGCGGAGAACGCACTCATGCGAATCATTCTTCTCGGCGCTCCTGGCGCGGGTAAGGGCACACAAGCTCAGTTTTTAATGGGCAAATATGGCATTCCACAAATTTCAACGGGCGACATGCTTCGTGCTGCAATTAAAGCAGGTACAGAGCTAGGCCTTGAAGCAAAGCGTGTAATGGATGAAGGCAAACTAGTATCTGATGAGATCATCATTGGCCTAGTAAAAGAGCGTATTGCACAAGATGACTGTAAAGACGGTTTCTTGTTAGACGGTTTCCCTCGCACTATTCCTCAGGCTGACGCAATGAAAGAAGCAGGTGTCACTGTTGATCATTGCATCGAGTTTGACGTTCCTGATGATGTAATCGTAGAACGTATGGGTGGTCGTCGTGTACACCCTGCATCAGGTCGCGTTTACCACGTTGTTTACAACCCACCAAAGGTGGAAGGTAAAGACAATGAAACAGGCGATGACCTTATCGTTCGTGATGACGATAAAGAAGAAACAGTGCGCAAGCGTCTTGCGATTTACCATGAGCAAACAAAGCCGCTTGTGAACTACTACAGCGCTGAAGCGGAAGCTGGAAACTGTGAGTACCACAAGCTTGACGGTACGCGCCCAGTTGAAGAAGTGAGTGCTGAACTTGCTGAACGTTTAGGTTAATTGCCAACAACGTCAACAAAAGGTCGCTTAGGCGGCCTTTTTTGTTGCTTGTAACTTATTAGTGGATAACGTTTAATGACAACCATGAATGTTGAATTAAGCGCTGATTAATACAACGCGATATAACTAGAACATGTGGAGTAGACCATGGTTTTGCCAATCACGGCGTTTTACGCCAGCTTACTGGGTATTTGCTACCTGTATTTGTCGTTTTTAGTCATTGGCGCCAGACGTCGCCATCAAGTGGGAATTGGCGATGGTGGTCACGAAGACCTGAGTCGTTTGACAAGAGCACATGGCAACTTTAGCGAGTACGTACCCATCACCCTTATTATGATAGCGTGTTTTGAAGCTAATACTGGCCAAGTGTGGGCTGTTCACGCATTGGGGAGCGCACTGTTATTTGGCCGTGTATTACATGCCTATGGCTTAGGTCGTCACTCAGGCGTTAGCTGGCAGCGCTTCGCGGGTATGATCCTGACTTTCCTTGCTATGCTGTGTGCAGCAATAGGTAATTTGGTGCTCATTCATTTCGGATTGTAAGCGTTGCAAAAAATTCTACGTATAGATAAAAAGCGCTCAAGGCATGCCATTGTTAAGCAATGCCGTTGAGCGCTTTTCGTCTTATAGGCTTTTAGAAGCGGTAAGTTAGTTTAGAGTATACGAAGCGGCCACGCGGGTTGTGCACGCCGCCTACATAGCCGTATAAGTCGCCATCACCATCACCGATAGCAAACGGAGGCTCTTCGTCAAGCAAGTTGTTTGAACCAATTACAAGGCGAAGGTTATCGCTGTAGTTGTAACCAAACTGCAAGTCCACCAACATTTGAGAATCAACCGTTCTCGAGGTGTTTTCTTCAAAGTCCAACACACCGTCGAAATCAATGTCAGGCGTGTCTTCAAACTCACCAACAAAGCTAATGTTCAAGTTGGCATCGAACGCACCTTTAGACCAGGTTGTGCCGAATAACCAACGGTGTTCTGGATAGCCATATTCGCCAGTGTACTCAAGACCGTCTTTTTCGAACTCGTTCATGTAAGACCAATCAAGGTTAAAGCGTACGTTACCGAACTCTTGCAACTCCATACGGTAGTTAGCGCTGAAATCAACACCAGACGCTTCTTGAGATGATACGTTTTGGTAGGTGTTGAAAATCTTTTGAATTACACCTAATGACTCGCCTGGCTGCGGATCTAAGCGAACACAGATTGTGCTGTCTTGGTTATTACATTCCGCGTCGTAAACTAAACCGAATTGCTGCTCATCAATTTTGTTATCCTGCGTAATACTCCATACATCAATGCTCAGGCCTAATTCTTGAGTAGGTGCGTAGATAACTCCTACGTTCCAAGATTCTGACTCTTCTGCATCCAAGTTAGGGTTACCCGCAAACTCGATATTGTAATCCAACGATTCACAATCTTGACCTGTTGCATCACAGCGATATTTGTCTACGAAGAAAACACTTTTCTGTGATGGGCCGAGGCCAACTTGTGCAAGAGACGGTGCTCTAAAGCCCTGAGCCCATGAACCGCGCACGGTTACTTCATCACTTGGCGCCCAACGTAATGCTATTTTAGGGTTAGTTGTACTACCAAAGTCACTGTAATGGTCGTAGCGGCCAGCTAGTTGAAGCTCAAGCTGTTCAGCTAAGGGTATAGATAGCTCTAAGTATGCAGCATACTGGTCGCGTTCAGCAGAGGCAGAAACCGATTCTGTACCGAAGATTAATCCGCGCTGGAACTGAACATCAGGAACGTCAGATACTTGCTCTTCGCGATATTCAACACCTGCTGCCATCATGACAACATCGTCGCCGAAGCTGAATGCTTCACCGGTAATGTGAGCGTCAACGCTGGTCATTCGAGATTCACCACGGCGCACAAGGCTAGTAGTAATATCATCAATTACACTTTGTGGGTTAGTAACGCCACCAAACGGGTTGTAGTTACCAAGGTTAATTTGTTCCTGAAGCCAGTCAACGCGAACCCAACCTTGTGACTGATCACCACTTTGTTCTGAACGGCTGCGGCCTTTTTGTACAGATGCTTCCCAATCGTAATCATTGAACGTGCCACGAAGGCCAGCGACTAAACGAAGGGTGTCAGATTCGATATCCCAGCGACGGGCACCTGCGTCAACAGGGCGGTAGCGACCAATTTCAATGTCTTGTCCAAACGGGTTATCAGGATGAGTACCCGGAACGGTTAAACCAGCATCTTCATCAAGAGGTGTTGCTGCACCGCCTGCTTCAGACGTGTTGTGCTGCATTGCAACTTCCATAAATGCTGTGGTTTCGTCGCCAATTTTATAGTCGAACTGACCAATAAAGCCTACGCGCTCAGAAGCCGGGATGGTTAAACCAAATGGGCCATAATCGAACAGACAGCTGCCAGACGCCGTTGCGCTATCTTCTGGACAATCAGGGTCGATAGTTTTAACACCATCCACATAGAAGTAACCTGGGTAACCTCGTGAAGAACGGAAGTCCATACCACCATAAGGTGATTGGTTAGCTGTTCCGAATCGACCCATTTCGTCAGCGCCAAGCGTGCTGTTGTTGAAATAGTCGATGATAACTGTAGCACTGCTTTTTTCGCTTTGAGAGCCCCATAGAATACTGGCGGTGGTCTCATCATAGCTTGGGCCTGTTGTACCACCATAACCTGCATTAATCTCTAGACCTTCGTAGTCTTTCTTCAGTACTACGTTTACTACACCAGCAACAGCGTCTGAGCCGTAAATCGCAGAAGCGCCATCTTTTAATATATCGATTCGTTCGATGGCAGATACAGGAATAGAGTTAATATCAACAAATGAGTTAGTGATACTTTCAGCAAAGGCACTTATTGCCACGCGACGTCCGTTTATTAGAACAAGCGTTGCATCTGGTCCCATACCTCTGAGGGATACCGCTGCCGCGCCATTGGCTGTTGAATCTTGGCTGTTATTACGTGTCGAGAAAGTACCCGCACCTGTGGCCGGCATACGCTCGAGTAATTGTTGAAGGTTTTCATAGCCCATGCCTTCAATCATTGTTGCATCTATTGATTGAATAGGTGAAGGGCCTTCCATATCTGTACGTTTGATACGAGAACCGGTGACTGCAATTCGTTCAAGGTTGGCTGCTTCTTCGTCAGCTTGCTGTGCATACGCAGGAGATAGAGAGGTTAATCCTGAAAGTGCTAATCCCACTGCAATTGCACTTACTTTACGACCTTGTTTCATTGTTATTTCCTTATTTCCATTTTACTTGTTGTGTGTTTTTGCAACACGATGATGTTGCAAAATTATGAATAGCACTCCTAATACTTAAGTTGCAATAGGGGAAAACACGAAAGATGTGACACTTGGTTACAAAGTGTGTAAACCATGTATTACTTTTTTAAATGTGAAGCGGGATGAAGCAGCCGTGAAGTTAAACTAAAAACAGCGTAAAAATAAAGGGTTGCGGCTTAGTTAATTGGTGTTGAGGAAATGGGAATTTGATAAGGAACAAGACCGCTATTTGTAATTCATTAGTAAGAATTTACGTATATGCAATTGCCCCTACATTTTTCTTTATATACGTAAATATCACCGCTTTATCAGATCTGACCAGATTTTTTTTGCCGAAAAATTGAACGCAAGTAAAGGTCTAGCTTGGCCTTTTTGCAAGTAAGGGTATTGTTCAGCCCTACTGAAGTGATGTGAAAAGCCTGTCTTTTCGCGGTAAATACATATCGTCCGGATCTAGTGAAAATGCAACTGAGTTGGCTTTGCCCTGAATTTCTTCAATTGGAATGAAGCCATAATAACGAGAATCAACGCTATTGTTCCTATTATCCCCCATTGCCAGCACGTGATCTCTGGGCACAGTGATCAAATTAAAGTTTTTCGCAGGGCTAGGTAATGGGTTAAGCGCTATGGTTCGTGTTTGGCCTAAAATCTGCTCGGAATAAAGATTGTGACCTTTGACGCTTAACGTTGCTTTTTCACCATTGATAAAAAGAACGTTGTTTTCTAATTTGACCTTATCACCTTCAATGGCAACCACACGTTTAATGAGTCTGGTATCAGCTGCATTACTGTCAATGATTACAATGTCACCGCGATTGATGTTACCAGTTTTCGCGACAACAACGTCTGTGAACGGCAGTTCTAGCGTGTAGGCTGATTTATCAACCACTACGCGGTCGCCTACTTGTATGGTGGGCTCCATAGAGCCTGTAGGGACATAATACCAATCAGCAACACTGCTTCGAAACGAGAAAAGCAAAACCATAAATAAAATGAAAGGCAGGTTGTTCTTAACGCTCTGTTTTAGATTTAACACGGCTTCGGTTCTCACTTTTCGTAGATTGCTCGTTAGATCAAAGTTTTATCACGACATGGCTTGTGTAATAGATGTAGATTGTAAATTACCTAATTTGTTCAAAATTGAGGTGTGGAAAATGTAACGAACTATGTCGGTAGCTAATTAAGGTTGCTCTAGCTATAGGGTATTGAGCGTTGAAAAAAAGCAATAAAACTCATATCAATCATATGTTTATATTTCACTCTGTAAAAGATGAACGCCGCCCGTTTAGGCATGCTTAAAATGTCTGAAATAGGAATGTCATGGCACTGGTGGTGCACTTGTGGTACTTGTTACATTTTTGACTGGCAAAGAACATACATAATGCTTGAAACATTCAAACGAACAAGAATGTACACTGCAATTGCTGTAATAACATTAAGTGCAGTTTCGACAGGGTGTACGCATAACACCAATGATCCACAAAATGTACGAACTGCTTCCGATATAACCAGCGAAACAACCACTAATGCAGATAATAGTACTGCTTCCCTAAATACGTCACTGTTCAACGTGGACTACGAGCGTTTTACTCTGGATAACGGGCTTACCGTTGTACTGCACGTTGACAGGTCTGATCCCGTTGCTGCAGTCGCCCTCACTGCGCATGTGGGTTCAGCCAGAGAAAAAGAAGGGCGAACAGGCTTTGCGCACTTGTTTGAACACTTACTTTTTCTCGAATCAGAGAACTTGGGAAAAGGCGGTCTTGATAAACTCAGTGCGAAAATTGGCGGCTCAGGTGCAAATGGCTCGACGAGTCGTGATAGTACCAATTACTTCCAAACTGTACCCATTGATGCTTTAGAAAAAATGATCTGGGCTGAAGCCGATAAGTTGGGATTTTTCATTAATACCGTAACAGACCCTGTGCTCGCCAAAGAAAAGCAGGTGGTGAAAAACGAAAAGCGCCAGAGTGTGGATAATCGTCCTTATGGTCACAATCAATATGTGATTGATAAAAACCTTTACCCTGAAGGGCATCCTTATAGTTGGCAAGTGATTGGGTCGTTAGATGATCTGCAAAACGCAACGCTTGCTGACGTGAAAGAGTTTTTCAAAAAATGGTATGTACCTAATAATGTGGTGCTTACCATCGCGGGTGATATTGACGTAAATCAAACTAAAGCGTGGGTTAAAAAGTATTTCGATGAAATTCCTGCGGGAGAGCAAATCAATAAATTACCGCCTCAACCTGCGAAGCTCAATGAGACTAAAAAACGATTCCATATAGATAATTTTGCACAAGCGCCACTTTTAACTATGGTGTGGCCAACCGTACCTGAATATCACGATGACTATTATCCACTTCAAGTACTTTCTCAGTATTTAAGCCAAGGCAAAAATGCTCCGCTGAACAAGGTGCTTGTTGACGAGAAGAAGCTCACCAGTGATGTTTATCTTTATGGCTATGATGCTGAGATCGCTGGACAGCTACAGCTGCAGGTTATGGCATTTAATGGCGTGAACTTAAACACTGTTGCAGATGGAGTTAACGAAGCGTTCGCCCGCTTTGAGAAAGCCGGGATTTCTTCCAAGGATTTGGCGCGCATAAAAGCAGGTCAAGAAACAGAATTTTATCAAGGACTTTCAAGCGTCTTAGGTAAAGGTTTTCAATTGGCGCAATACGAAATCTTTGCGGGCGGGGCTGAATTTATCAGCCAAGATGTTCAGAAAATTCTGGGCGTTTCACAACAAGATGTAATGCGTGTTTATAGCACCTATATCAAGGATAAACCGTTTGTCGCCACTAGCTTTGTACCTAAGGGACAGCAAGAGTTGGTGTTAAGCGGCTCTACTGAAGCTAATGTAGTGGAGGAGCAAATTGTCGCGGGTGCGGAAGAGAGCTTTGATGCGTCAGTTGCGGCTGAATACGAACGTACTCCGTCATCGTTTGATCGCACGAAAGAGCCTGCTTATGGTGAATCAATAGAAATTACACCACCTAAGGTTTGGCAAAATACACTGTCGTCTGGCATCAAAATAACGGGTATTGCTAATGACGAAGTGCCATTGGTCGCGTTTGAGTTAAAGCTAGATGGTGGCATGCTTCTAGACTCAGAAGGTAAAACAGGAACCGCCAATTTACTTGCCGCAACCTTGCTTAAAGGTACGGCGGAAAAAACACCCGAGCAGCTGGAACAGGAAATTGAGCTTTTAGGCGCTTCTCTGGAGGCCAGTGCTTCTGAAACTGACATTACTATTAGCGGAACGGTATTGTCTAAGCACTACAGTGACTTAATGCAGCTTGTCACTGAAGTGATACTTTCTCCTCGCTTTGATGAACAAGAGTTTGAATTAGCTAAAGACGATACAATCAACCAGATTGAACAAATAAAAGCGAACCCTAATGCCATTGCATCGGTTGAGTTTAAAACACTGCTTTACGGAAAGGCGCATCCGTTTGCTCAAACGGTTCTTGGTGATAAGCAAACTGTAGATGACACAACGCTCGAAGATGTTAAAAAGTATTACGAGAAATACTTCACACCGTCATTGGCAAAGTTCCATGTTGTGGGAGACATCAAACAACAGGACGTTGTAAAAAGCCTAGCGCCACTTAATGCGCGATGGTTACCAAAAGATGTTACTTTTGCGAAGGTACCAGAGCCCAAGCTGCCAGAAAGCGCCCAACTCTTTTTCTATGACGTTCCTGGGGCTAAACAGTCAGTGCTCTATTTCGGCCATTCCGCCCCGAATGTTACTCATGATGATGCTTATAAAGTCAGTGTGATGAATTATCGTTTAGGCGGGGGCGGTTTCGCCTCACAGCTTATGCAGGAACTACGTGAAAACAAAGGCTACACCTATGGCATTCGTTCATCGTTTTCTAGCGATCAATATACGGGTGAATTCACCATACGAAGCGCCGTAAGGTCGAACGTTACCTTAGAAGCAACGCGAGCTATCATGGATATATTAGCAGCGTTTGGCACAAACTATTCAGATGAAGATTTAGACGTTACGAAAGGGTTTACACTTAAATCTGGCGCTAGGGCGTTTGAAACGTTAGGCGCTAAATTGAATATGGTTAGCGAAATTAGCGACTTTGGCTTGCCCAATGATTACGTTTTACAGCAAGAAGCTGAGGTAAAAGCGTTAACCGTTGGTGAGATAAAGCGCCTTTACGGTAAATATGTACATCCTGATAGAATGATTTGTTTGATAGTAGGGGACAAAGATACCCAGTTCGAACGTTTAGATGCGCTTGGATTAGGGAAACCAACCTTGCTGAACCCTTAATTCATATTTGACGTTTTGCGAGCATTATAAGGCTCGTCAATAAACCAAAGCCCGTGTGAAAAGCGTTCACGCGGGCTTTTTTATTAAAATGAGTGCTATATCTGAAATAGGCAAAATTATTGTGACCAAAAACGTGCTTAATCAACGTAACCGAATAGGGTGGTCTGTTAGTGCCTGTTAAATAACTGTGTCGTAGACCAAATACTATGTAATTGAGGCAAACGTCCTAGTTAAGCAAAGAGATGCAGGAGACATGAGTGACGGAAAAAATAAAGGAGTCTGGGCGCCAAGAGCAAGACGTTGCCCTTAGTCATACTGAAGAAAAAGATGTACGAGATAATCAGAGCTTAAATTCTGTTTCTTTGTACGCCATTGTCCACAGGGAAGGGTTAGAAGAACTTCAGCGTCCTATGATGTCATTGTGGTGGTCTGGTGTGGCGGCAGGCATTGGCATCTCGATTTCAATTCTTGCTGAAGGAATTTTGCATCACCTCTTTGCAAATTCTCCCAATCAGTTTGTTATCGAAAACCTGGGCTATACGGTTGGTTTCGTGCTGGTGATTGTTGGTCGACTTCAATTGTTTACCGAAAATACGCTTTCGGTCATTCTACCCTTGTTGAGTAAACCTTCGTTCAATATGGGCTTTTGCATTGCGCGCCTGTGGTTCATCGTTTTCACCGCCAATATGTTCGGCACCTTTTTGGCTGCGTTTTTCAGCTTTTCGCTGCAATCTGTTCCACCAGAGCTGGTTGAAGGGATGACCGCTATTTCTGAACATTATGCCAAGCTATCACCATCAGACGCTTTCTCATACGGCATTACGTCCGGGTTTATCATTGCCGCTATTGTTTGGATGAAGCCTTCGGTTAAGCATTCTCAAATATTGATGATAGTTATTTTTACTTATTTAATTGCTATAGGAAATTTTACGCACGTGATAGCCGGTTCAACAGAACTTTTCTTGTTAGCACTGCAAAATAAAATAAGCGTTCTTGAAACACTCTCACTAATTGGTGCAACATTACTAGGAAATATTGTGGGCGGAACGGGGCTGTTCGCGCTGCTGGCTTATGGCCAAGTGGTAAGGGAAATCGAGAAATAGAGAAGTCAAAAAGTGCCCCTTGGTGTGCAAACAGTGGTTAATTGAAATTAGCTGCGTTATAACATGCCGTTTAAACCACTAAGGGGTTACGGTGCTTCGCTTTCTAACAACAATAATTCTTGTCGGAAGTGCATTTTCATGTGCTTTTGCTGAATCAATCATTAAACCTATCATTTCTGAAGCGTCTGTTTCGTTACCTAGAAGCAAAATGGTGACAATAGAAGATACGGAAACTGCACGTAAATATACGTTATTTGTACAGTTGCCAAAAAGCTATAACACATCTCCTTCCAAGGATTACCCCGTAATATACACAACAGATGCGCCTTACAGTTTTCCTATTATCGTAGGCTCTATGCGAATGCCAGTAAACGTAGGCCAAATGGAAGAAGCGGTCATAGTGGGGTTGTCTTATTCCCTAGAATCAAAAGGCGTAGAGAGTAGAGTAAGGGACTACACTCCTGCCATAGCCAATAGTTGGAAACTGGAAACCGGTCTTGCTGCTGAGTATCTGTCATTTATTAGACGAGATGTATTAACATTTATTGAGTCTACATATCGAGTAGACGCCAATCGACGGACTTTTATTGGGCATTCATTAGGCGGGCTATTTGGCGGCTACGTGCTCATGCAATCTCCTGAAACCTTTTCTAACTATGTGCTTGTTAGCCCTTCAGTGTGGTTTAATGACGATTACTTACTAACCTTAGAAATGGCTGAAACTCAATCGCCCAAGCGTGTTTACATTGGTGTGGGAAGCTTAGAAACGCCTGAGTTTGGCGAGGGTCAAGATATGGTTGCGGGGAGCAAAGCATTGGCAAGTAAAATCAACGCTAAGGCAGATCAAAACATAACACTACAATTGCATGTTATCGGCGGTGCGTCACATGCGAGCGTGTTTCCCACCGTTGCTATCCAAGGGATCGATTGGATATTGGGAACGCCGCGCTAGTCGCGTTTCTTTAACCGAGGGCTCACTTTTTGTTCGATTGTTAGACAGGCTAAGCAGTGTTAATTTCAATAAAGTGCAAAGCTCTGCGATACAAAAATGCCCTTCGTGTAGAAAACGAGAAGGGCATTTTTATATAAGAATGTAATTTAAATCAACGCCTTAATCAGTACGCTAGTTACCGAGTTGTTGAAAGTAGAAACATTACTGCACTTTGAGAGTTAAGACCTCAAAATTTGCTTTTTTCTTCGAAAAACTAAAAAAGCTAAAGCACTCATCATTAAGCTAAAGGTTACTGGAGCGTTTACAGGAGTGTTTGTTGGTATTGAGGATGTATTTGTGAACGTGGCCGAAAGTATTCCATGAGTACTTGCATAGGAGCCTGTTCCGGATGTGAATCCCAAGAATGCATCGGTTGAACCTAAAATAGAGGCCACATCTAAAATTCGTGAAATGCTACCTCCTTTCGTTGAATCGGTTTCCATGGACCAAGAAACATCGAAAAGCTTGCTAATTCCGTCGAAAGTTATCAGAACATTCCAAACATCGCCTTCATTGAATCGGAATGGTTCATTGACGTTATTAGAGGTATTAACGTTGCCGTTAATACCTATGCCAACGTGGTTGCCGTTATTATTATCCCAACTGGTGTTATTAAAGGTATCAAACTCAACCGCAACTGAATTATTTATACCTTGATATCCTAAACCACCACCAGCACCGCCCACGTTTGCATTTTGTGTCTGTATTACAAAAGCAAGACCGTCTGCTCCTAAGCCGTCAGTATCACCGCCTAAACTGTTATTGTCTATTTTGAAAGAAAAGCTTGTCGCAAATGAAGAGTCGTTGATGAGAGAGATTGCATTTGTGGTAAAAACTGAACCGCCTTGCCACGCAATATTATTCGTTAGCTGCAGGTTGTTATTTACTACCTGCGTGTTGCCGTTTAGCGTAAGCCCCGTAGTGTCGGAGAAATCATTGTACTCAATGACTGTTGCAAAAGACGAGAAGCTTCCTAAAAGCAAAAAGCATGAAAGTACTTTTTTCATTACATATCCTTATGTGGTTAGTGAACATTGTTAATTAAACAATCACAGTGTAAGCATTATCCATGCCTTCAGGTAATCACATTGAAAGTATGAGATTTTTTCTGCGAATACGAACTCATTGTAAAAAAAGTGGACAATTTTAGAGCGATGTTTAGCTTTTTGAGGAGCGTTGGGAGATGTATTTAGGAGTTCAAAGGCCTCTAATACGTGAACGTTTAGAGGCCTTGATGTTAACTTTTGCGTAGATCGCTGTTGCTATTATTATTTATGACGCTCACGCAGCACGTTAAGTGCATCGTTAAGGGACATATCGCTCGCCTGAAGCAGTACCGTCAAGTGGTACAACAAGTCAGCGGCTTCGTTTTTAAGCTCTTCTTTGTCGTGTACAGTCGCAGCCAATGCGGTTTCTACACCTTCTTCGCCCACTTTCTGCGCTATGCGCTTAATGCCTTTGTTGTAAAGGCTAGCGGTATAGCTACTTTTAGGATCAGCGTCTTTACGGGAAGCCAATACACGCTCTAAATCTGCAAGAAACGTAAAGGCTGGTGTGTTGCCGTCGAACCAACAGCTTTCAACACCAGTGTGGCATGTCGGGCCGTTAGGGTTGGCAAGTACCAACAGTGAATCTTGATCGCAGTCACAAGCAACGCTCACTAAATCTAGCGTGTTACCAGATGTTTCACCCTTGGTCCAAAGACGCTGTTTTGAACGGCTGAAGAATGTCACTTTGCCCGTTTCAAGGGTTTTCGCCAATGCGTCTTGGTCCATGTAGCCCTGCATTAATACCTTGCCAGACAGTGCGTCTTGCACAATGGCGGGTAGTAGGTTGTCCATTTTGTCCCAAGCTAATTTATTGCTGTTTTCGTTAGTAATGATCACGGGTTTACTCCTTCTGCTTGCGCCGTTAATCCGTGACGCTTACGCATGGCAACGCTATTGCTGGTCAACTCTGCTTTCAACTCATCAATGTTGATGATGCCTTTGTGAAATACTGATGCTGCAAGCGCGCCATCTACGTCAGCCTGTTGAAACACATCCGTAAAGTGGGCAATTTCACCTGCGCCACCCGACGCAATTAGCGGCACTTCACAGACATCGCGCACTGCTTTCAGCTGTTTCACGTCGTAGCCTTTGCGCACGCCGTCTTGGTTCATGCAGTTCAGAACAATTTCACCCGCACCGCGCGACTGAACTTCTTTAATCCAATCGATGGTCTGCCATTGGCTTTTTTGAGTACGCGCTTCATCACCAGTGAATTTGTACACTTCGTATTGGTCGGTTGCTTCGTTATAGAAACTGTCGATACCAATCACGACGCACTGTTGTCCATAAACGTCGTGCAACTGGTTAATAAGGTCTGGATTATTAAGGGCAGGGGAGTTAATCGAAATCTTATCTGCACCCATTTCCAAAATGCGCCCAGCGTCTTCAATACTCTTAATGCCGCCAGCAACACAAAAAGGGATATCAATAACCTGTGCTATACGGCTTACCCAGCTCTTGTCTACCACGCGGGCATCAGAACTTGCGGTGATATCGTAAAATACCAACTCGTCGGCCCCCGCTTTTGCGTATTGCTCGGCAAGAGGCACAATATCACCAATAATTTCATGATTTCTAAACTGAACGCCTTTAACGACTTTGCCGTCGCGTACGTCTAGGCACGGTATTATGCGTTTTGCCAGCATGCAATAGCCTCCTTCACCGTGAATTTACCTTCAAGTAGTGCGCGGCCTAAAATTACGCCACCAACGTTTGTGGGTTTTAGCGCTTCGATATCAGCGATGCTGCCAATACCGCCAGACGCTTGCCAGCTAACGTGTGGGAAACGGGCTGCCATTTCTTGATACAGCTCAGTGTTCGCACCTTGTAGCGTGCCGTCGCGGCTAATGTCGGTACACAGCACATGCTTTGCGCCTACTGTAGCGAAGTCTTCAAGCAAGCCTTCAAGGGCTACGCCAGAATTCTCTTGCCAGCCGTGGGTAGCAATAAGCTTTTCACCGCTGTCGCTAATATTGATATCAAGGGCCAATACAATGTGCTCTGGGCCGTATTTTTCTACCCAAGACTTCACAAGCTCGGGTTGTTTTACCGCCAAAGAACCAATCACTACGCGGCTTACGCCCGTTTCTAGTAATTGCGCCACTTCTTCTTCACTACGAATACCGCCGCCGGCTTGAAACTGCATGCGCTTGGTATCGACCATAGACTTAATTAGTGAAAGCTGACGTTTGGTTGTGTCTTTAGCGCCTGTTAGGTCAACAATGTGCAGCCAGGTTGCACCTTGGTCGGCATAGTCGTGAACCACGTCTACTGGGTCCAGTTCGTATTGGGTTTTCTGCTCGTAGTCGCCTTGATAAAGGCGTACTACGCGTCCGTCAATAAGATCAATCGCTGGAATAATCATTATAGGTTCACAAAGTTAGTCAGTAATTGTGCTCCGGCCTCGCCAGAACGTTCTGGGTGAAATTGCACCCCGTAAAAGTTGTCTTTATTTATCGCTGCTGAAAAAGTATTACCATAAGTGCAGCTTGCAAGCGTGTGCTCGTATTCAGGAACGGCAAAACTGTGCACAAAGTAAAAGTAGGTATCTTGTGGGATGCCCTTAAATAAACTTTCTTCTTTATGAGAGACTGTGTTCCAACCCATATGAGGTAAGCGCACGCCTTTTGATTCCATGCGAGCCACATGACCTGGCATTAGGTTCAAACAGTCGATGTTGCCTGTACCTTGAAAACCACCTTCAGCGCTGGTTTCAACCATAAGTTGCATGCCTAAACATACGCCTAGCACAGGTTGGGTAAGCGACTGCAGGGTTTCCACTAACGCTTTTTGCTTAATGCTTGCCATCGCTGCTGCCGCTGTTCCTACGCCGGGTAAAAACACTTTATCAGCGCTTTTAATCACGTTTACATCGTCAGATACGTCCACTTCAACGCCTAAGCGCTCAAGGGCAAAGCGTACCGATGAAATGTTCGCGCAGCCGGTATTTACTATGACTATTTTTTGTCGCTGGCTGGGGTTTACCACTGACATTACAGGGCTCCTTTACTACTTGGTAGCGCGTCGCCTTGGCGCGTAATGGCTTGACGTAGCGCACGGCCAAATACTTTAAACAGGCTTTCTACTTGGTGGTGTGCATTACCTTCGCTGGTGGAAAGGTGTAGCGATAGCCCCATGCTTTGTGCAAGTGAATAGAAGAAGTGCGGCACCATTTCTGTGGCCATTTCACCTACTTGGTCGCGGCTAAATTCAGCATCAAATTTAAGGTGTGGACGGTTTGATATGTCCATAATACATTCCGCACGACATTCATCCATTGGCAACGCGAAACCAAAGCGACCAATACCGCGTTTGTCGCCTAGTGCCTTTTTAAGCGCTTCACCAAGGGCAAGCGCGGTGTCTTCTACACTGTGGTGATCGTCAATGTGCAAATCGCCATCGGTAGTCAGGTTTAGCTCGAAGCCACCGTGGGTCGCAATTTGGTCAAGCATGTGGTCAAAAAAGCCCATGCCGGTTTGAATTGTCGACTTAGCCTGCGAATCAAGATCTACACGCACGCGAATGTCGGTTTCAGAGGTGGTACGTACCACCTCTGCAATACGTGAAGACGCTAACAAGCTTTTCTGAATATCGTTCCAGTTTAAGCTTTCACGGTTGTACTGAAAACTGCGAATTCCCATGTTTTCAGCAAGCTGTACATCGGTAATTCTGTCACCAATAACAAACGAACGAGTGAAGTCCACTTTGCCTTGCTGTAGGTATTCTTGTACTAAGCCAAGCTTTGGTTTGCGGCATGTGCAGTTATCAGCATCGAAGTGCGGGCAAATAAGCACGTCGTCAAACACTACACCCTGGCTTTCGAAAATGGCCATCATGGCATTGTGTGGCTTGTCGAAGTCTTCTTGCGGGAAACTGTCTGTACCCAAGCCGTCTTGGTTACTTACCATCACGAGTTTAAACCCAGCTGCTTTTAGTTTAAGTAGCACAGGAATAACGTTTGGCTCGAAAACAAGCTTCTCTAAACTATCTAATTGCTTATCTACTGGCGGCTCTTCTACGAGTGTACCGTCGCGGTCAATAAATAAAATGGCTTGCTGACTCATGCCGCGTCCTCATTATTTTTAAATTCGTTAATTAGCTGCATTAAACGCTGGTTTTGCTCTTCAGTGCCTATGCTTACGCGTAAACAGTTTTGTAAGTTAAGCTGTTTTGATTGATCGCGAATAAGCATGCCTTGGCTTACCAAGTACTGCATTAGGGCTTGCGCTTTTGCGTAGCGGAATAAGATAAAGTTTGCTCGTCTATCACCCACTAATTCAAAGCCTTCAATAGATTTCAGCGCTTCGGCTAGCGCCTCTTTTTCACGGTTAATGGTAGCCACCTGAAGCTCAAGTAACGTTAGCGACTCAGCCGACAATGCTTGTGCAGCAATCTGCGCTACTGGCTCTGGAATGGGATAGGGCGCTATCACTTTAAGTAGTGCTTGGATGACGGGTGCCTGAGCAAGTGTAAAACCACAGCGAAGACCGGCAAGAGCAAACGCTTTAGACAGCGTACGAAGTACCACCAAGTTTGGATAGTTGTTTATTTCATTTGCCCACGTATTGTCGGCATCGAACTCAATATACGCTTCATCTACAACAACCAGTGCTTTATCGGCAAAGTGATTGAGCACGGTTTTAATGTCTTCACGAGCAACTGGCGTACCGGTTGGATTGTTGGGCGCACAGATGAAAATCACGTTAACGTCATCTTCAGCGCATACAGCATTCACGTTAAGGCTAAAGTCGTCGTTAAGCGGCACTTTCTTAATGCCCACATCACAGGTTTCAGCACTGATTGCATACATACCGTAGGTAGGCGGGCATATCAGAATGCTGTCTTTACCCGGCGTGCAGAAGGTGCGAATAAGCAACTCAATGCCTTCATCTGCGCCGCGGGTAACAATAAGCTGCGATTTGTCTAGCCCGGCGTAGTTTGCGTAACCACTGACTACCGCTTCGGGCTGACATGACGGATAGCGGTTAAAGTTACTGCTATCTACGCTGTATTCGTTGGCATAAGGTGACTCGTTGGCATTAAGCCAGTCTTGACCGCCTGAAAACAAGCGACGAGCCGATTCATACGGCTTTAGCGGCACTAAATTTTCGTTAATTAGGTTATCGATAAGTGCCGACATTAGGCGTCTCCTTGCTTAAGTGCCTGCATGCGAAGTGCAACGGCCTGTTCGTGTGCATCCAAGCCCTCGGCAGCTGCAAGTGCCATAATCGCAGGGCCTAAATTACGCATGCCGTCTGCGCTTAGTTCTTGAATAGTGTAGCGACGCATAAAGTCTAATAATCCAAGGCTAGAGTAATTCTTAGCATAGCCATAGGTTGGCAGTACGTGGTTAGTGCCCGACGCGTAATCACCTGCAGATTCTGGTGACCACGGGCCTAGGAATATAGAGCCTGCGTATTTAATTTGTGGCAAATAATCACGGGTATTCTCTATTTGTACAATTAAGTGCTCAGCAGCGTAGGCGTTACTTGCTTCAATGGCTTGCTCAATGGAATCAGCCAAAATATAACGCGCATTTTCCATAGCAGGGCGGGCAATCTCAGCGCGAGATAGGGTTGCTAATTGACGTTCAACCGCGGCTTTTGCTTCTTCAATAAGTGTAGCGCTGTTAGACACCAAAATAGCCTGCGAGTCTGGACCGTGCTCGGCTTGGGAAAGCAGGTCGGCCGCTACAAACTCAGGGTTTGCGAACTCATCAGCAAGTACCAACACTTCTGATGGGCCGGCCGGCATATCAATAGCTGCACCATCAGCACGTTGGCTTACTTGCTGTTTAGCTTCAGTCACAAAGCTGTTACCCGGGCCAAAAATCTTATCTACTTGAGGAACGCTGTCTGTTCCCAAGGCCATAGCGGCGATTGCTTGGGCACCACCACACAAGAAGATCTTGTCGATGCCGCATTTTCTGGCCGCATACGCAATTTCAGGCGCGATAAGCTGTTCTTTGTTTGGTGGAGTACAAAGTAGCTTATTTTCGCAGCCCGCCACCAATGCAGGTACGCCTAGCATCAATACGGTAGAAGGAAGCGGCGCGCTGCCGCCTGGAATATAAAGACCCACTGCATCAAGGGCGGTGAAGCGCAGCTCGCATTTAACACCAGGCGTTGTGGTTAGCGCGATATCACTAGGCATTTGCGCTTCGTGAAACATTTTTATGTTGTTGAACGCAGTATCGATAGCACTTGCTACCTCTGGCGTTACCTTCGCAGCAAGAGCATCAATGTTTTCTTGTGAAAGTACAAGGCTAGTTAAGTCTGGGCAGTCAAATTTACGTGTGTAATCAAGTACTGCCTCATCGCCTTCTTTTTCAACGCGGGCGATAATGTCGCCCACGGTCTGCTTTAACTGTTGGCTATTGGCCATAGCCGGGCGGGCTAGCGCCTGTTTTTTCTCATTTACCGAAAGAGATGACCAAGTAATCATAATTGCCTGCCTTTTAGCCCATCATTTTTTCGATTGGCATTACAAGAATAGAGCTACAACCAAGGGCTTTAAGTTTCTCCATGGTTTCCCAGAACAAGGTCTCTGTAGAAACAACGTGGATAGCAACTTGTTCTTCATTTCCAGCAAGTGGTAGAACCGTAGGATTTTCAGCACCTGGAAGTAGGCTTTTCACCTGCTCTAAATACGCTTTTGGTGCGTGTAGCATGATGTACTTGCTTTCTTTTGCTAGTAATACGCCATCAACACGTGGCATTAGTCGGTTAACCAGTGTTTCTTTCTCGTCGCTAAGCTCGCCATCAGCGCGCTTAATAAGTACCGCTTTACTGCGGAAAATAACGTCTTTTTCAACAAGACCGTTAGCTTCAAGGGTTGCACCGGTAGATACAAGGTCACAGATAGCGTCAGCTACACCTGCTCGTGGGGCCACTTCCACAGAACCTTGTAGCATTACAGCCTTTGCATTTATGCCTTGTTCTTTGAAGTAGCGCTCAAGTAGGTAGGGGTAAGTTGTTGCTACTTTTTTGCCTTCTAGCGACTGGATTCCTTGATAATCCATCTCATTAGGTACCGCAATAGACAGGCGGCAGCCGCCGTAGTCTAGACGACGTAATACTTCATATTCGAATGGCTTGCCCGCAGCTTTACGCTCTAGCATTTTCTCTTCTAGCTCATTTTCGCCAATAAAGCCTAGGTCTACTACACCATCCATAACAAGACCTGGAATATCGTCGTCACGCACGCGAAGCAAATCAATAGGCTGGTTCGTAGAATGCGCAATCAGCAGGCGATCACGAATATTGAGTTTAATGCCTATAGCTTTCAGTAGGGCAATGCTGTCATCGCTCAATCGACCTGATTTCTGTACGGCAATTCGAAGTCTTTTGCTGTTACTCATTGAAACGTTCCTTACACGTTGTGTTTTAACTTTTGATTGCGCCTAAAACGAAAAAACCCCGGAAGTTTCCTTCCGAGGGTCGAGAATTTGTTTTATCTGCGCCACTGGAAGGATACATAGACCTTCCAGCACGAACCTGAAAGGTTATGCTTTGTGGTGATGGTGATGTTTCGTCGCGCAGTTAATCATTTTGAAAATTTTAATTCCTAATTTCGAACAGCTGAAACATTAGCGTTTTGAATTAGGATTTGCAAGGCTAAAGTGAACTCTTTTGGCACATTAACTCTAATTTAATGTGTATATAATAAAACAATTCGTTATGAATTAGTTTTGAACCGTAATTTTAGGCAACTCGTTGCCGATAAGTTATAGAGACAAATGCAAACTTCTGGAGGGCGTATGAGCAACGATCTACTGTTTCCCATTTTGCCTCGCAACACAAAAGTGCCGATTGAGACGGACGACCGCGTGAAGAAAGTGCAAAAAACCAAAAAGTCCGAGCACTTTAGTGAAGAAGAGCGCGATCAGTTTCAAGACGTGAAGCGAACTGAGATTATCGAAAAATCAGCTGAAAACTCGAAAGATAAAGAGCGAGGTAACAGCGAGGGTGGGCTTAAGCATATTGATATTGATGTTTAGCGAAACTTGTTAGCGTTAGGTTTTGCTCGCATTGAGTTCTTCAAATAAAGCCGCAATTTGATTCGTCACTTTGTGCTTAGGTAAGTAGAAAGGCAGCGGCATTCGCTTAGAGTGAGACTCTTTCACTTTTACCGTGGCACTTATATAACTTTCTAACACTGGCAAATCTTGCTGCTTAAGTGTCTCAATTAACTCTCTTGGAAGCTTTGCTTGGCTATTGAATTGATTAACAACAATACCCAACAAACGCAGTTCAGGGTTGTGGTCTTCTTTTAGTTCCATTGCATTTTCAAGTAAACGCTCAATCGCCTGTGCCGAGAAGTCGTCGCAATCAAAGGGGACGCAAAAGCCATCAGCAGCAATAAGTGCCGCTTTAGAATAAAAATTAAAATTAGGAGGCGTGTCGATAAAAATGTTGTCGAATTCGTCTTTTAACTCCTTTAACGCGTCTTTAAGTTTAAAAATTTTGTATCGTGATTCGAGCTCTCGCTCGACTTCTGCCAACGCAGGAGAAGAAGGCATAACGAAGAGGTTTTCATAAGGCGTTGCATGCACGAACGCGTTAGGCTTCTTGGCTGTTCTGAAAATGCCAACTACTTGTTTGAACATATCGGCCACGGTAAGGCTTTGTTCTCTGGCGTTAAATCCCACGTAGTGAGTACTATTTCCCTGAGCGTCTAAGTCTACCAATAAGGTCTTATGACCCAGCTTAGCGCTTTGCGCAGTTAAATTGGTGCTAATGGTCGATTTGCCTACGCCGCCTTTTTGATTAAACACCACGATTATCATAAGAAATCCCTTCGTTAGTTGTGTTTAAAATATGCCCAATTAAAAGTGCTTATGCAAAATATTGTTTATGGTTTAATGCAAACTGAATACAGTTGTCCCAAACAGTGAAAAAATCAACATCGTAAAACAACGTGGTTTTATATACCTAGAATGGAAAGCGTTATGGTTAATATAAAAAAGTCTGTATGGCAGCTTGCAATAATGCTTCTGGCGGTTTGGATGTCCAATAATACTTACTCAGCCGATGTATACACTGCGCAATATTACGCGGATAAAGGATTGAAAAGTGCTAAGCATTTTCCTGGATTGGCGAGTCTTTGCGATATTAGTCAAGAGCCGCGGAATATGTTCGTTATTAGCGAAAATCGGCGCGAGAGATCCAAGCGCAGTAATGGTGTTAGCGAAGTAAAAGGAAATGCTAAAGTCCGTCGTCACATTCCACCTCAACAGGTCTTCGATAACCTTTATTATGTCGGCGCTGGCAACGTAGCAAGTTGGGCAATTGATACGGGCGAAAGTATAGTTTTAGTAGACGCGCTAAATAATAACCAACAAGCTCAACATTATATCCTTAACGGACTTTCGGCACTCGGGTTGGGAGATAAGCCGATTTCCCATCTAATCATATCTCATGGACACGGGCATCATTACGGTGGTTTTGGGCTGATTAAATCAGTTTATAGTCCACGTATTGTGATGAGTGAAATTGAGTGGCACGTGTTAGAAAACGACGCGTTTGCAAGCTATCGCTGGGGAGCAAAACCTGAAAAAGATTTACTGATTGAAGATGGGGATGTACTCAACGTGAATGGCACTGAGTTAGCGTTTTATGTAACGCCAGGACACACACCGGGTACGCTTACTATCGTTCTCCCTGTGATCGATGGAGATGAACGGCATCGCGCTGTATTATGGGGCGGCACAGGGCTCAATTATGGTCCGGATGTCGCAAGAATAAAGTCTTATACAAACTCGGCCAATGCAATGAAAGCGTTGGTGAAAGAACAAAATATTGATGTATTTTTGTCAAATCACCCTGGAAGAGACGGAACAAGAGATAAGCTTAAGGCGTTAACGGATAGGAAAGATAATCAGGCACATCCATTTATACAAGGAGAAGATGTGGTTGTTGAAGCATTTGAGCTTCTCGAGAATTGTACAAGAGCACAGTGGATGCAGATTGAGGAAAACCGTGCTCAGTAAAATGTGAGCGATATGATTCTCAAGGCAAGAAAGAGAGAAACCGTAGACTTGCTCCTTCTGCCTTGAGATTTTCAAACGTTATTTCTGTAGCATTTTGTGTTTATTAAATCTTCTTGCACTCAATAAGCCTACTGCGAAAATAAAAATTGCAAACGTAGAGGGTGCACTTACCTCAGTTGAAGAAGAGGTTGTAGCAAACGAGCTAGCTAAAATGATCTCGCCGTTGACAATAGGGTTGTTGGTCAAGTTAAACACAGGCCCGGTTAACGGCCCGCCAGCAGGGAATAGCGCATCGTAAAATGCATTTAGTGAGAAATCATCGAAAGATACTCTAACCGCGTTGCGTGATTCTGTGCAAGAGGTGTTGGAACACGACTTTTCGACTTCATTAACAAATATTCCCAAGCCAAAGTCAGCGATATTCAAACCTGCAAAGAGAGACTGATTTTCAAGTGCAGTAGCCGTTACGGTATTTCCCCAAAGATTCACTTCCACATCCACGATGTCTGATGAACCTGCTGTAGATAGATTCACGTTTGAGCCGGTCGTGGCGTTTCCGTCAATTTGCGAGACTGTGGAAAGTACATCAGCACTTAGCGTTAAAAAGCCACTTATTCCAAGTAAGTCTGAAAATAAGTCAAGATTAAGGTCGTTTATGGTTCCGCGGCCTGACGTAAAAAAGCTTGCCGGAACAAAACTCGTTAAAGACGATTGAGATTCACCTTCAATAATGGCGGTGGATAGTGCGCCATCAAACTCTGTAACGTCGATGGGGCTGCCCAACGTACCCGAAGCATCTGCGCTTGCGCCAATGATAGTGTCAATCTGAGAATAATTTTCAGGAGCACTACCGCTGGTATGAGCTAAGTTGATAGTTGAGTTAGCGATTGCAGAGACCATACCTCCTATATTACTTGTAATGGAAAGATCGACATGGACTGCATTCCCATAACTGCTGCCTATTATTGCCGCGTTAGTTGAAAAGCCTACCGTCGCCGAAGCGAACAATGCGCTCGTTAATATCGTTCTTACTACTGCTCTTATCACTTTGTTGTTTTGTGGTTGCATGATGAAACCCTCGTTTATGGCTTAGCGTGCTGCTAAGCGAGCCTTTTACAAGTAAAGCGTAGTCACGAGTGTTCAATTCAGTTATGAGGGTTTCCCCCTAAATTTAGACTTTCGTATACACGGCGGTGGTAAGAGAAGCTATGGGAACACGACACTGCTTATTACTGTGATTCAGACAGCCTAAAGATTTAGAGCGGTAGCTGGCAGTTGTGCAGAAAAAATAAAAAGGCCTCTTGCATTCAAGAGGCCTTCGTGTGTTGGAGCGCTAATCGCTAATATGGTTAGGAATAGTTAGGGCAGAATTAGTTTAGTTCTTTATCTACCCAAAATTTCGTGCCTTTAACAGTGGCCTGTAATGTAAGGCCGCTTTCAGTCATAGTATACACTGTGACGTTACCCAAGTAGCCTTCGCCTTCTGCAGATGCACCTTTGTTACCGGCTTTCGCTGCTACATCCGCGTTACCACCTACGGTCCATCCATTTTCAATAAAGTGATTCATCGCTTTTTGTGTGTGGAAAACCATAACAATTCGGTAATCTTTTGCGCCTAAGCCAAGGCCTACGCCACCTTCGGCCATATTCATATATGTTTTTGCGCCGGTTACATTATTGTTTACAACACCATAGCCTGTGCCCGCCGCCACAAAGAATACGTTGATGTTAGCATTGGTAAATACGGCGTAGCCGGCAGCGTCTTTTACCTGAGAGCGCGTATCGGGCTTTTCAGAATAAAGGCGGGCAAGCGCGTTATCTTGCATATCTAAAATAGCTTGTCGCTTTTCAGCAACAGTTCCGTCGCCCATCGAAGCGCACGCCGTCAAGGCTAACACGGCAGCCACAAACACAGATTTAATAGCTAACTTACTTATTTTCATGCAATTCTCCTTAGCATGTAGGTATTTTATTAACTACAGAAGAAGACCATTCTTACTGTTTCTAATTCAATAAAATACCGTTTTAATTTACGTCACATTAGTTGTACGCAAAAAACGTGCTAAGTGGTGCATGGAACATTGTAAACTATTGGTCTTACTTGCTAGTACACCTGCAAGTCGCTACCACTCAATTTCAAGCTCTAACGCACCGGGATGATCGGTTTGACCAACCATTTCTTCATACGGTGTGCTTTGACGGAGCCAAACTTTCTCAAAGGCTTGAGAGTCAAAATGCTCCCTAATCTCGTTCAAACAGTGAAACGTTTTAGGTTGCGACTTGTTGTCGCGAACCAAGGTGCGTGAGGCGCCCATACCGGTTGATGCGAGGTAATTGCCGCCTTCTAGTGACTCGATGTATAAGTTCATAGTGTAACCCTCATTAGGTCGCAACTCGTTATCGCTGCGTCTTATATCTAATTAGTCGAAAATAGCCACAATGATCATTAATTTTGTGTCATGCACGATAAGGAGCCTTACGCATTGGTTGCATTTCAAAGCAACACGAATTACCACCACTTATTCGAACATACTGCGATCCCCGCCTTTTGCATACATACATGAACACGCTCTTTGTCTTCTAAATTTAAAAATGATCCCACTTCAAATTGCTGCAGAGGGGCTTGTAGCACAAGCTGTGGCGCACATTTTAAGCTCAAGTCTTTTTTATAGTACAAGGACGTATCAGGGCGGAAGAATTCTATGCTGATACCGTTTGAGCTAGTGACTTGAATGCTGTTTGATGAAATTAAGAGCGTCTCCCAGCGGTATGTTGCTTTAGAAACCAAATACATAATCAGTGCCAGTAACCCGACCTCCAATCCTGCAAAAGGTAATATGACCCACGCACCGGCCAGTGACCAAGCAATAGCTATCGAGCTGATAAAAAGGGCAAAAGCTGCAATAAGGTGCTTTGTCTGTTGCCATGTTGCTGAGCGGTTTGGCGAAAGATGCAGTTGCACCTGGTGCTCAAATGTAGATACTTCAACCATGTTTTTTAAAATGCTGTATATGATATCTGTGTAAGTAAAACCTTATACGTAGTGGGATAACAATAGTTTGAAAATTGTACAGGTGCTAGTTGGCTGCGTACTTAGAAAAGTCATGCCGTGTAACTTGCCGTATTTTCTGCCTTAAGGACGTATGTGATTTCTCTCATCAAGCAAAACGCTGGTAAAACAGCGTTGATAGTACTTTTATTTTTATGGATCGGCAGTTTGCTAGCGCAACCAGCCCCTATTGAGCTTGTTAAAGAGTTCGGGCTTTTCAGCGTTCTTGGCGTTATTGGTGCTATATTTGCGAATGCCACTGGAGCTGGCGGTGGCGTGGTTTTCGTTCCGTTTTTTAACTACCTGTCATTTTCTGCGCAAAGCGTTGTGGCAACGAGTTTCGCCATCCAATGCTGTGGTATGACCGCGGGGGCACTAACTTGGGCCGCGTATTATAAACACCAGCACAAGTATGATCAGTATTGGAAGGCATTACCCAGTGTACTGATGTTAACGGTTCCCTCGTCAATATGCGGCATAGGATTCGCTCAGTATTCTTCTCAAAGTACAAGGCTTCTAGAGCATTTGTGGGGTGGGGCCAATAACCTTCACATCGCTTTTGGTAGTTTTTCTATTCTATTAGCAATCGCAATATTTGCTTCTATTCCGCTAATGAAGCGTACCCATTTCAAAAAAGACTTACATACGAAAGATCTTTTGCTTTTACCTTTCATTGGTTTTTTAGGCGGCATTATCACCGCGTGGCTTTCGGTAGGAGTAGGAGAGTTAGTCGCTGTTTACCTCATAATTCGAGGGTTTAATGTAACTTTGTCTATTGCCAGCGCGGTTATCTTGTCGGCTTTTACTGTGTGGTCTGCATTGCCGTATCACGCTTTTATAAGCGAGTCTGTGGTATGGCAGGTTGTTTTGTTTGCTGGGGCAGGTGCAATAGTCGGTGGAACGTTTGCAAAGTTTGTTGTTTTAGCATTTTCGGTTCAGCGTCTAAAACTTTTTTTCGGTATTTGGGTACTAATTTTAGGTGTTACAAGTTTACCTATTCTTTAAGCCACGAGCTTGCGGCAGTTAAAAGCCCAGCTCGCTGCAATTTGAAGCCTAAAGTAACGCGACGCAGAACCAGATTCTTTTTCTAAACGCTAATCTCGATAAGGAAAGATAATATGGATATCAATCCTGTTCCTAAGAAACGATATAACGTGCTTCAGCCAGAATGGTCATCTCACGCAGTTATTTATCAGGTCAACACTCGACAGTTTTCAGAGCAAGGTAATTTTGAAGGAGTGAGAAAAGGGTTAGCTCATATTAAGTCACTCGGCGCGGATATTGTTTGGCTAATGCCTGTACATCCTATTGGGGAAAAAAACAGGAAAGGGGAGCTTGGTAGCCCCTATGCAGTAAAAGACTATCTGGCCATTAACCCTGAATTTGGTAGCGAAGAGGATTTCAAAGCGCTGGTGGATGAAGCGCACAAGCTTTCGCTAAAAGTCATCATAGACTGGGTGCCAAATCACAGTGCGTGGGATAATCCTTTGGTTGAACAGCACTCCGAGTGGTACGCCAAAGACTACAAAGGAGATTTTCGTCCATCTCCGTGGTGGGATTGGAGCGATATCATAGAGTTTGATTATGAACACGTTGGCCTTCGCAAATACATGATTAACGCGTTGTGTTATTGGGTTGAAAAGTTCGACATTGATGGGTTTCGCTGTGATGTAGCGGGGTATGTCCCCAACGATTTTTGGCAGCAAGCAGTGCAAACGCTAAGCGCAATCAGACCAGTCTTCATGTTGGCTGAATGGGAGAATCGCGACCTTCACGAAAATGCGTTCAATATGACATACGCATGGAGTTGGAACGAGACGCTACACGAACTCGCACACGGACAATGTTCGCTGGATAGGTTGCGCAAGTATTATTCGTGGAACGAACGCAGCTGGCCTCACTCCGCTTACAGAATGACCTTCGTTAGTAATCATGACAAAAATGCCTGGGATGGCACTCAGCGCGAACAATTTGGTGATGCGCTTGAAGCCTGCATTGCGTTGTCTGTGGTAGGTGAAGGTATGCCGCTCATTCACAACGGACAAGAAGCTGGGGAAACCAAGCGTTTAGCGTTCTTTGAGCGCGATCCAATACACTGGCAAAAACATGAAATAGGCAACTTGTACCGCAAGCTAATTGCTCTTAAAAAGTCCAAAGCTGTGCTAGGGAACGGAGAGTACGGGGCAAGAATGATACAGGTGCCAAACTCTAAGATGGATAAGGTTTTTAGTTTTGTACGTTGTAATGAAAATGAAAAAGTGTTCGTTGTGATTAATTTTTCAAATGAGCAGCTTGATGTAACGTTTGAAGAACCATTGTTTGAAGGTGAGTATGCGCACTGGGAGCGGGACGAAAAGAAAATCTTCGGAGCTGATTCAGTGTGTAGACTCACGCCTTGGCAGTTCGAGATATGGGTGGCATAACGGTGTGATCGTTTAGTGTCATCTTTAACTACAAAAGGTAAAAAGCACTAATGTTTTTTTACTAAGTGAAAATTAAGGATGAACGATGACTGTGAATGATTCAGCTGAAAAAACAGAAGACCGCTCGTTAAATAATCATGCAGCGCTTAAAACTTCTATTGCCAATGGTGATGTTGAAGAGGTAAAAGCGCGACTTGAAGGACACACTTTGGATAAGCTAGAAAAAGGTTATCTTATCGATCTCGCACGCTTGAGTGGTAACAGTGAAATCGAGGAAGTGATTAAGTCAACACCCGAAAGTTAGATGCTAAAGAATCTAGCTCAGACCTAATCTGAGCTAGTACAACTTAGTCATTACTCTTCAGAACTATCACTTGAGTTACTTTCAAACTTACTCTGATAACGCTTAAATTCCGTACGCGTAATTAATTCATCGTCATTTGCATCAATATTATCAAAATCACGTGTTACACCACTTCGCGAGGCTTCAGCTTTAGTAAGCTTACCGTCGCTGTTAGCGTCCATCATCTCAAATTTACTGCGCGCAATGACCGCTTCATCTGCGATAACCGTATTATCGTGAACAACAGTATCTTCAGCGACTTTGTCAACGTTTGTCTTTTCTAAGTTTCCGTTAGCCTTCAACTCAGTCTTAGCTCGTAGTTCGTGAGTCAGCCTTTTGTCTTTCGTCGCGGCAACCACTTCATCGACATCAGTATTAACTTTAACTTCCGTTTCCATTGTACCTTCTGTACCCATACTCTCTTTCATCGATTTTACCGTTGCAAGCACGTCGTCATCGAAATGTTGAGGGTGCTTCGTTACATGAGCATTGAACTCTTTAATTGAAAGCTGCATGTCTGAATTGGTATCAATTTTGGAAAAGTGCGCATAAATCTCATCGTCGTCAGCTTCTTCTCGTGAAATATAGCCGTTGTCATCGTTATCCAAATCGGCAAATGTGGTATCTATTTTTTCGATACCATTGCCGGCAAACGCGGCAGTAGAAAGTGCGGCGCTGATTAGTGTAGCAATTGTTAATTTTTTCATATCTAACTCCTTGGTTTTTCGGCCTCCATACTGCTTAAAAACGGAGGAGAGTATTCACATGGAGTTATTCACAGCATATGCCATTTCAATAAAATGTTTTTAGATCATTGGTTTATGTTTTTTGAAAGGTTGGGTGACGACAGGCGGAATTGTGAGATCTATAGAATTTTCTGAAAAAGTTACTCGCTATTTTTGACAAAAATGGAACACGTTAAGCGGAGAATGTTGTGAATGCGAGCAACAATCGACCTGCCGTTATTCAAGCAGCGAATTTTGTTTAGTATAAAGCCATTAGGTTTCGAATGAGTATTCAATGTTTGTTACGGTAAACGTTCAAATTTTGTGATGGTTTCTAAGTTTTCTTCCCACGCAGCTTTGCTTACGCCGAAGATATGTGCAGTAGGTTTAATCAGTAGTTTTGTATCCAGACACCCAGCGGGTACGGCTAGAATGTCACCGAGTTGAGTACAAGGAAGGGCTGAACCGCAAATTTTACAGAAACTTTTGCTATGACGCGTGTTCTCGAGCGTGAAGTTGACTACAGCGTCAACACCCGATGCCCAAGTTAACATAGCCGAACTTGAAAACAGGTTGGCTGCGAAGGCCGAACCTGTATCCTTTTGACAGTGTTTGCAGTGGCACAGATAAAAACTGTCAAAATCACCCTCAATTTTAAAAGTTACCGACCCGCACAAACAAGACCCTTTGTAATTGTTCATCAAAACTCCTTTTTTGTGAAATACCACTATTTAAAGCACTAAGACTGCTACTGTTTAGCAAGCCAATCGTAAAAGTGCGCCACGCCCGCTTCTAAAAACGGTTCTATGGGACCGTGTTCTTCTTCGCCTGATAAATAAAGTGCTCGTCGACCTTTTTCTAGCAATAGGCAGGCTTCTTCATCTTCTAGCGCTGTTTCCATATAGGCCGCTTTTTCCGCTGCAAAGTAGTCTGGCATATCTTTATAAAGTGCTTCGGGATAATAAAATTCAACGTGGTTTACACATGCGCCGGCACCCTTGGGGTAAATCGTGCTGACGACAATAATATCTGGGTACCACTCAATCATAATATTAGGGTACAAAAAGCACCATATTGCGCCAAAGCGAGGAAGTGTTTGCCCGAATCGTGCCAATAATGCGTCTTGGAACTCTCTGTAACGCGGTGTTGTGCGCTTGGTAAGCTGGTCGCCTAGCCCAACTTTTTGAACTGAAAAATCATCGCCAAACGACCATTCTAAATCATCGGGTTTAACAAACTGGCGAAGCCCAGGGTGCATGGAGTACACGTGATAGTTCTCTAGATAGATTTCGATGAATGTCTTCCAGTTAAATTGATATTCCGTGGTTTCAGAACCGGCGTAAAAGTAATCGGTAAAGTCGAGATAGTCCTCAAGCCCAAGGGCAGATAAGTCCATATTAGGAGATCGCCCTCGAAATAGAAGACCGTTCCACACTGACAGTGATTCCTTTTTCAACTGACCGCTAGGGGCATCCTTAAAGTGGGGCGCACCTTTAAGCTGGCCTGTATTGTCATAGCCCCAGCAGTGGAGTTTACAAACTATGCTGCGTGCCCGGCCTTGCCCTTCAAGAAGTTGAGCTTGTCGATGTAAGCAAACATTGGATATAAGTTCATAATTCTCACCCTGATTAAACAACGCATAACGGTCGTTAAAGTGAGGCAGTACTTGATAGCTAAACTTATCTGGCACCATTAGGGAATGGCCCGCATAAGCAAGCCCTCGAGAGAATGCCTGCTCGACTTCCTGCCGGCTTTCATCAGCATTAAAGTAACTTTTTATAGAAGGATGGGTAACGATTTTCATAGTTTAAAACGGGTGCTAAAAACGCAGTGCGTTGAGTCGAAATAATATAGGCGCTATGTATCACTGAATTGCTTAAAAAAATAGCAATATTTTATTTAAAGCACTATTTTTTTTAAAATATCGGAGTAGAATCCGCGCACCTTAATTTCGAAGTGATTTTCATGGACATTGGCTTCCATCACCTTGAAGAAAAGCGTCTATTAACGCTTTCTTTTTATATTGCCGGCGCATTTGTCATTATTGCGCTTGGTTTTGCCATTTTAACGAGCTCAGGCGCTATTTTATTTGATGCCGCGTACTCGTTAATCGCTTTTGTTATGTCAATGCTAACGCTTAAAGTGGCCAATTTGGTTCAACGCCCTGACGATGACCGGTTTCACTTTGGTTACACGGCAATTGAACCTACGCTAAACATGTTTAAGTCGCTTATTATCATTGCCACGTGTGTGTATGCCGTCGCGAGCTCTGTTCAGAGTTTATTAGCAGGTGGGCACGCAGCTGAGTATGGTATTGGTATGGTCTACGGTGTTGTGGCAACGGTTGGCTGTTTTAGTATCTCTCTGTACATGCGAGTAAAAGGTAAGCATTTACTGTCCGACTTAGTAAAAGTGGATTCTCACACTTGGATGATAGACGGCGTGCTAAGTGCATCCATCTTGTTCGCTTTTATTTTGGCCTACGCGTTAGAGTTGACGGAATATAGAACACTGTCGCCGTACGTTGATCCTGTTTTATTGATTATTCTTGGTTCGGCAATGTTGCCGGTGCCTTTTAAGATTTTGCGTGAAAGCCTTAATGAAGTAATTAACAAAGCGCCGCCTGAAGCTATCTCGGCGGTAATCGAGAAAAAATTCAAAAAAACGTTGGCTGACGTCCCATACGAACATGTGGAAGTGCGAATTAGTAAGCGGGGTAGGGATGTCTATCTGTTAGTCCACATTATCGTGGATGACGCATTCTCGATTGCAACGATCAGTGAGTTAGACGAAATTCGACTGAAATGCGAAGCAGAAATGCGCGAGTGGGATCCTGCAATCATCATGGACATCTTGTTCATAAAAGATCCTGAGCTTGCAGAGTAATGATACGGGTGAGTGTGAAATTTCTCGCATTCTCCCCTTACTTGGCTGGCAAAATCCTCCAAACTTTCCGATAATCAACTCTTTAAGCTAATTGAAGATGTGATGGAAACGCGACTTCCGCTATATAAAAAGCTGCTGGTAATGTACCGCATAGAACCGGGATGTCTTGGGCCGCAAGGTGCTGACTACGTTGAGGAGTTTTGTGTATTTGCCAAAAAAAGGCTAAAAGACAACCATGGTCATTGTTTGCGATGGACCATTAAGCCCCGCTACGACAAGACACTGCCCGAGCTTGAATTTCAGATAAAAAATGCCGTTCTTTCCCGTGACAATGCGGCTAAATACATGGATAGCTTTGGTATTGATATCGATGCTTTCGAAGAAGAGCTAGAGGAGTCGCTCGCCGATTTGGTTGATGCATTTTTTGAACGCTGATGCGTTTAACTAAAGCCACCTTCGCATGCATTGCTATATACAATGCTAGAGAACTTGAAAAGGCACTTCAAATGCAGAGCACAAAAAAGCCCCGCCATTTCTGGCGAGGCTTTATCATTCATTCAGTTAAAGTGAATCAGTAACTCACCTTAATAGATCAGTTTAAAGATTTCAGTTTCTGGTAACCTTCAGCTTCTAGCTCATCATTTACGCACTCTAATACAAATACGTCTTCCGACTTGCCTTTTGTGCCTTCTTCTTCAGCGATTTCTTTACAGAACTGGGTTAATTCCGCTACCAGCTCTGCAGGTGCTTCGTCTGATGCAGCTGCAATTACAGAGAACGCCATTGCGCTTAAACCTACTAAGCCTAAACCTATAAAGCGTAAACCTTTCATAATTACCTCGTTTAATAGTTGAGTATAAACATTTACGAGCTGGATATTGCGCCTAAGTGTTAAGATTAAAAAGCTAATTTTTTTGTTCTAGAAGACAAATTCTTTTCATCAAAAATTTAACAATTGTTTTGACTCTAAAAGGCGTCAGGTGGCAAATGCTGACGCTAAAATGCAAACCTTTAATGGGCATTCTATAGGCTTTTTGGCATAATGCGCGGCCTAAAGTAGAAAAGTAATGACAGCGCTTAAACCATGCCCACAATAAATAACGTATTCTCTTCAGATGGCCTCCTTGCAGGTGCTATCAAGGGGTTTGTACCTCGCGAAGCTCAAACTGAAATGGCAAAGGCGGTTAAGCGCGCTATTGATACCACAGGTAGTTTAATAGTAGAGGCAGGTACGGGAACGGGAAAGACTTTCGCTTATCTCGCTCCGGCACTGTTGAGCGACGGAAAAGCCATTGTTTCTACAGGGACTAAAAACTTACAAGAGCAGCTATTTCACCGCGACTTACCGCTGGTAAAAAAGGCCTTAGGCAGCAAGCGAAAAACTGCACTGTTAAAAGGCCGTTCAAACTATCTTTGCCTACACCGTGTAGCGCAGCACAGCGGCAACTCTACACTGGTTGAAAAAGAGGTATTGGGTCAGCTTTCAGAAGTGAAACGTTGGTCTAGTACTACGAAAACAGGTGATATGGGGGAGCTTAAAACCCTTCCCGAAGATGCCCGTGTTTTACCGCTGGTTACCTCTACAGTGGATAACTGCTTGGGCCGCGATTGCCCAGATTATGAAGATTGCTACTTGGTAAAAGCGCGCAGAAAGGCGCTGGATGCTGATATTATTGTGGTAAACCACCACCTTTTCTTTGCTGATATGGCACTGAAAGACACAGGGTTTGGCGAACTTATCCCAGAAGCTGATGCGATTATTTTTGATGAGGCTCATCAAATTCCCGATATTGCCAGCGATTACTTTGGCGAGTCACTTTCGACAAGACAAATTCACGATATTGCGAAAGATATCACGCTGTTGTTCAGAACAGTGCTAAAAGATGCTGGTCAGCTAGATAAAGCGGCTGACAAATGCAGAATGATTGCCTCTGATTTACGGTTATTGTTCCCGGATACGGCTGAACGCGGCAACTGGGCTGAGGCGTTAGACCGTGACGACGTGCGCATGCAGGTGGGAAAGCTGGCCGAAGCGCTAGGTGTACTGCATGAAGTGTGTAAGCTACATATTGGCCGCGATAAAGATTTAGACAACATGTACGAACGTGTTGTGGCTGCAAGAGAGCAGTTAGATGCGTTAAGCGACAATAAGCAAGAAAATGTAAGTTTGTGGTATGAAACTACTCAGCGCCACCTCATTATGCATTTAACGCCCTTATCAATTGCCGCTAAATTCAGACGTTTCGTATCATCGCCGCCGCGCGGGTGGATTTTTACCTCTGCAACTTTAATGGTAAACGGCGGTTTTGATCACTTTCAGCGCCGCATGGGCTTAGAAGACGCAGAAACGTTAGGATTAGATAGCCCGTTTAATTATCCTGAACAGGCCATGCTGTGCGTGCCCCGCTATTTACCAGAACCAAACAGCTACGCTATGCGCGAAACTTTGCTAGAAACAGCCAAACGGCTAATCAAAGCAAGTCGCGGCAGATGTTTCTTGTTGTTTACTAGTCACGCTATGCTTCGAGAAATTGCGCAGAAGCTAGAAGATGAGATAGATAATCCGCTACTGGTGCAAGGGACTACCACCAAGCAAGCATTGCTGGATGCGTACCTTGCAGATGAAAAAGCGGTATTAATGGGCACAGGCGCTTTTTGGGAAGGAGTAGACGTACGCGGCAACGACTTGGTTTGCGTGATGATTGATAAGCTGCCCTTTGCGTCACCTGATGACCCGCTGCTTCAAGCGCGTATGGAAGATGTAAAAAAACGTGGAGCAAACCCGTTTGGTGTTATTCAAATTCCCCAAGCTGTTATTACGTTAAAGCAGGGCGCGGGAAGACTCATCCGAGATCCTTCAGATAAAGGCGTGCTGGTTATATGTGACAATCGATTAGTGACGAAGCCTTACGCCAAAACCTTCGTCGGAAGCTTGCCAGATATGAAAAGAACAAGAAGCTTGGACGAAGTGGAAAAATTTTTAGCCGGCATTGATGAAGCCTAAGTTAAAGCACTGAAAAAGCGGTAAGCGTGTATTACGCCATTAGCCCCGTTTTCAGCTTATATGAAATAAGAGATAAACATGAACATTTTAGCTATAGATACCGCAACCGAAGCTTGTTCGGTTGCGCTTCAATTCAAAGACACCGTCATAACGCGTTTCGAGATATGCCCTCAGCAGCATAGTCAGCGACTTCTTCCCATGGTCGATGAGGTGTTAAAAGAAGCAAAGGTTTCGCTGGGCGACCTAGATTTACTGGCTTTTGGTCGAGGCCCAGGCAGCTTTACCGGTGTTCGCATAGCGACGGGAATGATTCAAGGTTTAGCGTTAGGGACAGGCTTAAAAGTAGCGGGCGTGAGTACGCTCGAAGCTATGGCGTTTGAAGTAGCGTCTAAAACTCAGCATAAAGATGCATTGATTGCCGTCGCGTCTGATGCGCGTATGGGTGAAGTGTACTTCGCGGTTTACTCTCAGTCGCAAAATGGGCTTGTACTTTGCACTGAAGAGCAAGTTTGTCCGCCCGAATTGGCTATTGAACAGCTAAAAGTACTTAGAGAAGAAAACGGCGCGACTGTAATTGCAGCTGGCACCGGCTGGTCTGCCTACGAGGAGCTTGATAACTGGAAGTCTGAAGTATGTGGTGAGGTAGCGTCTGACATCACACTTCCAAACGCGCAATACATGCTTAAACTTGCAATAGATGCACATAGTAAAGGCGAAGTATCTGACGCTGTGAATGTAGAACCTGTATATCTGCGCGATAAAGTTACGTGGAAAAAATTACCTGGCAGAGAGTAACGACACGCCGCCAAATATGGGGCGCCCATTACTAACAATAAATAAATCGAGCAACGGGAAAAGAGGAGAGAGTCTTAAGGTTAAAGCTCGCTTCCCAATGGTACGATTCTTGCCTCAGTTAACTTTGTATGATTATCAATAATAATTTCGCTGTACCGTCTTCCGAACCTTCGCAAGGCCGTGTCGCTAAAATTAACAAAGACCCTGAACAGCAAAGTAAAGGGCAAAGCGAATCGTCTGCTAGGGCGATTGTTGTTGCGCCCGACGAACAGGGAACGGATAACGCCAAAGCGTACCAACAATTTATTCGTGAAGATGGCAACACGTATTCTCAAAATGCCATAGCGTCATACACAAGCTTTGAAAAGCAGCAGCAACGCGAGTCTATTCAATCTATGTTCGGCGTGGACATCTACGCGTAGTTCAATTCCAAGCACCATAATTCACACCGTAGATAAATTTAACAAATTGTTAAAACCCGCTGTGTATTTTGAACAAAAGCCTACCGTGTATACTCTACAAATTGTTGGTTGGGATGATCTATCTCATTTAAGCGACATAGTGTTTGAACGGCAGTGGTTGTCCATTCGTATAAATGCTAATGTTTGGTTGTTGGTATTCGGTTTTTCTTTTTCTCATAAAGAGATACATGAAAGTAGAGGCGGGTTGTAATCGAAATTTTACTGTATTTTTTAAACAACCCAGTGCTTGTAGACTGACTTTTATTCAAACGCAGCATTTTCTAGGATTTATAGGAGCTCGTCGATGTCTCGGTATTTAGTTTTACTTACAGTCTTTTTATTTGCGGGCTGCACAATAGTCCCAGATAGCATAGAAGTGCCTGAAGGAACGCAGCTAGTTAGCTATTCGAAAGCGGTTACGTCGGGGGCGAACGCGCAAGGCCAAAAGGCCAGATGGGGAGGAATGATTGTTGGTGTTGAAAATAAGCCCAACAAAACGTTCATTGAACTCGCTCATTTTCCGCTAAATCATTATGGCAAGCCTTCAACAAATGGAGAGACGTCGGGTCGATTCAAAGTACAAATTGATGGCTTCGTCGACCCAATTGTTTTTGAAGAAGGGCGTGCGGCAACGTTTCTAGGTACAGTTACCGCTCCAACTGCGGGCATGGTGGGTGAGCAGCCCTACATTTATCCGACGATCATTGCCGATGACTACCACATGTGGAGGAAGCAAGAGGTTTATGATGTAAATACTTACTTCTTCAATTACCACACAGGTTGGTATTCACCCTTTTATCGCTTCAATGGCCCTTGGATGTATCCGCATTTTAATCGAACGCGCGTAATTCGTTACGAAAATGCGCCGAGCAAGGCCACGCTTCCTTCTAAATCTAAGTCTACACGAAGCAAGACAAAAGCAACGATACAGCCCGCAAGGCAGGATAAAGCGAAGTAAAAATCTCATCATGGAGGCGGCAAAATATTGCCGCCTTTTTTTTATTTTTAGGACGGTCATGGAAAGCGCGCGGCGATTTATTGCCGCAAAGGATGAAAGATGATTGAAACAGAATTTAACATTGGGGCATTACATTTAGCTGCGTTAGATAATCAAGGTGCCGGCAAAGTCGTACTTGGTTTACACGGCTACTTGGATAACGCAGAGAGCTTACGGCTGTTAGCACCCTACCTACAAACTCACCGCTTGATTGCGCTAGACCTAGCTGGTCATGGTCGTTCTGGTCACCGTGCACTAGGCGCACATTACAATCAAGCTGATTACCTGCAAGACCTTTATGCGCTAATAGAATCTCAAGAGTGGGAAGAAGTCATTTTATTAGGACACTCTCTCGGCGGAATACTAGCGAGCCTTTTCGCCGCACTTTTTCCGGAAAAAGTCACTGCTGTAATAAGTATTGATGCTTGTGGGCCGCTTACCGAAACTGAAGAAACAACCGCAGCACAAATGCGTGACGCAATAATGAGTCGTCACGCGAAGTCGCGAAATAAACTGCGAATCGTTGATTTAGACGACGCAGTTAAAGCCAGGTGCAAGGTATCAGATATTCCTGCCGAACACGCGCGTTCTATTTTATCGAGAAATTTGACCCAAGATGCAGGGGGACATTGCTTCTGGTCGAGCGACCCGAAGCTTCGTACAAAATCTACACTAAGACTCACAGAAAAGCAGGCAGAATCGCTAATGCGTGCTATTGTATGCCCAATTCTTTTTATTGGTGCATCTAACAGTTTTAAAAACCTTGAGACTGTTTTCCCCAATCGCAAGGGGTGGTTTTTAAATGCGCAATACGAACAATTAGTAGGCGGCCACCATATTCACATGGAAAATACTGACGATGTAGGGGTATTAATTCGTCATTTTGTTGAGCAATTGTAAATTGTGCCGTTTATTTTTTTTTACACATCCTATACTATTCGCAAGTTATCAGACCAGTTATATAAGTGCAGCTCCCCATGCGCTTATAAAATAGTATAAGAATAAAGTAGAGGAGGTTTTGGTGGAAAAAACCTGGCTTAAGCATTACGACCCTCGCGTTTCCGCAGAAATTGATGCCGATCGTTACGCATCTGTAGTCGACATTTTCGAGCAGTCGGTAAAGAAGTTTAAAAACAAAGAAGCCTTCATTAATATGGGGCATTCAATCACGTTTGAAGAGTTAGATACTTTATCAGCTCAGTTTGCTGCTTATTTGCAAGCAAGCGGACTAAAACGCGGTGATGCTGTGGCAATCATGATGCCCAACCTTCTTCAATACCCTGTTGCCATGTTTGGTATTCTGCGCGCAGGGATGGTTGTGGTTAATGTAAATCCTCTCTATACAGCTCGTGAGTTAAAGCACCAACTAAATGATGCTAATGCAAAAGCCATCGTTATTGTTGAAAACTTCGCGTGTACTCTAGAAGAAGTCATCGCAGATACAAATCTACAAGAAGTCTTTCTGACCGCTTTAGGCGATATGCTTCCGGCACCTAAGCGCTGGATTGTGAACGCAGTTGTGAAGTACGTTAAAAAGATGGTGCCTTCGTTTAATTTACCTGAAACGACATCGTTTATGTCGGCAGTTAAAAAAGGGCAATCCCTTGAATATAAACGCCCAGATATTGATAGCGGTGATTTAGCGTTTCTTCAATACACAGGTGGCACAACGGGTGTTTCTAAAGGTGCCATGCTTACTCATCGCAATATGGTAGCGAATTTAGAGCAAGTGTCAGGTATCTTAGAAACAGTGATTGAAGAAGGCGAAGACTTTGTTGTTACCGCGCTTCCGCTTTACCATATTTTTGCGCTACTGGCGAACTGCTTGATGTTCGTTAAATACGGCTGCCGTAACTTGCTTATCACCAACCCGCGTGACATGCCGGCTTTTGTAAACGAACTTAGCAAATATCCGTTCACCATTTTACCGGGTGTAAATACCTTGTTTAATGGCCTGTTAAATACGCCTGGATTCAGCGAACTTGATTTCAGCAAGTTTAAGTTTGGTTTAGGCGGCGGTATGGCTGTTCAACGTCCCGTAGCAGAAAAGTGGGAAAAGGTCACCGGTACAGTGCTTCTTGAAGGATACGGGCTAACAGAGTGTTCGCCTGTGGTAGCGGTTAACCCACCACAGATTGAAGCTTATAAAGGCGCAATCGGTATGCCTGTTCCTTCTACAGACATTAAGCTTCTTGATGACGACGGTAATCCTGTTGAAAAAGGTGAGCCTGGTGAAATGTGGGTGAAAGGCCCTCAGGTAATGAAAGGATATTTGAACCGACCAGAAGCAACAGAAGAAATTCTAAAAGACGGTTGGTTAGCCACAGGTGACATCGCAACGGTAGATGATGAAGGTTACTTCTATATTGTTGACCGTAAAAAGGATATGATCCTAGTTTCAGGCTTTAACGTGTTTCCTAACGAGATTGAAGAAGTGGCTGCAATGCATGAAAACATTGTTGAAGCAGCTGCGGTTGGGGTTCCTCATGAAGTCAGTGGTGAAGTTGTGAAATTGTTTGTAGTTCGAAACAGCGACTCACTTACTGAAAAAGACGTTATCGCGCATTGCCGTAATCACTTAACGGGTTACAAAGTGCCTAAGCAAGTTGTTTTCAAAGACGACTTACCAAAAACCAATGTAGGTAAAATACTGCGTCGGGAGCTTCGAGACTAATTTCGTTGAAATAGTTTTGTGAAAGCCGGCGTAAGCCGGCTTTTTTATTACTGTGCAAAAATATGCAATATCAATTAATTACAACATCTGAACAACTCGAAAAAGTGTGCACTGCCGCACAGCGTCAAGAGGCGGTAGCCTTAGACACCGAATTCGTAAGAACGAAAACCCTCACTCCTCATTTAGGCCTTATCCAGCTCTATGATGGCCATCAGCTGGTACTCATTGATCCGCTCGCCATAGACAATATGCAGCCATTTATCGATCTCATGGAGAATACCGAAGTCGTAAAAGTACTGCACTCGTGTTCTGAAGACATTGAGGCGTTCCTTACCGCCTTTGATACCGTACCAACGCCTGTGTTCGACACGCAGCTTGCGGGAAGTATTTTGGACATGGGACCGTCACTTGGCTATGCAAAGCTTGTAGAGTTGCTGTGTGATATCAGTTTGGACAAAGGGGAGTCGCGAACCGATTGGTTAGCCAGACCTCTACGTGAAGCGCAGCTTAGCTACGCAGCGAATGATGTGCTGTATTTACTGCCTTGCTACCAACAGTTAGCCAGTAAAGTACAAGAGGCGGGGAAAGTGCACTGGATTTACCAAGAGATCGCTTTGCTAGTTGATAAGAAGCGCGCTCAAATGCCTGAAGATTTTGCGTACTTAAGCATTAAGAATAACTGGCGATTGAACAGCGAGCAGCTCACCGTATTACAGGCACTAGCGGCATGGCGCTTGAATACCGCACGAAAAAAAGATCTGGCCCTAAACTTCGTGTTTAAAGAAGGGCATTTGTTTGAAGCGGCGCAGCGTCTTATCGATAGTAAATCTGGCCTTTCGCGTATTAACGGCGTGAATCATCAATCGGTACGCCGCTATGGCGACACCATCATCACGCTAATTGAAGAGGCGAGAGCAAAGTACGCGCAAACACCAGAAAAGCTCAGACTTCCGGTTGTGCTGCGGTTAATTGATATCGCCAAGTACAAAAAAACGCTGGCCGAGCTTAAAGTTATCAGCGACCAGATAGCGAAAGACAATGCTGTAAATAGTGATGTTATTGCCTCTAAAAAACAGCTGAATCAACTGTTAAAATGGTACTGGTTTTCGGTTGATGAGACCCGCGTGCAGGGACTAATGCCCGATGTACTGTCGACGTGGAGAGAGCCATTGTTTCGCTCTCACGTAACTCGACTACTTGGCGACGCTCCGGCCCAATAGTGCCTTAAAAGCAATATGGGTGAGCAGTATTGGCGAGAGGTGTATGTTCTCTGGCCAATTCAATCTGCATAGTGACCCCAAAAGAACTAAACAAACGAATTAAGAAAGAGTAAAAATTCTATGTTATGCGCAGTTTATAAAACGCGAAAGAAAGACGGCATGTATTTGTACGTGCCAAAGAAAGACCATTTTGAAGACGTGCCAGAGCCGCTTATGGCAAAGTTTGGTCGTCCAGAGCTAGTGACTATCATCGCCCTAGAAAAGCGCGAGAAACTTGGCATGGTTGATAAGCAAAAACTTATCGACGAGCTTAATGAAAAAGGCTTTTACCTTCAAATGCCGCCAAAAGAAGATAACTTGCTAGAGCAACACCGTGAATCTCTTGGGCTGTCAAAAACGCCCGATAAGAAGTTTTAAATTTCCATGTTATTAAAGACTCTAAACCGCTTAGTTAACCGAATTACCTTTATAGCTAAGCGTAAAAACCGTAGCTTATTTCCTCAACCGCGCAATATTGCCCTAGTTTTATCGAGTATAACCTTAAGCTTTTCACTGACAGTTCATGCCGAAAATCAGCCAAGTAATGACAGTGGGCTTAGTGAGACGGGCTTCAAAAGCTACGTTGCTCAACTGAAAAAAGAAGCGGCCGAAAAGGGCATAGATAAGACTAAATTAGATTTAGCGTTTGCTGACATTACTTTCAGGCCCACGGTGGTCAAGTCTGACAAAAGCCAGCCAGAGAAAAAAATTACGTTAGATGATTATCTAGCAACGCGAGTACCCGACTGGAAAGTGAAGCAGGCGGTTGAGCAGTACAATGAACACAAAGTACTGCTTGACGAAATTGCTCAGAAATATGGGGTTCAGGCCCGCTTTATTGTTGCGCTGTGGGGTAATGAGTCTAACTTTGGTAAAATTCAGGGCAACTTTAGTGTGCTGTCTGCACTGGCATCTTTGGCGTATGAAGGGCGAAGAGAAAAGCTGTTTAAAGACAATTTTTTTGCGGCACTTCAGATTCTAGATGAAGGGCATATCTCTGTAGAGGCGCTTAAAGGCTCTTGGGCCGGTGCGATGGGACAAACACAGTTTATGCCCATATCCTTTCTAAATTACGCAGTGGACTACGACGGCGACGGCAGAAAGGATATTTGGGGGACCAAGGCAGACGTATTTGCGTCAATCGCCAACTATCTATCATCTGAAGGTTGGGATAGTGAAGGGACGTGGGGACGCCAAGTAATACTAACCAAACCAGTACCTTTTTCAGGGTTAGCGAAATCTAACATGAAGCCGTTGGCCTTTTGGCAGCAGAATGGCGTCAAGCGCTACAACGGAAATGAACTCCCCAATGCAGAAATTAGTGCATCGCTTATTATGCCAGATGGTGAGCAAGGCCGAATTTACTTGGTGTATAACAATTTTCACACACTGATGAAGTGGAACCGCTCGTCTTACTTTGGCGTTTCGGTTGGGTATTTATCAGAGCGGATAAAACGAGGTTACTAATGGCTTATCGTCACATCGATTCTCAAGGCAATGAAATATCACTACCCGTTAGTAAAGTAGTGTGTATAGGTAGAAATTACCTCGACCACATTCAAGAAATGAATTCTACCGTATCTGAAGCACCCTTGCTGTTTATGAAGCCAAAGGCTGCCTTATGTTATATGCAGAAGCCTATTGCCATTCCTACCGACAAAGGCGAGTGTCACAACGAGCTTGAAGTCGCTGTGCTGCTAAAATCATCATTGAAGAATGCGAGTGTAGATGACGTAAAAGCCGCGATATGGGGTATTGGACTTGGTCTCGATTTAACCCTTCGCGAGGTTCAAGCCGAGCTTAAAAAGCAAGGCCAGCCTTGGGAAAGAGCGAAGTCTTTTGATAACAGTGCACCGCTGTCAGGCTTTGTGCCGTTAAGTGAAATAGAAAACTTGGAAGACCTGCGTTTTACCTTAACCATAAACGGGGTGGTTAGACAGCAGGGACATACCGAGCTGATGCTACACAAAATCATCCCACTTATCGCTCATATGTCATCTATATTTACGTTAGACAGCGGCGACGTGATCCTAACGGGCACGCCCAAAGGGGTAGGTAAGCTTTGCTCACAAGATACGATTGTTGCAACGCTAGATAATCATTTAACCGTGGAAACTGAGGTAATAGCAGAATGACGGCAGCGTTTTGGGAAACCAAATCTTTAGAAGAGATGACCCAAAAGGAATGGGAATCACTTTGTGATGGATGTGGTAAATGTTGTCTGCAAAAATTTATCGATGATGACGCGGTAGAAGAATACGAAGTCACCGATCATATTAACGATAATGAGAAGATTCACTATACCAATATTGTGTGTACGTATTTGAACACAAAAAAATGTGAATGTACCCAATATGAAAGGCGAACAGAGCTGGTGCCTGATTGCGTGAAGCTGACAAAAGAGAATCTGAAGGATATCTTTTTTATGCCTAATAGCTGCACCTATCGCCGTCTTTATGAGGGAAGGGGCATACCATCGTGGCACCCATTGTTAAACAAGGGGAAGAAACACGTGATGCACGCAAAGGGCATGTCGGTACGCAACAAGACTGTTTTTGAAACCGATGTGGATTTAAATAACTTTGAAGACTATATAGCCATTTGGCCTTTAGAAGACTTAGATTAACGCGCAGAACGCGCGTTAATCGCCATTAACAATCGCATAAAGCAACGCATCGCGCCCGAATACGCGTTTGCGACAAAGCCCTTCTTTTGTACCACCAATTCGCTCTGCTACACGTATACTTGCCTTGTTGTTAGGCTCTATAAAGCATTCCAATCTATGCAAATTCATTTGAGAGAACGCAAGTTTCTTCAAGGCTTCACAAATCGCGGTAGCTAAACCTTTTCCGCATGCGTCTGGTCTGAGCCAGTAGCCAAGGTTAGCGGTAAGGTGCGTGTGGTGAATGTGGTTGATAATGCCCATACCTAAGCATTTTTCTTCGTGCATTAGTAAGTAGGTAAGTCCATATCCTGTATCTCGTGCCTTTTCCATGTTGGTGATGCACTGCTTGGACAGTGCAGGCGTAACAGGGCAAACCGCTGAACCAAACCAAGGTTTTACGTGATGGATAGACTGTTGTCCAGCCTCACAAAGCGCATAGCAGTGTTTCTCTGCAATGCGCTGAATGGAAATGGGGCCTTGTTCCGTATGTATCGGAGGTAGGCGAGACGGTAGAATGGATAAGTCGATCAAAAGGGTTTCTTATCCAATAATCGACATGCAAACACAATAGCGAACACAGCAAAGTAGGCAGCAAAAATAATTTGCATCCACTCAGCCATTCCCATAGACAAAAACTGCCACGAATCTTCTAAACAGTCACCTTCAGCAGCAAATACAGCGGGTAGCCACTCGTGAAGTTGTAACCACGAAGGGAAGTTTGGCACAATTTCACAGCTGGCAAAAAATGGGTTCGCAGCATTGAGAATGCCAACGTGCTCTTTGGCAATTAAGAAGCCCCATCCTGAAGATACAGCCCAGCCAGCGAAACCAAGCATGCGAGTAAAGCCATTGTTTTTAATAACGACAATAAGTGCTGACAACACAATACCGTACATGGCGGTTCGTTGATAAATGCACATAATGCACGGCTTTAAACCCATGCCATACTGAAAGTAAAGCGCAGCAATTTCTAATGCCAATGATGTGGCGAAAAGCACAAGCCATGAAGACTTGTGCTCTGCCCATTGGCTAATGCTGTGAATGATTCCGCGCATAGACTAGTGACCTACCGCTTGAGCACCCGCTTCAGCAGCGGTGTGGTGTTCAATGAGGTGCATGTCGTAAAGCACCTGAGTAGCATCAGCAAGTCCAATGTAAGTTGCTAACAAACCAACAATGGTCAGCACGATGGTATATGGCAATGCCATCATAACCATACGGCCGTACGACAAACGAAGCAGTGGCGCGATGGCTGAGGTCAGCAAGAATAGGAAAGCAGCTTGACCGTTTGGTGTCGCCACACTGGGTAAGTTGGTTCCCGTATTGATTGCTACAGCAAGCATATCATACTGGTCACGTGTGATTTGACCGGCCTGTAGAGCCGCTGTGACTTCAGTGATATAAACAGAGCCCACAAACACGTTGTCACTCACCATCGAAAGCACACCGTTAGCAAGATAGAACATAACCATTTGCGTTTCGCCTTCAAACGACAGTACCCAATGGATTACCGGCTGGAAAAGGCCTTGGTCAATGATAACGGCTACTACACCAAAGAATACGCAAAGTAATGCGGTAAATGGCAGTGCTTCCTCGAACGCTTTTCCAAGTGCGTGTTCTTCGATAACACCGCTCATAGAAGTAGCAAGTACAATAACTGACAGACCAATAAGACCCACTGACGCCATGTGCGTAGCAAGACCAATGATTAACCAAACACCTATTAGTGCTTGTACTACCAGCTTAGCGGTTTCACGCTTACTGCGGCCCTTGTCCATATGGTCGTTATAGTCGACCAAAATCTGTCTTACCGCTGCAGGTAATTTTGCGCCGTATGAAAACATACCGGTTTTTTCCAGAATTACGGTAGTAAGTAGTCCAAATACGAATACTGGGATAGTAACAGGTGCCATACGGATGAAAAATTCAACGAAGTCCCAGCCAGCCTTGTCTGCAATAATCAGGTTCTGTGGTTCGCCTACCATGGTCATAACACCACCAAGGGCAGTACCTACCGCTGAGTGCATCATAAGGTTGCGTAGGAAAGCTCTGAAGTCTTCTAAGTCGTGGCTACCTAACTCATCGTCGCTAGTGTGGTCGTGATCAGAGTGAAATTCCTTGCCCGACGCTACTTTGTGATAGATAGAGTAAAAGCCCAGACCTACACTGATTATTACTGCAACAACCGTTAATGCGTCGAGAAACGCCGATAGAAATGCAGATGCAAAAATAAACGATAGGGATAAAATTAGCTTGTTGCGAACCTTAATCACCAATTTGGTGAACAAGTACATAAGCAGGTCTTTCATGAAGTAAATGCCCGCTACCATGAATACCAGTAGCAATAGCACTTCTAAGTTAACTTCAATCTCATGCATCATATGGCCAGGCGATGTCATGCCTATAAACATCGCTTCGATGAGCAGCAGGCCGCCTGGTTGAAGCGGGTAACATTTCAATGCCATCGCTAAGGTAAAGATGAATTGGATTACAAGCGTCCAGCCCGCTACATATGGGTCCACCATAAAGATAAAGGGATTAACAATGAGAAAGGCAATAATGGTTTTTTTATACCAGTCGGGCGCATGTCCCAGGAAATTCTTATAGATCGCCGCGATCATTGAGGTTTGCATGAGTTCCTGTTCCTTTTACAACAAAGCACGCATTTTTGCGCATCTTTATACTGTGTAGTTCCGGTTATTGCATACATAAACTGCTGGCGCTATGCGATTTATTTCGCCTTACCGCGGTTTTGCTGCTGTCATTATAGTCGGAAATTAAGCGTACATGATATTAACGTCTTGAGAAAGCAATTCACAGACCCCACCATGTGAAAGTCACTGAATATTTATCACTTTTTTTATGATAGTTATCATTGAATTTGAAAATACGTAATATTTCGAACATAAAATGTACAAGCAGTGTTTAATGGTGTTTGAAATAACACTTTAATTTTAACAAGTTGTTAAAACCTTTAGTGGACGAGGCATAATTCATTGTGATAATAAAACAGCATCTGGTACAATCAGTTGCAAAATAACAATAACGTGCAGGCGATTAGTTATGATTTATAAGGCACAGAGTCCAGCTGGATTCGCCGAAGAATATATTGTTGAATCTATTTGGAGTGGAAGATTTCCACCTGGCACCATTTTGCCTGCAGAAAGAGAGCTTTCTGAGTTAATTGGTGTAACGCGTACTACACTGCGTGAAGTACTTCAGCGTCTAGCTCGTGATGGTTGGTTAACAATTCAACACGGCAAGCCGACCAAGGTTAACAATTTCTGGGAAACGTGTGGGTTAAACATTTTAGAAACTCTCGCTCGTTTAGACCAAGAAGGGATCCCTGAACTGGTTGATAATTTATTAGCAGCGCGCACTAATTTAAGTGCGGTTTTCATTCGAGGCGCAATTCGAAACAACCCTCAAGAGTCTGCTGCAATTATTGCCCGTTATAAAAATGTGGAGCAAGAAGGTTTAGCTTTTGCCCAGTTCGACTATCAAATGTCACATGACTTGGCGTTAGCGTCTAACAATAACGTATTTGTTTTGATGATGAACGGTTTCCGTGGTTTGTACTCGCGTATTGGTGGCTATTTCTTCTCGCACCAACAAGCACGCGACGTGGCAAACAAGTATTACGCAGACTTGCTTGATGTTGCTGAGAAAGGCGAATACGACCGTGTCCCTGTAGTAGTTAGAAAGTACGGTATAGAAAGTGGAAAGGTGTGGCTTGCTATTCGTGATGACATGCCTAAGGATTTGGTCGACTAAACACTAGGATGCCAAAGGCTGTTGGTTTCCATACGACGGCTTTTACAATAAACAACAAAAGCGCCGCATTATTTCTGAATATGCGGCGTTTTTTTATCGCTTTCTACTAACGCTCGTTGGTGAATTTACAGCGATGAAACACAGTTTCACATATCTTGTAACATTTTAACCCTTACTTAGTCTCATTCGCGTTAAGTAACGCTAGACCCTAAATCGTAATTATATATACTCACTTTACTTATAAACTTCGCTTAGTTTAGCTGCTTTCTTAAATCTTCAATGATCAAAAGTCGATTGTCTTCAATCGCTTGGCGGTAAACAAAGCGCCAATAAAAGTGCACAACAGGAATAATAATGAAATATCTATGGATAGCACTTGCCGCAGGTGGCTTGGTAGCAGGCTGTGGCGTCGAAAACAAAACTGAAAATCCTCAACAAGTAGCTGAAAGTGCAGCGCCATCCGTTATGCTAAATACTCAAGTAAGTGCGCCTGTGGCGAAAAAAGTGCCGCATGAAATGACCGCGCATGGTGTCACCCGTAATGACAATTACTATTGGATGCGTGATGACTCCCGCACCGACGAAGAGATATTGTCCCATTTAGAACAAGAAAACAGCTATGTTGAGACTGTTTTGGCTCCTCTTAAGAAAAACCGAGAAGCGCTTTATGAGGAGCTCGTGTCTCGGATTGAGAAGGACGACTCAACCGTTCCCGTTCTCGACAATGGTTACTGGTACTACACCAGCTACTCAGGTGAAAACGAGTATCCTATTTATTTAAGAAAACCTTCACTTGACGCTGAACCGCAAGTATTGCTTGATGCAAACCGAATGTCTGAAGGGCATGATTATTTCAGTATTGGCAGTTACGCGGTGAGCAGCAACAACAAGTTGCTTGCGTATTCTGAAGATACGCTTAGCCGACGCATCTACACTGTGTATGTCAAAAGCCTAGAGAGTGAAGAAAAGCTTGATGACATTTTAGAAGGTACGTCTGGAAGTGTAGTTTGGGCGAACGATAATACCCACCTCTTTTACGTGAAGAAAGACCCGCAGACTCTTTTAGGATACCAAGTCTATCGCCATAAATTGGGCACGTCTCAAAGCGAAGATGTTTTAGTTTATGAAGAAAGCGACCCTACCTTTTATACCTATATCAGTAAAAGTAAAGACGATAGTGTCATATACATTCACCATGACAACACCGAAAAAACAGGTGTGACTTTGATTGATGCGAATAACCCAACGTCTCAAACAAAAGTATTCTTGCCCATTGAAGACGGACAAGAATACAGTGTAGCAAAAGCGAGTGACGGTTATTTTGTGTTGACCAATATTGGTGCGAAGAATTTTAGAGTGATGAAAGCACCATTAGACACCACTAACGATGTGTCGAAATGGCAAGAAGTGATTGCACATCGTCCAAACGTTTTCCTTCAAAGTATTGAAGTAATGAACAACCACTTAGTGGTTAAAGAAAAAGAAAACGGCATGCTGCGCTTGGTCGTTCACAATCTAACGTCAAACGAAGAGAAAGTTATTCCAACTCAAGACCCAATTTACGGTGCGTATTTTAATGCAAACCCTGAAATGGATACCAATAAGCTTAGAATTTATTACAGCTCGTTGACCACGCCTGGTTCTATCATTGATATCAACTTAGATACCCTTGAAAGCGAGGTGATGAAACAAACCCGTGTATCTGACACCTTTGACTCTTCTCTCTATGCCTCTGAGCGCGTGATGATTGAAGCGAGAGACGGTACGTCGGTTCCCGTTTCGTTGGTTTATCGCAAAGATAAGTTTAAGAAAGACGGCACCAATCCATTATATCAATACGCCTATGGCTCATACGGTTCGACTGTAGACCCAACGTTTAGAAGCAGCTGGTTGTCTTTGATAGACAGAGGTTTTGTTGTCGCGATCGCACACATTCGCGGAGGTCAAATGTTGGGGCGCGAGTGGTATGAAGACGGCAAAATGCATCAGAAAATAAATACCTTTACTGACTTTATTGACGTTTCAAAAGGACTTGTGGCAAAGCAGTATGTAGACAAAGACCGCGTCTTTGCTATGGGCGGCAGCGCGGGTGGCTTATTAATAGGCGCAATCGTAAATATGGCACCTGAACTCTATCAAGGTGTGAGCGCGCACGTTCCATTTGTTGATGTAGTGACCACGATGAGCGATGCGTCTATTCCGCTGACTACCGGCGAATATACCGAGTGGGGTAACCCAGCCAACAAAGCTGAGTTTGACTATATGCTTTCCTACTCGCCTTACGATCAGATTGAAGCAAAAGACTATCCACATATGTTGGTTACAACCGGACTACACGACTCACAAGTGCAGTACTTTGAGCCAATGAAGTGGGTGGCGAAGCTAAGAGAATACAAAACAGACGATAATTTACTGCTATTCAAAACCGACATGGAAGCGGGTCACGGTGGAGCTTCAGGACGTTTCAAACGATTCGAGTCTACCGCGCTTGAATATGCGTTTGTATTGCATCTTGCAGGTGTTCCACTCTAACTCTACACCCACCTTTTTAAAACCAGTCTCCTCTGGTATTTCGCCCGAACAAGTTAGCGCTTTTTCGGGCATTTTTATGTTTTTTGTGTTTTTAGTATGCGGATTCTAATTGTTAATCGTAAAGTAAAGCCATGGTGTTGAAATACACTCTCATTTAGCATTCATAGGAGCTGAACATGACGACTACTGACACAATTAAAGGTAAAATCAACGAAGCCGAAGAAATGGCACGTAAAATTTGGTTAGCAGGCTTAGGCGCTTATGGCAAGAGCGTTGAAGAAGCGCAGGGGCGTTACGAGAAGCTAAGCGAAGAAGCGAACAAAATGTTTGACGAGCTAGTGACAAAGGGCGAAACGCTAGAAGAAGACGCAAAGAGTAAGTTCAAATCTACGACTAACGATGTTGAAAATCGCGTTGCGGACGTGCGCAAGAAGCTTGGCCTTGATTCAGAGCCAGCTGATCAGCGCATCGAAGAGCTTTCAGCAAAAATCGATGCCTTGACTGAAGCGGTTGCAAAGCTAGCTGCCAGCAAGTAAAACGGTTTTCCTTCCGGGCACCATTTTGTGGTGCCCTCCATGCAGTTTTCATAAGCTTTTCAGTGCTGAAAGCGCGTTTTAAAAGCTGCAATTGAGTGACAGCGAAGCATTTTTACAAAGTTCAATGACTGTAGAAACCGTTTTATGCTGTCATGCTTAGTAAATCTCCGTATTGGAGGCGTTATGAGCAACAAAAAAATTCCATCTACAGAATCTGTGTCGACAGTCGATCAAGATTCATCAGTACTTAACGGTACTGCTACTTCACCTCTTAAATCGTCACCTCTATTTGGTTGGCTTTACGCTGGCTCAGATTTGTTATCGGCGAAATTAGATCACGCTGCAGGCGTTGTTAGTCAGAAAATTGATGACACGCAAGAAACCATAAATTCGATGCAGGCGAGAGGGCTTGAGGTTGAAAGCGAGTTAAGACGAACACTTAATCCCTTTGCCTTGGTTGATGCTGCTCAGAAATTAGTGGCGTCAACGCCGCTTTTTTCTGCATTCTCAGGCGGCCAGAAGCGCCAGCAAAAAGAGCAGCAGCTTGAACTATTAAGCGCAAAAGTTGACTTGCTTGTAGAGCAGGTCGCCCTTTTAGCAGCAAAAGAGGCTGCTAAAAAAGCCGAGGCTAAAAGCGCTGCTAGCAAGACTGCAGCGCCCAAGAATACCTCACCAAAGTCTACGCAAGCAACGAGGAGTACATCGACAAAGTCGTCTTCGACCACTTCTTCAACTTCTCGTGCTCGCAAAGCCAGTACAACCAAATCGGCAGCTGCATCATCAAGTACGACTAAAAAAGCTTCTGCGGGAACAACTAATAAGCGTACTGCGGCCAAATCGACAACTACTAAGAGTGCGGCACAAAAGAAAGCGGCTAGTGCAGAAGCAACGTCGACTAAGAGCGCGACTGATACAACCAAGAACGACGAATAAAAGCACTTCCTAAAGATAAACCTCGCTTTCGGCATGAGCGCCAATTAACTACATACGTGGTTAATTGGCGCAGCTTCGTCCAGAAACGCTTTAGATAGACATAGTGATAGCTGTAGCTAAGTTTAGTTTTACATTTTCTTGAGAGGTGTTTTGTAGAAGTTGTACTATGAGCTTTTATTGAAGTGAAACTTCAATTTTTCCATTACAAACTTCACGTAACTAAGCCCACTATTTATTTTTCGCCCACAAATTCTGATGCTTTTTAAAACCGAAGAAGTCATAGGGTTCCCAGAAACTCGGTACTAAATCGTCAAGTGCGTCCGGAGTAAAGTTGCTCGACAATTGACTCATAATTTCACTTAGTCTGTCTTTTCCTACGCGCATGAGTTTCTTGCGGTTAGCTGGGAAATAAAGGTTTCTTCCTTTGGGAATGATTTCTTGCGTACCGCTGGTAATGTACTTCTGATTTCTTGTTACCACTTTACATAAAGGCTCAGCTGGATTTGCAGGGTTGAGACCGATCACTATTGCACATTCGTACTGGTCCTTTTCATGACCTTTCTCATTCATCGGTATGTAGGTAATGCCGAACCCTTGTGGGAAATACCCGACAAGCTCAACAAAATCCTGCGCTAACTGCTTATTTAAGCCGCCTTTTTTCGCTAATTGTTCAATGAGCATGTAGCCTTTAGGCAAGCTCATACGTGAGTAGTCAGACTTAGTTGAAAGCACAATCGAAACATAAATTTGAGGGATCTTTACAATTTCTCCCAGCCCCGTTTTCGATACAAATGCATCTTTTACCAGCTGCTGCAAAAATTCATTGGCCTCTTTGTGAGTTTGAACAAAGCGATCCCTTTCTTCTTTGTTGTTTCCTACATACTTAGGTAGGCCTAACCCCTCAGATAAGTACTTTAAAGTGAAGTGATAGTTTAGCTTCAGAAGATCCTTTCGCTGCGACTCTTCCAGCAAACGAAATTCGTCTAAATCGCCATTTTCCCCTTTCAAGATGGTAAGTGCGGCAGGGCTTTGCAGGCCAATATCTTGAAGTAACGCTGCGGTTATTAGCGGTCGTCCAAGCTCAGTTTTCCATTTATCGCGCCAATATCGGTTCCCACGAAACCGGGATGCAGCTTCGCGATACTTCGAGAGATATTTGTGAGCAATCGTGTCGTGCTCTAAAAGCCTATCGACTAAGCGCAGTGTAAGCACCGCTTTGTAGAGCGGTTTGAAGCGCATGTGCACACGTGCAAAGTTGCCCTCTGGTCCTCGTGTGAGCAGCATAAGTGTACCAAGTAACTTAGCGCTAAGCTGTTGTGTTTCTTGCCAGTTATCGCCCTCACAAAGCTCAATAATTTTGGTGCTTACAGCGTCAAGCCGCTCTATCCTTGCCAGACGCTCTTCTTCAAGCTTTTCAGTGCTGTTTGATATTTGCTTGGTCAGTTGCTCTGCAAGCACCTCTTTGTTTTTATTTCCCTCAATTTTCTTAAGCTGAGCTTTCAAGTCTTCAATGTGCTGCTCAAGAGAGGGGGTAAGCGAAAAATAGTGACTCGCATCCTCGAACACCGAACCGTAGCCCGTTTCTTGAGGATAAATCATATTGATTAGTTGTTTTACTTGCTGCGTGTAAATGCTGTCGGGGTTTTGGCTTTGTGCGCTCACCGTTTTCCTTTCAAAAGATGCTGCGAATTGCCATTACTTTGCTATTGGCAATTCAAGACAGGTCAAGCGACGCACACGCTATCTTACTTCGTGCCCAAGCTCTACTGCCTCACGTTTTTTCAATTGGCCTAAATGATACCGTAAATTTTCGCTAATTTTGGTATTTCTTTTAATAACATGAAGTTGCGGCCATGATGCCCGTTCTCCACTGACAATCAACTGATTGATGCTTTCGCGCGTTGGATTAGACAACACCTGCGATAAATTTCTAATTTGGCGCTTGGGTAAAATATTGATGTTACCTACGTATTGCTGATCAATGATAGAACGAACTTTATGAATAGCCAATTTGGCACTTTTATTACCGGTTAATCTTTCAATGATATCAATGGCGAAAATACTGTTAGTTTTCGCTAGTTGGCCAAGATGGCGCGCAGACATGTCCCACAGCGAATTGGGGTCAATGCGGTTTGCGGAAATGAATGGCACTGCCAACGGGTTTGTTTGGCTCACGATACTGTGATTGACGCCATATAGCCTCGCTAAGCGCTCGAAGGGAAGGTCGGCCATTAATGAGCCATCGGCAAAACGACGGTTGGGAATATAAGGCACAATATCGCCCGAGGGCGTTTTCGCTCGTAACTGTACAGGGCTAAAAATGATGGGAACTGCACAGGATGCACGTACCGCTTGAGTAATAATTGCGTTCGGTGAGGTTTTAGCATTTAACAAGCGCGAATGTTGATGGAGGTCGGCAGGGGATACCGTCACAGTAATGTGTCGACCTGTTTTCTTAAAGGCTTCCTCAAAAGTGGTAAGGTCGAAAAGTTCAATCAGCGCATTTTCGAGCACGGAACTATCAAATAGCCCTTTCTTTCCAAGACCGGCAAAGCTTCGCCAGTGTTTAAAAGTCTCGTAAATAAAGTCGGCGCTGAGTGCTTCTAATAATTGGTCGTGAGTTCGTGTACCCAACATGGCTGCGATGATAGAACCAGCGCTAGAGCCAGACACTACGGTAGGTAACAAATTCTTTTCGTTTAATGACTTAACCACGCCAGCATGGAAAAAGCCTAAGCCTGCGCCACCTGAAAGCATAAGGCAGCTGCGCCCGAAGGCGTGTGCAGTCTCTTCAAAAAATGACAGTTTCTCGTAGAAGTCTACGTCTTGTTCATCGGCGTGATAAATTTGTTCTAGCGCCAATATCACTTCGTCAATAAACTGTTCAATAAGATATTTAGTGCCTATTTTACACTGGGTAAGTAATACGGGGTTGGCAATATTGCCTAAATTGCCGTGTAGCCCCTCGTGCAGAATCGACATAAGCGCATGTAAATCGCCTTTGCTTCTGGCAAGCTGTAGGCGCTGAACTCGTTTGCGAATTAGTTTGTAGTCGTAGTCATCGCTAGCGTCTTCGGCTTTCCATTCCTCAGCACCAGACAATGCATCGTGCGCTAAGCACGCGGCCTCATATTCATCATAATTGCCTGCATGCTCGATTTCATGTTCAAGCTTTTTTAACCGCAAGTCGAATACTGCCATGACGAGTACCTATTTTTGATTGATGAGGGCTGTGCCTTCTACTCATTTGAAAAAGTACACTGACCCGAAAAACACCAGCAAAACGATAGTTTTCACTTAGAACGCAGTTCTCAAAAATTACAGGTCATTAAATGTCCATATAACGAAGACTCAAAGCAAGGGCATGAGAACAGCGGTTCATACACTATTTTGAGTGTATGGCGTAAATTTAGAATTCACTACCTAATCGTTTGTTGTTGAGAAAACTGATGCACTTTAGGTGAATCACACAAGGTCAAACGTTCTAACTTTTAGACTTTCATTTAGCTGTTTTCAATCAACAATTAGCAGTAATTTTGTTTTTTACATTGACCATTTCATAAGCACTCAGTAGCCTGAGAGAGAAAATAATTATGTGGATCTCTTTTTTGTAGTATGGAATGGAACTTTGAAACGCTGAGTCTGCTATCAATTCCTTTAATTAGCGCTATCGTTGGGTGGCTAACCAACTATCTGGCGGTAAAAATGATGTTTTACCCCATTGAATTCGTCGGTATTAAGCCATTCTTTGGTTGGCAGGGACTCATTCCTGCGAAGCGCCGCCAAATGGCCGAGATTGAGGTTGAGCTAGTTTTAGGCAAATTGCTGAGTGTTGAAGAATTAGCGCAGCGCTTAGATGCAGATGAGCTAACGAAGGCTATTGAGCGCCGCTTAGGGCAGGTTATACGCAAAGTTGTTAATGACGTAATGGCCGAATCAGCGCCTCAACTTTGGGCAGCGTTGCCTGTGCAAGGTAAAAATTTAGTTTACCAACGCATAGAAAACGACATCCCTAATGTGGTCCACAAAATGGTGGACGACTTCCAGCACAATGTTTCAGAAATTCTAGACATAAAAGAGCTGGTGGTAGAGCAGCTGGTGAATGCACCTGAGCTCGTTAATGAAATTTTCTTAACGGCGGGCAGCAAAGAGTTTCCGTTTATAGTGCGCTCTGGCTTTTACTTCGGTTTCCTATTCGGCTTACCAACCATGCTGCTTTGGTATTTCTACCAAGCATGGTGGATTCTGCCGTTAGGTGGGCTGCTCGTGGGTTATGCCACTAATTGGATTGCTATCAAAATCATATTCGAACCCAAACGCCCAAGAAAACTGGGGCCGATTACTATTCAAGGTATGTTTTTAAAGCGCCAAAAAGAAGTGTCCGAAGTCTATTCAAACATTATTGAAGAAAAGCTTATAACGCCTAAAAACATCACCCATGTAATCTTGCATGGTTCAGGCTCAGCCCAGCTTTTAGAACTCATTGAGCTTCATGTCAACGACGCTATTGAACGCTATGTTGCTATAGCGCAACCGTATTTTGCGTTGGGTGTGGGGTCAGAAAATTACCATAAAATGAAGGCACTAGCGGTGCGTCAGATATTTGATAATTCTGATAAGTATCTGCTTTATGCGTTTGATTACGCTAATAATGCTATGCAGATTGGGCACGATTTAAGTGAGCGCATGCAGGCGTTAAGTGTTGAAGAATTTGAAGGCGTTTTGCGCCCAGCTTATCAACAGGATGAGTGGAAGCTCATCGTAACCGGCGCTATTCTAGGTATGGTAGCTGGTATTGCTCAACTCTATCTGGTGTTTATGTAGCGTGTTTCACGAATAAAAGATTAACGCACTGGGTTGGCAAAGGATTGAACTAAATTATGAAAACCGCGCAGAAAATACTTCTCACCGCGCTAACCTTATTTAACGAGCACGGCGAAAACACTGTTACCAGTGTTGATATCGCCATTGAGCTGGATATTAGTCCGGGGAATCTCTACTACCACTTTAAAGGCAAGGACAGCCTGGTTAACGCGTTGATGAAAATGCATGAGCAGCAGATGCAGAAGATACTAAGCCGAGAAAAGCTTGATACACTTCATCCTGAAGAAATTATGTATTACCTGTATTTGCTTATAGACAGTATCCATGTATTTCGCTTTTTCTACCGTAGCCCGGCTGACTTAGCAGAGAAATATCCCAGTATCCTGCGCCCTAGACAGCACATATTGTCTAGCTTGAATAAACAATTAGCGTTTCTTTTTGAGTCACTATCGAAACGAGACATTCTTATTGCCTCAAAGGCCGACAGGGCACTTATGGTGGATTTAATGTCCTTAATCATCACACAATCTTGTCAATTTGATGAATTAAACAGCCATATGGATAGTACGATGCAGCGCTATCATGCTTTGTCGCTAATGATGGTAAGCGTATTGCCAAGGTTGGCACTGTCCGATGAGCAAAAACAGCAGTTAGAACAGATGCTCGACTCTCATGACTTTATGAGAGATGCCTCAACCCCGTCACCCCTCGACTTCGCGTAAAGGAATAGTAATGGCAAAAACGCTCAGTTTCTTAGATAAGTCATTTTGGATAACCGAGTCAGACGAGAATCCAAAACACGTAGCTTGCTTGCAGCTACTTGCCATACCTAAAGGGGCAAAAAGTACCGAATATGTCCCTCAATTATTCCAGGAAATAAGAAGCTTTGCCCGTGCTACTTCTCCCTTCAACTGTGCGGTAAAAACGGTATTGGGGTACCCGGTGGGGTTTGCGCCGGTAAAAAAGCTCAACATGGATTATCACGTTCAAATTCATCGTGTGGCTGATGTTACAAACCGCGAAGCACTCGATGCGTTTGTAGCAAGATTACATGCTTCGCGGTTAGATCCCGACAAGCCCCTTTGGCAATACCATTTCATCTTTGATGACAACAGCGAGACGTTTGCTATTTATGCGCGGGTTCATCATATGTATGGCGATGGGGCAACCTTAGTGCGCTGGTTCCAAGCGGGATATGTATCAAACTCACATGAGACTAAGTTCACACCAGTATGGGCAGTAAAACGACTGCGCCATAAGCGCAGAGAGCCTGTGAGCTTTTACAAGCGCTTAGTGGGAGTGGGTTACGCGCTTAAAACCGCGCTCGATTTGCTAATTATCTTTATTCGTATATTCATGAAAGTGCTGCGAGTGAACCCACACTATATGCCTATTCCTTTCACTGGTACGAAAACAGTGCTGACTGGACAAGTGAAAGCGGGAAGGGCTGTGGCTACCATGGACTTAGACTTTAAGCGTGTGAAAGCCCTGGCAAGGCGAACGCGCTCTACGGCAAACGAGGTATTACTATGTGCCTTCGATATTGGCGTACATAAACTGCTGCAAGACCACGGGCAAGTATTTAAAAAAGCCTTGTTCACCAATATGCCAATCAATTTGCGTAAACCCGGCGAGAAAACCACGGGCAATAAGATAGCTATTGTGCCGGTGCAGCTTGCTCACGGCGAAACTGATCCTTATTTACGCTTGCGCCAAATCGTAGTGAACCACCGCATTGTAAAACATGCAGCGCAGCACGCGCGGCCCGCAGCTTTTAGCGGCTATACCATTGTGATTCAATCGCTTGCGCTGGTCTTTGAGTGGTTAAGGCTATCTAGCGTAGTCAAACCCATTGCCAACATCTTAATCTCCAATGTACCTGGGCCAAAAGATACGCGGTATTTAAAAGATGCAGAGCTTCTGGCTTGTTACCCCATTTCTACCATGACGCCTGGTGGCGGGGTAAATATTACGCTTATGACATATGCAGGCACGGCAAATGTGGGATTAGTGTGCTGCAATAAAAATATTGAATCGCTACAGCCGTTAGCGCGCTACGTCAAAGAGGCGTTCGATATGCTTGAAGCAAGTGTGGACGATCCCAGGCTAAACATCGACGATATTGGCGAACAGGTGGATACCGTCCCTGTTTCTATTGTGTCAGATCACTAGCGTGCATTGCTTCAAACAGTAAGCGCTGTCATTCAATGAGGTAAAAGCGCAGTACGTCGTCTTCTACACGCACGTTTTGGCCAGCTTTTGAGAACAGAACCTCGCGCCAATGATCGTTACGCATGGTATGGCTTAAGTCTTCCTGCTTAATTTGCTTTTTAATGGCGTTGTTAATGAGAGGGATGTGGTAGTCCAACACTGCTTGTTTCGAGCCAGATAAATAGACCTTTAGATAGTCTGCAGCCATATCGGATGTGCCGGCGCTAAACAGTGATAACGCTGATTTTAAAGAGCCACCAAGCAAAGAATTAACGCTTTTGGGGAAGAGTCGCGACATCAGAAATTGCGTGTCTTTAATCAACGCGTAATCATCGTTAACTAAGGTGACGCTATCAGTGGCAACGCCAGTCAAATAGAGTGTACTCATATTTTTGTCGTAATAGGGTGAAGCCGACACGGTAAATACAACATGAGCGCGATAAATAGTCGTGGTGGCAACCACAATATTAAGCGCAGCGAGGCACTGCAGACCAATACGGTTGCTTTCACTATCTAGCGTGATATTTCCTTCAAGCACGGTAACCGTGCCAGTTCCCATGGGGATATCGAAAGTGAATGAGTAAGGAAAGCTGCCTTTTACGAGGTCATGAAGCTCTGATTTCGTGAAGTCGTCGTGCGTCAGCTTGCCCCATTTCACAAGCCATTGTGAAAGGTAGACTTTACATTTGTCTTTAAACGATAGGTTTTTGGTCAACGTTCATTCTTAGCCTAAATCTACTAGGCGGTGGCTTGTTGTTAGTTTTTTCAGAGTAGGGGGCTACTTCGATATAGCACTTAAGTTATCAGGATTATTAGATTTTTTAAATCTTACAATTTAAGTCTTTTCTTGGCGAAGTGTTGTTTGGTAATCTGGTCGTACCACAACGTTTTTTTAACATTTAATAGTCTTGCCCTCAAGGAGTTGGCGAAATGAGCGAAGTACTGAGCAAATACGATTACATTATTGTAGGCGGCGGTTCCGCAGGCGCGGTGCTTGCCACCCGTTTATCAGAAAACCCCGCGTTAGATATTTTGCTATTAGAGGCTGGCTCAAAGGACACTAATCCGCTTATTCATATCCCGTTTGGGTTGTCTTTACTCAGTAGATTTGAGGGGATTGGCTGGGGTTATCACACAGCACCCCAAAAAGAGATGTATGACAGAGAACTGTTCTGGCCCCGCGGTAAAACCTTGGGCGGCAGCAGTTCGGTTAATGCGATGTGTTATATTCGCGGGCAAAAAGAAGACTACGACCGCTGGGCCAATGAAGAAGGGGCCGAGGGCTGGTCATTTGAAGATGTGCTGCCTTATTTCAAACGCTCTGAGAACTTTGAAGAAGGTGCTGATGAATACCATGGCACAGGCGGCCCACTCAATGTTAGCAAGCTTAGGCATACCAGCGTGCTGTCAGACGCATTTGTGAACTCAGCGTCGATTGCAGGCTATCAACAGCTCGACGACTTTAACCGAGACGACAGGGAAGGGTTAGGGTATTACCATGTTACGCAGGCCAACGGGCAACGCTGTTCAACGGCGAAGGGGTATTTAACGCAGGCCAAGCATCGCAACAATTTAACTGTACTTACTAGAGTCGCAGCCGAAAAAGTGCTGTTAAAAGAGGGGCATGCAATTGGCGTTCAGGTACGTGAAAAAGGCGTAGTAAATCGCTATTTTGCTAAAAGCGAAGTTATCCTGTGTGGCGGCGCGATTAATTCACCACAACTTCTTATGCTTTCAGGTATAGGACCCAGAGCAGAGCTAGAAGAAAAGGGGATTTTTGTTCAGCAAGATTTGCCTGGTGTGGGTCAAAACTTACAAGACCATCTTGATGCAATTGTACAATATACTTGTAAAGCGAGAGAGGGCTATGCCGTGGCGTTAGGGGCCTTGCCTTCCTACGTAAAAGCCACCGCAGACTATGCGTTTAGGCGCAAAGGTATTTTCTCGTCCAACATTGCCGAAGCAGGTGGCTTTGTTAGCTCAAGCTTAGCGACACAAGGTCCAGACATCCAGTTTCACTTTCTACCGGCAATTTTAAACGACCATGGAAGACAGTTAGCTTTTGGTTACGGTTATGGCCTTCACGTATGCTGTCTATACCCCAAAAGCCGCGGCACTATTTCGCTTCAAAGCAACCATCCTGCTGATCAAGCCCTTATTGACCCCAATTATTTGACTGCAGAGGAAGATCAGCAAGTCATGATTGAAGGTGTGCGCATTGCCCGTAAGCTGCTATCTGCATCAGACTTCGACAAGTTCCAAGGCAGTGAACTATATCCTGGGGTAGAAGCACAAACAGATGAAGAAATTTTAGAGTTTTTACGTGAGCGTGCTGAAACCATCTATCACCCAATTGGTACCTGTAAAATGGGCAGTAATGACGATGAGATGGCAGTGGTTGATACCCAATTGCGGGTAAGAGGTATAGCAGGTCTTAGAGTGGTAGATGCTTCTGTGATGCCCAGCCTAATTGGCGGCAATACCAATGCGCCCACCGTCATGATTGCTGAACGTGCTGCTGAGTTTATTAAAGCGACGCACGAAGGCCAGCCAGTATCTATGGCTAAAGCGGAATCGGCGTAACTAAAAAAGTGCTACGAGCGAGTCTTCGTCTCGCTCTGGCAATTCATCCGTTATAAGCATCCATTTGCTTTTGCATAAACAAATCTGCTGCACAATCACACATTTCCTCGATATGACTGCTGTCAGCGTAGATACCATCAATGAGCAATCGTGCAATCCCGTGTAACGTGCCCCAGGTAACCTGTGCGAGTCTCAGCGCATCCTGATTATTTGGGAGAAGCCCTTTATCTTGCCAATAGCGCGTCATCGTCACCTGAAACTGAAAGCAGGGAAATGCAACCTCTTTCAGATCGTTGGTCGCCGCTTGGTTTTGCCATATAGTGCGACCAAACATCAATTCGTACATCTCTGGGTTATCGGCAGCGTAGCCAATGTATTCGTGCACGAATTCGCGGAAACGTGCCTGCGGTGTTTTGTCTTCTTGTTCGAAGATTCGTTTAGCTGCGGTATGCCAATCGCTAAAGCCTTTGGCTGCAATGGCGCTTAAAAGCGCACTCTTGTCCTTAAAATGGTGATAGGGCGCAGTACGTGACACTCCGGCATCTTCTGCCAGCTTTCTGAGAGATAAACTATCAACGCCGTATTCTGACAGACGCGCCGTTGCCGCCTCTATCAGTGCGCTGCGCAAGTCGCCGTGATGGTAGCTTTGTACTGCATTAGCCATAAACCCGATGTTTCCATTTTCAAAATTAAGACGAATAGATAACGTTTTATCTTGACACTGTCAACATAGCCTTTTATCTTGACGCTGTCTAGTTTGCAAATTTGTTAACAGGAACAGCCCAAGGAGACAGCGCAAACCATGAAGTACTCTACATTAGAAGTAAACCAAGAGGGTCATATTGCCCACGTAGTACTAAACCGCCCCGACGCAATGAACAGCATGATCCCAGAGTTCTGGACCGAATTGCCAGCGGCTATTCGTGAAATAGACGATGAAGGCAACGCCCGTGTCATTGTTATTTCATCAACGGGTAAGCATTTCTCTGCCGGTATGGACTTATCGGTGTTCCTGAACATGAAAGAAGACTTTAAGGGCTACCCGTCGCGCAGAGCAGAGCGTATGCGCCGTATGGTGATGTTGCTTCAAGATACCTTTACCGCCATAGAGCAGGCACGTATGCCGGTTATTGGTGCCGTGCAGGGCGGGGCAATTGGTGGTGCAGTAGATTTGCTTAGTGCATGCGACATGCGCTATTGCACCCAAGACGCCTTTTTCACCATAAAAGAAACCCAGTTAGGTATGACGGCGGACGTAGGCACACTTCAGCGACTTCCAAAACTCATTCCCATTGGCATAGTTAAAGAACTGGCTTATACCGGGCGCAACTTTGGTGCCGCAGAAGCGCAGCAACTTGGCTTTGTGAATCAGGTATTCGATGACCAAACTGCCATGCTAGACGCGGTAATGAAAATAGCGCAGCAGATTGCAATGAATTCGCCGTTAGCAGTTTCAGGCACTAAGACTATGATTAACTACGCGGTAGAACACACGGTGGCAGAGAGCTTGACCTATATGGCCACATGGCAAGCGGGCATGTTCCAAATGGAAGATGTGTTTAAAGCCATGGAAGCACAGAAAACCAAAACGCTGCCGGAATATCCGCCATTACACCCAGCCATTAAGAAAATGAATTCGTAAGTGAATGTAATTCGTTGAATTACATAGCGCCTTCAGAGAATGAGCGCATTAGATAAGAATATTTAAACAGGCTTTTTAACGGCTTTTACCAAGCCAAAACGACTTTCAGGAATGTATCATGAATCAGACCGTTACCGATCATCCCGTTTACCCTCATTTATTTCGTCCTTTAGACTTAGGCTTCACTACCCTAAAGAACCGCGTGCTCATGGGTTCTATGCACACGGGCTTAGAGGAATTACCCGACGGCCATAAACGTATGGCGGCATTTTATGGTGAACGTGCCAGAGGTGGCGTAGGGCTTATCGTTACAGGTGGTATAGGACCAAACGAAGAGGGCGCTACCCATCCGTCAACGTTTCGTTTAGATACAGACGAAGCGGTGAAAAACCACAAAGAAGTGACTGACGCGGTGCACATTGCTGGCGGTAAAATCTGTATGCAAATTCTGCACACGGGCCGCTATGCGTATAGCCCAAAGCTAGTGGCACCATCTGCGGTACAAGCACCAATTAACCCGTTTAAGCCAAAAGCACTTGAAGCTGACGAGATTGAAAAGCAAATTAAAGATTTCATTACTGCCGCAACTCAGGCTCAGCGCGCGGGTTATGATGGTGTTGAGATCATGGGGTCTGAAGGCTATTTCCTTAATCAGTTTATTGCAAAGCGCACAAACCACCGTGACGATCAGTGGGGGGGCGAATACGAGAACCGTATCCGTCTGCCTATTGAAGTGGTACGCCGCGTGCGCGAGGCGGTAGGTAAGAACTTCATCATTATTTATCGCTTATCGATGCTAGATCTGGTGGAAGGTGGCTCTACTTATGATGAAGTTGTGCAGCTTGGCAAAGAAATTGAAAAAGCCGGTGCGACTATCATTAACACCGGCATTGGTTGGCACGAAGCGCGTATTCCAACCATTGCCACTAAAGTACCGCGAGCGGCATTTACGTGGGTTACCGCAAAATTCAGAGAGGCGCTTTCAATTCCAGTGATCACATCGAACCGTATCAACACGCCTGAAGTGGCTGAAGAAGTGCTGTCTCGCGGCGATGCTGATATGGTGTCTATGGCACGTCCATTCTTGGCAGACCCTGATTTTGTGCGCAAAGCCCAGCAAAATAAGGCCGACGAAATTAATACCTGTATTGGCTGCAACCAAGCCTGCCTTGACCATGTTTTCAACGGCAAAATGACCAGCTGTTTGGTAAACCCTCGTGCCTGTCACGAGCTTGAAATTAACGTAAAACCAGCAGAAACCAAAAAGCGTGTTGCAGTGGTAGGTGCGGGCCCAGCTGGATTAGCAGCGGCAGTGACTTCTGCCAAGCGCGGTCACGACGTGGTGATTTATGATGCATCTAGTGAAATTGGTGGTCAATTTAATATCGCCAAACAAATTCCAGGCAAAGAGGAGTTCTACGAAACGCTGCGTTATTTCAAGCGCCAAATTGAGCTTCATAAAAATATTACCCTTAAACTCAATACTTATGTTGATGCGGCTGCGCTAAACGACGAAGGTTTCGATGAAGTGATGATTGCGACGGGCATTAAGCCGCGCACGCCTGCGATTGAAGGCATTGAGCACGAGAAAGTGCTGACCTATATCGAAGTATTGAAAGAAAAGAAACCCGTTGGCAATAAAGTGGCCATTATCGGCGCTGGTGGTATTGGTTTTGATACCGCTGAGTACTTGTCTCATGGCAAAGAAACGCCAAGCCAAGATATTCCAGCGTTTATGAAAGAGTGGGGCATTGATATGACCTTCTCTGCTCGCGCAGGCATTGAAGGCGTTAAGCCGCAGCCTGAGCCATCGCCAAGAGAGATTTTCCTATTGCAGCGCAAGACAACCAAAGTTGGCGCAGGTTTAGGTAAAACAACGGGATGGGCACACCGAGTAGGCCTGCTTGCCAAAGGCGTGACCATGATCCCAGGTGTAAGCTACGATAAAATTGATGACGAAGGGCTACATATTACGGTTGATGGTAACAGCCAAGTATTGCCGGTAGACAACATTATCATCTGTGCAGGCCAAGAGCCGATGCGTGATATCGTTGAAGGTTTAAACATGCCTTATCACTTAATTGGTGGTGCTGATGAAGCGTTAGAGCTAGACGCAAAACGCGCCATCGACCAAGGTACGCGCGTGTGCGCTGCGGTTTAACGAGCTAGTAAACCCAACCTTGTTAGCATTATAAGCGCCTCATGAAGAGGCGCTTTTTTTGTCTATATTAAAAGTGAACCTGTTGTGGACTTTTGTAATGACATAGACCTGTTATTATCGTTTTCTTTTTTTGAGATAAACATGGCATACAGCAGCACCCAAGACTTAGTTCAAGCAGTCACTAATTCCCCAGATACTATCGAATTTAACAACGTTATCACGCTCGTTGATAGCGCATTTGTTTTCACGCCCACCGCTTTCACTAATGGTGACGTGAAAAACGAAGCCAATCAGAACAATGGCTCTTGCAAACTGCTCGCACTCGGTCAGCACTTAAACCTAAACCAAGCGCAAACCCTAGCCTTATTTGGGCGTTTTTATCGAGAAGACGTGCTCAATAATCCGAACGGTAGCGATCACGCTAATATCCGCAATTTTATGAAAACGGGGCATGAAGGGGTGGTGTTTGAGACGTTTCCTTTGGTACCAACTCCTGCTATGTAGTGGTTGAATCTAGTATAGCTCGGCCGCTAGTTTCCCTCACAGTCAAACTGAGGGAGCAGGCTATTGTCTCATTTTTGATTGAAAAAAGAGGGTTGAGGCATCATCGCCGAGTTTCCGTGACAACGACAAGCCTAGTTTAACAAGAGAGCTGTCTGGGGTTGTGATAATGACATTTTTCAAAATACTAATCCCAGTTTCAGTTTCTCCGATACTATCAAGTGCAAGTGCATAGATATACCAGTTTTGTGGATTATCCGGTGCAAGTTCTGTGGCTTTCTTAAAGTAAGTAATCGCAGTTGGCTTTTCTTGATTTCGAATATAAAACATCCCGAGAGCGTAATTAAATAGATCGCTTTCGGGCATATTTTCTGTCCCATTTAGTAAGATCTGCTTTTCCAACTGTGTTTTGTGTTGAGTACGGTAAAGCTCTGCAAGATTTATATAGTTGGCTTCAAAGTATGGGTCTACTCTGACACCTTGTTTTAATAATACTTCTGTCTGACCAACATTTCCTAGTTGGTATTCAACTAAACTTTGATTCAGGCTACCTTCACCACGCCATTGATTTACCTTATTTGACAGCGTAAGTTCCGACAGTGCGCTCTTAAAGCTTTTACTTTTTTTATCGGAGCCAATTAGGTTGTTTGCCGCCGCAATGCGAATGGCTCTATATTGGTCATCAAGCAGTTTGACATACGATTTCATCCGTTCATGAAGTGGAAGAGCTCGGCCGGCTTGCGCTGCTGCTAATCTAATTAGCGGTTCATTACTTTGAATGAAATGTCGTAAATCTTTGTTACTGAGCGGCTGATTTGTTAAAGGGAGCATGGTTATCGCCGTTGCTCGCTTTATTACAGGCAACGATGCTGAATGTGCAATACGTAATATAGCTTGATTGCTAAAACTATCGCCGTGCATAAGTGACACGTAATCTTCTTCAATACTACTTAGCGTAGAATCTCTTCCGTACCATTTTGTTAGCTGCTTCGATACCCACGCGTTGTCTTTGTTATGGCAATTCAAACATGCATTGGGTGAACCTGTTATAGCAGAAACCTGCGGAGTTGGAATACTGAAGCTATGATCTCGTCTAGCATCAACCCCCATATAAGTGCGGCTAGGCATATGGCAGTTTATGCACTGATTAGCACCTTCACTTTCAGCATGTCTACTGTGGATTTTACCTTGATACGTGGCGACTGAGTGGCATTGCAAGCATAAGCCGTTACCTTCTATTTTAAGCTTCATAGAATGGGGATTGTGGCAGTCATTGCAGTTAACGCCTGCCTCATACATCCGACTTTGCAAAAACGAGCCATAAACATACACCTCTTCTCGAATCTGGCCGTCAGCAAAGTAAAGAGGGGAAAGCAGCAGCGAAGGGGAAAACTGGTCTAAGAAAGGCTGCTGTGGCTCGATACCATCAGTAAGTGCACTGCGAAGTGAATGACAGGCGAAACAGGTATCCATAAACGAATTGTCCCGGGAAGCTGGAACAAATTCGCCATCTTTTTCTTCATGCCATGTCGCAATACGACTTCCTTCTTTTAACAGCCATTTTCCTAGCGACTTTTGCTCATTTCGGGATAACGTGGGAGAAGTATTGGCAAGCGTGGTACCTGAACTTTTGTGAAATTCATCAGCAGGTTCACTTAAGCGGTAGTGGTTCCCCTCGTTTTTCTCAAATTCACTGTTTTTAACGTCAACGTGTGACAACATCTCGCCGTGGCAAGATTTACATGAGACGTTGATTTCATCAAACTGGCTATTAAATGAGAGGGAGTCAGTATCAAAATTACGCGTTAAGCCGCTAGAATGGCAGTCAGCACACATACCGTTCCAGTTTTGCAATGGTTGTTTCCAATGCAACCTGTCGTTGGGCGCTATATCTTCTGATGAATAATTGGGATACCAGCGTTGACCGCCTTCTTTCTCGTCACGTGCATCCCATGCGAAAGGAAAAACCTGAAATTGCCCGTTCTGTGTTTCTACTAGATATTGCTGCAGCGGATAGTGCCCAAAGACATAGGTGATGGGGTAGGTTGTTGTAACACCGGCTTCAGTTAATTTTGCGAAGAAATCGCCACCGTTTTTGAAGAAGTACGAGGTTTGTGTGAAGTGTGTGATGGTCGCTTTTTCAAAGTTACCAAGTACTGACGAGTCGGTAGCATGGTCCATCGCTTTGGCATGGTCAGATATTTTCCACTGTACAACTTGCTCTTTGTGGCAGTTTACGCAATTTGCTGCTTCTTGTGCTTGTGCAACAACAAAGATATTTGTTGTTAGCGTTAATAAAACGAAGAGTGAGAACAACCGCGACACTACTACATCCATGACTTTCGATTACAGCTAATATTTTATCACAATATTAGTTTTTATATTGCACGCTTTCATTGATTAGAGTGTTACTCATCACGCTCTGTCAAAATCAACTCACTAGACTGGGGCATTATTGCAAAGTCAAACTGACCTAGAACGTTCATTCCCAACAATCCGTCGGCATCGGGTAGAGCGTCTTCGGGCAGCACGATGGCAGAAACATCGTTGAACTCGTAGCCAGCAAAGTAAAATCGGGGTATTTGTACCAGAGGGGCTTCAATGGTTCCTGACGCGGTTCTAATGTTGAAGTTACCAATGAACGTGAGGTTTCGCATACGGCCTAAACGCGCAAAGAGTCGCGATGATATTGCGGTGGTACTGGCACCCGTATCTAAAATCATGGTGGCTTTTTGGTTAAGCGCCTTTACATCAAGGCGATATTGATCGCCAATGCGCTCTAAGGCTACACGGGTTTGATAACGTGCGGCTTCAGCGCCTGTTGGCTCTATTTCACTCTTGTTCGGCGTAGCGTCTGCGTTGGCAATATCGCGCATTTCATAGGCTTTATTGCGAATGATATTCGCGTCTCTGTCGTTTGATGGAAGGGCAGCAAGCACGTCTTCCATTAACGTAAGCTTTTGCTGATAAGCGTACGCTTCAGCCAAATTAAGGGTGTAGTGCCTAGCGTCAGGTATGCGTTGATACAGTGGCTCATTTAATCTGGCAACCAATTCCCATTGTTCGTCTTGACTTAACTGCGTCTGCGCCTGTTGATACAAAGTGGCAATTTTTGCGTCAATAAATGAGAGAGTTTCAGTTGAAAGAGGCAGTTCGGCCAAGTCGTAGTAGTGCACTATGGCCGTTGAAAGAGGCTTGGTTAACTCAATCAGTTCACCCTCTAGCAACAACAGAGATGCGTTGAGCGGGTCATATTTTAAAAGGTTTGTTAATTCAGTGGCGAGCAACGCGTATTGTTCGTTATTGAGTAGGGTAGTCAGTGACTCTAATTGCTCTTGATTAACGAGTGGTGAAGAGGTGCGTAGATCGTCAAGTGCGTTGGGTGCCGTGTTAGTGCCTGTCATAGGTGAAAAGTTGGCGGGAGAGCGTTCATTGTTGAAGGGCTCAGCTTTTTCGTTTACCTGAGTTTCATCCACCAACTGTGCTTGGGTTTCTAGCTGCTTGTCACTATCTAAACGGTGTTCATAACTGGCCTCTAGTGCATAAGCTTTATCATTGTGCTGCTTTAAACTAAGCCATTGGTAAACGTTTATGCCTAACGACACAATAAGGAAGAGCGAAAGCACTATCGCTAGCCACGTTTTCATTGCGCCACACACGCTTTGCCATAGATGTCCACGAATTGTTTAGGCATTCGCTTTGGGGCGCCAGTATCAAGGCTAACACATACGAATGTGGTCATAGCATCAAATACGGTTTTGTTTCGCTTTGGGCAGATAAATTGAAACTGGCGTTTCAAAGTAAGTTTGCTGTCGCAATGCACTATCCATGTAGCGCATTCTAACGTATCTCCAAGATGTGTTGGCAGGTGGTAGTTTAGCTCGTGGCGCTTAATGACCATGCCACGGTTAAGCGATTGATAATCGGCAAACTGCAAGCCAAGCGCGTTTGAATGGGCCCATGCTAGGCTTTCTAATTGCGACAGGTATGCCACATTATTAACGTGCTGATAGTGGTCGATGTGCGTTTCATCAATATGCCACTGCTGCACATAGGGGGCGTCTAACATCCAATTAAGCGTTGGGGTGCTCAAATCTTTTCCTTATTCATATTTTTGCTTTGATCTACTCTGCTTCTTCACGTTCAGGCATTGTGCCTCATACCACAGGCAGGGGATTATCTTCAGGTAACGTTAAATCATCGCTTAACAATAATTGCATTATCGCTTTTTCTCTCACCAATACGGGGTCAATAAAGCTCTGCACGTCACCTATCGCTTTAAACGCATCAAACCCTCGTTCCAAAAATTCATGCAATGCGAGTAATCCTGCTAATTTAGCTGGACGACGGGACAGTGAAATTAACATACCTATACCACGAATTTTTATAACGTCGGCGAGTTGATCGCCCAAATGGGAAATTATGTCGATTTGATGCTTTCTATCCTCAATTCTGCCCACATTACGATACGCCAAAGCGTAGTTATCTCGGTTGATAGGTTCTCCGGGAAAATGGCTTTGTAAGTACTGAGCCATCGCCATATCTAAATCGAACGATAGTGCATTTAACGACAATGCGTCGTCCATAGCGTTCATAGCTTTGTCAGGCAATACTTTTGCGAGCTTCGGAATGACTCGCACTAAATCAGCGTCCCGTTGGCTAAAATCTTTTGGCCCGTACAATTCATCTACAAAAAAAGCCATGGCTTTTTGGTAACGTTTTTGCTGTGCTAAATCGTCGTGCGTGACCAGTAAGCGTTCGCATTGCCAGTGTTGCAATTGATGAATGACAGGCATTACACCCAACTGATTGGCTAAGTCACGAAGGGCATTGACCCGATGAATATGTTTAATTATCTCTTGCGCCAAATGACAAACTCCCTGTTGAGATAGTGTGGCTAATTCGTTGTTGTAAACCTAGATTGACCTAAGCAAGCGAGCCTTTCAAGTGAGAAGACAAAGTTTTACTGGTATACTCCACCGCCATTGAAATAGCTCTGTTATGTAGAATTTATTAGCCGCCATGAACATCGCAAGTCATCACGCATTGTTTGCCAAGACTGAAACTAAAAATACCGATACTAAAGGCTCAAACGTTGGAAGCCTAAAAAGTGAATATCCGGGCATGCACCGAGAAACGACTACGGGGTCGGATCACTCAGAAGCAGACGTTGATGTACCTGTGTTAATCGCGTTGTTTAATTCGACATTTGAAGATTTTAATACGCGTTTGGTTTTAGGTGATGACGAACCCATTTACATCCCAGCAGACAGCGCAACACCTTATCATCAAGTCGTGTTTGCTCATGGATTTTTTTCAAGCGCTTTGCATGAAATTGCGCACTGGTGTATTGCGGGTGAAAAGCGTCGACTATTAGAAGATTACGGTTACTGGTATTGCCCAGATGGCCGCGATGCATCACAGCAAGCTGACTTCGAAAAAGTAGAAATTAAGCCCCAGGCCATTGAGTGGGCGTTTACAGAAGCAGCAGGAAGAAAGTTTCAGGTAAGCACGGATAACTTAAACGGCGCTGAGCCCGACAGAGAAGGTTTTACGCGAAACGTAGCCGCACAGCTTGAACGCTATAAATCTGAGGGCTTTCCGCCTCGGGCTGAACAATTTATTAATGCGCTGTCATCTGCGTTTGGTAAAGGTAAGTCGTCTGGTTCATGTAGCAGCATAATAAATAGCACGGTAACAGACACGTCAAAAAATACGCTAACAGCAAATTGGGTGGCGGGATAGGAGTAGATGCCGAATGAATCATACTGATCTTAGCCAATCAACGTTTGATAACAAACCCAAATTCAAATTGGGTGTTGTGGTAAATCCCTTTGCCGGCATAGGCGGAGCACTCGCGCTTAAAGGCAGCGACGGTGCAGAAATTCGCGAAAAAGCACTGGCTATGGGAGCAGAGAAAAAAGCCAACGAAAAAATGGCGAAAGCGCTCAGCATTCTAGAAGCCTTATCTGGGCAATTTACCGTCGTGACAGCATCGGGCGATATGGGTGAAACAATCTGTGAATCTCTAGGTATTCCTTATGAGGTAATCTACACGGCTGATGCCGTGCAAACCGAGGGCGAAGATTCAGAGCGTGCAGCTAAAGCAATGGTGGACGCCAACGTCGACTTACTGCTTTTTGCCGGTGGCGACGGCACAGCCCGTAATATCTGTAGCGTAGTTGGCACACAGGTGCCCGTGCTAGGTGTGCCTGCAGGTTGCAAAATTCACTCTGGCGTTTACTGCGTGTCGCCGTCAGCGGCAGGGCAGGTAGTAAGTCAGATGATCGCAGGCGAGCTTGTGAGTGAAATGGACGCCGAAGTACGTGATATTGACGAAAACGCGTTTCGCGAGGGCAAAGTTATTGCCAAACACTATGGTGAAATGCGCGTACCCGCAGAGCTCACTTACGTTCAAGCAGTAAAAATGGGCGGGAAAGAAGACGAGGCCTTAGTGCTTGACGACATTGCCGCTTACGTTGGTGAAATTATTGACGATGAGCCTGATACCTATTTTGTCATGGGATCCGGCTCCACCGTAGGTGCGGTCATGGACTTTCTTGGCCTAGAAAATACCTTGTTAGGTGTGGATGTGGTTAAACAAGGTGAGCTAATCGCAAGTGACGTTACTGCGAGCGAACTGATTGCGCTGACTCATGACAAGCCCACCAAAGTCATTTTGACGGTGATCGGTGGTCAGGGTCACATATTAGGTCGCGGAAATCAGCAGCTTAGCCCTGCTTTTATCCGTCAAATTGGCAAGCAGAATATGCTCGTTGTTGCCACTAAACAAAAATTACAGGCATTAAACGGTAAGCCGCTTCGCTTAGACTCAAGCGATGCAACGCTAGACGCTGAACTCGCAGGCGCGTTCACGGTTATCACTGGGTATAAAGATAGAGTACTTTGCCAAGCTGTTTAAAGACGTAGTTTGATACAACACGGCACATGTATAGCCATAAAAAATGAGTTTATCTCGAACTAAGATTTGATATTTAAAAACAGGAAGGAGTAAGACGTGTTACCACCTGCTGCAGCACCAGAAAGTGTCGTTAACGCCATCGCAGATATTGAGGCATCGCTTGATGACGTGGTAAATCACGGTAGTGATGACGAATTGTTTATAGCCAGCTACTTGCAAGGTCACTTTGCAGTAGAGGCTCGCCAGTTAGAAATGCAAGAAGATGCTACGGTTGCGATGCTTAATGATAAAATGCTCGAGAGCCTAAATAGCGCATTCGCCAACAACGAATTAGAAAGTGAAGACGCTAAACAAGTTAAAGCGCTTTGGGCACGGCTAGTCGCAATATAATTGCGACTTTCTTCCTTACTTTTCCCCTATCAATTTTTCTTCGTTCGTCGTTTATCCTCTCTTTTACAATCCGTTACAGTTTTCTGCATCGTAACTCTTTATAAACTACCAAATTGATTTATGTTTAGTATTGGCGTAAAGCCGGTTTGTGGTGCCTGGCACATTTTGGTGTTCAGCACAGATAATAAGATTAAGGATGACGAAATGACTGTACTTAAGCATCTCACCAAGCGCTTAAAAGTAAGTGTAGGTGTGCTGGCAGTAAGTAGTACGCTGGTTGGCTCAGCGTTTGCTAAAAACGATATAAATATCGACTACGAAAAGTTCACTACCGATAATGGGTTAACGGTAATTGTTCATGAAGACCGCAAGGCCCCAGTGGTTGCCGTTGCGGTTTGGTATAAGGTGGGTTCAAAAGACGAACCAAACGGCAAATCAGGGTTTGCGCACCTATTTGAACACTTAATGTTTAACGGCACGGAGAACTATGACGATGAATGGTTTGGGCCGTTACAAGAAGCTGGGGCAACAGGATTAAACGGTACCACAAACTTTGACCGTACTAACTATTTCCAAACCGTTCCGACACCTGCACTAGATCGTATTCTCTGGATGGAATCTGATCGCATGGGGCACTTGTTAGGTGCGGTGACACAAGAGAAATTAGACGAACAGCGTGGCGTTGTACAAAATGAAAAACGTCAGGGCGAAGACCAGCCTTACGGAAGCGTATTCACGCATATTTTTGAAGGCTTATTTCCCATAGGGCATCCTTACCATCATACGGTGATTGGCTCGATGGAAGATCTTAACTCCGCATCGTTAGACGACGTTAAAGGCTGGTTTAACCAATATTACGGACCGAATAACGCAATACTGGTGCTAAGCGGCGATATTAACGCAGAAGAAGCCAAACCTATGGTTAACAAGTACTTCGCTGATATTGAGCCGGGCCCAGCACTGTCTAAATGGGAAGCATGGGTACCCAAGCGCAATGCAAATACCCGAGAAGTAATTCAAGACAAGGTGCCACAATCGCGCATTTACCGCCTTTGGGTTTCACCTGAAAATACCTCTTCAACCGCAACAGACTTGTTCATTGCCGCGAGTGTCATGGGCGATGGTAAAAACTCACGCCTTTACAAAGAACTGGTGTACGACCAACAAATTGCTACCAATGCCTCGGTGTTTAACTACGAGCTACAAATGGCGTCTATTTTTGGTGTGACGGTTGACGTAAAAGACGGCGTTGACGTTGCGACAGTGGAAAAAGAAATAGATAAAGTCATTAGCGAGTTTTTGCGTAAAGGTCCAAGCAAAGACGAAGTTAAATTGGTGTCGACTAAGCGACGTGCTTCAATTATTCGCGGGCTTGAAGAGGTTGGGGGCTTTGGCGGTAAAGCCGATACGCTTGCTAGTGGTGAGTTCATTGCTGGCGACCCTAACTACTTCAAAACTGAATTGAGTGAGCTAGGACAGGCTACTCCTAAAGGGGTTAAAGCGGCTGCGAATAAATGGCTAAAAGAAGGGTGGCATCAAATCACGGTTGTTCCGTTTATTGAGCACACAGCATCTACCGAAGGCGTTGACCGCAGCTCTGGCTTGCCTTCAATCGATGCAGAGACTCAACTGAGCTTTCCTGAGGTGACAGAAACAACGCTTTCTAACGGTGTAAAGGTAGTATTTGCAAAACGCTCTACGGTTCCATTGGTGAATGTTGCGGTGCAATTCGACGCAGGTTACGCTGCTGATGCGGGTGGCAAGTTAGGACTTGCGAGCTTCACCACACAGATGCTTGACGAAGGCGCGGGAAAATATGACGCGCTGGAGCTTGCGGCAGAGCTTGAGCAGTTGGGTACTGATTTAAACGCCGGCTCAAACCTAGATACCACCACAGTTACCATGTCAATGTTAACAGAGAACATGGAGCCTTCTTTGGCGCTGATGGGGGATATCTTGAAATCACCAACGTTCAAAGAGGAAGAGATTGAACGTCAACGAGCGCTTATATTAAGTAATATTGCACAGCAAAAAACACGCCCTGTAAGTATTGCGCTTACGTTACTTCCGCCTCTTATTTACGGTGAAGGCCATGCGTACGGTATTCCGTTTACCGGTACCGGAACTGAACAAGACGTACAAGCGATTACGCGAGATGACCTTGTTAACTTTAAAAATACGTGGCTACGCCCAGACAATGCGACAATTTTTGTTGTTGGTGACACCACGTTAGGTGCCATTAAACCCATGCTTGAGAAAGAGTTTGGCAAATGGAAGGTAGAAGGTAGCAAAGGTGCGAAGCAAATTGCTGAAGCGTCAATGCCTGAGCAAGGCCAAGCGATTATTATCGACCGCCCTGGTGCACAACAGTCGCTTATTCTGGCTGCACATTTAGCGCCACCAACAGGGGCTGACAACAATATTGCAATTAATGCCATGAATTTAACCTTAGGTGGTGCTTTTACTGCTCGCGTTAATATGAACCTACGTGAAGATAAAAGCTGGTCTTATGGCGCGTACACCTTCCTGCAAGATGCTAGGGGACAGCGCCCGTTTATGGTTTATGCGCCGGTGCAAACCGATAAAACAGGTCCATCACTGCTTGAGCTTAAGAAAGAGCTTAACGCTTACTTAGGTGAAAAGCCGCCAATGGCGAATGAACTTGAAAGGGCGCGGTTAGACGAAGTTCGCTCTTTGCCAGGTCAATTTGAGACGGCTAACGCGGTATTGTATAGCTTACTGTCGAGTGAAAGATTTAACAGACAATATAGCTACCCAGAGTCTTTGGTCGAGAAATACAACAGCTTGTCTTTAGACGATTTGAGTAACGCGGCGAAAGAAGTGCTGCACCCAGAGAAATTAACCTGGATAATCATCGGAGATGCCGAGAAGATTAAAGCAGAAGTTGAAGCGGCTCAGCTCGGGCCTGTTAGCGTGCAAAGCATGAATTCATTGTAATTGGTAAATAATTAACCAAGAGATAAAGGGCCGATATCATTTTCGGCCCTTTTTTATGTGACAAATGCGTCTTTTGTAGAATAGATTGCGTTCAATAGATGCTTTATGGTTAAGAAAGTTTAATTTGATGTCTTGATTCTACTTTGAAGAATGCCTTCTTTGCGAGCATAACAAATCCTGTACTTGCACCAGTGCGCTTGTTTGCAATAGCTCTTCTCTGCCTGTTTTATATTCCCTGTGTTTATCCATCTAATGCAGACAAGCTGATGAATGAGTATTCGGTTGAGCTTTTAACTGCCGAAGATGGCTTCGTCTCATCAGAGATTTATTCTATTATCCAAGATCGCCAAGGCTTTTTGTGGTTTGGTACTGCCGAAAACGGTGTAATGCGTTACGACGGTCGTAGAGTTACGTTGTTTGAGTCTGACAGCGATCCTAGCCAAGGGCTATCACACAACGACGCTGGCAATTTGATGTTGGATACAGAGGGCAATATATGGATTGGAACGTGGGGAGGTGGAGTTAACAAGTACGACCCAACAACAGGTCGCTATTCTCGTTACTTGAATGATCCAGACGACCCTCGCTCCATATCTTCAAACCGAATCCAATCACTCTTCCACGATAAAACAGGCCAAATTTGGCTAGGTTCGTATGATCAAGGTTTAAATCGTTTTCTAGGAAATGGGGAATTCGAAAGGGTTCAGAAGAAAAGCAATGAGGACCACAGTCTGTCTCATAATCGCATTTGGGACATTATGGATAATAATGACAACAGCCTGTGGGTAGCCACCAGTTTTGGCTTGAACTTGCTAGACAAAAGAACTCTCACCGCCAAACACTTCTTTCCCGACCCTGATAATCGTACTGCAACAGGAGCCAATGAAATACGTAGCTTGCTGCGTACGTCGTCAAGCCAATTCTATGTGGCGACTCAGGAAGGCCCTTTTCTTTTCTTTCCAAGTTCAGGCGTGTTCCTTGCACAAACTACGCGAGACGGCAAAGCATTAGGCCAAGTGAACTCAATGATTGAAGATCACGAAGGGTGCATTTGGTTTGTGACCACCACGGGTCTTTATAGACATACAGGTGAGGGAAATTACGTAGAGAAGATGGACTTCGGCTATGACAACGGACTTCGCATAATATATGAAGACCACACTAAAACAAAATGGGTAACCAGTGAAGTTCACGGCATATTTAAACTATCTCCTCGCCGTAAAATCAAGCAGATCAACAGTGACTCATTAGTTTCACCCAGTGGCATTGAGCTAGATACTTTCAAAAATAGTGGCGATGTATTGATTGCTACTGCAAATGCTGAAATTTATACGTGGAAAGTGAAAGAGCAAATACTCCAAAAGGAATTCGACTCGGTATTTAAAGAAGACAGTGAATATTCAAATAGGGGAGTTATAGAACGACCTATTATTGTCCCCGATGAACACGGCAATATTTGGGTGGCACAAGACAACTTTATTGCACGTGTTAACAGAAAGAGTGGAAATGTAAGTCGCTTAGAATATCCCAGAGAAGACAGCAAGTATCGCCAATTCAGAGAATTCAGAGCGTTAGCGTTAGATAACGAAGGCAATGTATGGATAGGTACCTACAAGCATGGTGTTTATATATACAACGTGCAATCTGGCGTCTTTAGGCATCTTTCAACGACTGACGGTTTAGCCCACCCAGAGATTCACGCCATTGTAAATGACTCTCAAGGAAATATGTGGATTGGCACTGGAAGTGGCGTAAATTTATGGTCCATTCAGGACAATACTTTCACTCAGATTGAGTACAATAAAGATCACAATGCAGGTCTGTTGGGCAGCATTGTCGAAGATATTCATGAGACCAAAAACGGCCAAATTTGGATTGCAACCCAACGGGGGTTGAACCTTTATAAGCCCGAATCGAAATCCTTCGAGTGGTTTGGGGAGCAGAAAGGGTTGCCCGCTACCTTAGTAAGAGCGATTGCAGACGGCGACGAGGGCCAGCTCTGGCTTACCACGAATAAAGGGATCTTTCTTTTTAATCCGGCTACTGAAAGTGCCATTAATTACACTAGCACTGCCGGGGCTGTAAGTCAGAATTTCTATTCAAACAGTTTACTTAGAGCCACTAACAACTCGTTCTTTACCAGTAGCCAGCGAGGTATTGAATACTTTGAGTATGTGCCAGGACAGTCTGAGTTGGTCGATTCTAAAATTGTGCTAACTGGCTTCAACAAAATGGGCGAAGCAGTAAGCCTTGATAAGCCACTATCCTACGTTACGGATATTAATCTTTCCTACGAAGACTATTTCTTCTCATTAGACTTTGCTCTTCTAGACTTCTCTGATCCCAAGCGTTCGCATTTTTCCTACAAATTAGAAGGATACGATGAACAGTGGATTGATATCGGAAATCACAACAACGTTTCATTTACTAACCTAAATGGCGGCACCTATACATTGCTGGTCAAAGCAATGAAGCCCAATGGTGAATGGGGCAGTGAAGTCATGTCGGTTAATTTGCATGTAGCAGCAGCTCCTTGGAAAACATGGTGGGCATACAGCATTTACATTGCGTTTTTACTCGGCATTGTTCTGATGATCATTTATTTAAGAACCCACTTACAGCAAACAGAAATTACCAAGCAGAAGCGCTTTGTTCAGGCGCTAGAGCAACAAGTTTCAGAAAAAACAGCTTCGTTGAAAGCACAGGCCAACGATTTGAAAAAGGCGCTGGAACAAGCCGAAGAAGCAACCAAGTTGAAGTCTGAATTCCTTGCAAATATGAGCCATGAAATTAGAACGCCAATGAACGGCGTGATAGGGATGCTGGGTCTGCTTAAGAAAAGCAACCTAACTACTGAGCAATCACAGCGCGTCAACATCGCAAGCTCAAGCGCTAATTCTCTACTGGCCCTGATTAATGATATTTTGGATTTCTCTAAAATAGAAGCGGATAAGCTCGAGATTGAGTCCGTTGAATTTGATGTAAGGGAATTAATTGAAAGCATTGCTCAATCGGTTGCGCATTTAGCGCAAGAAAAAGGGCTGGATGTTGTTGTAGATTTGTCAAAGGTCAGTGAGTCGAAAATAAACTCAGACCCCAGCCGAATTCAACAAATCCTCACAAACCTTTTAAGCAACGCCGTTAAATTTACCGAGCAGGGAGAGCTCTCTGTCACGGCAGAATTGCTTCCTACTAACAATCAGAATACTGCGCTTATGCATATTGCGGTGGCAGATACGGGCATTGGTATTCCCGCGTCAAAACTACCTCACTTGTTCGATGCGTTTACACAGGTCGACGCTTCTACAACTAGACGCTATGGCGGAACAGGGCTTGGGTTGAGCATTACCAAAAAGCTATGCCAATTGTTAGGAGGAGACATAAGTGTTACCACCGAGCTTGGCAAAGGCAGCCGTTTTGATGTGACATGCGAAATTCGCTACGCCGAGCAACGCAACGCTGTGCGCCCTAAGCTTGCTAAACAAGACATGTGTTGCCTGATTATTGACGACAATGCTTCAACAAGACGTGCCATGCAAAGCCAGCTGAAACTTTGGGGAGTGCTTACGCTGACCGCATCTTCGATTGAGGAAGCGATTAGCTTATATTTGAAAGACAGCGAGCAAGAGATACCGGCAATACCCATTGATGTTGTATTTCTGGAGAAAGCAGAAGAGGAAGAGTTTTCACAACACTTCGGCCAGATACTTTTAGATAACCCCAGAACAAAACATACGCGTTTGGTATTAATGACACAGCTAAGCGACATGGAGAGCTCTGTTGTCTATGGCGGAATAGACGTTGATGAGAGTCTTCCTAAGCCACTGACCTCTTCAGATTTAATTCGAATTGTAGAGGAATCAGTAAATACATCTGACTATGAAGCTAAACCACGCTTTAGAAAACGCGAGGATGATCCGGTTCATATTATCGAAGGCAACACTCAGCACGTTCAATCACCTGAAGAAAACGCAAAATCCACCTCTGATGACAATGCTTATCGAATCTTGTTAGTAGAAGACAATGCCATTAATCAAATAGTGGCCACCAATGTTCTAGAAAGCGAAGGGTATGTGGTTGACGTTGCCAACAACGGTGTAGAAGCGTTAGAACTGTTAAAAAGCAGCAAGCTAAAGGCGCATTACAGCGCAATTGTCATGGATTGCCAAATGCCGGAAATGGACGGGTTCGAAGCAACCAAGCTTATTCGCTATGGTTCAGCCGGCGAAGTTTACAAACGTGTACCCATCATAGCGATGACGGCGAATGCTATGCAGGGCGACAAAGATATGTGTATGAAAGCCGGTATGGATGATTTCCTCACCAAACCCATAGAGCACAATAAAGTAACTTCAACATTACAGCACTGGCTCAACAAAGTTAATTAGACCCTCGCCAACGAGGAAATAAACGCGTTAATATGCAACAAGTTTTTAACATGTTGTGAGAGCGTTAATGCTAAACCGAGCATCAAAACCCTTCGTCAAACTCGTCGAACGATATCTTCCTGACCCCTACATTTTCGTTTTATTACTCACCCTAATTACGTTTGCGTTTGCAGTGGTCATTCAAAATCAGTCTCCACTTACAACTATTCAACAGTGGGGTGACGGATTTTGGGGGCTGCTCACATTTTCAATGCAAATGCTCTTGGTGCTAGTCACTGGGTTTATGTTGGCATGCACGCCATTAGTAAAAGCCTTACTTGAAAGGCTTGCGAGCTTAGCAAAAAGCCCTGGGAGCGCCATTGTGCTGGTCACGTTGGTGTCGCTTATCGCAAGCTGGATAAACTGGGGCTTTGGTCTTGTTGTAGGCGCGTTGTTCGCTAAAGCCTTAGCAAGAAAAGTGTCGGTTGATTATCGGTTATTGGTGGCAAGCGCGTACTCAGGCTTTATTGTATGGCATGGCGGTTTAGCGGGCTCTGTGCCCTTAACTATTGCAACGCCGGGACATTTTTCAGAAGCACAAATTGGCGTAGTTGGCACTGGAGAGACTATTTTCAGTGGATTTAACTTGCTGTTATTAGCAATCATGTTCGTGATTATTCCTCTTGTTAATCGTTTAATGTTACCGCCTGAATCTGAAAGCATTATTGTCGATAGCGCCAAGCTAAAAGACGACACTTTGCCTTCGGCAACAAACGAGCGGCCTGCCGACAAACTTGAAAACAGCAAGGTGCTTGGGTTACTCCTAGGCTTTGCAGGGCTTGCTTATCTCACTAACTACTTTGTTTCAGGGGGCGGACTTAATCTCAATATCGTTAATACGCTATTTCTCTTTCTCGCTATTGTCCTTCACGGTACACCACGCAATGTACTGCACAGCCTGCAGCAAGCCGTTCAGGGCGGTAGTGGTATTGTTATACAGTTCCCATTTTATGCGGGGATCATGGCGGTAATGGTTCAATCAGGGTTGGCCCAAACCATGTCAGAGTGGCTGATTAGCTTTGCATCTGCAGAGTCGTTGCCAGTATGGAGTTTTATTAGCGCAGGCATTGTTAATATTTTTGTGCCGTCGGGTGGAGGGCAGTGGGCAGTGCAAGCCCCAGTAATCTTGCCGGCTGCTGCTGAACTTGGAGCCGAAATAAATAGAGTTGCCATGGCGGTAGCGTGGGGTGATGCGTGGACCAATTTGATTCAGCCATTTTGGGCGCTACCCGTACTTGCCATAGCTGGCCTGAAAGCCAAAGACATTATGGGCTTTTGCTTAGTTCAGCTTATCGTAACCGGTGTCATTATTTCCTTGGTATTGCGGTTTGTGTGAGGATTTAGAGAGCAATTTAACGCCGTCAAACAAGGCGAATAGAGCCGAATATGAAGCCACAACTTAAATACAAGCGGTGTGAATGATGCATTTAGACGAAGAAAAGGTAGGGTTGTTGATCGTAGATGTTCAGGGCGCGCTGGCTCGAAAAGTCAATGATAGCCAGACAATGATCTGCAAAACAGTAAAGCTAATACAGTGTTGTAAATTGCTCAATATTCCCGTAGTTGTACTTGAGCAAAATCCTGATGGCTTGGGGAAAACGGTCCCTGAAATTGAAACTCATGTCGCAAGCGATCCTCATTTTAAGAAATTTACTTTTAACGCTGTAGCGGGTACTGACCAGTGTTCGTCCGAAATACTGGCGTACATTGGTGAAATGGAATTAAGTCGATGGCTGGTTGTAGGAATTGAAGCGCACGTATGCGTTTATCAAACGGTAACGGGTTTATTGGAAAATAATCACACTGTGGAAGTAATACAGGACTGCATTTCTTCAAGAGAGTCTTCAAATGCTGTGCTCGCCATCCAAAATATGCGTGAGCAGGGCGCACGGATCAGCAGTTTTGAGATGACACTTTTTGGCCTTTTAAAATCATGCCAACATCCAAAATTCCGAGAAGTGTTAGCGCTCATCAAATAGTCGAACAACGTGATGAGCGAAACAAGTCGGAGCTAAGCGAATGCGGTTTCTATCGATACAATGTCAATACCACGCACTTGCATAGAATCCAGCGCCAATAGATGACCAATGGCGTCACGCGTGCAGGTGCAAGGTTCAATGACTTTGGGGGAATACTTGGCAGCAGCTGGTGATAATGCTGTGTGAGTTACGCAGTTGTGCGTCATCATACCTGCAAGAAGAATTTCATCCACGTCCAATGACTGTAAGGTTTCTTCTAAATTGGTGTTCTCAAAACAATCGGCGTGTTGCTTTGTGATGATGGGCGCATCCGGGGCAGCGGCTATCACCTCTTTATGAATTTCAGCGCCATGAGATCCTTCATAGAAAAACAACCCTTCTCCAGCCTCAACAGGCACAAGGTGCTGTATGTGAATAATCGGAATGCTCTTTTCCTTTGCAATAGCCATCGCTTTAAGTGTTTCTTGCATCGCAAGCTCTGGTTTGTGTAAAGGATACTTCCCTTCAGGAAAGTAATCGTTTTGAATATCTATAACAACAAGTGCTTGTTTAACCACGGTCTTACCCTCTTTTTCCAAGATATAGTCTCTAGCACGGTTTAAGTTGTGCTTACTCGATATTGACTATTTTGCAGATTTTCACGTGTAATAGAGAGTGACGATAATGACAAAAAGCGCGCCAAATGCGACAGCGTTCACAGAACGACAATGAAACGATGAAAGAAATAAAAATAGCAGTAATAAACTATCAAACCGCAAGCCAATCTGCGCTTTACGGCATCGTTGAGATGTTAGAGTTAGCAAATACGATGTGTGAGCAAATCAACGCTGATGTGGCATTTAGCGCGAGTATTTACAAAGCGGAACAGTTGAATTCAAATGCACTGGTTGATGTCGTCATATTGCCGCCAAGCATGAGTGAAACATTTTTTGAGCATGACTTCACATCACTTATCAACTATATGGAAGTCATGCAGTCCCAAGGTGCGTTGCTCGCATCTGCTTGCGTAGGTGCATTTATTCTTGGCAAAGGGGGCTTTTTAGATAACAAAGTGTGTACTACACACTGGCGAATTGCCGATCACTTCATGGCAACCTTTCCCACAGCAAAACTAGATGCTAAGGCTATCGTGGTAAACGGGGAGGGCGTAATAACAGCTGGCGGGAGAATGGCGTGGATTGATCTTGTGTTTGAAATCATATCGACCTTAAGTTCACCCACCATTGCCTTGAATCTTTCTAAAGAGATGGTGGTGGATACAGGTTACAGGGAGCAAGGCTTTTATCACCAGTTTTCACCTAAAAAAGATCATGGCGATGCTCTCGTTGTTAAAGCGCAAAATTACTTGGAAAACCATTACAGTCAGCCAATTTCTCTTAGCGATTTAGCCAGCCACACTTTCGTTAGTCAGCGAACCTTACAGCGAAGATTTGCGCAAGCGTTAGGTATGTCAGTCATCGACTATCTGCAGAAGCTGAGACTTCATCATGCTTGTCAGCAAATTGAAGTATCTACGCTTAGCATTGCTGATATTGCATTCAACGTGGGCTATCAAAACGTCAATGCGTTTAGGAAGATATTCCGTAAAGAGTATGGGCTTAGTCCGGTGGAATACCGCAAGCGTTTTGCAATAAATTGATCATATCATTATTTTCATTTTAATTGTTATGTTATAACATTTATTAAATTCGATATTTAAAATGAAACTTAGCGAGTCGTTATGTCAATTCAAACTCAGCTTCCCGTTACCGTACTTTCGGGCTTTCTAGGCGCCGGTAAGACCACGGTTCTAAATTATATTCTGAATAATCGTGATGGATTAAGAGTAGCCGTTATTGTTAACGATATGAGTGAAATCAATATCGATGCTGCTACGGTGAAAAATGAAATTAGCTTTAATCGAGCCGAAGAAAAGCTAGTTGAAATGAGCAATGGCTGTATTTGTTGCACGTTGCGAGAAGATTTGCTTGAAGAGATAGAGCGTTTAGCGCATGAAGGTAAATACGATTATCTGGTAATAGAGTCTACAGGTATTTCGGAGCCTTTGCCTGTAGCTGAGACCTTCACGTTCGCCGATGAAGACGGTAAAAGCTTGTCGGAAATATCACGCCTCGATTCGATGGTTACCGTTGTCGACGCATTGAATTTTCTTAAAGACTATGACGAAGCTAAGTTTCTCAACGAAGTGGGTGAGAGCTTGGGGGAGGAAGACGAGCGAAGCGTGGCAGACTTGTTGGTCGAACAAGTGGAATTTGCTGATATATTGCTAATAAGCAAAACCGACTTAGTCTCTGAACAAGAGTTGGCGCGCCTTAAAAGTATTCTGCAAACCCTTAATACCGAGGCTATTCAAATTCCTATCGAGCATGGAAAAGTGCCCCTCAACAAAGTGCTGAACACAGGGCGGTTTAGCTTCGAGCGTGCTCAGCAGTCGCCCGGTTGGCTGAAAGAAATGCGTGGCGAGCACGTACCAGAGACTGAAGAGTTTGGTATAAGCAGCTTTTCGTACGAAGCGCGACGTCCGTTCGATCCGCAGAAGTTTTATGATTTTATTCATAGTAAAGACATTGCAGGTAAGTTAATTCGTTCAAAAGGCTTCTTCTGGCTGGCAACACGCCCTCAATTAGCGGGTAGCTGGAGCCAAGCTGGCGGTATGGCAAGATACGGGGCTGCTGGGCTGTTTTGGAAAGCCGTACCCAAAGAGCAGTGGCCTGAAGACCCTGAATACCTTAAAGCGATTGAAGAACAATGGATGGAGCCCTTCGGTGACATGCGTCAAGAACTGGTATTCATTGGACAAGGGCTTAATAAAAACGACATTATCGAGCGGTTAGATCGTTGCTTGTTAACAGACGAACAGCTTATTCAAGGCCATCATGTTTGGGCTGAAATGCCTGACCCATTTCCTGCGTGGGAGCACTAATATGCAGGCGTTAAAAGACCACATTACTTCCTTTGAACACAGCGACTCTTGGCGTTCAAGCGCCGATGCTATGGTGTTGGGCGATATCTTTGATAAAGGGATTAGCGTTGCGGTATGGACAAGGCCCGAAACGCCACTCATCTCGCAATATTATGACGACATTTTTAAATCATTAGGAATGGGGATTCGCGGTGTTTTCTCTTTAACATCACTGAAAGAGGAAATCGCAAAGCTTTTACCTGATGGAAGAAATAGTGCCGGGAAGCAGGCTGCCATCGACGATATTTATTTGCTGTCTGACATGCTCACCACGTTATTTGACTGTGACAGTGTGGGCGTAAGGTTAGTGCCCCTTTCATCAGCAATGTGCCCAAGCTTTCATGTGGACAATATTCCTGTTCGGTTGGTGAATACCTATTTGGGCGAAGGTACAGAGTGGCTGCCGAAAGAAAGTGTGGTTACACGCCCAATGATTGGTCTTAACGACGCGAATACGCAAGGGCTTACTAAGAATAGGTTGGGCCAGCACTATCGAGAGAGCAGCGTTAGGCAAATGAACGCGTTTGATGTGGGTTTACTTAAAGGTAAGTCGTGGCAGGGCCATGAAGAATTTGCCGCCGTGCATCGGTCCTGCAAAGTCATACCTGGTACTCATCGCGTGTTACTTACCCTGGATCCCATGTAGTTTTTAAGTTTTTATTGTACCTCACCCTCGGTTACTTCGGCGCTATCACTTTTTCCATGAGTTTTCCCTTGTGATAGCGCTTTTTTCTTTCTCGGTACCTAGCCTCGCTAATATTTTTAAATATTAGCTTTTAAGCTTCCAGCTTTAAGGCTAATTGTCTTACAGGCAAGTGCCACACCTTTTTAGCGAAAACTTGAAAAGCCAAGGTTTTCAACATATACCCTTAAACATTATAGTCTTTCATATTTAACGTATTGTGAATGCTAGGAATGCGTTCTTCTGCATGGTGATTCACATACAGCAGTGTACTTGTGCCAGCCCTAGCCAATATATCAATAAGCTTAAGCGCTTTTTGGCGGTTGAAGTCGTCTAAACCATTGCAAGGTTCATCCAAAATAAGCACGGCGGGGTGCTTAACCATAGAACGTGCAATAAGTACTAATCGCTGGTCACCAAAAGACAGTGACTGAAACGGCGTGTTCTTTTGCTGTTTCAAACCCAGTACTTCAAGCCACTGCTCTGCCACCATGCGCTCCGCTAGCGTGGGGCGAGTGTACAGACCAATACTGTCGTGAAAGCCTGAAATGATAACGTGCTCAACACTTGCATTCACTTTGTACTGCATGTGGAGCGCATTCGACATAATTCCAATGTGCTTTTTAATGTCCCATATGCTCTCGCCTGTGCCACGTTTTATGCCAAACATTGTTAAATCGTTGGTATAACAATGGGAATTATCACCGGTAAACATTTGAAGCAAACAGGTTTTGCCTGACCCATTTGGACCAGTGATCTGCCAATGCTCATTTTTGTTAAGCGTAAAGTTAAGCTTTTCAAATACGGTTCGCTCATCGAAGCGCACGAACCCATCTTTAAGCTGAATTAAGGTATGAGGTAGTGAATCTAACTCACTGTTTTGCTCATTAAGGTTTCGGTCATTGCGATTGGGGTCATCGCCGTGTTTGTCTTTAGCGTTGAGGGCTGAGGGAACATCGATATCATCAGACTCTAGTGCAAACCAGGTGCTTAGTTCTGAGCGCAAACCGTCATAGTTAAGTTTATCTTCAGATTTCCACGTAATAGCCAAGTCATCCATAACAATCAACTGGGCTTGCATATTCTTGGGAATATCTGCGAGTTTGTTGGCGGTAAGTACTAAAGAAGCTTGCTGCTGAGAGACAAGAAAGCGACTAAATGCGCTTATCGCTTCAACATCTAAACCTTCGAAGGGTTCATCAAGCAAAATAATAGAGGCATTACTTAACCATGCCAACATGATAATAATCTTGCGGGTTTCACCTGTTGAAAGTGAAAGAAACCCATTATATAGCAAATGCTCAATTCTAAGCGCAGAGGCGAGTTCGTTGTAATAAGGGTGGTTTTGATAATCCTCATTAGTCTGTGCGAATAGTTCGCGAACCTGTGTTGGCTCAGCTATTACGTCTAAAATATCTGCACTGTCTTTTTGTTTTTCTTCTTCAATTATCGCTTGCTGTTTAAAAACCGATACCTCTGCAACAACCGAAGTACATTCACGACTACCGCTTGCTACCTTCCCATTACCGGCAAGCGCGGAAATTAAGAGTGACTTTCCGCTACTGTTTCTACCTGCAATAAGGAAGTGGGACGGCGCACTTTCAGTACAGAGCGCTAGCGAAAATGCAGGAGTAATGTATTGATTAGGAAGCTTTATTTGAAATTCAGAAAGGTACAGCATTAATGATCGCGAGTGAATATGGAGTAGAACCATTGTGAAGTTTTCTGATTACGTGTCAATGGTGAATAAGACTTTCTGAAGCCAGAACTAGCTGGTAAGTTAGTCTTATAAAGTTAGCGCCACGTTCAATGGCCAGTTAAGGGAATCAAATTGTGGGCAAGGTAGTTATTGTCACAGGTGCTAGTCGTGGTATTGGTGCTGCGACTGCTAAATTGTTGGGAAGTAGTGATTATAAAGTTTGCGTTAATTACCTATCAGATAAAAATGCTGCGGATAGGGTGTGCGCGTCGATAACTGACAACGGAGGCATTGCATTTGCTCATAAAGCCGATGTTTCAGATGAAGCGCAAGTGCTGGACATGTTCGAATATGTAAGGGAACAGTGGGGGGAGGTAACGCATTTGGTTAACAATGTGGGTGTTTTATTTACCAAAACTGAGTTAATTAACGTCAGTGCAGAGCGCTTCACCAAAGTACTTAATACCAATGTGCTTAGCGCATTCTTGTGTTCAAAGGCTTTTGTAAAACAAAGCGTTGCAGGAGGCGCAATCGTTAATGTTTCGTCCATTGCCTCTCGTACTGGTGCTCCTTTTGAATACGTCGACTATGCGACGTCGAAAGGGGCAATGGATTCATTCACCAAAGGGCTTTCATTAGAACTTGCTGCGAAGAACATTCGTGTAAACAGCGTCCGGCCTGGTTTTATTAAAACAGACATTCATGCCGATGGTGGTGAACCTGGCAGAGTAGAACGGTTAAGCTCACAAATTCCTATGCAGCGGGGCGGTACAGCAGATGAAGTCGCACAGGCGATAGCCTGGCTTCTATCACCTCAGTCTTCATATGTTACAGGGTCGTTTATTGATTTAGCGGGTGGGAAGTAAAGCGCGTGATAACACTCAGAGATTTTAAAATGAGCGATGTAGGTAGACTGGTAGATATTTTGAATCAACCGTCGGTCACGCAATTTCTATCGACAAAAATTCCCAGCCCTTATACAAAAGAAGATGCCACATGGTGGATTCAAGAGGGGAGCAAAGAGGGTTTTATAAGAGCTGTAGAGTACGACGGCGAGTTAGTAGGGTGTATTGGTGTTAACCCAGGAAACTTTGAATATGAAAGAGCCGGAGAGGTCGGATACTGGCTTTGTTCATCACATTGGCGAAAAGGGATTATGCGTGACGCGCTGCGCCAAATTATCGCCCTTACTTTCTCAAACACAAGTATAGAGCGCATTTTTGCCTGCGTATTTTCATCCAATCTTGCTTCGCAAAAGCTGCTGTTAGATGCAGGGTTTAAGCAAGAAGCGATATTGCAACGCGCCATTTTTAAAAATGGACGGTTTTACGATAGCCATATTTTTGCCATTTTGAGGTAGCTCTGCGATGGTGACTTTAGTACCCGCAAAGCGCTGAGTGGTTTCCATTGATACGGATTTTTATTTTACTGCTTTATTCGCGGCAACGCCTTCAATCACCCCTGCGGCTGCAAGGTTCATCAATCGACGAAACCTCGGACATTCCAAATGACTTGGTGCTGTGCAAGCAGCTGCATGCTGCAGACCATCACGCATTGCTCCTAATTTTTTAATTGTTTCATCTAATTCGTCCGCTTTTTTAAGTAGTAGATCGCGATCTATATCAGGCTTTGCATCGGTTCCTAATATTCCTGCAATTTCTTCCAGTGAAAAACCAGCTGCGCGGCCTAGTGCGATTAATTCAAGGCGCTCTAAAACGTTTGAGCTAAATACGCGACGTATACCTTGTCGACCAATAGATTTGATAAGGCCTTTTTCTTCATAAAAGCGCAGTGTTGATGCCGACACTCCTGACTTTTTTGCTACTCGAGATATTTCCATACTTGTTACCCATAAAGGCACTTGACTTAAAGTTAACTTGAAGTTGTAGGCTAGCATCTCATGTTAATTGAAACTAGTTATTGAGAGTGAATATGGAAAGTATTGTTTTTATCTTGCTGATAGGTATTGGAGCTACTTTAGTGATGGATTTATGGGCCTTGTTGAGAAAGCAATTGTTTGGTATTGCCCCTACTAATTGGGGCATGGTGGGGCGCTGGATAGGGCACATGAGAAAAGGGCAGTTTCGTCATACTTCTATTTCAAGTGCCCATGCTGTTCACGGGGAAAGTACTATTGGGTGGACAGCCCATTACCTAATTGGAATTGCCTATGCAGCACTGCTTATTTCCATATGCGGAGAATCCTGGTTGTTCGAACCGACGCTAGGTCCAGCAGTGGCGCTCGGTATCGCTACGGTCGTTGCACCGTTCTTTATATTGCAGCCAGGTATGGGCGCTGGTGTTGCCGCATCGAAAACGCCTAACCCTAATACCGCTCGGTTACACAGTATTATTAATCACGTCGTATTTGGCGTTGGGCTGTACCTTTCGGCTTTGTTAATTAGGCTTTTACTATCAATATGGATATAAACGACTAATGATGACTTGAGTGAACTTCAGCTTATAATAGCAATAAAACAGCATGCTTTTATAAGAAGACAGGATGAGAATTTCACTGGAAGAAATAAACAAATCTAACTATGAGCAGGTTTGTGACTTGGATGTGGCGGATGATCAACAAGCGTTTGTAGCGTGCAATATGTGGTCGTTGGTTGAGACTTTCTACAACGATAACCATACCTGCAAAGCCATTTATTGCAACGACCAGCCCGTAGGGTTCTTGATGTGGGTTCAGGAAACGCCAACCAAAGTGTCCATTTGGCGCTTTATGATTGATGAGAGCCATCAGAATAATGGAATTGGCAGACTTGCTTTATCTCAAGCTATCACGCTTATAAAGCAAACTTCTGAGCTCAAACAGATAGAGATATGCTATAACCCCAAGAATCCTGTCGCCAAAGCCTTCTATTCAAGCTTTGGTTTCGAAGAGGTGGGGTTAGATGAAGATGGCGAAGACATGCTTGCTGTTATTGCCATTTAGCCACGACTTAAATTTAAAGCAGCGAAATGCGAGGGATCTCAAGATATGGACGTCATAGATATTAAGACTTTTATTCCAAGCAAAAACTACGACATTTCTAAAGCATTTTATTCTGAGATTGGATTTAATGCAGAGTACGTAAATGAAGACCTAACACTGTTTGAAAATGGTGATTGTCTCTTCTTTCTTCAGCGCTTTTATAATCCTGAATTGGCGAATAACTTTATGCTACAAATATGTGTAGCAGACATTCAGGACGCTTTTGATTTGTGCTCGCGCTCGTTACATAAAACGAAAATTTCATCAATTGAGCAACAACATTGGGGAAGTGTTTTCTATCTATGGGGCCCGTCGGGCGAACTACTTCACATTACCGAATTAGGTAGCTAGCTTTTGCGAAAACGAGGGGCGGAATGACGAATGATGCATACCAATTACACCGTTAAAGAAAGTCCTCCGTCAGCTGAAGACTTTACCAGTCTGAGAAAATTGATTGGATGGAGTAACCCGTGTTTATCGGTTGTTCAAAAAAGTATTGATGCCTCGTTGTTTTGGGCAACAATTTACCTCGACAACAACCTTGTAGGCTGTGGTCGGGTGATTGGCGATGGCGCAATGTATTTTTATATTCAAGACGTCATTATTCATCCAGAACATCAGAATAAAGGCTTGGGATCGAAAATAATGAACACGTTGATTACACATTTGGAGTCTTGCTGCGCACCTGGCGCAACCATTGGCTTGTTGGCTGCGCACGGTAAAGAAAGCTTTTATCTTAAGTTTGGCTTTAAACCTCGCGATGGCCAGAGCTTAGGTTTAGGCATGTGTAGGTTTATTTAGCTACTTGGTCATTAACGCGGCATGAGAGTCCCGGGAGTTCTCAAGTTTTTTTGATCACTTGGCATTGTGATCATTGCCTATTTAATTATCGGCAGCTTTCTGTCCTAAGGCGGCAAGTCGCCTCCGCTTTTCATGCACGGCCTGACGATAAACATCAAGTTCTTTTAACACTGAGAAAGGTATATCTCCTTAAACTAGGCGCTTTACGTCACTTGGTTATCAGCAATTTTATCAATGTAACCTTCAATGTAACGGTCAATGCTGCTTGTAGCCTCTCTTTGGTGTGAATTTTGCAAAAGCATGTTTAAAGGCACTAAAAATGTCGGTTTGCGTAGTAGCTGATCACTGTTTTTCGATGAGTTTTTGCTTCTTTCCGATAGAAATTTGACGTTTTTCACTGGACACGTGTAATGAAAAGTATGACAAAACCTGTCTCTCACGCTTTGCTGACAGAAAATGGTCGCTTAGTCGTGAAAGCCTTGGCATATACCGCGCTTCTCATGGGCTTACTCTCTGGTTGCTCTTCATCTGACGAACCTAAGAGTCAATTTGCGCAAACCGATGCCAGCGACGTATCTGCATTGGGGAATGTGGAATACCATACCTATATGTTGGCAAACGAACTTTTTGCTGATGTGGGTCCAGCACGTCAGTCTCGCTATGCGGTAGTTGGCTTTGTACCTGCTGATACTATGAAATACAGTGCTGGCCATCAACATCCGCTAATGTTGTTGGGCCATCAACTTGAACAAGGAATGATTACTGAGGCCACGAAAAGAGGCTTTTCTACTCAAGAATTTAAGCTTTCGAACGATATAATTGTTAGTAACGAGAGCGACAGAGTATTAACCCGCGATATCGACCAGCTTTCCAACATTGAGCGCGTCGATTTTTATATTACCGGCACCATGGTTTACCAAGAGTCTGGCGCGGTGGTTAACGCTCGAATTATCAACGCTAGAAATAAAAACATTGTCGCAGCAGCAACACGCTTTTTCCCTGCCGAACTGTTTTGGCGCGAAGAACAAGTAACCACCAGAAACGGCAAGTTATACAGAACTGAAGGTACGAGGTAACCCCATGAAAAGACGAAATCAATACGCGGCGCTTTCGCTTTGTGCTTCACTGCTAAGCGTCAGCGGGTGTTCTATGATGATGGGGGAAGAAGAGGTAGCCGAACAAGCGCCTCAGCGCCCGGCCATGAACGTGATTGATATTACTGCCGCCGACCGCGCTCCCTCAAACCCAGTTGAAAATACCAGTGATACCCAGTCTCAGGGTATGGACGCGTACGGCGCTATCGGTCAACCTCCTTTGTATTCGAGCGTACAGGGCGCGTATAAAGGTCGACCTCTAACCAAGCATATTGGCGACTATGTGAAGAACATGGCGCAAGACTTAATTGCCAATATGGAATATGTGAATAACAAGACACCTATTGGTGTAACCCATTTCGCACTACTAGATACTGACTTGCAGAAAACAGATTTGCTTGGCCGTCAGATGGCGGAATCTTTTGTTCACGAACTGCATAAATTCCGCGTGCCGGTTATCGACTTCAAAGCCACCGAGTATATTCGCATTACTGACGATGGCGATTTTGTATTAAGCCGAGACTATCTGGAATTGAGCAGCAGCCTTCCTATTGAATACGTGTTAACCGGAACGATGACAAAGCACCAAGGTGGCGTGTTAGTTAACGCTCGTATTTTGGGCATGGAGTCGCGCGCAGTTGTGGCAACTGCGCAAATGTTAGTGCCGTTCTACGTAGTAGATGCACTTATTCCAAGTGACGGTAGCCAGCAAAACGGTATGCGCGATGGCGTTAAGCTAAGTCGCGGCTAGGAGTTTCAGCATGGTGTTTACAAAGAAGCTTGTGTCAAGCAGTTGGGCAGCCGTTGGCGTAATGCTGAGTGTATGTATGACAGGGTGCACTAGCACAGAGTCTATTGGCTCATTTTGGTTAGGTGAAGACGGTGAAATTACTCATCACGCCGAGCCAGTGCCTGTACCAAGCCGCTCAGGGCTGGAGTACACACCAGATTCTCGCGATAGACAATATCAACAGCACGTGGAAGTCGAACCCGGCTATAAAGACCCACTACATCATGGCTATTCACCTTCACAAACGCATAAGCGCTTAAATGATTACGCCTCGCAACTTGCGATGGAGTTAATGGACAATGCAACCCGTCTTACGCAGCAAGATATGGTGGGTGTGGCGAGCTTTGTGAGGCTTAATCAGTCGTTGAGCGACAGCACCGTGTTAGGCAATCAGCTTTCAGAGTATCTAATAGCCGAGCTACAAGACTTTGGGTTAGCGGTTGTCGACTTTAAGCTTGCAGGTGGCATTACCGTAACGCCAATTGGCGATTTCGTACTTACTCGAGATGGTACTGCACTCGCTAAACAGGTTGAAATGGACCATGTTGTAACAGGCACTATCATTGAAGATGACAGAGGCGTCCGCGTAAACGCCCGTATCGTGTCGCTGGAAAATAAACAAGTGGTGGCAAGCGCCAACGTATACATTCCTGCGTTTATCGTGATGGATTTAAATAAAATGGCTAGCGTAAACTAGCCATTTACTTCCATTGGGCTCTGTTTTTTCAAAGCGAATTCCTTTCATGTTCGCTTTAAATCCTCTAAACGTCCGATCTTTTGTGTCTAGGCACAGTAGAAGTTTCACAAAGACCTCTCCGTTTATTAACCCTGACTTCTTATTGCTTCGCGAGTCATAAAGCGGCTTGTGTTTACAGCATTAAGCAGATCGTTGCTTAAAGGTAGCGGCTCCTTACATAGACTGCTCACCAAGACCTCTGCCATTAAAGGCGCTGTGGTTAACCCTCGCGACCCTAAGCAAGTAAGGGTGGAAACTACGCTGCTTGGTAACACTGGCGCGCTAGTCAACGGTTTGCCCACGCCTAGCATAGTGTAGTGTTCTTTTAATGAGTCAAAATTATGTAGTGCACCGACAACAGGTTGGTGGTCGGGTGAACCTAAACGCGTAGCCGCTCTGGCTTTACCGTCATGTTGTAATGCTTGCACGATGTCGGTGTTTGCCAGCGCCTGTTCGTGTGTGGCGAGGTTCATTTCAGTTTCGTCACTTCTCACATCGGTACTTAAGTCGTTTTTAACGTAGGTTGAACCTAACGCGTGCCGACCTTCGAATACAGGTGTCATATAGCCTTTGTGACACAACACAGTGTTAAGCTGTTCAATTGGCATTTGGGTGGGAATAGCTTCAACCTGGCCGCGAACGGGGCGAAGGGACAGGCTGTCAAAATCGCTAGCGTTTACCGCACCTGCACCAAGGGCAAGGATAAGGTGATCGGCAGTAATAACTTCTTCATTCTCAGCGCTATCTAAGTTAAAACGAATCCGCACCTGCTGCTTTGTTGTCTCAACTGCCTCATGAGATACATAGGTATGATTGGGTTTCAGCTCGAGTTTGCCACTTTGAAGTGCTTCTTCAATCATGGCCGCTACTAGCTGTGGAGGAGAAATCCATCCGCCCAAGCCAATGTATAAGCCAGAGTAGGGAAGAGTTAGGTTAGCGATATCGCTCACTTCTTTGCTGTTCACCGGCTTGATCAAAGCTTCAGGCCATACGTCGGCAGCAGCCAATTTATTTTGGCGTTCTGCTACCTTGTCGTTAAAGCTTAGTTGAATAACGCCACAGAAATCGTGGGCAACGTCGGCTAGGCCACAGGCTTTTGCATGTTCAATAGTGTGGTCGTAGGCTTGTCTAGCATACAAAAAACTGTGTGCCTGAATGCGGCTGGCAATACTTGCTTCGCTATGGAGCTGCGGATAAAAGCCGCCTTGCGGGTTGCCAGAAGCGCCGCTTGCAAGGGTGTCACCATCAAAATACAAAGTAGTGTTAATGCCGCGTTTTACTAAAGCCAGGCATGCCGTAGCTGCTGCAAGGCCGGAGCCTACCACTGCGACTTTACTTGTTTTATCTAAACTGTCGTTCGCGTACCTGTAATAGGGGCCAGCAGGTAGGCGAAGTTTATGCTGCACATTCTCATTGTCTTGGTTAAAAACGCCGGTCAGCATGTCGCGCTTACGGCCAAAACCGTTGCGTTTTTTAATGGTAAAACCCACACCAGCTAGCCCACGCTTTACGATGCCTGCGGCGGTAAAGGTTCCAAAGGTAGTTCCGGTTTTTGACAAGCGAGCCATTTGGCTAAACAGAGCATCTGTCCACATATCAGGGTTTTTGCTGGGTGCAAAACCATCTAAAAACCAGGCATCGATGAGGCCATTTACAGGGGAATGCCACTGAGGTAGAAGTTCGTGAACATCACCAATCCACAAGTCGAGTGTGGTTGAATGGTTATCAAAATGAAGGCGATGACAACCTTCTAGGCCCATGGGGTAAAGTGAGGCGAGTGCTTCCGCTTCGTCTTTAAGAGCAGGAAAAGCTGCTAGCGCACGCTGCATATCCTGTTGAGGCAGTGGAAACTTTTCTGTGGTGATAAAATACAGGCGCTTTAACGGATGGTCAGGGTTTGCTGCTTTAAATTCGTTAAAGGCACGCATCGCGACCAAAAAGTTCAGCCCAGTTCCAAAACCTGTTTCGGCGATGACAAAAGTAGGATTGCACCACTGTTGCCAGCGCTCATCAAGGTCGTTGCCTGCAACAAAAACGTGTTGGGTTTCATCAATTCCGCTGTCGTTAGAAAAATAAACGTCGTCAAAATGGTCGGCGACAGGCGTGCCGCTCTCATTAAAATGAACCTGTGCATGCTTAGATTTCACTGTTTATTTTTCTCCGTTTATGTCGTTTCTGTGTTGGCACTTTGAATTGGTAGCAGTTTTCACTACTTCATCAGCTTGCCCGTCCGATGCTTGTTTTGAAACGTCAGAGCTAGTCTGCCTTTTAGATAAACAAGACACTTCTGCGAGTGTTGAAAAGTGCGGGATTACTTTACTGATCACGTGCTGTGCGCCAAGCATACCGCCAATGGTGCTCCACGAACCATTAACGTTAATTAACCCGCGGTGATCCATTGTAGGTATTTCAGCATCTGTTTTTGATATAGCCCAGGTTTCTTCGGCAATATCAAAGATCCAGATGGCGTCATCTGCAGTTGAAGGCTCGCCGTTATAGCCAATGCCATTGTAGTTGTACGGATTAGTTGAACCGCCCACAAAATAGATTTTATTCGTGGCCTTATCGCCCGCTGCCGCCATGCGATAGCGCGCAGTACCCGTTGGATGGTCAAGCGTACGCCAATCAATCTTGAATGGATTTTCCTTGTCAATATCACCTTTAAAGCAGGCAGTTTCTGGCGCGAAGCTGCGGCGTTTATCGCTGTGAGGTGTTACTGATACGCCGTCACATATTACCATAGTGCTGTTAACGATGCCGCCAGCTTGCCCGAATACCGGACTGCCAAGAAAAGGGCTCGCCTGTTGCCATTGGCCGGTTTGCGTATCGTAAACCTGCACAAGGTTTACGTTCCCATCGTTGTGCCAGCCAGAAATTAAGTACACGTAACGGTCTTGGTAAACTAAAGCAGTTGCATCATCAACAGGCACGGGCATAGGCGTTAATAGCTTATATTCCCCTGTTACAGGAGCGTATTTATAAACATCTGGCGTACTAATCTCATTGTGATCTTCATCAACCGTGTAACCGCCAAAAATATAAACGCTGTCATTAACGCCCACTGCTACGGAAGCCAAACGACCTTTTAGTGCAAGGCTGGATGGAACTGGGGGAAGGGCTTGCCACTGCAAAGGTTTATCTTTGCTATCAATAGGAAGCTGCCAAGCACGGTTGTGCACGTCTTTATGGGTCTTGACTTTGCCCAGCCCCATAAAACTAAATATATATTGCGTGTCGTCTATGGTTACAGAAGCTACGGCATTGTTTGAAACTGGCTCTGGTAGCGCGGGGAGGACGATAGGCGCAGCTGTTGCAGAGATAGTCGCTGCAGAAGCAATGATAAAGGCAGCCACTACGAAAGAAAGTCGGGGGACCGCACTTTGGAAAATGCGTAGAGCAATGGTTCTTGGCTTTTTTAATAACACAGCAATCTTCAGTTTTATCTAAATTTCGAACGTTTGGCTGCGTATTCTACCTGTCACCTTTTTGTTTTTCCGCAAAAGTTTGTGCCTGCTTAAAACTCTTCTTTTCATATTGCTTCTGCAAATAACAATCTATCAGTAAAAACAATACGTTTATTTAATTGTTGTTGTAAATATTTTGTTAAATTTAGCGCTAAGTCTATTGAGGATAGTTCAGGGAGAAGGTATGGCGGGCGTGTTTCACCAATGTGGTCAAAGCATTTGCAAACGCACTAGAAACGAAATGGATGATCGTGCACGTATCATCGCACGTGCACTGGCTGAGCAAGGTGTGTGCGATAACGATGTGGTAGCTATTCTTATGCGAAACCACGTCGATATATTCGAAATAGTAGAGGCATGCCGATATGTGGGTTCGCGCTATGTTCTGCTTAATTGGCACAGCCCCGTTGCCGAACTTTTGCCTATTTTAGACGACTGTGGCGCTAAAGCACTGTTCGCTCATCGCGATTTATTAAAGGGGGAGAATGACCGCCAAACCTTATTACAAGTTTCCACCTTGTCAGTGATATACACGATTAAAACGCCGGAAAGCATTTTAGAGCGCTATCATTTAACAGATAATTCACTGTTAGCATCAGAGGCGAAAACTGGGGAACAGTACCAGTGTCTTGATACGCTATTAGCTGCCCCAAACGCAACGCGCCACGATGAATCGCCAAAACGCTTTAAGGGCATGTTTCCCTACACATCTGGCAGCACCGGAAAACCCAAAGGTATTAAGCGAGATGAAGACCTAACGCGGCCAGACCCTTATTTAATATTTAAAGGGCTGTCTGAAGCGTTAATGCAGCTATCAATAGGTGATCGCTTTTTCGTCTCGGCACCGCTTTATCACAGTGCACCGCACGCGCTTACGCTCTGCTGTTTAGCAGCGGGTAATATTGATGTATACATTGAGCCTCAATTCGACCCCGAACGCTTTTTACAAGACATAGAGCGGTTTAAGCTGACTCACGCCTATATTGTTCCCACTATGATGGTGAGGCTACTTAAACTGCCCGAGTCGATAAGAAGCAAATACGACACTTCAAGCTTGCGATTTGCCTTATCAACCGGGTCCGCACTGCCAAGCGATGTGAAAGAGGCAATGATTAACTGGTTTGGTCCAATTTTCTATGAATCTTATGGTGCTAGTGAATTAGGCTTTATGACCCTAATTTCATCTCAAGAAGCATTAGATAAGCCAAATTCTGTGGGTAAGCCCATTCCCGGTGCCGCGATTAAAATACTGAGCGACGATAAAGAGGAGTGCGAAGTAGGTGGTGTTGGCGTTATATATGCGCACCTTTCCATGTTCGCGCCATTCAAATATACCAATACTACGGGCACGCAAAGCGACTTACATGTTGGTGAATTCACGACATTAGGTGATATGGGTTATGTGGACGAAGATGGCTACTTATATATTTGCGATAGAAAAAAAGACATGATCATCTCAGGTGGCGCCAATATATTTCCTGCTGAAATAGAAAGCGTCATCATCGAAATGCCTGAGGTTGCAGACTGCGCGGTATTCGGTGTGTCTGATGCTGAGTATGGCGAGAAAGTGGTGGTGGCTGTTCAATGCTCACCCGACAACGCGCTGTCGATTGATGCGCTACATGGGTATTTAGATGGCAAACTGGCGCGGTTCAAGTGGCCTAAAATGTTGCAAATGCTCGATACTCTGCCCAGAGAAGATACGGGTAAAATATTTAAGAACAAACTTAGAGCCCAATTTACTTAATAAAAGAAACCGCTAAAGCTATTTTGAAGGTTTTGTGAAGGTATAAATTAACGCTGGTCATGACCCTGTGCACTCGTGCTACATTGGAAATATTCTGAACAAGAAAGCTTAGACAAAGACGGAAGAAACGAAAAAGAAGGGAAGTGGGAAACTACCTGTTTATATACATAAGCCCAGAATTGAAACAGGTACTGCAACGCTGAAGTTTAGCAAATTTGAGTATGGCAATTGGCAGAGCAGACCACTTTACCATTCAAAATCGTTACCATAAGCCGCAACAACGCAAAGGGTAAACTATGAGAAGAGCAGTTATCACCGGTCTTGGTATCGTATCAAGCATCGGCGTAAATAAAGAAGACGTACTTGCTTCACTTAAAGCGGGTAAGTCTGGAATTACATTTTCAGAACAGTTCGCCGAAATGGGCCTTCGCAGCCAAGTTTGGGGCAACATCGACATCGATTTGAAAGACCATATTGACCGTAAAGCTATGCGCTTTATGGGCGATGCGGCAGGCTACGCATACGTGGCGATGCAACAAGCCATTGCAGACTCTGGTTTAGAAGAAAGCGACATTTCAAACGAGCGTACAGGTATTATTGCTGGCTCAGGTGGCGCGTCTTCTGAAAACCAAGTGCTTTCTGCTGATATTCTTCGCGAAAAAGGCGTTAAGCGTGTTGGTCCATACATGGTTCCCCGCTGTATGGCATCTACGGTATCGGCTTGCTTAGCAACACCGTTTAAAATTCGCGGCGTGAACTATTCAATTGCCTCTGCGTGTGCAACTAGTGCCCACTGTATTGGTAATGCGCTAGAGCTTATTCAGCTTGGTAAGCAAGACGTAGTATTCGCCGGTGGTGGCGAAGAATTACATTGGTCACTATCAAGCCAATTCGATGCTATGGGCGCACTAAGCTCTAAATATAACGACAATCCTGCTGTGGCATCACGTACTTATGACGCAGCACGCGACGGCTTTGTAAGTTCTGGCGGCGGCGGTATGGTTGTTGTTGAAGAACTTGAGCACGCGCTTGCTCGCGGCGCAAAAATCTACGGCGAAGTAGTAGGTTACGGTGCTACATCAGACGGTTTCGACATGGTTGCACCGTCGGGTGAAGGCGCAATTCGCTGTATGAAGATGGCAATGCAAAATATCGATGCGCCTATCGATTACTTAAATACCCACGGCACATCAACGCCAGTAGGTGACGTGAAAGAACTTGCGGCTATTCAAGAAGTGTTTGGCCAAGCGGGCGTACCTATTAGTGCAACTAAATCACTGACAGGGCACGCACTAGGTGCGGCGGGTGTAAACGAAGCTATCTATAGCTTGTTGATGATGGAAAATAACTTTATCGCGCCATCAATTAACATCGACACGCTGGACGATGCAGCACAAGGGCTAGATATTGTTACCCAAGCACGTGAAGCAACGTTAAACACTATTATGTCTAACAGCTTTGGTTTCGGCGGCACTAACGCAACGCTTGTTATGCAGCGTTACAACGGTTAATTAAAACCGCTTGAACCAGTAAGCTTTTTTAGCTTCAGTTAAGAAGTTTCAAAGAAAACAAAAGGGCGTAAACCTGAGCACCGTGGGTGCTTGTGTTTACGCCCTTTTTTTATTGGTATTTTTTAAATAAAACCTGTGTTTTCAGAAGCGGCCGCTTAAGCGATTGTAATTGTGTGTTTTGTCCGTGAAGCAGAATGTCAAATTTTTATTAAGCGCAGTGTTTCGAGTGACGCTAAATTTGTCGTTTAACTAAGTGCTCTGAGCTATCGGTTAAACCAACTTTCATTACTCAATCGGCAATCTTTGTCAATGTTTGCCATAATTTGCAAATGGTGGACATTCGGAAATAGACAATGGCAACTTTAAATGTGTCGCTTCCTGACGAAATGCGTACGTGGATTGATGAACAAGTAAAAACTGGCAAATATGCTAATGCTAGTGATTATATTCGCGATTTAGTGCGTCGCAATCAGAGTGAGCGAGAGGCAATTAGCTTAGCTCTCATAGAAGGTGAATTGAGTGGGAAAAGTGATAAGAATGTTTTAGATATTATTCAAGCTAAGAAAACTCGAGCCTCAGAATGAATAAATATATCCTCTCCAATAAAGCAGAGGAAGATATCTCTGGGATTTACGATTATTCAGCCAATATTCATGGCGTAACTCAAGCTGAAGCCTATCTTGTTGCCCTCCACGAAGCTCTAGTTATTCTGGCGGAAAACCCTAGTATCGGTACTTCAGCTGAGGATATCAGAAAGACTTACTTTCAACTGCCAGTTCATAGGCACATGGTCTTCTATAAAAAAGTCGATGACGGCATTTTCGTCATTAGGGGACTTCATCAACAGATTAAATACTCTATACATCTATGCGATTGAAATATAAAGGGAAGGCCCAGTAATGTGGCGAAAGTGCCAAGTCAAATAAACTGATAACGACTAAACAAGGTATCTGGTTCGGGAATAGTGATTTTCCCGTAATGCCGTTTTACCAAACCTTCTTGTTGAAGTTCACCTAATAACTGGTTCACCGTCTGCCTACTGCTATTTATCATTTGCGCTAAAGACTCTTGCGAAAGCGTAAGTGTAATCGCGTTATGTTTGGGCAAATGCTGACCGTAACTGGTGGTAAGCATTAAAAGCCGTTTTACAAGCTGGTGCTTAAGGCTAAGACCCGCACTTGAGTCAATAAACTGAAACGCGCTGCGCACTCGCGTGCATAAAAGGCGAGTAAAATGCGGGTAGAGTTCAGGATATTGCTCAAGCAGTGCTTTAAACGCGTTCTTTTGAATAATCGCCACCGTGCAATTTGTCTCGCAGAAGTTGTCGTGAGTACGAGGGAGGTCGTCAAACATCGATATCTCACCAAACCAGGTGCCGGGGCCCAGTAGCGCAAATAGCATTTCGCGACCATCTACGCCCACAGTGACAACTCTTAAACGGCCTTCGCATACGCCGTAAAAACCGACACCGTCTTCACCTTTGGCATGAAGTTGCTGCCCTGCTTTTAGGTGTTTTAGGCGCATCTTGTCGAACATGGCTTCCTGCAAATAGGGTGGGAGCGCGCCAAACCAAGTAGAGCTAGCGAGAACAGGTTTAAATTTTTCCATTTAACAAATTTCTTACAATGTCGTATATCCGACAGTGTATAGCAATTACTGCGCGTAATGTAGGCGGTAAGAGAAAGTAAGTGGAAGTTTCATTGAAACGTTCAAGGTATCGAGCCTTCCACCTAGGGCACCCGCCTCAAATGAAATTAATTTGTACGTTAAAAGAGTAAAGCTATGACAGATTCAGTAAAGTCGAAAGTTAGCAGTGAAGAATGGCAAACCCGTGTTGATCTAGCCGCATGTTATCGTGCAGTCGCTATGTATGGTTGGGACGACCTTATTTTTACTCACATTTCTGCTCGTGTTCCTGGGCCTGACCACCATTTCTTGATTAATCCCTACGGTTTAATGTTTGATGAAGTTACTGCATCAAGCTTGGTTAAAGTTGATCTTCACGGTAACAAAGTAATGGAAAGTGAATACGACATTAACCCAGCAGGTTTTACTATTCATAGCGCTGTTCATGAGGCTAGAGACGATGCCAAATGTGTGTTGCATTTGCATACAGCAGAAGGTGTGGCGGTATCCATTTTAGAAGAAGGGTTGCAGCCATACTCGCAGCAATCGCTTTTTCCGCTGGCGTCGCTTTCCTATCATGCCTACGAAGGCGTGGCGTTGAATCCAGAAGAAAAAGTGCGATTGGTTCGCGACCTTGGCGATACCCAATTTATGATTTTGCGCAATCACGGGCTTTTAACCTGTGCAGACAATATTCCCGATGCCTTTTTGTTTATGTTTATCATGCAGCGCGCCTGTGAAATTCAGTTAAAAGCGCAGGCCACAGGCAAGCCGCTTATTCCAATTCATTCGGCAATTCTAGATGGCATTCGTACACAAGCCGATCAAGTCACTCGGCAGGCTGGTGGTTCGTTAGCATGGCCGGGTATTAAACGACGCGTTGAACGCCGTTTCCCTGGTTACGACAAGTAACTATTTAAAGTTAACGTTATCCAATACCACGTTCGCAAAGGATGAAGTGGACAAAAAACGTGAGCTAAAGCGGTTTGCTCTAAGCGTTCCCGTTTTAAAGAATTGTATGAACTTCGGCCGTCTCTTTAATGTTGCGGCCAAACGTGCATCAAAATGACGTAAATTAAACGAATCACCGATAAGATAAATCAAGGGCGCTTGGTTACTAAAAGCCTAAGTTAAGGTACACTTAGCGCCATGAAAATACTTCTTGAAGATACTATTCCGTTTGGCACCGATTACCTTAATAGCGTAGGTGAGATTGAAACCTATGCGTGGCAATCTCTTGTGCCTGAAATGCTGCGCGATGTAGATATTCTTGCGCTACGTTCTACCACCAAGGTTACCCCTGAACTGCTGACCAGCGCTAGCAAGCTCAAGTTTGTTACTACGGCAACGGCGGGGACCAATCATTTAGATAAAACGCATTTAGATAGCGTGGGTATTATGCACAGCAGTGCAGCAGGCTGTAATGCCGTAGCGGTTGCCGAGTACGTGTTGAGTGTTTTGCTGCACGCGCAAAAAGCCCAAATGCTCGATTTATATAATGCGACAGTGGGAATAGTAGGTGCTGGTAATGTGGGAACTGCATTATCAAGAATTTTAATGGCAATTGGCGTTAAACACTGTCTGTATGACCCGCCGCTACAGCGAGCGCTAACAAAATCTGGTAAGAAGGAGCATAACGGTCAGTCATTTGTAGACTTAGCGCAAATAGCAAAGTGCGATGTTATCTCGCTTCACGTGCCTTTTATTAAAGGCGGCGAATATCCTACATATCAGATGATAGACGAAGCGTTTCTGGAAGGATTAACGTCAAACCAGCTGCTTATAAATGCATGCCGGGGTGAGGTTATTGATGAAGTGGCACTACTTAGCGTACTTCAATGGGAAAAACCGCCAACGGTGGTACTCGACGTATTCGACAATGAGCCTGCCATAAATACAGCATTATTTGACTATGTTTGGTTCGTTACACCACATATTGCGGGGCACTCTGTAGAAGGCAAAGTGCGCGGTACGCAAATGATTTACGAGCAAATTTGTGACGTAGTGGGCAAAGCCCCAGATAAATTGCTTAGCGACTTTTTAGAGAAAACCAACCCGATCAAAGCTGAGTTAAATTCGCCAGAGGCAACGCGGTTGTCTGTTGATGATCTCATTGCCGTATTCCACGATGTGTATGATGTAGCTATTGACGATAAGATAACGCGAAATGCGTTTGCGTCAGGCCATAATGAAACGCCAGAGACACACATTGCAAATACGTTCTCTACATTGCGTAAGCAATACAGAGTGCGTCGCGAGTGCAGCGCCTATGCGTTACACTTGCCAAAAAACACCAGTAAGCAAATCCAAGATACATTCACCAAACTGGGCTTTCACGTAAGTCTGGTTTAGTTATTTTTACATTAGGAGCAAAAAGCATTATGTCGCAAGCGTTTGACGTAGCGGTACTTGGCGCCACAGGTTTAGTGGGCCAAACCATGATTGAACTATTAGAAGAGCGAGACTTTCCGGTAAACCGTTTGTATCCGCTTGCCAGTAAACGTTCAGCAGGTAGTACCGTGTCGTTTAAAGGCGAAGACATTGAAGTATTAGATGCTGATGATTTCGACTGGTCATTAGTGCAATTTGGCTTTTTCTCAGCTGGAGGCAGCATTTCTGCAAAATTTGCTCCGCTAGCGGCAGAGGAAGGCTGTATTGTTATCGACAATACTTCAGAGTTTCGTTACGAGCCAGATATCCCACTTGTGGTGCCAGAAGTTAACGCCCATGCACTGGCAGAGTTTCGCAATAGAAACATTATTGCGAACCCAAATTGCTCAACCATTCAAATGTTGGTTGCACTTAAGCCTATTCAAGACGCGGTTGGTATTGACCGTATTAATGTATGCACGTACCAGTCAGTTTCTGGTGCCGGTAAAGAAGCCATGGAAGAACTGGCTAAACAAACCGCAGGTTTGCTAAACGCACGTGAAGTAAAACCAGAATCGTTTAGTCGCCAAATTGCCTTTAATGTCATACCTCAAATCGACGTATTCCAAGACAACGACTACACCAAAGAAGAAATGAAAATGCTGTGGGAAACCCAAAAAATCATGGGCGATCAGAGTATTTTGGTAAATGCGACGGCTGTGCGTGTACCGGTTTTCTACGGGCATGCTGAAGCTATTCACCTTGAAACGCGTTCGCCAATAGACGCGCAGCATGTTAAAGAGCTTTTAGCCGATGCGCCAGGCGTAACAGTTTACGACGGCAATGAGCAATTCCCAACGCAAGTAAGCAGTGCTAGCGGCAACGACATTGTGCATGTAGGGCGTATCAGGAATGATATTACTCACCCTTGTGGTTTAAACCTATGGGTAGTGTCAGACAACATTCGAAAGGGTGCAGCGACAAATAGCATTCAAATTGCTGAGACACTTATTCGCGACTACTTGTAAGTATTCTACAGAGACACAGCCTCTGATTAATCGGATAAGCACAGGAAAAGGTAAACATTTTTCTGTGCTTGCCGATACGCAATGAAAGGGGCATTACCTGTTGCAATGAAGCGGCACTATTCAACGGGATAGAAAGACAGCACTCTAAGCTACTGAATGACGGTTTTTAGCGAAAATTTGAGCATTAGAGCGCTTCAATACTACTGTCTAACTAGATCACCCTTAATAACTGGTTTATAGTTTGTAAAGTTAGGAATAGAACAACGTTAAAAACAATACTCAGTCAGACACTTAGGCGAAGGGTAAGAACTCTAAAAAGCGCAAATAAATCTTACTGCTAAGTTCATAAAGACTGTAAAACGCTAGCTTGATTATTAATGGTTTCAAGGTGGCTTAAGAATAAAAATAAAAGCCAATATTTTCTTCCGTACTGATTGGCTAGAAAATCCGCCCATACGTCTCGGGTGGTAAAGACGCTTGAGGGCATATAGGACTGCTATGAAATTGCATTTGACGGGCTTACTTTTACTAACACTTTGTTTGTCTGGCCCTATTATCACTGTAGATGCACAAGAACGCGCTACCTTCTTAAAAGGTCCCAAAGACGCAACTGACCAGTATTCAGGCCTAGAATATGGCCCTATCGACGCCAACGATACCTTATGGCGTATTGCTGAGCGCTATCGCCAAAACAATAACCTGAGCGTATATCAGGTTATGACCGCCATTTACGAGCTCAATCCAAACGCATTTGAAAACGGCAATTTAAATTTATTAGTTGATGGTGCGGTATTAAAGTTACCATCAGAGCGATATATCGCTAGAATTGATAAGCAAAAAGCCCAGATGCGTGCTGAGCAGGATGATAGAGCATTTGCTGAAATGCTTAATAAACCTGGCAGTAGCGTAAGAAACATCAAGCCCGCATCGCCTCTAGTAAATCAACAAGACTTAACGCAAACCCAAACTGATATTGAGCAGAAAATCACTCGCTTGGATCAGGAGCAAACCCGACAATTCGACGAACTGCGTATGCAGTTTGCAGCCTCACTTGAGAATGTTGAAGCGATTCTTAACGAAAACAGACGCTTGTACGAGCGTGTTGAGGCCGTTAATGGTGAGGTAGAAACCTTGCGTGGACAAGTGGAAGGTGATGTTAAGAGCCAACTTGATATGCAAGTGGCGCTTCAGCAAGAATTGCTCGACATGATCAAGGCCGAGCAAGCGCAGCGCGAAGCAGAAAAGCAGTCTTCGTTTTTAAGCGCACTTACCAGCCCACTCAGTCTAATCATAGGCTCTGCAATTCTGTCACTATTGTTAGTAGGTGGCCTTATCCTGTGGCTGCTAAAACGTAATAGTAAGCCTGACGAAGCGCCTGCGGCTGGACCTACGATTACAGCCGATAACGATGAAGTGCCGGTACCTGATTCTGACATTGGCGATCTTTCAAGTGCACTGGCCCCTGACTTTGATGATAAAGCAGAGTTGTCAGATGATGACTTGTTCAATGACGACGACCTACTTGATGACGTACTTACCTCAGATTTAGAAGAAAGCCTAGATGACGAACTAGAAACCTTCGCTGACCTTGAAGACGACATGTTGGTGCCAGACGATGGCAGTGATGACTTGTTTGAAGCTGGCGATGATGAGCTTGATCAAAGTGAACTAGATAGTCTGTTTGATGACGATGACCTGTCAGATAAAGTATTAAACGAAAACGACACTGACGACCTTGAAGGCTTCGACCTGTCAGGGGATGACGACATCTTTGATGAAGATTCTGCCGATGAAAGCGAGCCAGAGACGGAAGTTGCTGACGAGGCGGCATCGACAGATGACGATGATTTTGACATTGATGACTTGCTTGATGATGTACAAAGCCAAGACGCGGCAGAACTTGAGAGTGATGAGCTAGATGAGTCGGGCGACATAGACCCTGACGACATACTGGCTGAGGTCAACGGTACCGCTGAATCTGACAATGTTGATGAAGACGATATCGACGCGTTGCTTGCCAGCTCGGTTGATGATTTATCTGACGCTGGCGAAGAAACAGAAAGTGTTTCTTCTTTGCCAACCGTAGAAGATGAGGACGATAAGCCTGAAATCAGTATTGACGATTTGCTAGAAGAGCACGGCGTTGATGCAGGTCTTACTGATGAGCTAGACAGCAATGACGACCTTATCAATGAGGATATGTTGAGCAAGCTCGACGACGAGATTAATCAGCAAAATAAAGAAATAGATAAAATCACCGACGATTTGTTAAATGAAATTGAGCAAATCGAAATGATGGGTGGCCTAGGTGAAGAAGATGACGAAGACGAGGATGATCTTGAGGAAGAAATAACAACTTCTTCGCCGTCGCCGCAGTCTATTCAGAGTCTTGATGCCATTACCGACGATTTAGACGAAATAGTCACCGACGAAATCGAAACTAACGCGGACTTCAGTGACCCTCTTTCCGATGAGCTTATTGCTGAGCTACAGGCGGAAGATGAGCTTGCTGAAGAGCCTTCAGCGGTTCAAATGCCTTCAGCGGATCAAGAGCCTTCAGCTGATGAAGAGCTTAATGAAAGCGCTTCTAGCGATTTACCTACTCAATCCGATGAGGAAGGTGATTTTGATGATCCGTTTACTGATGAACTACTTGCAGAGCTTGAAGCAGAGTTAGATGGCGAGCCTGAAGTTAGTCCTGAAGCTCACGAAGAAGACGTAGATCTTGAAACGCCTGAAGGCGATGAAGAAGATGCAAGCGAAGATGATTTTAGCGACCCGCTAACTGATGAGTTGCTTGCTGAACTAGAAGCTGAAGAATCTAAAAGCAGTGAAGATGTAGATTTGCTGACAGACGAGCTACTTTCTGAGCTTGAGTCTGAAATAGAACCAGATGATGAAACAGATGCAGAGTTCGAACCTGAGGTCGAGTTTGAGTCAGAACCAGAAGCTGAGCTAGAAGCTGACTCGGAAGATGAAGTAGAGCTTGAGACGGAAGCCGAAGGTGAACCGCAGTCAGAACTAGAATCAGAGCTTGGCACTGAAGTAGAAGCAGAGCAAGACGCTGAGATTGAGCCTGAACTAGAAGCGGAACTTGAGTCTGAGCCGGAGCCGGAATCAGAGCTAGAATTTGAAGCTGATTCTGAATCTGAATTCGAACAGGATTTCGATTCTGAAACAGAACTAGACCAAGAAGCAGAAGAAAAAGCTGAGCACGAAGCCGCCTCGGAAGATGCAGTAGAGTTAGACACAGAATCCCAGGGTGAAACGGAGTCAGAACTAGATTCAGAGCCAGAACTTGGCACTGAAGTAGAAGCAGAACAAGACGCTGAGATTGAGCCTGAACTAGAAACGGAACTTGAGTCTGAACCAGCGACGGAGTCACAGCTTGAATTTGAAGCTGAGCCTGAGCCTGAGCTTGAATCTGAAGTAGAACAGGATATCGATTCTGAAACAGAACAAGACCAGGAACCAGAAGAAAAAGTTGAACCTGAAACTGAAGTTGAACCTGAAACCGACTTGGAAGATGAAGTAGAGCTAGAGGCGGAAGCCGAAGGTGAACCAGAGTTTGGCACTGAAGTAGGTGCAGAACAAGACACTGAGATTGAGCCTGAATTAGAGGCGGAACTTGAATCTGAGCCAGAGCCAGAATCAGAGCTAGAATTCGAAGCTGAGCCTGAAACCGACTCGGAAGATGAAGTAGAGCTAGAAACGGAAGCCGAGGCAGAACTACAGCCAGAAACAGGCTTAGAGCCAGAGCTCGACGCTGTCGATGAAGACGCTGAAGAAAAGGCAGGGCAAACGTCAGACGATCCACTAGATGACGCTATTGAAGCGTTTGAAAGACAGATGATGGATGATATTCCTTCGTTCAGTCAGATGGATACGGAAGAGCCATCAGCGCAGGAAAAGCCCTCAGCGCCAACAGAGCCAGCGGAAGATGCTTCAGCAGAAGACAGTGATGAATACGACGACAGCCTGTTAAACGCTGCGTATGACGAAGTAGAAAGCTTTGAATTAGAGCAAGAAATTGACGGTGAAGATGAAGGTGACGAAATATCATCAGAATCTAGTGCTGCTGAAGAATCGAGCTCACCTGAAGAAACTGATTTAAACCAAAGCGATTCAGATAAGAACAGCGAAGAAGACTTTAACGAACTTGACGATGTTCCAGGCCTTGACGACTGGTTGTCTGCTTCCGGTGACGATGACCATGTAGACGACAACGAGATTCTTGACGATCTTGACAGTGCGGAATTCGATGAGCTTCTTCAAAGTCTTGAGTCAGACGCTATTGTTGATACAAGTGATGTCGACACCAGTGAAATTGAAAGTGATGACGACGGTCAGGATCCAGAAGCATCTTCAGCAGAGAGTGAAGATACTTTCGAACTTGAGCTGGAAGATGATGAAGCCACATTCGAGTTAGAAGGGAGTGACGACAACCTTGGATTCGACGAAAGCGATGATACGTTTGAACTAGACGAAGAAGATGAAACCTTTGAGCTAGACGAAGATGGTGCTTTTGAGTCTGAGCAAGAAGACGACGAAGATACTTTCGCCCTTGAAGAAGATGATGCGGAACTTGCATTAGACGACCTTGAAATTCCAGATGATGTGGAATTGGATATTGCCACGCCAACTGAAATTGAAGAGGACGAACAAGAGGCTCAATCCGTTGAGACTGAAAAGGCTCAAGAGGATGATCTTAAACTCGATAACCCTGATTTAGATCTTGCCGCCTTACTTAGTGATGTCGATAGTGAAAGTGACGCGCAAACGCCACCAGAAGACTTCCTTGATGTAGAGGCTTTAATGGACGATGGCGATGATGCAGACGCTATTGACCCGGATAGCCAAGCACTAGATCTTGATGTAAGTTTATCTGACTTCACAGGTGTATCTGATGAAGATACGGTGATTGATATAGATAAAGACGCAGGGCAGAACGCTAACCTGGACTTAGCTCGCGCTTATATTGAAATGGACGATGTGGACGCTGCAAAAGAGTTGCTTGAAGAAGTAATGAAAGAGGGTAGCGAAGAGCAAAAACAGGAAGCCGCATCGATTTTAGCGAATATTGCTTAAGTAGTTTGCTCTTATGCGCATAACCGCGCTCTCGTTTGAGATTTTGGACGGCCAGTATATTTACAAGATATACAGGCCGTTTTTGTTTTAGGTGATGTACATTTATTTTCTATGACCTAAAAGAGTTTTGCGTATTAGCGGCATTGCATGTTGCAAGCGACATGACTACACTTAGCGCCTTTTCAGAAACGGGGTAATACAGATATGGGGCGAATTGCCTTAGGGATTGAATACGACGGTGCTGCTGTATACGGATGGCAACGCCAGCGTGAAGTACCAAGTGTTCAGGAACATCTTGAAAAGGCACTATCGACAGTAGCCAACGAACCCATTGAAGTGCAGTGCGCTGGACGTACCGATGCTGGTGTACACGCTACTGGGCAAGTGGTTCACTTTAACTGTGATGCACCACGCTCAGAGCGCGCTTGGACACTCGGCGTAAATGCGAATCTGCCTAACTCTGTTGCTGTTACCTGGGCAAAGAACGTCAGCGATGACTTCCATGCACGTTTTTCTGCTACCCATCGCCGCTATCGTTACGTTATTCATAATGCGAAAATGCGTCCTGCTATTCTCCATTCCGGGGTTACCCATATCCACCGCGAATTAGACGAGAAAAAAATGCATGTTGCCGCACAAGCCTTGCTAGGCGAACAAGATTTTACCTCTTTTCGCGCAGCGCTTTGCCAAAGTAAAACACCATTTCGCAACGTTACTGATGTAAGCGTATATCGCCAAGGGCGATACGTTATTATCGATATTCGCGCCAATGCTTTCTTGCATCATATGGTTCGCAATATCACGGGCGCGCTTGTTGAGATTGGGGCAGGGGAGCAAGATGTAAATTGGATAGCTCACTTGTTAAGCCTGAAAGACAGAAGTAAATCTGCAGCTACGGCGAAGCCAAATGGGTTGTACTTGGTTGACGTCACATACCCTGACGAGCACGGTTTGCCTAAACCGCCTTTAGGGCCGCTATTCCTTCCAGAGGCCTAATCTATCTACCTTCGTCTTTAAATTTTTCAATCTGAGTTAGTTGCACATTATCTAGCAGTTAACTCAGGTTGTATTGAAGCATGTATCTTCAAATCATCCCTTGCCAACTTCTAAGACCAGTTTTGTTTTTTCCATTTCGTTGTATTGTGGTCTAATAGCGCGCTATATTAGGTAGCTGTTCTATTGTGTTACGTATTTTTTCTTTGTAATACAGTATGAAACTTAAAAAATTAATGTGTTGTTGGCCACAAGTATGAACAAACATCAATCGTCACGGTCGGCAAACAAAAAACAAAGGATTCAATTTCCATGAGCTGGATTCAAAAAATTCTTCCTCGCACGCAAACATCAACCAAAGGTAACGTACCAGAGGGTATCTGGACGAAGTGTGGTTCATGCCAAGCAGTGCTGTATAAGAGCGAACTGGAAAAACTTCAGGAAGTTTGCCCTAAATGTGACCATCACATGCGTATTACGGCACGCCGCCGTATCGATGCGTTCCTAGATGATGGCGATCGCGTTGAGTTAGGTGCAGAGCACGAGCCGCAAGACGTACTTAAGTTTAAAGACTCTAAGCGCTATAAAGACCGTATCGTTGCAGCACAAAAGGCAACGAACGAGAAAGACGCGCTAGTGGTAATGCAGGGCAAGCTAAAAGGTATGCCGGTAGTGGTTGCGTGTTTTGAGTTTGCGTTTATGGGCGGCTCAATGGCATCGGTTGTAGGTGCTCGCTTCGTTGCTGCTGTTAATGCATGCTTAGAAAACGATATGCCGCTTATTTGCTTTAGTGCTAGTGGCGGTGCGCGTATGCAAGAAGCACTGATGTCGCTAATGCAAATGGCTAAAACATCTGCAGCGCTTGCTAAAATGAGTAAGAAAGGCCTGCCTTATATTAGTGTACTTACAGACCCTACAATGGGTGGTGTATCTGCAAGTTTGGCAATGCTTGGTGACGTAAACGTAGCCGAGCCAAAAGCGCTAATCGGCTTTGCGGGTCCTCGCGTAATCGAACAAACAGTAAGAGAAAAGCTGCCTGAAGGTTTCCAACGCAGTGAGTTCCTTGTTGAGAAAGGTGCAATTGATATGATTGTTGACCGCAGAGATATGCGTGATAGATTACACAGCCTGTTGGTTAAGTTGCATTATAAGAATTAGTGAATAACGAAAACAATCTAAATACTGGCTCAGCGCCACACGCAGAAAACGCTTCAGCGTCTTCATCTTCGCAAAAAAGCCTGAGCCAGTGGTTATCCTACCTAGAATCTATTCATCCTAGCGCCATCGATATGGGGCTAGACAGAGTGAAAGAAGTGGCCAATGCCATGGCACTTTCACTTAGCCAGTCTTTGGTTATTACTGTTGCAGGCACAAACGGTAAAGGCACAACGTGCCGCTTACTTGAGCAGGCCATGCTTTCGCAAGGCAAAAGTGTTGCGGTATACAGTTCACCCCATTTAACCGACTATCGTGAACGCGTGCGTTACAACGGCGAATTACCGCCTGCCGATGAATTTGTAAATGCATTTGAGTTTGTTGAAAGCGCGCGAAAAGACACGGGTGGCGAACCTATTACTCTAACTTACTTTGAGTTCGGTACACTGGCTGCCATGAAAATGATGCAGTCATGGGCTGTTGATGTGGTCATTCTTGAAGTAGGCCTAGGCGGACGTTTGGATGCCACCAACATTATTGATCCCAATCTAGCTGTTATTACGACTATCGATCTTGACCATCAAGATTGGCTTGGTAATACCCGCGAAAAAATTGCTCGGGAAAAAGCGGGTATTATGCGCAAAAACGGCAATGCTGTGGTTGGTGAACTGTTTCCTCCATCATCGCTTTACGATGTGGCTAACGAGCTACAAGCTAACGTACGTTGGGCTACACAAGATTTCGAAACAGTGGTAGCAAGTGATTACAGTGAGTGGAGCTGGAGAGGGAAGAGCAATAGTTATACGTCGCTACCTTATCCTAAAATTCCACTTCAAAATGCGAGTACTGCGTTGGCCGCGCTAGAACTTTTAGACTTGCTGCCCGAAGAACATGTGGTTAGAGATATTATTGAAAATACCACCATGCCCGGGCGTCAGCAGACTATTAGTGAATCACCCCTCGTAGTTGTTGACGTTGCCCATAATCCACAGGCGACGACAGCTATGCAAGATTGGCTAAATCGTTACGATGTAAGCCAAATGCGTATTGTGGTTGGCATGCTAAAAGATAAGTCTATTGCAGAGACCTTAGCGCCACTGGCGGCACTTAATGCCAAGTGGTACGTAGCATCAACAAGTGGTCCTCGGGGCTGTAAGGCAGAAGTACTTGAAAATGCACTTGTTAATGCCGGCACAACCATAGAGAATATAGACACGTTTCAGAACGTGACCTCGGCATATCAGCGCGCGCTTGCAGATTATCAAACTGGTGAACTTATTCTCGTTTTTGGTTCTTTTGTTACCGTAGCAGACGTGCTTGCTGAGCAAAACTAACACGCGCATTGTAGAGTAAAACCGTGTATTCAAGCAGGAGAGCACAGTGACATCGGCATTAAAGAATAGACTGGTGGGGACAATTATTGTTGTCGCCCTAGCGGTAATCTTTTTACCAGACTTTCTTGATGGCAAAAAGCAAACAAACAGAGAGCCTTTTGTCTCTGTACCTGCTAATCCGCCTAAAAAGCCCATCGTAGAGCCAGAATCTTTTCCATCAGAGCGCGTAGCGAAAGCTGCGGTGCCAGCGGTTGAAATTCAAGATGAAACGGCATTAGATGATGATCTGGATTCTTCTGGCGCAGGGGAAAGTGGTAGTGCAGGTGAAGCCACTACCGCAAAAGCGCCAGCGGTGAAAACCTTTGAAGAAGAGGACAATCTAGCAAGCCAAACGGTGGTTAATACAAAAAGTGCCGCAGACGATGACGCTGGTTGGGTTATTCAACTTGGTAGCTTCCGCCACGAGAAAAACGTAAAAGCGCTGTTAGCTAAGCTAGAAAAGGCTGGATATCGTGCGTTTAGTCGCAAAATTCAAACCAGTTCTGGCCCGCTTAATAAAGTTTTCGTTGGCCCAGATTTAGACAAGAAAAAACTGGAATCGGCACTACCGCATTTAAAAGAGCTGACGAGCCTTAAAGGTAAGGTCACTACGTTCAAAGTTGAATAGTGCGCATTGTTCCTGGCGCTAGTCGAATTAAGCACGGACAGAGCAACAGGGATTGGTATTACAGACTAGTAATATTTTTATCTTCTGTTAGAATGCGCGCCATCTCGCCAAAGGCTCGTTGCTTTACGATAAAAAGCAACATCAACGCAATAAAGAGACGATGAACTGGGTAGACTTTTCCATACTGGGTATCATTGCGGTATCTACCTTAATAAGCCTGATCAGAGGGTTTGTTAAAGAAGCCATCTCGTTAGTGGTATGGTTTGCTGCACTCTTTATTTCAAGCAATTTCTACGCTGACCTCGCCGTTTACTTCACAGCCATTGACGATCCTTACTTAAAAAACGGTGCTGCAATTGCAGCATTGTTTGTCACCACGCTCATTCTTGGCGGCATGATCAATTACGTGATTAGCCAATTGGTTCAGGCAACAGGGCTGTCTGGAACAGATAGGGCCCTCGGTATAGTTTTTGGCGCACTGCGTGGCGTGCTTATAGTTAGCGCATTGCTCTTTTTTATGGATACCTTTACTGGTGCAGCTTCCTCAGATTGGTGGCAAGTATCGGTACTCATTCCAGAGTTTGGTGTCATCATTGAGTGGTTTTTCAGCTATGTGAAAGACTCCTCCAGTTTCTTAAATCCCGCTTGAAATAGGTAACGCACATGTGTGGTATAGTCGGAATAGTTGGTAAAACGCCCGTAGCTCAGTCACTGTACGACGGTCTAACGGTTATTCAACACCGTGGACAGGATGCCGCAGGCATAATGACTATCGACCAAAATATGTTTAATTTGCGTAAGGCAAATGGTTTGGTTCGAGATGTTTTCCATACGCGTCATATGAAGAGGCTGTCTGGCAACATGGGTATTGGCCATGTTCGCTATCCTACCGCGGGTACATCAAGCTCTGCAGAGGCGCAACCGTTTTATGTGAACTCGCCGTTTGGTATTGCCTTTGCTCATAACGGCAACCTCACCAACGCCCATGAGCTACAGGAAGAAGTATTCCGCATTGCACGCCGCCACATCAACACCACCTCAGATTCAGAATTATTGCTTAACATTCTTGCGCATGAACTGCAGCAGGTAGCAGGTTTAAGCGTAAGTGCCGAACACATTTTTGAAGTGGTAACGAAAGTTCATAAGAAAATTCGTGGTGCCTACGCAGTTGTTGCGGCCATCATCGGCCAAGGTATTGTAGCGTTTCGCGACCCGCACGGTATTCGTCCTCTAGCACTCGGTAAGCGTATGAGCGAGCTGGGTGAGGAATGGATGGTGGCATCTGAAAGCGTGGCGCTTGATGCTGTTGGCTTCCAGTTTGTACGCGATGTAATGCCAGGTGAAGCGGTATTCATTACCGAAGAGGGTCAACTGCACACCAGACAGTGTGCCGAGAATCCAGTAACCTCTCCGTGTATCTTTGAGTTTGTTTATTTTGCTCGCCCAGATAGCTTCATAGATGGCATTTCAGTTTATGCATCGCGTGTAAACATGGGCCGTAAGCTAGGTGAAAAAATTAAGCGCGAATGGGCAGATCTGGATATCGACGTGGTTATTCCTATTCCTGAAACGTCGATGGATGTGGCGCTTCAAATCGCGAACACACTGGATTTGCCATATCGCCAAGGCTTCGTTAAAAACCGCTATATTGGTCGTACTTTCATTATGCCTGGCCAAACCATGCGTAAAAAATCAGTACGCCGTAAGCTAAACGCAATCTCATCTGAGTTTAAAGGTAAGAGTGTACTGCTTGTCGATGACTCTATCGTGCGCGGTACTACATCGGGTCAAATCATTGAGATGGCGCGTGAGTCAGGTGCGAAGAAAGTATACTTTGCGTCAGCTGCTCCAGAAATTCGTTTCCCAAATGTGTATGGTATTGATATGCCATCGGCAAACGAACTGATTGCTTATGGTCGTGAAATAGATCAAATTGCAGAGCTTATCCAAGCAGATGGCCTTATCTTCCAAGACATTTCTGACTTAGTAGATGCCGTTCGCGAAGAGAACGAAACCATTCAGCGTTTTGAAACGTCTGTTTTTGATGGTAACTATATTACTGCGGATATCGACCAAGAGTACCTTGAGCGAATTGATATGTCGCGCGGTGAAGCGTCAAGAAAAGCGCCAGTGGTGCAAGCAGAGCTTAGCAACCTTGATGTGCATAATATTGATGCCGCTGATTAATGTAAGACGCTCTTTGATATAACAAAAAGCCGCTTTTTAAAGCGGCTTTTTTAATGCTTTATTTCAATGAAAGAGGCTAGTGAACAAATACTGGCCCGCCAGACAGTCCCCACACCAAAACTGAACCTGTCATTAGAATAACGAGCAATACTAGCCCACATGTCACTACCGAGCTTGAGTAAATGAACCCTTTATCTTCTGGCATATGCATCAAAATTGGCACGCCAGAGTAGAGCAGGTATACCGAATAGCTAATACCGACTAACAGCGCCGTCATCACTACCCAGAGTTCTGGGTAAAGACCTGCGAAGCCCACCATAAACAACGGTGTAGCCGTGTAGGCCGCAAGTTCCAGCGACTGCGTATAAGTTGGCGTCGCATCAAACGCTTTAGCCAACTCATGAATAAGTACAGCCAATGCGACTACGCCTGCAATCAAGCCAAAATACATGCCTATACCCATCATAATGGCGGTATTTTCGCTAAGGCGAATTATGTCACCTGCGCCGATACTCCAGCCAGTATGGGCACTGGAATAATAGGCCACGAGTGATGGAATGAGAGATATAAAAGCGATATGGGTAAGCGCGTAAAAATAGGTTTCGTGTTTGGTATCAATGGTTTGCCACTCTTCTTTTGGATGAGTGTAAATACCAATTAAATGATTCAAAATCATAAAGTCCTGCCTTGTTCACCAACGTTATTATTTTAAAAAATATTGTTGTGAGGCAGGGAGAACACACGGATTAACCGTAAAACCAAGGAAACACAAACACAGCGCAAAGCGCTAAACACTGCCGTTAACAATATGTTTACAAATTGAGTGTGCAGCAGAATGACTAAGCCGTCAACATAAATTGATTAATTTATAAACGGATGCAAAGCGTTAACTTTAGCGTGGTGCGCCTGAGTGGAAACGCAATTCGTCATCGTCGCTTTCAATCAATGATCTTTCAACGTTTCCGAAGTGGGCAACGCGCTCTGAAATATCAGTTTTAGCGATTTGCCCAGCCAGCGTTAGGTAGTCTTCAAAGTGTCTGGCCTCAGAGCGCAACAGCGACACATAGAACTTGCCTAAATCTTCGGAAACATACGGCGCAAGTTTGGCAAAGCGTTCACAGGAGCGCGCTTCAATGTAGGCACCACAAATGAGCTTGTCGACAAGCTTTTCAGGTTCGTAAGTGCGTACGTGACGCAATAAGCCATTGGCGTAACGACTGGATGTTACCGACTTATATTCAAACCCCAACTCGTGCATAATTTCTAGCACTTGGTAAAAATGATGAAGCTCTTCTTTAATTAGCATGACCATTTTATCAAGCATGTCTTTTTTAAAAGTGTCTAGCCCTTCTGTGTTAAATACATTTTTGGAAAGGTGCTTAGTATTAAGCGATTGCCAATCGCCTTCGTGGCGGTAAGTGAAGTCTTCGTAAGGTTTCAACCAGCCCAGCAATACCTTACTGGTTTCTTCATCGGCCACATAGCGGCGAAGTAGGTACATAGCAGACTGAGCTGCTTTAAGCTCGCAAATTAGGTGGTCAGTAAGGATAACGCGAAGGTTTTCCTCTTTCTGCGCTTCGTCTATCCATGACTGAGGCGTCTCGCAATGTAAAAAGGCATTGATTGGTGAAAGTAGAGACGTGACTTCAGAAGTGGATATTACAGACATGTTGAAACTCAATTTTAAGTGCTATGGTTTTTCAGTTACATTTGAATTTGGCTGCTGCCAACGCTAGTTTCGGCAGTTCGGTTTATAAAAGCACAAAATTCAGCGTATCTGAATTGGACCGCAATTTTACTTGATACCAACAAGCCCTTACAACTTAAAATAGAGGCCAATAAATTACAAAATGAATTATCTTGCCCATCTTTTCTTAGCCCGACCAACTGCCGATTCTCAATTCGGTAACTTACTCGGTGACTTCAGGCGGGGTGTTGATATTAAAGAGTTTGGACAAGCGGTACAGCTAGGTCTTAAAAACCACTATGAAGTCGATAGGTTCACCGACAGTCATACCAGCGTCTTAGCAGCAAAGGCGTTATTTCATAAAAGTCGTCGGCGCTTTGCACCTGTGGCGCTGGATATCTACTTCGATCACTTGCTAATTAAACATTGGGCGTCGTTTACAGCACAGGGTTTTGACGACTTCAGGGAACAGAGTTTCGCATTGTTAGAACAGCGATTGCCCACTATGCCAAGAACGATGCAGCACAGTGTTGGGCATATGATAACCCATGACTGGTTTGAAGATTATGCTAAGGAAGAGGGCATTGCTAAGGCGATTGCTGTGGTTGCTAAACGTATTCGTTTCCCCAACACGTTTCATCATGCTGTGGATGATATTAATACGAACAGAGACGAGATTGAAGCGAGATTCTTAACGTTTTTCCCTGAACTCATTACACACATAAAAATCAATGGCCCTGAGAATATTTGAAAGGCTTAACCGTGTTACAGAAATGTATCGAAGAAATTGGTCGTTTTGTCGTTCATTGCTAAGCTGTCATGTGAACAGCGATATAGTAAAGCGTGCAATACAAAGACAACACAAAAAAGATAAAATTAACGACACTCAAAGATAATAATGATGAATATTCAATCCTTAGTTAGAAATACATCGCCCGTATTATTAAGTCTGGGTAAAAATAAACACAAAGCGCAATCGCACGCGACCCTAGCATGGTTAACGGCAGCCTTAATTGCTTTTGTAGGCTTAACTACCAGTGCTTCAGCGCAAGAAGAAAGCGCATCTGCCCATGCTCGTTCAATAAAAATTGATAGCAGTGTACTGACAGAGCACGAAACTAAAATCCTAGGCAAGCGCGTAAAGTACAGTGCTACCACGGGTACTCAACCGGTTTGGAACAGTAAAGACGAAGCGGTTGCCACTTTGTTTTACACTTACTATCAGCGCACTGACGTAAAAGAGAATACTGAGCGCCCGCTTATTATTTCTTTTAACGGTGGTCCAGGCTCTGCGTCAGTGTGGATGCATGTAGCCTACACAGGCCCTCGTATTCTTAATATTGACGATGAAGGCTATCCAGTTCAGCCCTATGGTGTTCAAACCAATCCTTACTCCATTTTGGATGTGGCAGACATTGTGTTTGTTAACCCAGTGAATACAGGGTACAGCCGTGTGCTGCCTAAAGCTGACGGCAGCATGCCATCGCAAGATGAACAGCAGAAAATGTTCTTTGGTGTAAACGCCGATATTAGCTATTTGGCAGACTGGGTGAATACTTTTGTAACGCGTAATAATCGCTGGCGTTCACCTAAATATCTTATCGGTGAAAGTTACGGCACGACGCGTGTGTCAGGATTAGCATTAGAGCTTCAAAATCGCCAATGGATGTACTTAAACGGCGTTGTGCTTGTATCGCCAACCGATATTGGTATAGAGCGCAACGGGCCGGTAAAAGCCGCTAATCGACTGCCTTATTTTGCTGCCGCGGCGTGGTATCACAATAAGCTTGAACCCGCGTTGCAAAACAAAGATCTTACTGAGCTATTGCCTGAAGTTGAAGACTTCACCATCAATACGCTTATTCCTGCTCTGGCCAAAGGTGGCTTCATTGGTGAAACGGAAAAGCGCGATGTGTTAAAGCAAATGGCGCGCTATTCTGGGTTAAGTGAAGCGTCTATTGCGCAAAACAACTTAGACGTGAGCACTGCATTTTTCTGGAAAGACTTACTGCGCGACGAAGGGAAGACGCTAGGTCGTTTAGACAGCCGCTATTTGGGTATAGATGCTAAGCAAAGCGGCGACCGCCCTGACTATTGGGCTGAGCTAACATCATGGCTTCATTCGTTCACGCCCGCTATTAATTACTATTTGCGTGAAGAGTTAAACTACAAAACTGATATTAAGTACAACATGTTTGGAAACGTGCACCCATGGGATAGAAGCAATAATCAAACGGGTGAGAACTTGCGATTGGCCATGGCGCAAAACCCGTATCTGAATGTGATGATTCAAGCTGGCTATTACGACGGCGCTACGAACTACTTTGATGCCAAGTATACGATGTGGCAGCTCGATCAAAGTGGCAATTTAAAAGACCGTTTGAGCTTTAAGGGATATCGCAGCGGCCACATGATGTACCTGCGTCGCGACGACTTAAAACAGTCCAACCAAGACCTACGCGAGTTTATTAAAATGAGCACACCAGGCAAAGGCATACCTGCTGAATACAAGCGATAGTACGTCTGAAAATCTAAAGACAAGGATGTCAGGTTTTTTTACATTATATTAAACTAATTCATTATTTATTTTTTAAGCTTCTGTATTTAAAAGCTATTTTAGATTTGGCTTACACTTTGCTAAATCGGGTCTGCTAAATAATGAAATTCTTATTAACATAAACTACAAGGACGTATACATGAAAAAGTCTTCGCGTTTTTCATTATCCCTGTTGGCGAGCGCAGCGCTAGCATTCTCAATCTCAAGCACCACAGCCAATGCTTCAGTGCTCCTTTCCGGCTGGGAAGGCTCTACTGAAAGTGGATTTGGCAACTTAGCGATGAATGGTAACGACGACGGTTCATCGGGCGCTATCGTATTTGACGCATTTGAATCGCTTGCCTTCGATAGTGGCGTAAATTTCTTTGGTACTTCATACGATAGATTCTTCATAAACAATAACGGTAATATTACCTTCAATGGCACCGTGAGCTCCTTTACGCCAAGACCCTTCCCCATAAGCAACCAGCCAATGATCGCGCCATTTTGGGGCGATGTAGATACGCGCTGTGCAGAGTGTGGCGACGTGTTTATCGGTTCACCGAATGAAAACACGCTGGTAGTGACATGGAACGATGTTGGTTACTACAGTCAAAACAGTAACCCCACAAACACGTTCCAATTAGTGTTAATTGATCGGGAAGACACAGGTGCGGGAAATTTCGACGTTGAGTTTAGATATGAAGATATCGGCTGGACTTCAGGTAGTGCGTCAGACGGCGTTCCAGCACAAGCGGGTTATGACGCGGGAGATGGGGAAAACTTTTTCACTGTGCCGGGGTCTCAAACCGCCGCTATCGCTGATATAGACGAAAGTAACAGCAACACGGGCACGCCTGGTATTTGGAAGTTTGCTATTCGCGATGGCGTACTACCGGGTGATACTCCAGAAAACCCTATATTGCCAATTGTTAATCCAGAAACACCGACAGACTATGAATTTGAATTCTCTATCGATGATCCAGATGAACTTGTATTCATCGACCCAGATGTGGCAGTAGGCTATGACTATATTGTAAATAGTGGTCCAAACATCGCGTCAGTACTTTTGCCTGAAGGTTACGATGACAACATGTTTGACCTATTTCTTTGGGATAATGTTCTGATGGATTGGTTCGATACAGGCACAAATATCACTGGTGGTGAGGAGTACGACTTCAACACCCCTGTTGACCGCTTCAGAATTATGGGAATAGATGTTTCGAATATGCTCGAGCCTACGCCGGACGCATTTGTAACCGGCCTCACTTTCGATGGTTCTGGCGTTGTTAATATGAACCAGAATGCCGTTACTGTGTTTGTACCTGATCCTGTATCTGTGCCAACACCCAATACTCTATTTCTAATGCTAAGTGCAATGTTTGCTACGCTTGTTATAAGAAAGCGGAAGCAATAAAGTTGTCATAAAAGAGGGGGAGCGTGCGCTCCCCGTTTTGCTAAGAGGTGAAAGTGAAATATTTAGTAGCAGTTAGTTTAGTACTTGCATCGTTCTTTTCATGGGCTGTAACCACAAGTGACTTTGGTAGTTGGAGTTTGCTATGTAATGATTCTTCTGTGTGTACGCTCAGCCAGCTCGTTGCCAAAGACAAAGAAGCAAAAAAAGTGCTATTGGGCGTCAACGTTGACTACTCCTATTCGCAAGATTTTCCAGTATTGAAAATAAAGCTTCCAAAAAATACACTCACAAAAAATGGTGTAGGAGTAAAAATAGACGATTTTGCATCCATACAAGTGCCATTCTCAGGCTGTGACGAAAAGTCTTGCCAAAGTATAGTGAAAATCGACAATGAACTTTTGAAACAAATGCACAATGGACAGACTATGCTAATAGCGTTTCAAAAATCTGAAAACCAGCAAGTTACCTTACCCATATCATTGACAGGTTTTGAGGAAGCTTACGTACAGCTAAATCAAAGTATTCAAAAGTAAATGCACAGATACTCGTCTATTTTTGATATTTTGACACGTTGAATGCGGCTAGCTGCGCTAAACATTCAGCGCAGCGCTCTTTCAGCATATCTCTGAATAGTCTTACTGCTGGAGTAATAGATTGGCGGCTAGGGCAAATCAGCCAAAGCTGTTTCGGTTTAGGTTGATATTCGGGCAACAAGGTTACAAGTCTACCCTTTAAAATGTCGTCGCACGCATCTAAGCCAGATTTAACAGCAATACCTTTACCCGCGACGGCCCAACGCTTTACTATTTCTCCGTCGTTTGCGGTTCTGTTGCCTCGCATTTTTATCTTCAGCGGTGTCCCTTTGTGAAAAAACTCCCATTCGTTATATACCTTGTCATGTAGTTGGTAAAAAAGCCCGTTGTGTGTTTGCAAGTCTTCAAATTTTTCAGGGGCACCATGAGAGCTGATATAAGATGGGGAGGCAACAAGTAAACTTGGTACATCACAAATTTTGAAACCGTATACATTCGCATCGGTTGGAGTACCGTACCTTAGCGCTAAATCGACGGGATCGCGATAAAAGTCGATGTTGCTGTCACTCAGGTTGAGCTTTACGGTTATTTTGTCATGCAAATCCATAAAGTCATCTAGCCACGGCGCAATCACATTTCGGCCTAAATCAGACGATAAACCTAACCTAAGCTCGCCCTCAATCACGCCTGTATCGCCCTTTAAGTTCTGCTTGGCATTAGCCAGCATTGACATGGCTTCTTGGCACGTTGGCAAAAACCTTTCACCCGCAGACGACAGACGTAGTGAGCGTGTAGTACGAACAAATAATTCGGCACCAAGGGCCTGTTCTACGCGTTTGACCGCAGCACTTGCGGTTGCTGTACGCATATTCAAATGTGTCGCTGCTGCAGTAATGTTTCTAAATTCAGCAACTTTTATTACTACATTCAAGTCGTCGAGTAACATGGCTTTCAAAAACTATTTGATAATGTTTCTTTTATTGTGCTGTTTATCCAAATTTAATCAAGAGTATGATGATGATATTACTCAAAGGAGAGACAAATGATGAAAGCTATTGGTTATACCCACTCACTTGGTATTAGTGAGCCTAATGCACTGGTGGATATTGACATCGAAAAGCCCAGCGCGTCGGGTCGAGATTTACTTGTAAAAATAAGTGCGATAGCAGTTAACCCGGTGGATTATAAAATTCGTCATCGCGTTAATCCTAATGGAGGTGATCCCAAAATTCTGGGGTGGGATGCAGTAGGTGAAATCGTTGATATAGGCGCTGATGTTACCGAGTTCGCAGTTGGTGACAGGGTTTACTACGCTGGCGACCTTACCAGAGCCGGCTCAAACGCAGAGTTTCAATTAGTTGATGAACGTATTGTCGGTAAAGCGCCTAAGTCTCTGTCAGACAGCGATGCTGCGGCACTTCCTCTAACCACAATCACAGCATACGAATTGTTGTTTGATCATCTTGCTCTAAGGCAACAAAGTGAAAAGAGCGATGAGGTTGTGCTTGTGGTAGGCGCAGCTGGTGGCGTGGGTTCTATTATGCTGCAATTGCTTAAAGTACTAACGGGGGCTACCGTGATCGCCACTGCCTCGCGTGAAAGCTCAAAAAGCTGGGTTCAGGAGTTAGGTGCCGACTACGTAGTGGATCACAGCAAGCCTATGGCTGAGCAAATCAAGGCGTTAAACATTGGTGAAGTGACTCATGTCGCAAGTTTAAATAATACGCACCAGTACATTGAAAGCTTTGTTGAAGTTATGAAGCCAAAGGGCAAACTAGCGCTAATTGACGACCCAGAAAGTCTTGACGTAGCCAAGCTAAAGCAGAAGAGCTTGTCACTTCATTGGGAGTTCATGTTTACGCGCTCAATGTTTGAAACCGACGATATGGCAGAGCAAAGCCGTCTGCTTACTCATGTAGCATCGCTTATTGACGAAGGCAAAATTAGAACTACCGTTGGCAAACACTTAGGTAAAATTAACGCTGCTAACTTAATCGACGCGCACAAAATTTTAGAAGAAGGGCGAGCTATCGGTAAGTTGGTTCTAGAGGGCTTCTAAAGAAAGCGTGCTTGAGATGATATTCCGTAATACTATGCGCTAAATTAGGTGGTTTTGGCTAAGGTTTATAGCGCAAATGTTTGAATGGCTTGCGAGTCCAGAAGCTTGGGTGGCATTAGGCACCTTAATGGCATTAGAGATAGTGCTTGGTATTGATAACATAATCTTTATTTCAATATTGGTGGGCAGGCTACCTGAACATCAAAGAAATAAAGCACGTCAAATAGGCCTTGGTTTAGCCATGGGCTCGCGACTGTTATTGCTATTTAGTTTGGCTTGGGTAATGGGCTTAGTTAATCCGTTATTTAGCCTCTTTGGGAATGAAATATCTGGCCGTGACATTATTTTAGTGTTGGGCGGCCTCTTTCTTATTGCAAAATCAACCCACGAAATACATGCCAGTTTCGAGGTGACCGAAGCATCAACTACGGAAGTAGCAGCTTCTGGTTTTTTCTCAATTTTGGTTCAAATTGCGGTGCTCGATGTTATCTTTTCTCTCGACTCTGTTATCACAGCAGTAGGGTTAGTTGAACATTTAAGCATCATGGTTATTGCTATTGTTGCGTCAGTAGCAGTGATGCTAGTAGCTGCAAAGCCGATTGGCGACTTTGTGGATGCAAACCCAACCATCAAAATGCTGGCTTTATCGTTTTTGATTTTAGTGGGCTTTACCTTAATAACAGAAGGCTTTGATGTTCATGTACCTAAGGGGTATGTTTATTTTGCGATGGCGTTCTCGTTTATTGTAGAAATTCTGAATATTAAGGTTCGCTCGCGAAGAGCAAAGCAGGTCAGCACCATTCACTTGGCTAAAAAAATGAGTAACGACGGGAACTAGTCACTCGTAGGGGCGAGCCAGATAAACCGAAGGCACCATATTAAGGTGCCTTCTTTTTATGTGCTTAGCCTTGAACATTAACCAAAGTACGGCCAGAAATCTGCCCTTTTAAGATTGCGTCTATTTTTTCATTTACCGCATCAAGGGTCACTTCCTCGGTAAGGTCATCAAGGCAGTTTAGCTTCCATTCACTAGCAAGCTTGTCCCACAACCTCAAACGGGGAGGCATTGGACACTGCACAGAGTCGATTCCAAGCAATGAAACGCCTCGCAAGATAAATGGAAATACGCTTACGTTAAGTTCAGCAGATGCGGTTAGGCCACAGCACGTTACTGTGCCGCCATATTGTGTCGCTTTAATTGCCTGCGCTAGATATTCACCGCCTACCGTATCAATAGCGCCAGCGTATAGCTCTTTTAACATAGGGCGTTCTTTATTTTCCAATAACTCGTCGCGAGTTATCACTTTGCCTGCGCCAAGTGTCTTTAAAAATGACTCATGCTCTTTTTTTCCAGTGCATGCCACAACCGAAAAGCCAGCTTTGGCCAACAGGGCAACAGCGACAGAGCCCACGCCTCCTGTAGCGCCAGTGACTAGAATATCGCCTTTGTCAGGAGTCACGCCGTGTTCAACCAAGCCTTGAACCGATAGTCCTGCAGTAAAACCTGCGGTACCAATGATCATTGACTCTCTCAACGTAAGTCCATTTGGCTTAGCTACCGCCCATTCACTTGGAATTCTGATGTATTCGCCAAAGCCTCCAGCGGTGTTCATGCCGAGGTCAAATCCGGTGACAATAACTTCGTCTCCTTCTTTAAAGCGATTGTCACCACACGATACCACCGTGCCTACTGCATCAATTCCTGGGGTATGAGGAAAGTTTCTGCTCACACCTGGATTGCCGGTGGCTGACAGTGCATCTTTGTAGTTAAGCGATGAATAATGCACCTTAATGAGCAGCGTGCCTTCAGGCAAGTCATCAAGTGAACGCTGCGTTACTTTACGCGTGAAGGATTTATCTTCCAGCTTTTCTACAAGCAAAGCTTTAAACGATGTCATACCTGTCTCCGTTAGTCGAATGATTACGCTACCCATTGTGACGATATATAAACTTTGCGCAAGTATGCACTTTTTAGTAGGGTAGTACCCTAAAATATACTATTGGCGTGATGTAAACCCTTTGCTCGATTTAACAAAGACCACTGACATCAATGCTGACATTAATAATAATGCCTTTTACGTAGTGAATATGAACGTAATTACTCTAAGAGGGAGTAGTATGACCGCAACTTTGAACAGTGTAGTGGCAGAGGAAAGTGATGTGACATCAGACATTGACAATAACGCCGTCCTAAAAAGCCAGAAACAAGATAATGCGCCCAATGCTGCAGAAAATACGAACGACTCAAATCAATACATTTGTGGCGTAGCAGTATCCCTTGAGATAATAGGCGGTAAATGGAAAGGGGTTATTTTGTGGCACCTTTGCCATAAAACGCTACGTTTCAGTCAGTTGCGTAGACGATTGCAAGGCGTTACCCAAAAAATGCTTACACAGCAACTCAGAGAGTTAGAGCGTGATGGGTTGGTAAACAGGAAAGTGTATGCTGAAGTGCCCCCTCGTGTAGAGTATTCTCTTACCGATTTAGGCCGTACACTAGAGCCTACTTTACGTCAGCTATGTGACTGGGGTAGGGCGTATAACGACGACTATAGATAAAACACCAACACAAAATAATACGTCGTTTAGGTAAACGAGTACTGAGTTAATTCACAACAATACCAGTTCTTCTGGTGGGGCTTGTAATACTTAAATCGTAATGGCTAATACAAGGTTTACGTGCCGCTAATGCGTTTAAGCGCATTAACGGCACGTGTTAATTCCTGAATAGCTGAGCGCTAAGTAGCTAAACTAACGCTAGAGAGTGCGCTTTAAGCAAGTAGCGAGTCGATTGACAACACACTTTCTTCACCATTATCCACTGTATGAACAGTTGCTTCCATTGTGCTGAAGTTCACGTTTAGTGACGCCGCATGGTTGCCGTTTTTCCACGAAAGCACGAATACGTTGTTGATGTAACTCACGTCAAATACACCGTTAAAAGCATCGCTTTCGTTTCTTAGCCTAATAAGCTGCATCAAGCCTTTAACCACTGGCTTTTCAACGGCTTCTTTTACCATGGCAGTAGACAAGTATGGGCGGTTAATGTCGCGGCCAACATTGGTTTTAGCAAGTAACGCCATGTCATTGTGCGCAGCAAGCAAGCCACCGTAGTAAACTTGAGGGATACCCGGGCTAAAAAATTGAATGGCGCGTGCGACTAAATAAGCGAAGTCATCTTTACCTAACGCATCGTAATATGTGCAGTTAACCTGGTAAAGGTCTACATTATTTGCCGCAGCACCGGTGGCTTTTTTAGACTCGCCATTGGAATTTTCATGTATTTGGTCAACGAGCGAATTAATCGCATCTGCGGTAAGCAGACCTGGTTTGTCACCACTCGCGCCCACGTCAACAATGCCGATGCCATCGTGAGTATCAAGCACGGTAAAGCAGTTACGTGGCGAAATTGAAAGCCAGTATGCCAATGCCTCTGCATTTTTAGAGAACAAGGTGTGTAGTACAAGCGGAGGTAAAGCGAAGTCGTAAACACTGTCGCAACGCGCAGCAATATCAATTTGAGTTTGATAGTGACTGTGTATTTCGACCAAACACTGCATGCCCATACCACGTGCGCGGTTTGATAATTCTTCGATAAATTCGAAGGTTTCTTCAAGCATAAAGCAGTTCGAACCTGCGCGTTTAATTGCATAGCCCGCCGCATCTAAGCGAATAAGATCAACATTACTTTCAGTAAACGACTGAAGAATAGAAGATAGGTAGTCTTTGCCTAACTGTGACTCCACATCAATATCAATTTGATTAGAGGTAAAAGTTGTCCAGAACGGCACGGTTTCAGGGTTACCAGTCTCTGTGCCCACCTCGTAATCGCTGAAAAACGGTGTGGGTCGAGGGCGGAACACTTGTGCTATTTGTTCGTCAATTTGCGTTTGATCGTTGCCCTTAAAAATATCTTCCTTGGTTAAGAACAGCGGCCAATAACTCGATTCGCGCCCGTTTTTCAGCACGTCTTTGAAAGCTTCACTTTGCCCCGACATATGGTTAACAATGAGGTCGGCCATGATATCTACCGATTCGCCAAGCTTTTTAACGTTGTCCCAATCGCCCAAGCGCTCATCGACCAAGGTATGATCGATAGGATCGAAACCCGCGTCTTCACCATCGTAAGGGTAGTAAAAAGGAAGGATGTGAACACCCGTAAACAGGCCACCTAACGGGCCCTGAAGTATGCTTGTTAGACTCTCGATGTTGCCATCGCCTAGTCGGTCTGCATAGGTGATTAGTTGAACGCCATTGCGTATAGACATGATAACTCTCCAAAATTCAGCATGCGCTTGCTCGTACTTCTCTTACGTATCGCGAGCACACATTACTACGAATTAAGCACTACCAGTCTGGCAGATTCAAAATTAACCATGTAACGGGTTTAGCTTAATTCTTAATCTTCTGCTATTGACTGACCAAATTTGGTTGAGACTCACAGAAAATCAAAATCTTAATCGATTAAGATAAAATAGCAGTAGAATAGAAATTTGTAAATGAGAAGTTTAAAAAATGGAACTGTCGAACGCTCATGCGGCGGTTTAAATTAGGCAAGTTCTAAGGCAGGGTAGCTCGTTCAAGGGCTGTTCAATAGTAGAAAATAGCGAACAGGGCATTTTTAAATACGAGTACGGACCGCTAGTCTGAAGATCTTGTTTCTGATGACTCATTATTCGCTAACTCGTCAAATTCTCGCTTTGCTTCTTTCCACTTAGCAAGCTTTTCGTAGTATAGGTCCCAAATACATGGGCAACACGAACCTCCGCCGCAACAATCGTCTCTTAATGGTTTCTCTGGTTCTTCGGGTAGCGACTTCATAGCACTTATCCTCGACTTTCTGCCTTAAAAATATCTAAATCTCAGATAATATTTTCAAGGCTTAACAATATCCTCACGTCCAAACCTAATGTTTAAGCGCAGAGAATACAACTTTGCCTGTGTATGTTACTCCTTATGATACGCCTTTGCAGCTTGAAAGGTTACAAAGGCGTTTAACCTATTTTCGTTAATACGTAAAAGCTGACATCAATGCCATCATGCTTATGGTGTTACAACTTCATACCACCAGATGCCTCAATCCTTTGGCCGTTAATCCAATAACTATCGTTACTTAATAGCGCTGCCATAACGCCACCTATATCTTCGGGTTGGCCAACGCGGCCTAAAGTGGTCTGAGAGGCTATAGCATTATTGACTTCGCTATTATCGCGAACATAGCCACCGCTAAAGTCAGTCTCAATGGCACCTGGAGCCAGGGTGTTTACTCTAATTTTACGGGCTCCTAACTCTGCAGCCAGGTAACGACTCATGACCTCTATGGCTCCTTTAGCCATACCGTAGGCGCTGTATCCTGGGAAGCAAAATCTTGCCAAGCCAGAGGAAACATTCAGTATTGCTCCGCCATCCTCAACAATAGGTAACAGTGTTTGGGTTAAAAAATAAGGTCCCTTCACATGCATATCAAATAGCGTATCGAACTGTTTTATACTTGTTTCTGTAAAAGAAGCATTTAGACCAACGCCGGCGTTATTTACCAGATAGGTAATAGCCTGTTTGCCAAATTGGTTTTTCAGGACGTCTTTAAGCGTAACCAGAAATTCCGGGAACGAATAATGCGAGGCGGCAGTGTTAAGGGGCAGGGCACAGGCTTTTCTTCCAATGCTCTGAATCTCTTTAACAACCTCATCGGCCGCTGCTTCGTTAGTGTTATACGTGATAACAACGTCTATCCCTTTTTTCGCCAGTGCTAATGCGCCAGCGCGCCCAAGACCTCGACTTCCACCTGTTATTAATGCAATCGCCATTGTTATCTCTCTTTGTTGGTTAATTCGTAGACGATTATATTGACTAAAATTGGTATGAAAAACCTACCTAAAGCGATAACATTGTTCTTATTTGGTGAACAATAGGCGAAAGATGGACAGGTTCGATATGCTTACACGGTTTGTAGAAACCGCGAGATTGGGAAGCTTCAGTGCGGCGGCCGCACTTCTTGGTTTACCGAAATCGAGTATTTCTCAAGCGGTAACAAATCTTGAAAAGCAGTTGGGCACGCGCCTTTTTAACCGAAGTACGCGAAGCGTTTCTCTCACCTCTGATGGAGAAACGTTTTTGCCGCAAAGTATTGCCTTATTGAGTGAATGGGACGCCTTACAATCACAATTCATAACGTCAGCAGACAGCGTAAGTGGCGAGCTTCGTATCGATATGCCAAGCCGATTTGCAACCAATATTCTGCTTCCCATTTTAGGTGAGTTTATCTCTACTTACCCCAAGATTACGTTGCGAGTAAGCAGTGTCGATCGCAAAGTTGACCTTATTAAAGAAGGCTTTGACTGTGTGATTAGGGTTGGTGAATTAGCGGATAGCAGTTTGGTTGCCCGTCGCCTTTTAACTTATCCAATTTATAACTGTGTAAGTCCTGATTATGCGACGAAGTGGGGCATACCGCAGTCGCTGGAAGATTTAGCTAATCACAAGCTTATTGATTATTCCCATACCCTAAGCCATAAAACACCAGAATTTAAATTTATGAAAGGCGGAGAACTCCATGGTGTCGAAATGCAAAGCTTGTTAAGTGTTAACAGTACCCAGGCCTACTTTGCGGCGTGCGCAAGTGGATTAGGTATTGCGCAAATTCCAAGTGTGGGGGTTGAGTCAGAGCTGAAAGAAGGAAAGCTAATTCGTGTGCTTCCTGAATTCGAGGCCCAGGCGATGCCGGTAAATCTCCTGTACCCCTCTAGAAGACAAATGCCACTTCGATTAAAAGTATTTTCAGAATGGTTAGTTGATAAATTACGTGAAAACAAAAAGCCCTGTTGAATTACAGGGCTTAGGATGTTGTGTCGTATTAGCTAGCTAAATACTAGCTCAATAAGCATTAATCAGCTGGAAGCTCTTCCGACGCTTTATTACCATTTAGGTTTTCTGGTGCTGCCACAATAGGTTTAGGTTTTACGGCATTGGCCTTGGTCAGTATGTCGCTGTTGCCTGTTACCAAATCATCTAATGTGCCTTTTTCCGCATCGACCAAGCCCACTTCACGCAACATAGAGTCTACCAGTGGGGCGTTAGCACGATAGCTTAGTGCGGCTTGCGTTACTTGTTCAGCTAAACCACTACCAGCAGTAGCAACGGTGTGATCGCCTTTCACGCCACTCCCTTGGCCGTAGCCTTGAAGAATTTTAATACCTTCTATGTTTTCAAGTGGCTTAACGGCGTGTGCCACAAGCTCAGGCAATATTTTGAGCATGGCAAGGGCTTTTTGCAGCTCAATTTGCTCGGTCTTAAGCGTATTTTCAGCCTCATAAAGCGCTTGTTTACCTTGTGCTTCAACAGCAAGCACTTTCTCATCAGCTTCAGCCTGAAGCATTTTTGCATCGGCAGCGGCCTTAGCTTCCGTAAGAATAGCGGCAGCAGAGTTTTCAGCTGCTTCTTTCTTAGCTTGTGCTTCTACGGTAATGCCTACAGCCTCACGCTCTGCCTCTTTGCGCGCGTCTATAACTTCAATTTGTTTCTTACGCTCAGCTTCTGCCACCATTTTCGCTGTGGTTACTGCTTCCACTTTTTCCACTTTAGCTTTTTCCGCTTCAGCAGCTTTAGCACGTGCGGCCGACTCTTCCTCAGATTTTGTCGCAACGGCAATTTGTTTAATTTGCTCAGAAACCTCAACTTCTTGCTGCTGACGAATGCGCGCTTGCTCTAATGCCTGACGCTTAGCAATTTCTTGGGTTTCAATTTCCCGTGATTTTTCGATCTCCGCAGCCTCGATAGCACGGTTTTTCGCGATCTCTGCTTCGCGCTCTTCCCGTTCTTTCATTTCGCGCTGCTTAGCAATTTCTGCTTTTTGTTCCTGACGTTTAAAGGCTAGAATTTGCTCTTGGGCTAAGCGAGCTTCTTCTTCGTCTCGTTTCACCTCTAGTGATTGTTTCTCAGCAGCCAAATTACGCTGTTCAATGAAAATGCGGTTTTCTTGTTGAATATCGTTGGTTTCTTTGCGTTTTTCTTCAATGATCTTCGTTAAGCGTGCACGCCCCTCTGCATCGAAAGCGTTGTTTTCATTGAAAAACTGTAGGTCGGTTTGGTCAAAACCAGTCAAGCTCACCGATTCTAACTCAAGACCGTTCTTTTCAAGGTCGTTAGCTACGCTTTGCTGAACTTTTTGTACAAAGTCAGCACGCTGTTCATGCATTTCGGTCATGCTCATTTCAGCAGCTACGGCACGTAGTACGTCAACAAACTTAGACTCCATTAGTTTCTTAACTTCTTCAGCGCGAGTGGTGCGCGTTCCTAGCGTTTGCGCAGCCATTGATATGCCATTGGCATTGGGGGCCACGCGTAAATAGAAGTCTGCCTTAACATCAACACGCATGCGATCTTTGGTAATAAGCGCGTCTTTTTGAATTTTTTCCACTTCTATACGAAGGGTGTTCATATTTACTGGAATGATTTCGTGAACGACAGGAAGCACGATAGCGCCACCGTCCTTAATGACTTTTTCACCGCCTAAACCGGTTCTTACGAACGCTGTTTCTTTCGTCGCGCGGGTGTAAAGTTTGGCAAAGATAAGGCCAATAACGATAAGCCCTACAACAATAGCACCGGCAATAAAGAGTATTGACGGCAAGCTAGATGGTTGAATTGTATCCATACTTTTATCTCTTTTAGGTTATAGGTAGCGGGTTGCTAACCAGCTGTGTTGTTTTTTCTGAACTAAAATGACGCGCTCTCCCTGTGCGAACAACTCTTCATCTTCGAAAGGCTCTACTAACACAAAATGAGGCTGTGAATAATGGTCGGTAAACTTTGCTTCAGCTGGGTTGCCTCGGCTTGCTTTTCCAATCGTGATTTCGGCCACAGACCCAATGAAGTCATCGCTGTTAACCGCGCTAGACTCTACACTAGGCAACAAGCCTGAAATTACCTTTACGGTTTTAGCTGTTACGAATGCGCCAATAACAAATGCAAGAGGAACGGATAGGAAAGCTGGCAAGGTATAGCCGAGTGCACTCGCTGTTAAGCCGTTAACCATCAAGCCAACTAAACCGAATAGAGTAAGAAGTACTACTAGGTAAATAAGAAAGGGAACTTTATTGATATTAAGCCAGTTGGCAAACGAGGTATTAAGAAACCCATCGCCATCAAACTCTGCAAAATCATCGCCTAACCCCAACAGGCTTATACCAAAAATAGTGCTAACAAGTTCTAGTATGAAAATAAAGAAAACGGCTATGAGCGAAATGCTAAACCAGAAGTTTGTAGGGGAAAGAAGAACATCTGTCATTTACACCATCCATGATGACTAACTTGCTTTTATTCTTTATACCACAGAACAAAAATTAAGCCAGCGTCTAACACATGTACTTTCGGCTAGTTTGTAACAAATAATGATGGTGACTAACTGAAGTTATGTTTCTGCAGCATCACATCATTTTCAGTAACCTTCAATACACTGCCTTGATCATACCAATCGCCAAGTACAATACGAGTTGCAGGCTTGCCGTTTGCTGTAAGGCTATGAATGTTGGGTCTGTGTGTGTGGCCATGTATCATGCGCTGCACGCCCCATTTTTCCATGACTTTCACCACTTCTTCAGGCGTGACATCCATAATATCTGGCTTAAGATTTTGCTGCTTAGCCTTACTTTCCTTACGACCGTTATCGGCAACACGCTGTCGATACCATAACGGAAGCGCAAGCATTAAACGTGGCCACCACCAACCGCGGGATTTCTTGCGAAACTTTTGATAAGCAACATCGCGAGTGCATAGTTCGTCACCATGAGTAAGCAGGGTAGGTGTGCCGTATAAGTCTACAACTTCTTGTTCGTTTAATAACGTCATGCCGGCTTTTGATAGCCACTTTTCACGTATGGCGAAATCGCGATTACCGTGAATGAAGTATATAGGGCAATGCTGACTCACTACCTTGAAAGCTGATGCTATGGCAGTGTTAAATGGAGTAACGTTGTCGTCGCCAATCCAAACTTCAAACAAGTCACCAAGAACGTAAAGTGCATCAGCATTAATCGCATGTTCTTTTAAAAAGCGCATTAAGCATTCTGTAATGTCAGGGCGGTCGGCACTTAGGTGCAAGTCGGCAATGAAGTAGGTGAACGACATAAATCTTCTTATTGTGGTTTAAAAAGCCGCGTTAAAGTAACGCGGCTTGTTTTTAACTCAAGGCCTTGAGTATGTCTTGAAAATCATATTGGCCAAGGCGTTATTGAGACAGCTATTCAAGCATAGATGTCAGCGGCTATTTAAGAAATAGTCGCTTTTTCAATGATAACAGGCTCAACAGGAACATCCTGGTGATAGCCGCTGTTACCGGTTTTAACGGCTTTAATTTTTTCAACAACATCCATACCTTCAGTTACTTTACCGAATGCACAGTAGCCCCAACCATTGACAGACTTGCTAGAGTGGTTAAGGAAGTCGTTGTTATTTACATTAATAAAAAACTGAGCCGTCGCAGAGTGTGGATCTTGGGTACGCGCCATCGCGATTGTACCCACTTCGTTCGCTACGCCGTTGTCCGCTTCGTTTTCAATAGGGTCTTTTGTGTCTTTCTGATCCATATCTGGCGTAAAACCACCACCTTGGATCATGAAGTTGTTGATTACACGGTGAAAAATAGTGTTATCAAAAAAACCGTCTTCAACGTAAGAAATGAAGTTAGCTACCGTTTTAGGCGCTTTATCTTCAAAAAGCTCTAGGGTGATGTCACCGAAATTTGTTTTTAACGTAACCATTGTGGTTTGTCCTGTGTGTTAGCATACATATAAAGTGGCGGCATTTTAGCGCAAAACGAGTCGTTAGCGCAAAGAGACGGTTATCGCAAAACCCAGCCATATCGTTGCAAAAGGCTTGTACCATTTAAATCGTGACAGTGCTAAACTTTGCGGCCGAAAAATTATGACAAATAGGAAATATAGACATGCTACATCTTTACAACACCCGAACCCGTGAAAAAGCGAAGTTTGTACCGCTTCAAGAAGGGAAAGTGGGTTTGTATGTTTGTGGTATTACCGTTTATGACCTAAGTCATATGGGTCATGCCCGTACTTACCTGAGTTTCGATGTCTTAGTACGCTACATGCGCCACCTTGGTTTAGACGTGAAGTACGTGCGCAATATCACCGATATCGACGATAAGATTATTGCTCGCGCCAATGAAAATGGTGAAAGCTTTGAGGCGCTAACTGCACGCACTATTGCCATGATGCACGAAGACTTTGCGGCGATTAACTTACTAGAGCCAGACGTCGAGCCGACAGTAAGTGGTCATATGGATGAGATCATTGCAATTATCCAGCGACTCATGGACAAAGGTTACGCCTATCAAGCTAAAAGCGGCGATGTACTATTCGACGTAAGCAAGTACGAAGATTATGGCAAGTTAAGCAAACAAGACTTAGATCAGCTTAAAGCGGGTGCTCGTGTTGAAGTGGCGGCAGGAAAAGACGACCCGCTAGACTTCGTACTGTGGAAAACCACCAAGCCTGGTGAGCCGGCATGGCAATCGCCATGGGGCGAGGGACGCCCGGGATGGCACATTGAATGTTCTGCAATGAATCATAAGCATCTTGGTGCGCACTTTGATATTCACGGCGGTGGCTCAGATTTAACGTTCCCACATCACGAAAACGAAGTGGCTCAGTCGTGCTGTGCGTATGACACACCTTACGTAAACGTGTGGATGCACGCGGGTATGGTACAGGTTAATGACGAAAAAATGTCTAAGTCATTGGGTAACTTTTTTACCTTGCGCGATGTGCTTAAAGAGCACGACTCAGAAACATTGCGTTTCTTCCTGATGTCGGCGCATTACCGTAGCCAGTTAAGTTACTCTCAAGACAATATTACTCAAGCGAAGGCCGCCCTAGAGCGTTTGTATACAGCCCTTCGTGGTGTTGAAGTAGATGAAAGCACTGATCTGAGCTACGGTGGCTATCTGAAGCGTTTCGAAGCAGCAATGAACGACGACTTAAACGTACCTGAAGCTTTTTCGGTGTTATTCGACGTGGCACGTGAGCTTAACCGCCAAAAAGACAATGCTGACGAAGCGGGTAAATTGGCCGCGGTTCTTAAAGGTCTAGGTGCAATTTTAGGTATGCTTCAAAGTGACCCAGATACTTACCTTAAAGGCGGTGAAGGCAATGACGATGAAGCAGCAGAGATTGAAGCGTTAATTAAACAGCGTAACGATGCCCGTGCCTCCAAAGACTGGGCAGCGGCAGATGCCGCACGCGATGCGTTAAACGCAAAAGGCGTAGTGTTAGAAGACGGTCCGAGCGGTACTACGTGGCGTAAAGCGTAATTAGCACCCAATACTTTTTAACAGAATAAAAGCCCGCATTTGCGGGCTTTCTTTTTAGTTAAGCTTAAAGCGCACACCGAGTTTTCGTCATTGAACAGCGGTTTTTGGATATACGCACGAGGCTAAACATCTGAAAGTAAGATGGTATCTCCCGAGCTAACGTTTAATGCTTGTGCTGTTTTGCGAGAGATAACAGCTATTTCGTCTTGTTCTTCGGTTTCTGCCATCATTGCATAAAAAGGCTGGCTCAACGTGGCGACAAGCGTCATTTTACTCTCGGTGACACGCTTAGTACCTTCGCAAACTTTTATTCTTACTTGCCTTGTTGATTTGACAGTTTTTAGGCTTAAAACTTCAGCTTCCATACTTGGCGCACCATCAAAAATATCGATGTAGTTCGTGAATTTAAACCCTTCTTTTTCAAGCATTGCCATAGCGGGTTGGCCGTCGTTATGTGGTTTACCAATAGCCAACTGAGCCTCTTTGGGTAACATATTTACATACAGCGGAAGTTTAGGCATTAAATCAGCAATAAATTGATTTCCATTTACGGCGCCATATAAATCCGCTTCAGCGTATGTCATAGGAAAAAAGTGACGTCCGACGGCATTCCAGAAAGGCGAGTCCCCATGCGTATTTACATAGCCTCGTAGATCGGCCATGACCTGCTTTGGAAATACATGCTGATGTAAGCCCATAAAAAGGTAGCGTACTTTTGAAAGTAGTTTTCCGTTGAAGTGTTTTCTGTATTCAGGCAGTAAGTAGAGCGATGCCACTTCCGCGTAACCCTCAAAATGGTGACTTAGGTGCAGTATGTCATGGGTGTAGTGTGCGCCTAGTGATTTATTTCGCTGTGCGACTTTTTCTCGTTTGTAACTATAAAAACTGTCTTCTTTTCCTAATTCACCAAAAATTGCAGATGTACCAATAAGCTTGCCAGTTCGAAGGTCCTCCAATACAAACAAAAGGTAGTCTGGACGCTCTTGACGCATAAGTTTTTGTTCTTCTCTAATGGAACGCTTTAATTTGTTATCAAGCGTTGCTCTATCCGGTGGGAAGGTTGTCATACCTGGCGATGCAGCTTCAGCTAACGCAAGCAAGCCTTCCAAGTCATCACCTTTTGCTAGTCTCACGCGGGTGTCAAAGCTGATGTTATTAGTCGTAGTTTGTTCAGCGCCAATCGTTTTACACTCAAGGTGAATACCCGCGACCATGCAGCGAACGGAGCCTCCTCCCATTTCAATAGTAGGCACTGCGATGGGAAGTAAAGTAAGATCGCTGGGTAGTAAAGCTAGTTGCTCTTCGTTCATTGAACTAAAAGCAGTGTCTGATATAAGTAATAAACGTTTTCCATTGCTATTCAAAAGCTCTAGGCAGTTTCCGGCAAAACTGTTCACTTGTTCTTCGCTAATTTCGATGACGTTTTTACCCGTCTCCTTAAGTGTTGAAAGCACCACATTTTTGTCGCTTTCTTCTATCATGCTAGTAGCAACAATGGCAAAATCACTGCCCACACACATCATTACGTTGGTGTGGTAAATCGCCGTACCAGCAGTGTCAAAGGCGCTAAAACATATAGGCGTTAAACCAATAGCTTTACACGCCGACATTACAGCTCTCTTATTGGCTCGTTGGGATAGGCAAACATAGGCTAGCGCGTTTACATGGTCGATCACCATAGCCCCTGTACCTTCAACAATATCTCCGTCTTCTTCAAGGAAAGATAAATCTTTAGCTTGCTGTACGATATAGTGTTGCTGCAGATAACTGACAATATCGTCACGACGCTCCGCTCGGCGGTTTTCACAGTACATAGGGTAGGTGACAAGCAAACCGTTGGGATGTGTACTTAACCAATTATTTGAAAATACGGCATCGGGCGTGTTTTCCCCTTCTGTTTCAAACACCTCTACCGTTATGTGGTTCATACGTAAAGTGCGAACCATCTCATCAAATTCCGCACACGCATTTTTTGATATTTCCGCTCTATTTTTTCCCGTCGATACAAGGGGCTTCTGAAAACTATTGTCTTTGGCTGTTTGTTCGTTGGGGCGAAAGGCACAGGGGCGTACCATTAAAACGGAATTTGGTGTAGTTAATCGTGAGTTTTTGATGTGACTGGCTTGCATATAACGTCCTACAGCCCTTAGCTGAAATATTTCCACTGAAAAGAGCGTGTATTTTATTCTCTGGCGAATTCACTTAACCATGCTCAAGGTGTTGCAAGTTGTTATTTAGTTTAAGCATAATGCTCAATTGTTTTATCATTATGCTTTTCGCTAATTAGTCTTGGATAATGCGTTAATGACTCGACGATTTGTTTATCTATTGGGGAAACGACCATGTATGTAGATTTAGATGCGAAAGATCGCGAGCTTCTCGATATATTGAAGCGCGATGCGCGAACACCTGTAACCGTGCTAGCTGAAGTCCTCTCGTTATCGCGAAATACGGTGCAAAAACGAATCGACAGGTTAGTAAATTCGGGGGTGATCGACGGTTTTACTATTCGTGTTAACGAGCAGCTGCAACCAGACAAAATAAAAGCTCTTATGTCAGTCGAGCTTGAAGGGCTTAGTACAACACAGCTTATTAGTAAACTTAGGCAGGTGAATGGTGTTGAGCGGTTTCATACTACAAACGGAAATTGGGATTTACTTATTGTTATAACCGCCGAAAGTCTCGCGCACTTAGATGGCATTTTAAAAGAAGTGCGCGGCGTTAAAGGCGTGCTTAATAGTGAGACGAGTATTATTCTGTCTACTACTGAAAAATAGTGTGTACGCCTTATCAGTCTTAGCAGCTATTGTCGCCATTTATCCATCGATTTACATCATCACTTAAATTTAAGTCTGTGCCCAAGTTAAACTCACCTTCTCGAACAGATACCTCGCTGCCGTAGGTTGAGTGGGTAACGGTGACGTGTAAAAAAGGATATTGCGGGGTGCTCCCTTCTTTACGACTGGCCGTGAGTTTGTAGCCGTTTTGTATTGTATACGTGTTTACGACTATATCGCTATGGATTGGCTGATGCAGTGTGGACCAGCATCGGTTTGCATTGTATTCAATGCGCTCAACTATTTTTTCAGGTTCTTGGTTGGTGGAAATAGAAGAGGTCGGCAAGATCACCATGCAGCCTGAAGCAAACGCCGTTATACAACTTGCAAGTATTGCGTGGTTAAATGAGCGGCTGAACATTCTGCAGCGTTTAATTTTCATCATAAGTCCCTCTAATCGTTATAATTATATTCGTAAGGACTTTATATTAGCTTATTTGTATGAACAGTGGCTGAACAGAATACTGCTAGCGTTCACCTTGACTCTATCGCTTTGCAAATTAATTAAATTTCGGGCTTGCCAGTGGGGATTGCCGATTCTTTTTCGGTGAGATGTGACTTCCAACGCTGCTGTGCAACGTGCGCTTTCACCAGTTCTAAGCATTCGTTTACAACGTTAAGTACTTCTTTATCAAGTGCATCGGCGGTAGGGGTATAGTCGCGCATGCCGACTGAAATGAAATGGTCGATGCGCTCTGCGTCTAAGTCGCTTAACAGGTTAACTAGCGATGTGGTCACGATATCGGTGACTGACTCTTCCAACGTATTCTCAATGGTTTTGCCGATAACAGGTAGGTAATGCAGGGAAGAAACTTGTGCATTACTTCTCACCGCTTTACCCACGCTCTTGCGCACGTGCTCCCGTATCACCTCGCCGTGCTCTTCGCTTTGAATTGACTGGCCTAAATGGTTGATAACGCCAGCCATCCATTGGGTAATGACAGGACGGCGGGGGGCCAGTACCTGTGCGTTGATATCGTCTAACAAAGGCGAACCTGCTGAGATGTCTTTTTGCGCATCGCTGAGCACTTTTACAACAATTCGGTCGCTTAACTCTTCGACAAATACATCGTAGTAAAACGCAAAAAAGCGAAAGACCGCGGTTTGATTTAAGTCGATGATTTCGAATTTGTGCAGGCGGTGCAAAATAGAAAATATGCGCAAGAAACGAAATAGGCGGGTAGGTCCAGTAGGGATTAGACCTATGATATCGTACCAATGCAAAAACGGAAAAAAGTACCAGCGTAAGTGTTCTTTACGCACAATAGCTACAACCCACCGGAAGCAAAATTCGCTGAAGAAAATGGCGATAAACACCAAGTCGACCAACAGAAAGTTGTTGTGAACGGGATCGTAAGCACTAAGAAAAGCGGGAAAATACGTGCCCAATAGACCATAGACAAAGTCGGTGGCGTATAAGGCATCGAAAATGAGCCATGTTAGGTTCACAAAAAGTATACCTAACATGACTAAATCTAAGATTAACCAAGGCGTTTCATGACTGTTTCGCAAATTTTCTCGGTTAATTCTTAGCATTTCCTTATCCTGTATTCTGACTTAAAGCGTAACGTAAATGCAGTTAGGCATGAACAATATTGAACTTCAAGTATTAAAGGTTAGCTTGATGCGTTCAACCTTGTTACGTCTACATAAAGTTTTAGCTTCTGACCAGGTTGTAGATAGCGCTTAGTATTAAGTGAGTTCCACTTGCCTATGTCGCTTACTCTAACATTGAACTTGCTGGCGATACGAGACAACGAATCGCCATTTCTTACTGTGTAGGTCACTTTTTTGGTAACACCGTCTTGCGCTTTACCTTCCTGCCAGATAACTAAGGTTTTGCCAGGGTGAAGCATATCGCCAGGGGCCATACCGTTCCATTTAGCTAATTGTTTAGTGCCTATATTGTACTTACGGGCAATATCCCAAAGCGTATCACCAGATTGTACGGTATGACGTACTTTTTGCTTAGACGTGTTGCCGTTCTGCAAGCTGGCTAGACGCTGTTCCTGAGATAATGTGTAGCTGTCCAGTTCTTGAAGTGCTACTGGTACCATTATCGCTTGACCCACGCGGATCATGGACGAGTCTAGCTCATTCACTTTTTTAAGAACTTTCACTGTGGTGTGATACTGCTTAGCGATTTTACCTAAGCTGTCGCCGGGCTTCACCGAGTGGCGCACCCAGTTCAATCGCTCTTTTTGATCAATTTTAGCCAGAGCTTGAGAGAACGCAGCAGCCTTATCAAGGGGAAGTATTAATCTATGTGGTCCTTCTGGTGACGTTGCCCAACGATTGAACCCTGGGTTTAACCCGTGTAGTTCTTTTAAAGACATACCAGCAAGTTCGGCGGCAAACGCTAAATCGACCTGTGAGCCGATATCAACCACTTCGATAACCGCTACATTCTCAACTTCAGGCCACGCATACGCATATTCATCTTTATTTTTTAGAATATCAGCCAGTGCAAGCAATTTAGGCACGTAAGCACGTGTCTCTTTGGGTAAATTTAAGTTCCAAAAGTCGGTAGGTTTACCCGCGCGTTTGTTAGCTTTAATAGCCCTTTGAACGCGGCCTTCGCCACTATTGTAGGCGGCAAGTGCGTGCAGCCAATTACCATCAAACATTTCGTTTAGATAGGTTAGATAGTCAAGTGCACCTTGTGTTGAAGCAACAACGTCTCGACGTCCGTCATACCACCAATTCTGCTGCATACCAAAGCGCTTGCCTGTGCCAGGAATAAACTGCCACATACCAGCCGCTCGGCCATGGGAATAAGCAAAGGGATCAAAAGCACTTTCTACTATTGGTAAAAGCACAAGCTCCATCGGCATGTCGCGCTTTTCAATTTCTTCGGTAATGTAATAAAGAAAAGGCTTGGCACGTTTTACAACGCGAGCCATATACTCTGGGTGCTTCAGGTACCATTTACGCTGTGCGCTAATGCGTTTGTCGTCAGGGATAGGTAAGGCGAAATTCGCGCTTGCACGTTCCCATACGTCAGTAACGACCGCCTGCGTATGCATATCCGGTGTATCAGTAAGCTCAGCGCCTTCTTCTAGCGTATCATCATTGGGGTGAACAACATCAATAACGCCGTCTCTTGCAACTTCACAATCAGAAATGGCTTCTTCGTTGTTATGAATTTCACTGCACGCTTCTAGTGAAGCGGTTTCGTTACTTTCTAATTGTGCATTGTCGTTATTATTATCGGTTAACTGACAACCCGTTAAACCTAGCGCCAATATCAGTGGCGACAGTGGGAAAAACTTCAACTGCATATATGAAGAAACCTCGTGGAGCACTGCAAACCGACCATGTTACGATAATCGGCTTACTTTTGCATCAAAACTCATCTTTCCAGCGGCGAACTGCAGCAAATACCGCTACATCGTCAGCCAGGTTATTTTCGCAATAGGCTTCGGCAGCAGTTTTCACAGAAAGTTCATGAGCCCGTAAAAATGGGTTTATGTTTTTTTGCTCTTTGAGATTACTAGGTAGTGTAGGCTGACCTTGAGCGCGTTTTTCTGCCACCCACTGTGCGTAGTCACACAGCGCCTTATTGTCTGGCTCTACGGCTAAAGCAAACTGGACATTAGCCTGAGTATACTCATGTGTACAGAACACTTTCGTGCTGTCGGGCAGTCGCTTTAACTTATTCAGTGAATGATGCATTTGCTCTGGCGAACCTTCAAACAATCGTCCGCAACCTGCTGAAAATAACGTGTCGCCGCAAAACAATGCGCCATGCCCGAAGAAAGCAATGTGATCAAGGGTATGACCTGGCACTTCCATTACTTGCAGCGCCATTTTAAAAACAGGTAGCGAGACAGTATCGCCTTGAGAAACAGATTTAGTTATTCCTCTTATGTGATTGCCTCTTGGGCCAATAACTGGCAAATCTGGTACTGCAGATACTAATTTAGCAATACCACCTGTGTGGTCTCTGTGGTGATGAGTGATGAGAACTGCACTTAGCGTTAAGCCTTTGGCTTTAATAAAGGCCAGCACTGGCTCAGCATCACCTGGGTCGACAACAATAGCGCTACTCTCGTTATAAATACACCAAATGTAATTGTCGGTAAAAGCGGGAATAGGATGAATGGCTACGCCTGAAGGAAGTGTTTCTGCCGTCATAAGAGTACCTGCTTGTGTAGGTAGAATTATGCGTTACTATAGGGACTTGTGAAGAGCAGAGCAACCTAAGAGCGCGCAGTGTTAATGAGATCGGCGTTTAAAGCCAAACCGCCACGTTACCCTACAAATTGGAATGATTTCCCCGCCGGAGAGCACATTCGACATGCGGTCAATGCAGTTTGTAGCGATTATGCTGAGCGAATTTTTGGGTACCACTTTGCCAAACTAGGCTCGCTAAGCGCCGATATAAATCTCGATACCAGCCCAATTCGACACCACATCAATCACGTTCCGTTTAATGACCTAGCTAGCGAGCAGCCACACCACAATGAAGCGAAAGAGGCCTTTCCCAATCACAATGCATCGGGTATATCGTTAGGCGGTGATAAATGCGAACCTAAAATAAGTAGAGAAAACACGGTAGTGGGGCAGTCGCACTGCTTACCCTTCGCCGAAAACAGCATTGATGGCTTTCTACTTGCTAATGAATTAGATTTTGCACAAGACCCTCACGAAATATTAAGAGAAGTAGACCGCGTTATTACACAAAACGGTTATGTGATCATAAGTGGCTTTAACCCCTTAAGCCTCGCCGGAATTGCCAAATTTCTACCTGTTAAGCGCGGAAATATCCTACACGATGCACGCTTTTTTACGTCCTATCGCATTAAAGATTGGCTTCAGCTGCTGGGATTTGAAATTGTTGAACAACGTCAAGTGATGTTTTCAACGCTCTTTTTTCAACAAAAATGGAAAGGGGCGGTTAAGCTTCAAGACTATTTAGCATCTTATTTGCCATGGTGCAGTGCGGTGTACGTAATACTCGCGAAAAAGCGGGTTATACCCATGACCGCAATAAAACCCAAACGCAATTTGAAGCCGCGTTTTTCGGCGGTGGGCGCCAGTGTAAGGACCTCTACGATGAATCGCACGCTGCGCTAGTATTGTTAATGTGTATGCCATGTGCAAAGAGAGCACGCCAAGCTCTTAACTTGAAAGCAGCGACAGACGCTAACCATCTTCTATATTTACCAAGATGTTGTAACTAAAACGGATGGCTTTCGCGTTTTTACGCAAGTTTGAAAGGGGAATAGGAGATAGCATAGACTGCTATCTCCCAACTGAGACGTTAGTCGTCACTCGTTTTATAGAGGTGCACATCTCGCTGTGGATATGGGATGCTAATGCCTTCTTCATCAAAAGCTTTTTTAACTTTTTCCTGCATATCCCAATAGTAAGGCCACAAGTCATCTGTGGCGACCCACGGTCTAAACATCAAATCGACTGAGTTATCGCCTAATCCGCCTACACAAATCCTTGGTGCAGGGTCGGTTAACGAGCGCTCATCTTCTTCGAACAGGCGCTGCAACACCTTCTTTGCTTTATCGATATCGTCATCGTAGCCTATACCAAATGTCATGTCGCAACGGCGTTTATCATACACGCTAACGTTAATTAACGTGGCATTAGATAGGCTGCCATTGGGAATAACAATGCGCTTATTGTCAAAAGTGTTAAGTACAGTATAAAGAATTTGTATCTCTGACACTGAGCCTAAATGACCCTCTGCTTCAATGGTGTCACCCACTTTAAAGGGTTTAAAAATCAGTATTAGTACACCGCCAGCAAAGTTCGCCAGGCTGCCTTGTAGTGCCAGACCAATGGCCAAACCTGCAGCACCCACGACGGCAATAAATGAGGTGGTTTCAATACCTATCATTGAGGCAACTGAAATCAACAGCATTACTTTTAGCACCGCACTAATAAGTCCGCACAGAAACTTATTTAACGTGGGGTCCTTTTTACCTAGCCGATGATCTAATAGGTTTACAAAACGATTCACTAACCAAAGGCCCACCACCAAAGTAAGAATAGCCAATAATAATTTGGGGGTGTAAGTCATCACCAGTGAAATAGCTTTTTCGGTTAATTCCGATAAATCGATATTAGTCCCGAAGAAATCTTCCATAAATACCTCTTTTATTAATTAACCACGTTGATTACGTTAAAAAAAGAGGGTTAGATCGCCTTGATTCAAACCGAACGGAACTGCGCTGTTTTTTGACAAGAATTTTCTAGCCGATTTGCCTTATGCAGATAAGGTTAGTGAGTGGGTAAGTAATTAGTGAGTGAGGAGTGTAGGATGATAAGGCTTATTAGCATACCAAGTTACGTGCTTGCACCTTGATTCTGGTTATATGATTTTTGCTTTATAAATCTAAGCGCTGCTTTGACCGCCCAATAAAAAAGGTGACATCCCGTCGCATTATAGCGCTGAATGTCACCTTACTTTTAAGGGGGCGCTTTACAGCTTACTTAACACGCATACCAGGCTTTGCACCTTCGTGCGGCTCAAGAATGTATAGCTCGTCGCCACCAGGGCCCGCGGCTAATACCATGCCTTCACTCATGCCAAAACGCATTTTACGAGGAGCGAGGTTCGCCACCATTACTGTGTGCTTACCAATTAGGGCTTCAGGCGAGTAGGCCGACTTAATACCTGCAAAAACTTGCTTGGTTTCGCCGCCTAAATCTAGCTCTAAGCGTAGAAGCTTATCGGCTTTTTCCACGTGTTCAGCTTTAGCGATACGCGCAATACGTAAATCTACTTTGGCGAACTCATCAAACGAGATAGTGTCGCTAATAGGGTCTTTAGCAAGCGGGCTGTCTGGGTCGATTGCCGGTGCTGCTGGCGCTAGGCTTTCTTTTGAATCTTCAACCATGGCGTCGATTTTCTCCATTTCTACACGCTGCATCATCGGCTTAAATTTGTTGATGGCGTGGCCTTTCAATAGGGTTTGCAGTGAATTCCAGTCGAACTTGTCGTTTAGGAATTCTTCTGCTTTTTCTGCAAGTACTGGCAGTACAGGCTTTAAGTAAATCACCAACAGACGGAACATGTTGATACCTAGCGAGCACACATCGTGTGTGAACTGCTGCTTAGTCTCGTCTTTAATGGTTACCCAAGGTGCGTTGTTATCAATGAACTGGTTTGCTTTGTCAGCAAGGGCCATGATTTCGCGCACGGCTTGGTGGTACTTACGCTTCTCAAATAGTGCAGCAATGCTCTCTGACGCGTTTTGGAACTCTGCAATAAGCTCTGGCTCAATCACATTGTCAGACAATTTGCCGTCGAAACGCTTAGTGATAAAGCTTGCACAGCGGCTTGCAATGTTAACCACTTTACCTACCAAGTCTGAATTCACTTTTTGTGCGAAGTCAGTAAAGTTAAGGTCGATGTCGGTAACACCGTCGCCTAACTTAGACGCAAAGTAGTAACGCAGATATTCTGGGTTCAGGTGGTCAAGGTAAGTACGGCCTTTAATAAACGTACCGCGCGACTTTGACATTTTCGCGCCGTTCACCGTTACGAAACCATGAATATTTACGCCAGTAGGCTTACGGTATCCCGCACCTTCTAGCATGGCAGGCCAAAACAGGCAGTGGAAGTAGGTAATATCTTTACCAATAAAGTGATAAAGCTCAGCCTCTGAGTCTGCTTTCCAGAAATCATCAAACTCTAAGTTGTTTTGGTCGCAGAAGTTTTTGAAACTAGCCATATAGCCAACAGGCGCATCTACCCACACGTAGAAGAACTTGTTCGGCGCACCTGGAATTTCAAAGCCGAAGTAAGGCGCATCACGGCTGATGTCCCACTGTTGAAGACCTTCAGTAAACCATTCTTGCAGCTTGTTAGCCATTTCTTCCTGCAGGGCACCTGAGCGGATCCACTCTTTTAACATGCCTTCAAATTTTGGCAGGTCAAAGAAGAAGTGCTCAGACTCACGTAGCACTGGTGTAGCACCCGATACTACGCTGCGAGGGTTTTTCACTTCTGTTGGGCTATACGTTGCGCCACATACGTCACAGCTGTCGCCGTTTTGATCTTCTGCGCCACAGCTAGGGCAGGTACCCTTAACGAAACGGTCTGGCAAGAACATTTCTTTTTCAGGGTCGAACAGCTGATTAATGGTGCGTTTGCTGATGTAGCCCGCATTATCTAAACGGGTGTAAATTTCTTCACACAGCGCCTTGTTTTCTGGCGAATGGGTTACATAGTAGTTGTCGTAATCTACGTGAAAATCAACAAGGTCTTGGTGATGTTCAGCACGCGTTCTAGCCACCATTTCTTCTGGTGTAATGCCAAGCTCTTGGGCTTTAAGCATAACCGGCGTACCGTGTGCATCGTCGGCGCAAACACTGTAACATTCGTTTCCGCGAAGGCGCTGAAAACGAGTCCAGATGTCGGTTTGAATGTGTTCTAGCAAATGACCTAAGTGAATAGAGCCATTTGCGTATGGCAACGCACTGGTTACCAGAATTCGGCGTTTTTCTGACATAATGACGTTATTGATTCTTTGCGTTTCAAAATGGCTGCAAATACTAGCGGAAAACCGCGTTTTTTGCATTACGTAATTCACACAATTCTACTACTAGTAAGGCATTTTATGTTCTTTTCTCGCAAAGCAGAGCCGGCAACTCAAAAAGTTGCTGTAATTTTGGCCAAGTATTTTTCATTAGATGTTGAAGTTACCTTGCCATGGTGTGCTTTTAGTCAGCCAGAGAACGAAAATGAAGGCGTGACAGTTACCTTGCCGTTTTGTATTGCTACACAGCTAGACGCGCTTAAACAAGAAGTGCTTAACCAGCTAAAAGGGAAGCTTGGCGATGACCAGCTTACGTTTAAACAAAACGTAGCGAGTGGAGAAACTGAAGTAGCACCGGTCACCAACATTAAAAACATCATAGCAGTGGCTTCAGGCAAGGGTGGCGTAGGTAAATCGACAACCAGCATTAATTTAGCGTTTGCGCTTATGCAGGAAGGCGCGAAAGTAGGGATTTTAGATGCCGATATTTATGGGCCATCAATTCCCATTATGTTGGGCAACCCCGATGCACATCCTGAAAGCGAAGATAATAAGCACATGCAGCCCCTTATGTCACATGGGCTGGTGGCGAACTCCATTGGTTACTTAGTGCCCCAAGAAGACGCGGCCGTATGGCGCGGACCCATGGCAAGCAGAGCGTTAAAGCAATTATTAGATGAAACCCTATGGCCTGTGCTGGACTACTTGATTGTAGACATGCCACCAGGAACAGGCGATATCCAACTGACAATGGCGCAACAAGTTCCACTTACCGCTTCTGTGGTAGTTACAACGCCGCAAGACTTAGCGCTAGCCGACGCCCAAAAAGGCATAAGCATGTTTGAAAAAGTTAACGTACCTGTATTAGGGCTTATTGAAAACATGAGTTATTACCAGTGCAGAGCCTGTGGTACCAAAGATTATGTGTTTTCAAAAGACGGGGGCGATGCGTTGGCCGAACGTCACGGTTTGCCGCTTTTAGGTCAGCTGCCGCTTGATATCCATATTCGCGAGCATGGCGATGCCGGTACGCCATTGTTAATTACCTCGCCTGAAAGTACATTGAGTGAAAGTTATCGCGAGGCAGCGCGTGCATTGTCTATGCAGTTAGCCCTTACCGTCGCGCCACGCAAAGGGGCAGTTAAACACATTAAGGGCAACCCTATTGGCATTGTTGGTAAAGAATAAAAGGATAAAGCAAGGTTAAGTGCTAACACCTGGTGCGCAATATTTGAGAAAGTTTACTTTGAAGCCTAGTTATATGCCTAGCAAAGGAAAAATTGAGGTAAGTTCTGGCGCTTAAATTCAAATTCGTCATAAACTTAATAAAAATTGCGCAAAAGCAGATAAAACAAGCCTTTGAGCAGTTGAATGCATGCGGCGACATACGCATAATAGCGGCCTAACGAAATGAGGAATACACCATGCGCTTGTGCGACCGCGATATCTACCAACATCTGCAAGATGGAAAAATTAAAATTGACCCTACACCCAGCTATGATCAAATAAGTGGTGTAACGGTAGATATCCGCCTAGGTAATAAATTTCGCGTGTTTGAAGATCACCAAGCGCCGTTTATCGATTTAAGTGGGCCGAAAGCACAGGTTCAAGAAGCGCTTGACCATGTTATGAGCGATGAAATTGAACTAGAAGAGGGTAAAGCCTTCTTTCTACACCCTGGGGAGCTAGCGCTTGCCATTACCCACGAGTCAGTAACCTTGCCTGACAACATCGTAGGTTGGTTAGACGGGCGTTCTTCGCTTGCGCGTTTGGGCTTAATGGTTCACGTGACCGCGCATCGAATAGATCCAGGCTGGTCGGGCAACATCGTTCTTGAGTTTTACAACAGTGGTAAGTTACCGCTGGCGCTTCGCCCTAAAATGAAAATAGGGGCGCTTAGCTTCGAAGTGTTGTCAGCGCCAGCTGAAAAACCGTACAACGCAAGAGTGGACGCTAAATACAAAGGCCAAGCAGGCGCAGTTGCAAGCCGAATCTCGTCAGACGACGAGAGTAAATAAAAGAAACCGTCTTAAAAACACGTTTTTTTCGCAAAAGCGTAGTGCGTTTCCCGCTAATTACTGATAGAAAATATAAGAGCAATAACTAGCACTTATAATAAAGCTATTAGTAACGGGAAGCGCAATGCACACAAACTCTGAACCTTCTTCAGAAACTCTACAACGAAAGCCAACACGTAAAAACAGTATAATTCTATTTGCCTTTATCGCTTCAGTACTATGTGGCTTGGGATTGTGGGCCATTGATCAGCCCAGCGAGATCATTTTTACCGCAGCAATTACGCTGTTTGTCGCTGTGCTCTGGGTGACTGAAGCGCTCCCCATTCCCGCTACCTCACTTTTACCCTTCGCGCTATTCCCGTTATTTGGTGTGTTGTCTCACAGCGAAGCTGCCTCTGCTCTCGGAAGCCACGTTATCATTCTATTAATGGCTGCTTTCATGCTTTCAAAAGGGTTGGAGCGTGCTAACTTACACAAGCGTTTCGCCATTTACATGTTGCGTATAACGGGCAGCGGCAGCCCGCTCAAACTGGTACTGGGCTTTATGTTAACAACCGCAGTACTCAGTATGTGGATTAGTAATACGGCAACAATCCTAATGATGTTGCCAATGGCTATCGCTATTATCAACGCAGTAGACAATCCGCGATTTGGCGTGGCGCTTATACTTGGTATCGCTTATTCGGCAAGCTTAGGTGGGGTAGGGACACCGATTGGGACGCCACCTAATATTATCTTTATGAGCGTGTATGAAGAAACCCAAGGTATTGAATACAGCTTTATCGACTGGATGAAAACAGGCGTACCAATTGTAATACTAGGCGTACCTATTATGGCCTTATGGTTAGCGCGCGGTATTAAACAAGTGGGGAACATCGATTTACCTGTCCCAGGCACGTGGACAAAAGCCGAGAAGCGTGTTCTTGCTATTTTTGGCACTGTCGCTTTAGCTTGGATTTTCAGACCTTTTTGGACTGCTTGGATAGGCATAAGCACGATAAGTGACAGTACTATTGCCGTAGCGGGTGTTGCGGCTATGTTCTTTACAAACAGCGGAAACGATAATGGTGAAGTAGACGAAAAAGGAAACAACGACAAACTGCTTGATTGGAAAACCGCAAACGATATTCCGTGGGGCATGTTGTTATTGTTTGCTGGCGGTATTTGTATTGCCAAAGCGTTTATGTCATCGGGCCTAAGTGTTCTTATGGGAACATGGTTAACGGGACTTTCTACGCTTCCTGTTCTTCTGTTGGTACTTGGAATTTGCTTGTTCGTTACCTTCTTGACGGAAATTACCTCTAACACGGCAACATCTACACTACTAATGCCAATTCTAGCGGCCGCGGGTATGGCTGTGGGCGTAGATCCTAAGTTGTTGATGATCCCCGCGGCAATTAGCGCAAGTTGCGCTTTTATGCTGCCAGTAGCTACAGCGCCTAACGCCATTGCATACTCAACGGAAAAATTCGACATAAAAACTATGGCCAGAGAGGGTGTGGTGCTAAACGTGTTAGTTGCACTGGTAGTAACTGGGGTGTGTTACGTTACGCTGGCCTAGCTTGAACGCGCTTTTGTGAAGGAGATACGCCAATCTCTCTTTTAAAAGCCTTTGAAAAAGAAGCTTCCGTTTCGTAACCATATTGGTTTGCAATGGTAATTAACGGCTTGTTGCTTTGGATTATTTCTGTGCAGGCACAACGCAGGCGCCATTGCGTTAGGTATTTAATTGGAGTTACGCCTGCACAGGCTTTGAACTTTGCTGCGTAGTTAGATTTAGACATATTCGCAATACTCGCCAGCATTTCTACGTTCCAATGTTGTTCAGGCGCGTTATGCAGCGCTTGAAGGCTATTTGCTATGGCCGGATGCAGTAGAGCCCCTAAGGTTGATGAGTACTTGCTCATTAAATGCTTCACAATCAAAAGGAATACAACCTCAGCGATTTTGTTTAGCAGAACCGACGAAGTGAAGGTTGAGTCCGACACTTCTAACGACGCGCTGATAAGTAACTGCAGACTTTCATGTAGCACTCTACTTTCTTTTGATGCTTTTTTAATTATCCAAAATTCTGGCAGTTCTTTTGTTATTACTCTCATTAAAGGGTGCTGATACTCGAAGTAACCGCAAAGTAGCACCGGGCCTTCAGCTCCTAGTTTCTCGCTAACAGGAATAGAGCTTGCGCTAACATTTTTGTAAGTGTGAGTTTTTGTAGGACTTAAAAGGTGTGGGCTATCAACAGGCAGTAAAACCATGTCGCCTTTTTCTAACAGAACTGGGCCGTCGTCGTTACGGTGTAAGTAGCATTGACCGTGAGTTACGGCGTGAAAATTAATAAAGCCGGTGCCAGAAGTGTCAATTTGCCAGTTACCGCAATATTGTCCGTTGTGAAATACATTGGTGGTTATTTGAAGTTGGTCAAAAAGGCTTTCTAAATTTTTCATGGTGTTTTGGACAAGTATTTAAGCGTTTGGAGCATGTTTGTATAAGACTGAAGTACGTACCATATTCTTCGAACTTATACAGAGATAGTGTGAAAACACTCGAAACACCAATGTGGAGAAGAAATAGCATGAGAGTATTCTTAAAAGGTAGTTTATTTGCAGTTTCACTAATTGCTAGTGGCGCGGTATTCGCTGGCGTTGATACAGAGACCGACGAAAACGGAATTATTTTAGCCGGGCACGACGCTGTAGCTTATTTTACTGAAGGTAAGCCAGTGCTGGGTAAAGCGACTATAACGGCTGTCCACAACGACGCTATTTACCGATTTTCATCGCAGAAAAATAGAGACATGTTTGTAAGCAACCCAGACAAATACGCACCAGCTTACGGCGGCTTTTGTGCCTACGGCGCAACGTTTGGTAAGAAATTTGAAATAAACGGCAAAGCGTTTGAAATTGTTGATGGCGTACTTTATGTGAATAAAGACGAAAGTGTATACAAAGCATGGGCTAAGAACATTCCTACTCATATAAATGAGGCGAATGAAGAATGGCCAGAAATCAAAGATGTAAGTGCAGACGACTTGTAATAAGCTTCGTTTTAGTTGGGTTTTGTTTACCAAATAATCGTTTAGGCGGTTATTTGGTTTTTTTACATTGCAAAGTCGTTGAAATTGAGTAGACTTGTCGGCTCTTTCGGTCGGTGTGTAGCGCAGCCTGGTAGCGCACTGTCATGGGGTGTCAGGGGTCGGAGGTTCAAATCCTCTCACACCGACCAACTATCTTCCTGATATCCTTACAAAAATCCATTTTTCAAATGTCGGCTCTACCCCATAAACGGGGGATCAGCATTCACCTTACACGATTGATAACACCATCCCATCCACAATGGGTCATCACTCTTATTCGATAGTTTTCAAAGTTTCTAAAACCGATTGCAAAGCTATAGTACAAAACGTGTGTCTTGTTTGATAGCTATTACGATGGCGAATACCACAGGCTTTTAACCCTTTATTCCACATCAATCTCGGCGAAGCGTTATTTGTAAAAGGTTCTCCCGTAGACGGGTGAACAAATACTTCGCTATTTTGTAAAAAACGTCCACTGTTTCTGTCGTAATAATGCAGTTTTTGAGCGGGCATTAAACTCTACGTCTCTTACTTTGTAAGTTTTAGTATGTTTGCGAATTTTGTTTTTGATTTTGCTTCGTTCAATCCGTGAGTAACCACGATTAAAATCCACAGAATCCCAACACAATGCAATTTGCTCACTTGGCCTTAGCCCGCTAAAAAATGCATACTCAAAATAGTTTAGCCACATAGGATGCTGTGTGCGCTCTAACCATTTTAGAAACATCTCCATTTCTTCAATCAGTAGTGGATCTGCTTCTGGCTGCTGATGTTTGCCATTCTCAATACCCTCAACAGGATTGGATTTAATAGCTCGATCTCGCAGAGCGAGTTTGAACACACCTCTTAGTGGAATTAACGCATTGTTACGGGTTTTATTATGCTGAAAATCGAAGCTTCCAAGCAAGGCCAGTAATTCTGAATGCTTAATCGACTTAACTAGCCTGTATGCCAAACTCGGATAATAAAACCGTTCTAATGCCTGAGCATATTTTTCCTTAGTGTTTTCAGTGCACGTTAACGTGTTCAAATATAACTGCCCGTAATCTTTGAATGTCTGTGCACCCGTTTCTTCATTGGCATGTTTCGAGTCAGGGAAAAACTCTTGCCACGTGAAGGTTCCCCATTTTATAGCTTCCTGCGCTTGTTGCCGTAGTTTTCCTGCCTTTTTAGTGTTTCCCGCAGTGGGACGCCAAGGCAGGATCACATAGTGGCGTTTGTCGTTGTAGTTCAAACGAACTTCAATCGACCGATTTCGAGGAACTATCCCCGTTGGCCATGTTGAACCCATTTCTCATACTCCTGTATGTTCCAGTGGATCCTCCCGTCAGGCGACTTCACAAAGTGTACACCTTGTCTGAAGATCCCGTCATGGATTTTTTTACGGAGTGCGCCAACTGAATACCCTGTCAACTCGGCTAGCTTCTTAGTTGTTATCAAATCAATTGGATAGTTCATTTGGACACTCCCAATTAATTATTTATTGTGAGTTACTGAATTCAGTAACTTCATTGCCAATGATGCATGATCAGACCTGGCCGGCTTTACAGAGATTATTTTTAACGGTAAGTCTCCGAGGCGTCCAAGCGTTCCCCTATAAGCTTGCCAAGAAACAAACGATGATAATCCCTTATTCCAGCCTAAATAAATTCTTGAAAATACGAGGCCTTGGCCAAAATTTTGAATGATTAAAACGAGAGGTTCATCGGTCTCAACGTTTGAATAGTGGGTTAAGAGAACTTCATTACACACTTTAGCTAAAGTGCCTTGGTGAAAAGATGCACCAACAGCAGAAATTAACGCTCGTTCCGCGATAATATTTACTGAGATTTCTTCACCTGTAACAGCTTTCTGAAATACAAATGCAGAATATTCACTTAACGCGTCAATCGGGGTGAATACTGTTTTCATTAGGGTAGCCATATGCTCGCCCTTAATAAATTGATTTGAAATAGCCATGATCGGCGAAGATAAAGTGTATTAGGTGCTCATTTCGCAGAGAGATGCGTCTTCCCTCCCAAGTTAAATATGAAAGCGTCGATGCCTTTAGCGCTAACCTTTTAGCTATTTCGCTAGATGGGCAAAGGTACAGAATCTTCTCTCTATGACCTTTTTTACGCATAGACAAATGCGAGGCAAATATTGTTCGCAATCGCTTGCTGCTCTTTATTTCACGCTCAACTTCAATGCAGTAGGTAATATTTGCAGGGGAGCGGGCAATTGCATCTGGGTATTTTGTGGCTTGAAGCCTTGTCCCCAAATGTTTTGAATTCCGCCAATCTTGCCAGTTGTTTTGGATTGCACTAATTCGCAGCTTTTGCAGGAGAAGCGCTCCCAAGCGCTGATAAAGAGCTTGTCGCCCCAGTGACAGGCGAAAGGTTCGCAGGCCGCCGTCGGAGGGAGCGCAGCGAACCGGCAGACCAACGCAGTTTGTCGTGACTCGTCCAGAGTCAGCCGCTAGGCCGGGCGAATCCCCTCGGAGTCTCGGAGCGTTAGCGACTCGCCCTCGCACAAAGTGCGTTGGTCGGGCGGCACGTCCGGCGGCGGCATTGGGTGAATTTTGTTGAAACGTAATGTCCAGTGAAGTGCAGACAAAAGAGGGGGGAAGTCACAGGCCTCACGTGTAATTTACCCTCCATCATTGCATGAATCGTTCAGAGAAAAGCGATGATTCTCTTTGTATTCATGTTTAATAAATATATTTAAAAAGTCGGTTGATGTGCGTAACGTTCTAATTAAATGGCTTCAACCGTACGAACTCATATTTATTTTTAAGTGGTTAAACCAAGGATTCAAAAAAAGTAATTCAACGCACCGGTTCTGTAGTTTTATGGTTTTATACTTACTACTAAAGTATAGTGAATTTAGGTATTTGTGGTAGTCTCTTCTTTGCGATACACACAGAATAAAAAGTACTACTGAGTTCTGATTGAACCAGCATCAAGGTGAAATGGAGTTTCATAAAAATGGCGTCCTCTATCCAGCAAAGTAACTTCGGGTTTCTACAAGAGCATGATTCGCTTTTTGTTGAAATAGCCTTGTCTGCTGAAAGAGCTTTCTCGAGCGATCCCAACACAACGTTAATGAAGCTCAGGCAACTGGGTGAAGCACTAGCACAGCACATTGCAGCATTGGTTGGAATTGAGTTTGACGATAAGACTTCCCAGGCTGATTTGCTCTATAAAATAAACCGGGAGCTAAAACTAGAGCCAGTAGTCAGGGAGTTATTCCATACCCTCAGAATGGAAGGCAATAAAGCAACCCATACTTTTAGAACTCAGCACAAAGAAGCCATAAATGGTTTGGTGGTTGCCCGCAAATTGGCCATATGGTTTCATCAGTCTTTCGGAAAATCAGGTGTTCAATTTAAACCTGGCCCTTTTATTCCACCTGCCGACCCCAGCGAACAGTTACGTCAGTTACAAACTGAAATTGCGAAGCTAAAAAGTGATTTAGAACAAGCCAATGTTCACCTGGATTCGAGCAATCAGCTTCATGATCTCGTAGCCAAAGAAAAAGCAGAATATGAAGCGTTGGCATTGGCAATGGACGAAGAATCTCGTTCTCTGGCGAAGCAAGCGTCTGAACATGAAGAGGCATTACAAGCACAACGTAAAGATTACGAAGCAAAGATAAAGACACTTCAGGCTCAGTTAGCAGAGGCTGATGAGAAAACGCAAACAAACCAACGCATCCAGATAAACAAAAATACACAGGCGGCAACGCAACACATTGTATTGGATGAAGCGTTAACCCGCATTTTAATTGATCAGCAATTAGAAGAAGCGGGTTGGACTGCCGATAGCGAAGCGCTTACCTATAAAAGCGGGGCTCGTCCAGAAAAAGGCAAGAATATCGCGATTGCTGAATGGCCGACTGAGCATAATGGAGAAAAAGGCAGAGCGGACTATGTGCTGTTTTCCGGTTTAACGCCCATAGCCGTGGTTGAAGCTAAGAAAGAAAACACCAACGTTGCAGGAAAAATTCCCCAGGCAGAACGATACAGCAAAGGCTTTAGTGTCTCATCCCCTATGCTTGGTGCATGGGAATTAGCAGGAATGACAATCGCTTGGCCTGATGAAAATGAAAGCCATTATAACATCCCGTTTGTGTATTCCTGCAATGGTCGCCCTTACGTTCCCCAACTGGCTGAACAGTCTGGAACCTGGTTTCGGGATGTTCGCGACCAAGCTAATACTAAACGTGCACTCCCCAAATTTCATACGCCAGAAGGCTTAATCGACAATCTCAAACGCAGTAAAGAAGAGGCTGAGAAAAAGTTAAAAGCCGAGCCCTTTGGCTATCTAAAAGTGCGTGATTATCAGCAAAAAGCCATTATTGCGGTGGAAAATACGTTAGCGAAAGAAGTACGTACTGCGCTTTTAGCTATGGCAACAGGAACCGGTAAAACGCGCACCATCATTGGTTTGATGTACCGGTTTTTAAAGGCAGAGCGGTTTAAGCGTATTTTATTCCTGGTAGACCGCACTGCACTGGGTCAGCAAGCTATCGACGCCTTTAATGAGGCACCATTAGAACAAAATCATACCCTATCTAAAATCTATAATGTTGCAGAGCTGGGAGATATGGCTGCTGAAGCTGAAACGCGCGTGCAGGTAGCAACTGTACAGGCCATGGTAAAGCGCATCTTTATGAGCGATAACCCGCCACCGTTAGACCAGTTTGACTGTATTATTATTGATGAAGCCCACAGAGGGTATACGCTCGACCAGGAAATGACCGAAGGCGAACTCGCTACACGGGATGCAAGCCAGTATCTTTCCAGTTACCGCCGAGTGCTCGATTATTTTGATGCCGTTAAAATTGGCTTAACGGCAACGCCAGCAAAACACACCAGCGAAATTTTCGGTAAACCCGTTTATACCTATTCATACCGGGAAGCGGTAGCGGATGATTGGCTAATAGATCACGAACCGCCTATTCGATACGAAACCCTTCTCACTCAAAACGGGATTAAATTTTCAAAGGGCGACAAAGTCAGCGCGATTAATACTCAAACCGGTGAAGTACAAAGTGCAGAGCTGGACGATGAACTGAACTTTGAAGTGGATGCCTTTAACCGCAAAGTGATCAACGAAAACTTTAATAAAGTGATTTGCCAGCAACTGGTTCAGGAACTTGATCCCTTCGGCGATGAAAAAACCATGATCTTCTGTGCTACAGACTTGCATGCCGATATGGTGAAACGGTTATTAGATGAAGCGTTTAAAGACCTTTATAACTGGGAATATAACCAAACGGCAGTCGCTAAAATCACCGGACAAAGCGACAAAGTAGAACAGCTCATTCGTCAGTATAAAAACGAGCGCTATCCAAATATTGCTATTACTGTAGACCTGCTGACTACCGGTATCGATGTTCCCAAAATTTGTAATCTTGTGTTTATGCGCCGGGTTAAATCACGGATTTTATATGAGCAGATGATCGGCCGCGCCACACGCCGCTGTGATGACATTGGTAAAACAGTATTTAGAATTTACGACCCGGTGGATATTTATGCTGCATTAGCCGATGTTAATACCATGAAGCCATTGGTTAAAGATCCCAATATTACGTTGGAGCAGTTGGTAGACGAAATCACTAATCCGGAACAATTGGAACGCGCATTAAATGCTCCTGGCGATGCGCCTGAGCAGAGCCATGCCGATGTAGTGCTAAGTCAACTCAGCCTAAAAGTGATGCGCGTATTGCGAAAAGCCGGTAAAAAAGCTGAAAGTAAAGCAGCACTCAAGCAAAAACTGGATGAATTACACGGTTTATGGGGCGTTGAGCCCAAAAGCTTGCATAAACATTTACACGAGCTTGGTCCTAAGCAAGCCGCAGCCTTTATCACAAAACATAGCGGTTTGATAAATCAGCTAGCAGAAGTGAATGAGCTACTGGGCAGTGAACGCCAGCCTTTAATTTCGGAACATCATGATGAGATAAGAGAACGCACCCAAAGCTATGGCGTACATCAAAAGCCTGAAGATTACCTCGATAGCTTTAACCAGTTTATAAAAGAGCAGCTTAACCAAAGTGCAGCCCTTGCTGTAGTGGTGAATAAACCCCGAGATCTGACTCGCGATCAACTAAAAGAAATTAAGCTATTGCTTGATGGTGCGGGATACTCAGAAGCAAAACTCCAAAGTGCGGTGCGTAACCAAACTAATCAGGATATAGCTGCTAGTATTATAGGCCATATTCGCCGAGCAGCATTCGGCGAGCCACTGGTACCCTTTGAACAACGTGTTGCACAGGCAATGTTGCGAATATATGAAAGTCATAACTGGTTACCCGCACAGCGTAAATGGCTTGAACGCCTGGCAAAACAACTGGTTCATGAAGTCATTATTGATAGAGAATTTGTAAACAGCCGATTTGCAGAGCAGGGAGGAGCAAAGCAACTGGATAAGGTACTGGGTAATCAATTGGATGTGGTTCTGGATGAACTGGGTGATGCAATTTGGCCTCCCCAAAGTGCATAAACCTTATATGTATAAATAAACAGAAAAACTATACATGTTATACAGTACATGTATAATTTTTTATAAAATCTATATATACAGATCTACATGTATAAAAAAGGACATAATATTAATCATGCCTTCATCTATCCCATTGTTACCACTTGATAATATAGAACAGTGGGAAACCCGCGCAGTACTTAAAAAAGTGGCTGAAGCTCACCGATATCTGGCCGAATTAAAGGGTATTGCCGCCAGCATTCCCAATGAAGCAATCTTAATCAATACGCTGGCTTTGCAGGAAGCAAAAGACAGCTCGGAAGTGGAAAACATTGTAACCACGCATGACGAGCTTTATAAAGCTAATTTATTTGAAGAAGCCATAACCAGCCCTGCAACCAAAGAAGTGCAGGATTACGCTGTAGCATTAAAGCAGGGCTTTCAAACAGCAAGGCAAAGTAAACTCATTCGCTTAAGTGACATTCTTGCCATCCAGCAAAACCTGGAGCACAACAACGCAGGATTACGCAAACTACCAGGCACGGATTTAAAAAATGCCCGTACGGGAGAAGTGGTGTATACCCCGCCACAACATGCAGACGAAATAACCGCGCTAATGGAGAATCTGGTGCAGTTTATTAATAACGATGAGTTATGCGATGCAGATCCGCTGGTAAAAATGGCCATCATCCATCATCAGTTTGAAAGTATTCATCCATTCTACGACGGCAATGGTCGCACAGGGCGGATCCTTAATATTTTGTACCTGGTGATTAAAGACTTGCTTAACCTACCGGTATTGTACTTAAGCCGTTTTATCATTCAGCACAAGGCAGATTACTACAACAATTTGCAGGCCGTTCGTGAAACCGGAAACTGGGAATCGTGGATAGCCTTTATGCTTGATGGCGTTATCGACACAGCGCAAAACACCATCTCACTTATTACCGAAATGAAAAGCCTGATGGCAGAAGTTAAGCACGGTATTCGTGAACAACTGCCCAAAATTTATAGTCAGGACTTACTCAATAACCTGTTTCATCACCCCTATACCAAAATCGACTTTATTATCGAAGAACTAGGGGTAACGCGAATAACGGCTACTAAATATTTAGAGCAACTAGTAGAACAAGGCTTTTTAACCAAACAAAAAATCGGCCGCGCCAACTACTACATTAACGAACCGCTGTGCAAAGTACTAATAGCACACGGTTAAGAACCAAATAATTCATTAAGAGACAAACATGACCAATAACGACATCGTTCAAAAACTTTGGAACCTCTGCGACGTACTGCGCGACGACGGCATTAATTATTCAGATTACGTAACCGAGCTGGTACTTCTGTTATTTATTAAAATGGTGCATGAAAACACCGAAGCAGGCGTATTAAAACGTCATCCTTTACCAGAAGGTTGCCGCTGGACGGATATTAACGAAAAGTCGGGCATCAACCTGCTAAATGATTACAAGCGCATATTGTTAAGCCTTTCAACAGGGAAAGATTCAGACGGAAACATTGTGCACGAAGACCCACTTATCAGTGCTATCTATGCCGATGCACAAACACGTTTGCGTGAACCACGCCATCTCGAACAAATGATCAAAACCCTCGATCAAATTGATTGGTTTAGTGCCCAAAAAGATGGGCTCGGTGATTTGTACGAAGGATTGTTGGAAAAGAATGCGTCGGAAACGAAATCCGGGGCAGGGCAGTACTTCACCCCGCGCGCTCTAATCAACAGCATGGTGCGGTGCATTAAGCCGCAAATAGGCGAGGTGATTCAGGATCCTGCCGCAGGTACTGCTGGCTTCCTGGTTACCGCAGACCAATATATGCGTGCACAAACCGATGACTATCTTGAGCTTTCAGCCAAAGATGCAGAGTTCCAGAAAAACAAAGCCTTTGTTGGCGTGGAATTAGTACCTAACACCCGTCGCTTAGCTTTAATGAATTGCTTACTACACGGTATGGAAGGCGATGAAGAAGGTGTGGTACATCTTGGAAATGCCTTGGGTGATGCTGGGAAGGATTTAAAACAAGCTGACATTATTCTGGCTAACCCGCCTTTTGGCACCAGCAAAGGTGGCGAAGCATCCAATACCCGGGACGATCTTACCTATAAAACCACCAACAAACAGCTGGCGTTCTTACAGCATATTTATCGAAATCTGAAACCTGGCGGCCGAGCGGCTGTAGTGCTACCGGATAACGTTCTGTTTGAAGCGGGTGTAGGAACCGAAGTTCGCCGCGATCTAATGAATAAGTGCAATCTTCATACAATTTTGCGCCTGCCAACCGGCATTTTTTATGCTCAGGGCGTAAAAACCAACGTGCTGTTTTTTACTAAAGGCTCAGCAAAAAGCAAACTCCAGGAAGAAAAATGCACTGATAATGTGTGGGTGTATGACCTGCGCACCAATATGCCCAGTTTTGGCAAACGCACCCCTTTTGGCAATGCAGATATTGGCTTTACACCTGATGAATTCGGCAAAGATCCACATTTAGGTGCTTTTGAAAAAGTATATGGTGAATTATCTGATGGCACTGGTAAACGCACAGAAGGGGATTACAGCTTTGATGCACAAGAAATTGAAGTAGACAAGGAAGTAGTTGAAGAAAACCAGGGGATTGATGACCGCCTTGCCCACTCACGCTGGCGCAGCTTTAGTCGTGAGTGGATACGCGAAACAAAAGGCGATTCTTTAGATATTTCCTGGCTAAAAGATAAAAACAGTGTAGATGCGGCAGACTTGCCAGAGCCAGATCTGTTGGCTCGAGAAGCTAAAGGTGAACTGCATGCCGCGTTAAAAGAGTTAGATAATTTGCTAGCGGCGTTGGAAGGACTGAATTGATGAGTGAGGTTAATTTGCCTTCTGAATGGATTACGACAGAATTGGAAAACATTGGCGACGTTGTAACAGGAAAAACACCAAGCAAGAATAAACCTGAATACTTCGGTGGAGATATACCATTTATAAAGCCTGCCGACGTCAATGATCAGGGAGAAATAGCACTTACCGATGAACAGATAACGGTCCTCGGCGCTGAAACAGTGCCATTAATTCCACCAGGGTCAATAGTCGTCACTTGTATTGGCAATTTAGGGCGTTGTGCTATTACTACAGCTCGATCGGCAACAAACCAACAAATCAATAGCGTGCTTCCCAGCAATAAAGTTGATGTCAAATTTCTTTATTATCAATTGAGAACACTCAAAGAATGGATGTTATCAGAGTCATCAGCAACTACTGTTACTATAATTAACAAGTCAAAATTCTCGAAAGCTCCGATAATATGCCCCCCTATAGCTGAACAAAAAGTTATCGCTGACAAGCTCGATACACTGCTGGCACAGGTGGAAACCACCAAAGCCCGCCTCGAACGCATCCCCGAAATCCTGAAAACTTTCCGCCAAACTGTCCTAGCAGCAGCAGTGAGTGGAAAGTTGACAGAGCAGTGGCGTGAGAAAGTAAATCCAACATCTGCAAAAGAGTTGTATGAAACTTCTATAGACGCCCACAAAAGCTTACTAGGTAAAAAGTATAAGTCTCCTGAAGAGGTTGATATTAGGAACTTAAAAAAAATACCCCAGAATTGGATTTATGGGGTTGCTTCGCATTTAGTTAACCCGGGTGATGAAATAGTTTATGGCATAGTTCAGCCCGGAAAGAAGCTAGAGAAAGGAATTCCTTATGTAAGGGGAACAGACATACAGAATGGGAAAATCCTTGTTGAACAGCTACTCAAGACAAGTCCCGAGATTGCTAAAAAGTATGAACGAGCAAGTCTTAAAGAAAACGACATTCTCTTAGGGATTATAAGAGCCACTAAAGTTGCAGTCGTTCCAAAATTACTAGAAGGTGCAAATATTACGCAAGGAACTGCTCGTTTTAGGGCGAACTCTAGTGTTGTTGGGCATGAGTATCTAGCGCTTTATCTTGAATCCCCAGATGTACAGTCCTGGCTTCATTCAAACTATCGAGGTATAGATATGCCTGGTCTTAACTTAAAAGATGTTCGAAGACTTCCTGTAGCATTGCCATCTATCAAGGAACAAACCGAAATCGTCCGCAGGGTCGATAAACTCTTCGCTTTTGCCGCAAGCATAGAACAAAATGCGAATACAGCATATGAGCGCGTTAACAACCTCACCAAATCGATTTTAGCCAAAGCCTTCCGAGGCGAGCTCACCGCTAAATGGCGGGAGCAAAACCCGCAGCTTATCAGCGGTAAAAACTCCGCTGAAGCTTTGCTGGAAAGAATTAAAGTAGAGCGTAAAGCGCAGAAGCCGTTAAAGAAAAGTAGTGCAAGGAAAAAATCCTGATGCGATTGCTGTCGCTAACTTTGGATGGGCAGTACAAAGGATTGAAAGATCAAACCTTTAATTTTGAGGATGCTGATGACAATGTCATCGCATTTATTGGTTTAAATGGCTCTGGCAAATCCCAGCTATTGGAGTTAATTGCAGAGTGTTTTGCCTATCTAGAACGTTTGCAGCGAATTGATTTTAAAAACAAAGGGCATTTAGGGTTCGACTTTTCGCTGGTTTATAGCATGAGCGGTTATGTAAATGCAGCACCTTCTGCTTATGCGGAAGTATTCGGTGAAAAACTCCGAGTTGCTGATGGTTTTACCGATCCCAAATTTTCGGTATCAGTCAATGGTGGTGATGTACAGCCAATCGATGTTGAGCAAGCCGACCAATCAATAAAAATAGGCTTAGAACAATTACCATTACCGCATGTTGTGGGATATTCCTCCGGCCTGAATGAAAACTTACAACGTCCGTTTTTAAAAAATGCAAACCAGCTGTTTAAGGCACTGAAAGCTAGGGCACGTTACCATAAAGAAAAACGTGCATTAGACCTGGCATATGAGAATAATCTAAATAATTCGGAATCTGCTTTTAATCAGTTTAGAAAGAACAAAATAGATCTTCTAAAAAGGTATCAACGAAATCATTCATATTTGTTTGATTTTGACTCGGCAAGCTATGTTGAAGATGAGATTGAATTACCAGAAACGGTTACTCAGCCCTCTAACTTGATATACCTCGACTACGATAGTGCACAGCTCGTTGTTGCTTTTATTGATTTTGAATACCAGTCTTTTTATGCCCAAGATTTAGCGAAAAAAAATAAGCTGTACAAGCTTTCTTACTCAAAACCAACGTTGCTGTTACTCGAATTTGATTTTACTCAGCCATATATAGCCGACGAAGTAGTAGAGAATGTTAGGTCCTTTATTAGATTAGCAGGAGCTGGAAATGTTGAGTATCAGGGCAGAAAAACAACCTCAGAGGAATTTGAGTACTACGAATTAGATGCATTGAAGGGTACCATTAGCTTAGATCTCAGCCGGCTAGCTGACGATAGCAGACTATCAACCAATGGCGTACTTAACCCATTTAGGCTTTTCGAGCGCTTGTATAAGACTCAGCAGTTGAGCCTAAAAAACATTAGCGCGCATGACCGATATCAACTGGATAGAAATTATTTTTTTGGGACAGTTAAAAAGCCTCTTAGAGTAAAGTTTGCATTAGCAGCTGAGCGTTTGATGCTAGAAGGGAATAATTTAACTTCAGTTGCGTTTGAAGAGTTATCAGATGGTGAGTCGCAGTTACTGCAGATATTAGCGATATTAAAATTGTATTCGCAGGAAAATACTCTATTTTTACTCGACGAACCTGAGACGCATTTAAATCCAGCCTGGCGAACTTCTTTTCATAAGTACGTTTCTGATGCGTTAAATGCCGGCAACAAAGGAACAAAATCACAGGTTTTTCTCTCGACACATTCTCCATTTATGGTCTCTTCTCTCAAGCGCCAAAATGTTTATCAATTCCGGCGAGATGACAACGGATTTATACTGATGAACATGGTGCAAAACGAGACTTACGGGGCATCATTTGATGTGCTAATAAAAGAGCTATTTGGATTACGTTCGTTGATCTCTCAGAGCGTGATTGAAGAAATTCGTAAGCAGCTAGAGCAAGGTGAAGAACACGCGAAAGTTTGGATCGAAAATAATCTCGGATTGTCTGCGGAAAGAGCATATTTGATAAGGAAGCTAACAAAATAATGTTATTTCGTTTAGTAGATGGAACTCCTTGTTTCGAAGTATTTCGCTTACTCAACTTAGAACTATTGCATTTTCTTGAAGCGGCAGTAAATAAAAACGATTTTGACCGTCAATTATTTACAGAGGGGGCTATCGGCGATGCTTGCTGGGCGAACGAAAATACCCTGGATAAGTTTCAAAAACTATTCGAAAATCTAGGTGATGCCGATGACGACACCAAAGAGAAGCTTTTTCTGACAATGCAGAATAATCAGGATTTAGAGGTATTTTTTGGCAATCCACAGAGAGAACTTTTAGATTTCTTGAATGCTGACTGTCGAAATTCACTTAAAGAATTGAGCTTACACCTATACAGCGCGACAAAAGATTTAGTTCCTGTAGTTGCTGCTGCGGGAGGGATTAACATAAATTCACACTTTTCTGAGTATAGATCTTTAACCAACAACGGAAACGTTTGCAAAGCTTGTGGTATGGAAAAACTGGCAGTGATTAGAGGTGGTATTCCAGAACAAAGACAGTGGCGTTCAGACTACGATCATCAACTTTGTAAATCTAAGTATCCGATTTTCTCGGTTCATCCTTACAATCTTATTCCGTTATGTAGCGTTTGTAATCAGTACGCAAAAAAAGCAAAAGATCTCTTCAAAAGTAGAGATGGGAATACCCGTGTAGCTTTTTATCCATACTCCGAAGAAGCGAGGGGGCTTGTTGATATTGAAATTAGTAATTTATCCGACCCTGAGCCAGCTACCAGAGTTATCTGGTCCACTCAAAATGCAGTAGCTCTGGAAAAGCTGGAAACATGGGATGAGGTCTACGAGATAAGAAGTCGCGTAGAGGCAGAATTGTGTTCGATTGAGAATATTATTATAGATGAAATTGACCCGATTGATGAAGCCCACCTAATTAGCAGAATCCAAGATGAAGCAAGACCTATTGCTGAAGAGACTTTTAAACGGAAGGAGTGGGTGTTTTGGTATCAGAAATTATTTGCAGCGCTAGAGCTGGTTGAACTTGCACCTTTTGCCGCTAAATTAGGTTTTATGCAAGAGCAGGGCGCTGATGGTGGTGAGTTTATATTGAGCGGTGGTTGATAAAGTTATTTTTAACTATTTATTTAAAACAGGGATGTAAAAAACTTGAGAGTTTATATAGCCAACTTCGGCGAAGAAAATTACGAGTGGCCAGTCTGCAAAGCCAAAGGTACTGTCGCAACGATGAACGATATCGAAGCGCAACCTCTGTGGGAGCAAGGTAAAAGGGAAGAATATATCCTTTCTCGTATGAAAAATGATAAGTCAGCCAGAGGACAACCGCCAACCAGATCAACGGCATCACGTTGGTACAACCTAATGACCATCATTTCTGAGACAGCTGATGATCTCTGGATTCACAGGGATGGCGAGAAGTTATTCTGGACTATTTCAAAAAATGCCCCTCATTTCTTTGAAAACAAGAAAGAGCCCGTTGGTCGAAAAAGAGACGTTGTTGTTTGCCATAAGCCATGTGAGCCATGGTCAGATCGTACAAGAACAGAGCAGCAACTTTTATGGCGAGATCTTCACCCCAAAGCTAGGGACTTTTTATCAACAGAGGCCACGCTTCAGCAGCTAAGCGAAGATTATGCTCAATATGCTATTGCTCTAGTACATGGCGAAGATTTATCGCCTTGGCATGAGCAAGAGTTGTGGAAAAAGAAAAATGCCAATGCTTCGAAAGGTTATAACCCCGTAACCTATGCAAACAGCGCCAGAAAAGCAGCTATGCGAATGGCTAGAGTGGCGTTTACAACAGCGAAGCAATCGAATGGCCAAACAGTAGAAAGGGCGGTTAAAAATAAGGATATGAAGTTCCGCAATGAAATGGAACTGGAGGACTATATAACCGCTTTGATTGAAGCCCAAGAGGGCATGTGCGCATTAACAGAGCTGCCACTGGAAATGGACGAGAAGGATGGCGATAAAGAGCTTATTTGCTCCCTAGACAGAATCGATAGTAACGGTCATTACGAAAAGGATAACTTACAAGTAGTCTGCAAGTTTGCCAACCGCTGGAAAAGTTATTCAGCGGATTCAGAATTTAGACGATTACTGAGATTGCTTAAAAATTGCGTATAGATCGATTGACGTATGCGTAATCAAATTGTCTAAGTAAAAATAATAATCATCAAGAGCATAGCTTGGAGTTAAGGAATGAGTGGAAGGATATTTAACGCTAATACTTATGGGCAGTACGATTTTTTTAACCAATGTATTGAGTTGAACGTTGAATTGTTTGGTATGAGCGAGTCACATGCTCAAAAGGTAATTGATACCAAAAATCCATATATGTTAACTGGTGATGACTTACAGTTATATTCCACTTATTTACATGAATTGACGCATTTTTATGACTGCAACTCTACTATCTGGGGTATGGAGTTTATACTTCGAATACATAGGTGTTTTGAGTTACCAAACTCGTCGCAAGCTTTGGAAGTGGTAAACGTCAACGATTCTGAAATTGCAATGCATAATTATATGTATGAAGAAAGGTGCGGTCATAAAATACTTGAATATGACGGTATAAAATATGGACTTGATTATGATGAAGTTGTCGGTCCTCATCTAAAAATTTGCTATTTGTCATATCGAAGTAATTTCGATGAAATTATTGCAACGGTACCTGTTAGTATGCTTGCGCTACTTGAAGGCCATGCATATGCTCAGGAATTACTGTTTAAATTGGAAGCGTACGAACATCAAAGCGATTTGGTTTCTAAATCGTTGTTAATTAAAGAGGTGGAAAAATCACTTAAATACGCCAACACTGTGGAATATACATGCTTGATTGCTTTAGCATTTACTTTATTTCCTGATTTATCTCTGAAAAATAAACTTGAACTTATAGTCACGTTATCCAAGCTGTCTTTAAATGCGAGCGTGATTATGACTTCAAGAATTCCTGTCGAACTTCTAGAAAAAGTATTCCAGCTTTCCGACAAAGTTTTGATTCAGACATTGCAAACGGATTGGGCCCGTGGACAGAATAGGGCTGCATTTTTTATCTTGATGCTGATGTACATAGCTTATCTCGAAGACTTGGGGAAACTGGAACCTGAGGAAAATTTTATCGATCTCATAGAGAAATATATATTTGACTTGTATTCTCCGGGCCTCAATACAGAGGATATTGTAAATTCAATGATGACCCTTTGGGATGTTGAGTATGACGCTTATTTAAAAGAGCTGAAATCTCTAAATACACGCTTAACTGCTGATACGGCTCACGAAATGAGAGATAAGAATTGGTATTCATTTAATTTATATTGTTTGAAAACTCCTGATATATTTTGCAGTTCAGGTAGTATTTTATCGTCAGAAAATAGACTGGATATTGATTTGGAAGAGCACTTTAACCAAGTTGCTAAACCCGCTATAAAGCTTGAAAATCAACTAAAAGCTACCGGGCCTTATAAATTTCACAATATGACAATCACTTGGAATAAATAGACAGTATTACCTCACACTGATTTGTGAGGTTTCGGGCTCAGGTTATAGTGTGAAAGACACCTATTTAGATGTATTAGCTGCACCAATTTCTGCACCCAGCCCCATTTTGTGCACCTAAAAAATAATGCCATGTATCGCTATATAGTGTCGCTCTGACGGGAGTTCCACTATATATTGCTATGTAATGTGATCAGAGTATTTTCAAATCCTCTCACACCGACCAACTTCTCTTTCCCCATTCAATGGCTTATGCCATATATATCAAAGTAAAATCGAAACTCACTTTTCTTGTACCAATATACAGCAGTAAATTTCGCTCAATAAAAGAGTGCATAGTTGTATATACACTCTTAAACACTATTAGCGCAAAGCCTAGTTGGTTTTAATGCTCAAGATGTCTAAAAGCATCAATAGAGAACCCGCCATAAACAACCATACTCCAGCGGTTGCAAATTTGCTGAAGGCTGGCAAGAAAAGGGTACTTCCCCAAAAAAAGCATAAGCAGGCGGCTACACCCAATTTGTTATTTTGTACTTGTTTCATGATAGTCATTTTCACGTCTTCCTTACTACTAAATAGAAGGTTGAAACTGAAGGCTTACTGAAATACGGTTCCAGCTATTAATTTGAAGAATAATAGACGTGAGTTCTATCAGCCCTTCTTTTCCGAAGGTGCTTTCTACACTGTTATACATTTCTTCAGTAATAGTGGAAGAGTGGATAAGCGTTAACGCTTCCGTCCACGCTAATGCTGTTCTCTCTTCAAAACTGAAACAATCTAGCTCTCTCCATGCAGACAATACATCAAGCCTTGACTGATTTTCATCAGACTCTCTCGCTTCTTCGGCGTGCATATGTTGGCAGAAGCCGCACTGATTAATTTGTGACGCACGAAGCTTAACTAAATGTATGAGTTTATGACTTAAAGTACTTTTGACTGAAGGCTTAACCAAGCCTGTGAGGTGTTCAAGAATATGGGGATATTCAGAATATAGCTCAGATTGTGTAATACGTTTTTTCATAGTGATCTCCTTTAAACTGCGGAGAACTATAAAGTCTAAGCAAAACGCTTAATTGTAAATTTGCGACAACTTTCGCTTTCTATACTGAAGGGGCGTTTCCAGCGCGAAATCACTAAACGAATGCGTAAAGTGCGCTTGGTCGAAGTAACCACATGCCAATGCGACGTGGCTCAGCGCTTCAGAATTTGAGGTTAATAACGATCGAGCATGGCGTATTTGAGCAAATTGATACAGTTTGTTTGGCGAGAAACCAAAGTTAGTGCGAAATTGGCGCTCCAGCGTTCTTCGGCTGACGCCGAACTGATCGGCAAGATGTTGTGGGGGCACCAGTAAATTCATCGACTGATAAAGCATGCGCTCCCATTTCTGAAAGGCTCCATCAGTATTTTCTGCTAGCTCAATCAACCAGTGCTGTATTGCTAAGCACTGCTGGCTAATAGTTTTTCCAATAAGATAGGCTTGCAGTCGTTGATAGGAATCACGCTGCTTAACCATAGCCAACGCGATGTCGATTTGTTGGTTTTTACTGTCATCAAAGGTTAAACCGAACAAGTATTTCAAGGCACCGGGCCTAAATCTTACACTTATTTGTCTGCAAGCCAGTTCCCACGGCATGGCGCAGACCTGAGTATGGTAAAACAATTGCGCTTCACAGTTAGTTTGATCGAGATAGAAAGTCAAACTAGCACCTGCATCGGGATAAAATTTTTCGTTTAGGGTTGTAGCTGAGCCTTCTGGGTTATCAATCACCCATATGCATTGTACAAACCGTTTTATGGAAGCAGCAGGGGTCACGAAACCAATATCAATCTGCTTAAAGCTAGCGGCAGGAATAATTTCGTTGTTGGTTGAAGCGTCCATAAAAGTTGGTTGCGAGTCTAGAGTTAAATCAGTGAAGCCTTATATTACCCCTGTCGCGTGCCGTATCAAGACAAAGTTTCACGTTTAGTTAGTGTAGCGACCTAAAAAGCTTGTTATAGATTTCAACACGGCTTCAGCACTTTCAATTTGCGGATAGTGCCCAATTTGATCGAACTCAATTACGTCTGCATTGGGAATGAGTTGTTTGTAACGCGCCACCATATGCGCGCCAGAGATTGGATCAGCCATGCCTGCGGTTAGTCGAAGAGGGGCATTGGCATTTTGCAGTGCACTTACCCAGCGCTCTCGGTATTGTTTACGCTGCTTCATATAGTCCAAAAGCAAGTGCATGTGTTGGTGACCATTATTTGTACTGATAAGTGTCCAAAAATCATTGATGTCTTGATCTGAAGGAGGTGTGTTTGGGCCAAATATGTTGTGCATGCTTTTTCGAATTGCATTTTTGTTTAAAAAGCGAATGAGTAGACCACCAATTGGAGAGAGCAGCAGCTTTTGAATGGGCAGAGCACGATGTGTCTCAGGAAAAAGGCCACCGTTAAGTAAGTGCAGCGATTCGATGTTAAAGGCAAGGTTGTTTTCCAGTTGCTGCGCCATCATTTCTTGCGCAACCGTATCACCGTAATCATGAGATAGAACATGGGCACTTGTGATACCTAAATGCCTTATTACCTCACTTATCGTGTCTGCTTGTTCTTTAATTAAGTATTTTTTTGGTGACTTATCGCTAAAACCAAACCCCGGCATATCGAGCGTCACGCATTGATACTTGTTTGTAAGTGCTGGCCATATTTTAGCCCAATCAAAACTTGCGGTGGGGTATCCGTGAATGAGTAATAGTACTGGTCCCGTGCCTTCTGTTTTATAAAAAACTTGCTGACCGTCGACGTTTAAAAAGTGGCCGGAACTTCGCCATTGTGAAAGTTGCATTTCTACATGCCTTGTTATGCTTTTGTATTTAGCTTGCCCAGCCTTTGATGTTAGGTCTGTCGTGAGGGCGACATTTTAATAATGTCGCGCGCTGCACAGGGAATTTATAACGCAGGGTATAGGTAGTAGAAAATGAGAGGCACGCTAGTCTTCAACCGGAATACAGACGGTTACTTTCGTTCCCTCTCCAGGGGCTGATGTTAAGTCAATCTCACCGTTAAATTTTTGTCGTACTAAGTTGTATAAAATATTTAGGCCCAGCCCTGTACCGCCTTTATCACGAGCTGTGGTGTAAAATGGCTCGAATACCTTCTTATGAAGCGCCTCTGGTATACCTTTGCCATTGTCTTGTACGCTAATCACAATGCCTTTGGCATTTTTACTGCAGCTCACACTCACTCTATTCACGTCGTTATTTACCGATGGACCAAAAGCGTGACGCTGAGCATTCGATATTAAATTTGTTAGCAATTGGGCAATTATACCGGGGCAGGTGGTTATCACTAAATTGGGCGTAACGTCTATGCTTAGCTCGACTTGTTCTTTGCGAAGCATGGGTTTTAAAGGGTTACAGACTCTAGGGATATATTCGTCTAATGCAATTTCTTCTATTTCTAACGACGTTTGGTCAGCAGAAGTGCGCTTAAAGTCTTGTACTAAATTCGCTGCCCGCATCAGGCTCGTTTCAGCTAAGTTTAGCCCTTCAGAGCAAATAGCTTCAAAGTCTTTAAAACCCTGCTCGGTTAATTCATCGTTTTCGAAGTCTCGATAGATGTCTTTTAGTTCTTCTTTGCAGTTACTGACGGAGGTGAGTGCAATGCCTAACGGCGTATTAACTTCGTGAGCAATGCCTGCGACTAGATTTCCTAACGCCGCCATTTTTTCTGACTCGACGAGCTTTTCTTGTGCAGCCTCAAGTTCAGCTGTGCGGTCTATTACTTTTTGCTCAAGGGTTTGGTTGGCCTCAATTAGCCTCTGCTCGTAATCTGCGCGCTCATTTGCACTCACTGCACGCCCGTAAAGGTCTGCCAGTGACGCCGCAAATACAACTTCATCGGCATGCCATTCACGGGCTTTGCCTTGATGTTCACAGCAAATTATCCCAATCATTTTGCCGCGGTGGCGAATAGGGACATCAAGCATAGAGCTAATCCCAAGCGGCGTTAAATACACTTCTGCAAATTCAAATGTTGCAACATCTGTTAATGCGTCGTGGGCCGCAATGGTTCTCTCTGAATCTAGCGCCTCGAAATAATGAGGAAAGTCTTTTCGGGTAAGTACTAAGCTTTCGTGGTCCAGGTCATTACCCTTATCAATGAGCAATGTGCACTGTACCAGTGTTTGCATTTCATCATACAACCAAATGCCAGCTCGAGTAATTTGCAAACCCTCACACACCGAGTTGATAATAAGTCTAGAAGCAACGTCTAATTCACCTTTATCAATATCTGCGCTTTGGCTAACGCGTAATAAGATTAGTTCTAGCGATTCTTTCATTCATCTTCGTCCGGTTCTGTGGCTCGGATTTCAAGGATCCTGTCGAAGTGCTCTATCATAATGTGGGTGATTAGCGGATCGAATTGTTTCCCGGAATTCTCATGAAGATAGGCTTTTACTTCCTCAGGACTCCATGCCGGTTTATAGCAGCGCTTAGATAGCAATGCGTCGACAACGTCGACAATTGCCATAATACGACCCTCCACGGGAATGTCGTCTCCAGCTAATCCTTCAGGGTAACCTTGACCATCCCACCGCTCATGATGCGTTTTCGCAATGATGGCGCCCATTTTAGCAACGATGCGATCAGATCCCGCAAGTAGCTCGTAGCCTTTTTGTGCATGGGTCTTCATGATCTCCCATTCTTCTGGGTCGAGTTTGCCCGGCTTATGTAAAATAGTTTCAGGAATGCTAATTTTACCCACGTCATGAAGTGCGGCTGAATACCGTATGGTCTCAATAAACTCTCGGCTCATGTGAAGCTTTTCAGAGAGAAATTCGGTCATAAGAATGACCCTTTTCACATGGCCACCGGTCTCTTTACTCCGCATTTCGATTGCGTCGCTAAGCACCATAATGAGTTCTTTTTGGGTTTTTTGTATGTCTTCTTTTTGCGTGAGATTTTGGAATATTACCGCCACATTAGAGGCAAACATCTCTAAGGTCTTGCGCTGCAGAGCATCCAGTGGATGATCTAACTTAACATACAAGATGTTGTGGCTATCTTCTCCAGTAGGGTAGTAGCCGATGAATAAATCTTTAGACTGATAGTGACTTTTGTTTTCTAAGACTTGTTTGATTTCTTCTTCGATGGTTTCAGGAATTCGGCTAGAAATTCCAGGTTCGCATAATCCAACTAGGTCGCCGCTGGCACCTAGCACCGTCATGGTCGTATCGCCATATAAGTCGGTGTGCTGAGTAGACAAGTAGAGTACAGAGTTGTTTAGGTTAAGCAGTGTAAGTGTCTGTTTCAACACTGCGGTGCCAAATTGGGCTAAAGACTGGCTTGCTAAAACGGAAGACGAGGATTTTAAAACGTCTTCCATACCGCGCTTACCTTGCTCAATAGTCTGAATATCCCGATACGACCTTATTGCTGTGTACACACATGATTTAAGTTTAAGCGATGATAATTCGGTTTTGGCTTTGTAGTCGTTTATGTCGTAACGCCTGATTACCTCTTCTTCCGGCGCCTGACCAGGTTGACCTGTTCGCAGAATAAGGCGGGCGGTATGGTTATTGAGCTCGTTACGAATGGCATCAACCAAATTCAAACCCGCATCGTCAGTTTCCATTACCACATCAACGAAAGCGAGAGCGATGTCTGGATTTGCTTTGAAAAGTGCTAGGCCTTCAGCGCCACTGTGAGCTGATAGAAATTCAACCCCGCGTTTTTCGAAATTAAATTTCCGCAGAGTGAGTTTAGTGACCTCATGTACGCCTTCTTCATCATCGATTATGGCTATTTTCCATGGAGCTTGGCGAGAGGTGGATTGTTCTGTTTTTGACTTCTTAAATAACGACATACATAGCGCTATAAACGTTTAGATACATTAAACGTAAGCCACAATTTTCAATCTCGCAAACTTACTCGACAAGTTTTGTTCTAAAGTTCAATGAGCATATTTTGATGACAGAAGTCTCTTTATCATCAGTTAGATGTGTTTTAGGCAAGTATTAAAAATATGCCATGTTTGTTAAATTGTGGAGCCCAGCAGATTCCAGTAAGAGAAAACTGCTGGGCCGCGATACCTTACAACAATAGCGTTTAGCTATCTTCGATAGGGGTATTTTCAGTAATCGGTACCGTATTTACGTCGGTATCTAAGCTTTCTACCGCATTTCGTACGCCTGCGGCGTAGTCTGGATGTACCTTTTCTAGCACGGCGTACCAACGCTCTTTTACGCTATCTGAGCACGGGCCCATAGCGGCAGCGTAGTTTTTATACAGCCGTTCTTTTTGATCATCAGAAAACATCTCATACAGTTTTCGCGGCTGCACGTAATCCACATCTGCTTCATCTTGATGATATCTATCAGCGTCTCCATCAATGCGAAGCGGAGGCTCTTTCACTGAAAAGTCAGCCACCGGACCTTCGTATTGATTGGGCCCATAGTAGGCGTCAGGGTTACCAAAATCATTGGTAAAGAAGCGCATCGCGCCGTCTTTGTGATAGTGGTTTACCTTGCTATTTTTCGGCGCGTTTGCGGGGAGTGCTTCATAGTGTGTGCCCAAACGATAGCGATGGGCATCAGCATAAGAAAATATGCGAGCCTGAAGCATTTTGTCAGGGCTAAAGCCAATACCAGGGACAACATTTGACGGACTGAATGCTGCGTTTTCTATCATTTGAAAGTAGTTTTCTGGATTTCTGTTCATTTCCAGTTCGCCAACTTCAATAAGCGGATAGTCATCGTGCGGCCACACTTTGGTTAGGTCGAACGGGTTATAGCTTTGCTGTCCTGCTTCCTCTTCTGGCATGGCCTGAATGTACATTGTCCACTTTGGGAAATTGCCTTCTTCAATGGCGTTATATAGCTCTTCTTGATATTTTTCCCGAGTGCTTCCAATGATTTTTTCAGACGTTTCATTGGTGTAGTTTTTAATGCCTTGTTGAGTTTTGAAATGGAACTTCACCCAATGACGCTTGCCTTCTTTATTCCACATGCTGAAAGTGTGGCTGCCATAGCCGTTCATGTGCATAGGTGACACCGGAATACCACGGTCCGACATTAAAATGGTAACTTGATGCACGCTTTCTGGCTGTGCAGCCCAAAAGTCGAACATGGCTTCTGGTGAGCGCAGGTTAGTTTTCGGATGACGTTTTTGCGTACGAATGAAGTCAGGGAACTTGTATCCGTCACGAATGAAGAAGATAGGAGTATTATTACCTACCATATCCCAGTTGCCTTGTTGTGTGTAAAACTTCAAACTAAAGCCTCGCACGTCACGCTCGGTATCAGCTGCGCCTGATTCTCCCGCTACCGTAGACCACCGGCTTAATACTTCAGTTTGTTTACCCACTTCTGAGAATAAGTCAGCGCATGTGTAATCGGTAATGTCGTGCGTGACCGTAAATGTGCCCTGTGCACCCCAGCCTTTCGCGTGAACGACACGTTCTGGAATTCGTTCGCGGTTTTGATGCGCTAACTTTTCGATTAGTTGATAATCTTGTAAGAGGGCGGGGCCGCGCTCTCCTGCTGTTTTAGTGGTTTCGTTACTTACTACGGGGGCGCCTGCCGACGTGGTTAATTGCGGTTTCTTAGCCATTATAAAACTCCTTTCGTATGCTTTTTTTGAAAGCCAAACTTCCATAAACATCATGTGTGCCTGACTCATGACATGCTTTTGCTACGCACTGCTAAATGAAAGGGTTTACAAACTTCTATATATATCTATAAAAACAAACAATCTGAATTAGGTTTGCCACCTATTGAAGAGCAAACTCGTCGTGTTTACTCTAACTTAACAAGTTCAATTACCGCGTTTAAGGAAGTGTATGAATTTTGCCGAGTTTGCAGCATCAAGAAAGAGTGTTAGAGGGTTCACTAAACAGCCTGTTACTAAGGAAACAGTAGACGCGATTATCAACGCAGCGAAGTGGGCGCCATCGTCCTATAACACGCAAACCTGGAAAATTCATGCAGTAACAGGCGACGTGCTTGATAAAATTCGTGAAGGCAACACCAAAAATACACTTGAAGGTAAACCGCACGTTCGAGACTTTCCCTACAAAGAGGACTACGAGGGGATTCACCGTCAGCGTCAAATTGATGTAGCCATACAGCTGTTTGACGTAATGGGAATAACCCGAGAAGACAAGGAAAAGCGTATGGATTGGATGATGCGCGGCTTTAGGCAGTTTGATGCGCCCGTTTCTTTGGTGCTTACCTATGACAAGGCTTTAGAGCCAGCAGGGATCACCCAGTTTGGTTTAGGGTCGCTGGCGTATGGCATTGTGCTAGCTGCATGGGACTTAGGGCTTGGTTGTGTTATCAATGGTCAGGGCATTATGCAGTCCGATGTGGTACACAAGCACGCTAACATCCCTGATGATGAGGCCATTATGATTTGCATAGCCTTGGGCTATCCAGACCCAGAGTTCGCTGCAAACGAGGTTCGCTCAACTCGCGCCGACAACGATGAGTTTGTGACGTATCACGGGTTTTAGCGTTTTTCGATTTAGGCAGATTGTTATTTTTTCAGCAAGCCAATGCTGCGTTAAGCCATCGGCATGAAAATGTCCGTTTGAATTATCATGAGCTTCTAAAACGGTGCCTTCACAACGGAACATTTCCGAATTTTTAGTGTAAGTGGTTACTTTGTTAGATGATTACTTAAGAATCGTTCTATCTCGGGCGCGGGGAGTGGCTTGCTCCAATAATAGCCTTGCCCCAAGTCACATCCCATTTTTATTAGCTTTTCTAACGCGGGTTTACTTTCAATACCTTCAGCTACCGCTTTCATGCCAAGGCTGTCGGCAATGCTGATAATTGCTGCAACTAAAGGTGCGTCGTTTTCCCCAATGCCCAAGGTGTTGATAAAAATGCGGTCTATTTTGAGTTTGCGAGCGCTAAATGTCTGTAGATAATTTAAATTAGAGTAACCGGTACCAAAATCATCAATAGCAAAGTGCACGCCTAACGATTTAATGGCTTCAAGTTGTTCGCCAGTGGTGCCATTTTCATCCGCGAGTATGGTTTCAGTTAGCTCCAGCTCTAAAAATTGCGGTGCTAATTGTGAATTTTGCAAGGCCTGCTCAACGACAGCGGGGAGCGTACCATCTTTGAATTGTGCGAAGGATAAGTTTACGGCAACCGTAAGATTAGTATGACCGTTTTCATGCTGTTTAGCGCAAAATTCACAAGCTTGGTTTAACACCCACGCACCAAGAGGGATGATCAAGCCACTGCTTTCCGCTAAAGGTATGAACTTGTCGGGGAATATCATTGAGCCGTCTTTCTGAGGCCATCTCAAAAGCGCCTCTACTGCTTGAACCTCGTTAGAGGCAAGGTCTATCAACGGTTGGTAGTACACCTCGAATTCATTGGCCTGTACAGCCGGGCGCAAACGCTGAATAAGTGTGAATTTTTCATCGTTTTCTTCGTCAAAGCGCACGTCATAGTATTCGTATCTATTTCTGCCGTTGCGTTTCGCTTCGTACATGGCAATATCAGCTTTTCGGCACAGCTGTTTAAATTTAATTCCGTCATAAGGCGCTTGTGCTACACCAATTGAACCCGATACTACCACTTTGGTTTGCAGCACTTCGAATTCGTTCGAACACCACGTAATTAAGTTCTTACATAAGTCATCGATTTCAGATTTGTCTGATATTTCTGGCGCCAAAACAATAAACTCATCGCCACCGAAGCGTATTAAACTTTGCTTTGTGGATAGGTGGTCGGTGATGGTTTGAGATATTTTTTGAAGAAACCGATCGCCCGCAGCATGGCCAAGAGCGTCATTCACGGGTTTAAAGTTGTCTAAGTCTATGAACAGCAGCGCGAGCTGAAGCCCTTTTTCTTCACTCTCGCGTAGCTTTTCGTTGAAAAGTCGCTCGCCCAAAATCCTATTTGGCAAGTTTGTGAGCGGATCGTGATGTGCTAAGTGCTGGATATGTGCTCTATTTTGCTCAACTTTAGACACCTCTTGCTGCAGTGACTGCATAAGCCGACGAATATCCTGTATCAAAATAAAAACGCTGAAGCCCGTAATAACGTAAATAACCATGATGAAGAGCACGTGAGACCAGCTCAAAATAGGCGGGTTTGGTGTTACTACATCGTGCATAATCAACCACGTAAGCGTAATGCACTGAAGAAGCACTAAAGATAAAACGGTGCCAAATAGGGCAATTCCACCTAATAAAGCCGCAAATATAATGACGCCAGGATAGCCAATCATGGCGATATCAAATACGCCTGCACCTGTTGCGGATAGGGCAAACAGCATTGACGACATAGCGCCTAAAAGTAGGTAACTGCTGGTGGTAACGTAATACTTGTATGCGAGCGAGCCAGTGACGATTAATGAGAACAAGCCCAGTAAAAAGATATCAAAAGTTATGCCTCTCGCGACCAGAGACGAAGCGAAAAGCCCGAAGCCTGTTACCGCGCTTATTTGAATGACACGGCGCCTTCGGAGTGACGTTAGATCAGCAAGCTTTGCTGATGAGGAAAAAAAATCTTTAACCTGCATTCTTCCAAATCTTGAAGGAGGTTTATAGCAACCTTAAACCTAACTTGGAAAAAAGCAAGTGCAGAGACGCAACGTTATACGTTATTGGCAAAAGACGAGGAAAAACACAGCAGTGCTCGAAAACACTGCTGCCTGTAAAGTCAATAACTACCTTTCGTCTGATGGTGCGTAACGCTCCAACCAGTGTGCATATGGTGCAGGCATTACCCAAGATGGTTTTTCAACGCCTAGCTTTTTCGCTGCAAAATAAGACCAGTGTGGGTTAGTAAGATGCATTCTACCTACCATAACAACGTCAAGTTGTTGGTTTTCAATGGTATCATTGGCGAGCTCTGGTGTGTCTACTCCCCACGCTGTAGCAACCGGGATCCCGGCTTCATCACGTACCTTTTTAGCAATTGGAGCAAGGAAAGCCGGGCCCCAAGGAATATTCGCATCAGGTGTGTTAAAGCCAACGCTAACGCTAACGAAATCAGTACCAATTTCTTTGAACTGTTTTACAAGTTCAATAGACTCGCTCAACGTCTGTTCGTCATCACCATCGTATTCGATAACGCCAAAGCGTACGGTAAGCGGTAGGTTTTCAGGCCAAACCGCGCGCACTGCGCTCAGTGTTTCAAGTAAGAATCGACCACGGCCTTGCGCATCACCGCCGTATTCGTCGGTACGCTTATTGGCGTGCTTCGAGAAAAAGCTTTGAGCCAAATAACCGTGGGCAAAATGCAGTTCAAGCCACTCGAATCCAGCTTCAAGCGCGCGCTGGGCACCTTTCACAAAGTCACTCTTAACGCGCTCAATATCGGCTTTGGTCATTTCTGTAGGCGTAACAGGTAAGTGTGCCCCAAAGGCTTCTGCCGAAGGTCCAATAGGCTGCCACCCTTTTTCTTCACTTGGCTGAATGTGGTCATCACCTTCCCAAGGGCGGTTAGCACTCGCTTTGCGCCCGGCATGTGCAATTTGAATTCCAGCAACAGCGCCTTGGCTTTTTATCCGATCAGCAACACTTTTTAAGCCACTAACGTGTTCATCTTTCCAAATACCTAAGCAATTTGGCGTGATGCGTCCTTCTGGCGAGACGGCGGTTGCCTCAACGATAACCAATCCAGCACCGCCTCGGGCAAATGACTGGTAGTTTGCTTCATGCCACTGATTTGTAAACCCATCTTCTGCAGAGTATTGGCACATAGGAGGCACAGCAATACGATTGCGAAGCGTCACGTCTTTTAACGAAAATTGTTCAAATAATGCAGTCATATTTCTCTCTTTTTAAATAAACACAAAAGCACTCAGCGAAGGCTGAGTGCTTTAAAATCTAGGGGTTATGCCGCAAGAGTTAGAATTTCACGGGCTTTAGCAAGATCGATGTCACCATGCTCGCCAAGCGCTGTTAAGCCGTTGCGTTCAAGGTTTTCGATTAGCCCATCAATGGCAGACTTTTCAATGTTGTGGTCTGACAGGCGGGTTTTAACCTGCATAGTTTCAAAAAAGTCCTGAACCGCTTTTATGGTTAAGTCGATGGCCTTTTCTTTGTCATTTTCCTGAATGCCAAACACGCGCTCACCTAGCTGCAGAATTTTTTCCTGCTTTTTGTCACGCTGCACGAACATTAACGACGGTAGAACAATTGCTAAGGTCACGGCGTGATCTAAACCGTGTAACGCAGTAAGTTCGTGACCTATCATATGTGTGCCCCAGTCTTGCGGTACACCTTTACCGATTAATCCGTTAAGCGCCATTGTTGCTGACCACATTACGTTTGCACGCACATCGTAATCTTCAGGCGTCGCTAACGCTTTAGGACCTTCTTGAACTAAGGTTTGTAAAATTCCTTCTGCAAAGCGGTCTTGAAGCGGTGCGTTTACAGGGTAGGTAAGGTATTGCTCAATCACGTGAACAAAAGCATCAACCACGCCGTTCGATACTTGACGTGGTGGTAGTGAATAGGTGAACTCAGGATCGAGTACGGCAAAAACAGGCTGAACTGTTTCAGAAGAAAACGCGCGTTTTTGCGACGTTTCTTTTCTGTTTACTACCGAGTTACCGTTACTCTCAGACCCTGTCGCAGGTAAAGTAAGTACTGCGCCAATAGGTAATGGATTTTCAAATGCTGCACCTTTAACAAGTATGTCCCACGGATCGCCTGCAAAGTTAACGGCAGCAGCTACAAATTTCGCGCCATCAATAACACTTCCACCGCCAACCGCAAGAATGAAGTTCACGTCATTTTCACGGGCGACATTTACAGCTTTCATCAGTGTTTCAAATTCTGGGTTTGGTTCAACACCCTGAAATTCAATAACTTCAGCACCTGCTAGTGCAGTCGTTACTTTATCGTAAATACCATTTTTCTTAATTGAGCCGCCACCGTAGAGGAAGAGGACTCTTGCTTGTTTCGGCAAACGTGAAGACACTTCACTTAGTTGCCCTTTGCCGAACAAAATTTCGGTTTGATTCTTAAACGTAAAATTAAGCATAGTGTTGCCTGTCCTTAATTAGATTGTGAATTTAACTGTTGTAAAAGCTTTTCAGCTAACAGTTCATCAGAAAACGGGTTTTGGCCTGTAATAAGCTCACGGTCTACTACTACATTGGGCGCCCACATTTCTTTGAATTCCATCTTGCCACCCGCTTGCGCCATGGCGTCTGCTGGGTAGTACAATAACGTTGCGTCGTTTAACGTGCTTTCAAAATAGGCCTCTTCCGGTGTGGAGAAGATTGTCATTTTGTAGCCATCATAAATCCAACTCTCAGATGAGGCTTGCTCACCGGATTTCAATGCCAGTTCAAATGCCTGCGGGTTAGATTGCCCAGAAAGTAAGGCGATTGGGCCATGACAGATAGCGGCAGTAGGTTTTCCTTCACTGTGAAAGTGAGACAAAATTTCACCCACTTGAGGATTGTTTGCCAGGTCGATAAGCGGTGCATGACCGCCTGGAATGAATACGCCTTCAAACTCTTCTAGCCCTTGTCCAATCACTTCGCTCAATGACAGCGTGTCATCAATGCCTTCTATTGACGCTACAAACGTTTGAATGTCTCGCATTTGCGATTCGCCGCCATCAAAGTATTGCGGTATTACTGACTTTTTATCTACAGAAGGCGCATTGCCTTTTGGCGTGGCCAATACCAGTTTGTAGCCTGCGTCTACCAATGCTTTTGCCGGCACACCAAACTCGTTAAGGTAATAGCCTGTAGGCTCTGTTTTGCCATCTGCAAGTTGCATTACATTTTCACTTGAAAGTAGTACAAGTATTTCGCCTTTACTGGCATTCGCAGCTTTAACGTCTGCCGCATAGGCCGACTGTGATAAACCCGCAATAATGGCGAGCGATAAAATTGATGATGCTGATTTCATGTGCAGCTCCTGTCGCATTAGAAAGTGCGTGTATCTTAGAGAGGTTGGCTTACATCGAGAAGTCAGATAAATTGTGACGAGTCATCAAAAATCTGATGGGTAGGGATTATGTCTTACTTAACACAGTTAAAAACCTTTGTAGAAGTTTATCGAAGCGGCAACATTACACGTGCTGCAGCTCGCCTTCATATGTCTCAGCCAGCGGTCACTTCTCACATACAAGCCATGGAGAATATTGTCGGTAAAGAGTTGTTCATAAGAAAAGCGAGAGGCGTTGAGCCAACTGCTATCGCTGATGACTTGGCGCTGCAGGTCGCCAGTCACATTGATACGTTAGAGCAGAAAGTGGCTTCTATTCGCAGTCGTGCTTCCACCGATCACGGCACGTTACACCTAGCAGGCCCTGCGGAGTATCTCAGTCTGGTGGCAGGTCCGGCACTCGCTAACTTGCTTCAGGCCGATAAAGTGAATTTAGTGATCCATACCGGCAACAAAAGTAATATTTATCATTTGTTGGAGAACGATGTAGCGGAACTTGCCATTACGGCCTCTGAGCCCACTGATGCGATGTATGAATATCAGAAGTTAGATAAAGAGCGCTTAATCTTAGTGATGAACCGTGTGCAGGGAAAGTTGCTGGGAGAAAGAGAAATATCGGCAGCGCTACTAAACCAACATAAAGTAGTGACGTATGATGAACAGTTACCGCTTGTTCGGCGATACTTTTCGGAGGTATTTAATGCCGCGTGTGAGTCGCCTGTCGCGGCTGTTTGCCCCGATATAAGAGCAATAAGTAGTATTATCAAAGCGGGAATTGGTTATTCCGTTTTGCCTGACTACTTATGTAAAGAAGGTATTGCAAAAGGCGAATTGGTCGCGCTGGGCAAGCCAGGCCCAGAAAATGATGTTTATTTAGTGTGGAAAAAGGGAGCGCTTCGTCATCCTAGGGTCGACTTCGCCAAAGATGTCATAATGGCTTTTGCAAACATTAACTATCTTTCGACACTTCCTGATTGAAGCTAGACGCCTAAAAAGGGCGACGCATTTAGACAAGGCGTCGCCAATTGTTCCTAGTTTAAATAACCAGGGCTTGTTGGTCTTTGCTGAATATTAAACAACAGCAGGCCCTAAAATGTACCGACAACTTTTACCGTGCCATCAACTTTACCTTCATCCACAAAACCTATGGTATTGGGGTTGGTCGCGACAAGATTTAACATCTCATCCTCAGTTGCTATCATTTCAGGTGGTGTGCCTCTGCCAGTAAACACAAGCTTCGACCAGAATGCAGAGTATTGTGATTCAGATTTTCCAAGCACATTATTATTAAAAGCGTCTCTGATATTATTACCTTGTTCGAAGGTAAGGGGAATTGCGCGACTTCCATCGGGAAATGCTTTTACTTTCCCCAAATATATTTTCTTGACGGTATCGATATCGATCCCAGAATTGTTATTGGCATTTATTATCACGGCTGTACCGGCATAAATCGGCGCAGACATTAAAAAGCACAGGGCTGCAACTATCTTCATTGATATTACCTTCGTTCTTAACTCGCTAACATCGAGGCAAGCATGCTAGTGGTTTGTACCCAAGGGCGACGCGCCCTCACGAAAGTATAACCGAGATTTACAATTTGTCGCATTTCGACAAAAGGTGAAATTTGAAGGATCCTAAAACACATAAAGAGAAATTATGGCAAAACCTAATGCAAAAGGGCCGGTCAGAACCGTGCAAATTTATTGCTCCAAGTGCAAGTTCCAGCTATTTAAATATCGAAAAGGCGGCAAAGGCGCGTTGGTTAAATGCTTTAAAGAGAGAATAGTTGAAGACTTTACTCATGAAGAAGGAATATGTCCTTCTTGTAACGGACAGTTTGCAAGGAATGCCTTAATTCGAGGTGCACCTGCACTGAAAATTGTTGGCACAAAGGTGACCATGAAGTAGCACAGACTGATAATCGGTTGTTAATTGGACAACTTTTTTAAAATATAAACGTTTGGATAATTTGCTCTTACGTAATTTTTGCCTAAATTAATATAAAGGGAATGCTGCCTCAAGCCGTTGTGCTTTTTGGTAAAAAATTTAAGGCCGAGGTTAGAAAGCGCAACGGAATGGCTTTGTATTAAACGTCTACATATTGAGATGATAAATGTCCATTCAAAGAAAGTTTCTATTTTCTATTTCTGCTGTTATCGCTTTGTTCGCTTTAATTGTTGCTGTGGCAACGGTTATCACCACTTCCTCAAATGTTTCAACCCTTGTTCAAGAGCAAAAGAAGAACACCGCCGATCGTTTAGTGAATATTCTTACTGTGACTGACTCTATCATGCTTGAACGCGTCAAAAGCAGTATGGCGTTGCTTAAACAACGAGGTGAGGCAATCGGTGAACCCAATCAAACCGATATTGTTACCGTTAAAAATACGCAGGCTCGGCAGCTAAGGTTGGGCAATGCGGAGCAAGCCAACACATTCGATTTGGTCGATAACCTGACAAGCGTAATGGGAGGCACAGCCACGCTTTTTAGTAAAACAGGAGACGACTATATTCGCGTGAGTACCAATGTCATTAAAAATGGCGAGAGGGCGATTGGCACTAAGTTGGCCCCTGATGGCAAGGCGATCAAAAAGATTAATCAGCAGGAAGCGTATTACGGTGCGGTTGATATTTTGGGTAGCCCTTATTTAACAGGTTACGAGCCAATGTTTAACAGCAGTGGTGACGTTGTGGGCATCTGGTATGTGGGATACTCAGCCGACCTTAACGTCTTAGAGCAAGCCATTAAGCAAAGTCACGTGCTAAAAGAAGGCTTTGTTGCCCTTCGTGATGCAAAAGGTAACATTCGCATGCATTCCGCACATGTGAATGATCGGCAGGTGGCCGACGCCCTTCAACCTAATGATGACTGGGTTGTAGAAGTGGTACCGTTTTCGCCTTGGGGGTACGATATTATATTAGTGGCGTCGACGTCAGAAAAATCGGCTATGGTTCGAAGCTCTGTGTTGGTTGTTGTACTTAAAATCGTATTGGCGAGCGTGGGAATTTTGATCACCATTTGGTTGCTCGTTAAGTATATTGTTGGCAAGCCACTTGAAGAATTCATTGGGGTAGTAAACAACTTGTCTTCTGGTGAGGGAGATTTAACGTTCCGTTTTCAGGCATCAAGAAGCGACGAGTTTGGCACCATGGCAAGAGCGTTTAATGGGCTTCTTAGCCAGTTACAAGACACGTTGCAGAGTGTGGACGAAGCCACCGACCACATGCTAGCAAAGTCAGAAAGGTTAAATGCAACAGCGTTGCAATCCAAAGATACCGTTTCACAACTTAGCCGAGAAACGGAGTCAATTAATAACGCCATTTCATTAATGCAGCAGAATGCACAAACGGTGTCGTCAACCATTCGCAGTTCAAGTGAAGCGGCACACGCTGCCGATCAAGATACGCGAAACAGCGTAAGCGTTCTGGCGCAAACCATTAAAGACATCCAGTCTCAGGCAAGCGATGTGGACGCGTCAGTACAGGTTATCACTGAGTTGGCTCAGGCAAGTGAAGAAATTAGCGGTGTAATGGAAGTTATCAGGAATATCGCAGAGCAAACGAATCTACTTGCGCTTAATGCAGCTATTGAAGCGGCTCGCGCTGGTGAGCAGGGACGTGGCTTTGCCGTTGTCGCTGACGAAGTCCGCTCGCTAGCAAGCAGAACGCAGTCTTCCACGGAAGAAATTCGCAATATGATTGAACGCCTTCAGCAAGGTAGCCGCGTGGCTTCTGAGAAAATGCAGCAAAATAAAGAAACCGCCTATAAAACCGTGGACACCACAAAACATGCTGGCGATTCGTTAAAGCAGGCGCTTGACGCTGTTGCACGCATCACAACGTTAAACCGAGACGCTGCCACAATGGCTGAAGGGCAAACAGAAGTTGCTAACGATGTGAATAAAGGGGTAAGCAGTATTCAACAGGTGGGCAATGCCAATACTACCTATGCAAAAGAAGTGGTAGATAACTGTGAAGCCTTAGTTCAGCAAGTTAAGCAAATGCAAATGCAGTTGCGACGATACCATTTCTAGAGTTGCTGGCTTATTCAATCGACTTGGCTGTCAGCAGGCAGCGAACCAGAAACAAGATAAATCGCCAGAGTCAATGTACGCTGAAATGCACAATTCTTGCGGTTGACATGAATAGTAACAATTTGAACCAATGCCAAAAGGGCTTTAGATTGCTAAGGCCCTTTTTGATATTTATTCTTACCCATGGATGAATATAGGGATTTTCCCATTACATGGATAAACCATAATGAAACAACTATCTACACTAGCTGGTGTGGTTGCGAGTGTTTTTGCATTCACATCGCTATCGACAACGGCAGTAGTGGCGCAAGAAGCGCAAACTGCATCTGCAATCGTATCACCCGCGAAAAAGACACTTGCTGATGTTGAATATCGCTTACCGTCAACGATCGCTCCCACTTTTCAACGTATTCACTTAAATATAGACCCTGATAACCCTACATATTCTGGAAAAACGAATATTGATGTAACGGTTAAAACCCCAACTAAGAAAGTGGGCTTTTATCAGCAAGATTTGACCGTGACTTCTGCGCGTTTAGTGTCTGGAAGCAGCAGCTTTCCTCTAAATGTTACGATTGGAGAATACGACATCAATTGGGGCGAATCGCAAGATGAGATTGCGCCTGGGAAGTATACGTTAGAGATTACGTTTGAAGGGAAAGTGAACACGTCTTCAGATGGCATGTATCTGTCACGTTTTGAAGAGACCAACTATATATTTACCCAGTTTGAAGATATGCATGCGCGAAAAGCGTTTCCAAGTTTTGATGAGCCAAACTTCAAAATTCCTTATCAAATGACCATCAGTTCTCCTGAACATCAGGAAATTGTGGGTAATACACCTGTTGAAAAGGTGACAGTGGAAAACGGGATTAAAACCGTAGTGTTTGAAAAAACTAAGCCCATGCCGACTTATCTTATTGCCTATACCGTAGGGCCCTTTGATAGTGCTGAAATTTCTGGGCTGTCGGTGCCAGGAAAAATATACGTTCCAAAAGGGTATGCCGATAAAACCAAATTTGTTATCAAACACATCCCAGAAATCCTAGCCTCGCTAGAAGATTTTTTTGGTATCAAGTACCCCTATAAAAAAATGGATTTTGTTGCCGTACCCAACTTTACCCACGGTGCAATGGAAAACGTAGGTTTAATTACCTATCGCGATAGTTTGTTACTGCTAGAAGATAGCCCAAGCGTCACAGAGCGTTCACGACCGCTAAATGTTATTGCGCATGAACTTGCTCACCAATGGTTTGGCAACTTGGTAACAATGGCGTGGTGGGATGACCTATGGCTGAACGAAGCGTTTGCGTCTTGGGCTGCAAGTCATACCATGAAAACCTTGTATCCAGAGTTGAACTACGCCGATCGCATAGTGCAAGAGGGAGCATTTGGTGCAGATGCTAGTCCCACGGTGAAACCTGTTAAAAAGGTAGTGAAAAGTCAGCCAGATGTGATGGATGGGTTGGGCTTGAACTACTCAAAAGGTGAATCAATTTTACAAATGATTGAATCGCTAATTGGTACAGAAAAGTTTCGTGAAGGCGTTCAAAACTACATGAATACCCATGCTTGGGGTAATACCGTAGCAGACGATTTGTGGCGCGCCCTCGATGAAGTGTCCGATTTCAACTTAAGCGCCATGATGAAAGCCTACTTGGAACAGCCGGGCTACCCACTTATTCATATTTCAAAAGATGGCAAATTAACCCAGTCCCGTTTTCACCTTGCAGGCGCGACCGTGGAAGATAAGACATGGGCAGTTCCATTAAAGCTGACTTATCAATCAAACGGAAAAATACTAAACGAAGTAGTTTTTATTGATAAAGAAACCACAGTTTTACCTCAGCTTGCTGAAGCAGACTGGGTATACCCTAATGACAATGCAACAGGTTACTTCCGTTGGTCAATTGAACCAGCTCAGCTAAACGCACTGCTAAATAACATTGACGCGCTAAATAAGCGTGAAAAGAAAAATGTGCTATACAACTACCAGGCGCTGTTAAACGCAGATCAAGTAGGTGTAGACAGCGTGATGAAGGTGCTTAATAGCTTGGCAAAAGATGATGACCCTGCGGTCATTCGTGCGGCTGTTGGGGTGTTAGCTGAGTTTAGTTATTTAGTAAATGAAGACAATAAAGCCGCATATGCAAAGCTTCTAAATCAAAATTATATGCCTTTGTTAAACAAGCTAACCTTGTCTCAAAGTGAGCAGGATAACGCAGATGTCATTCGCCTGCGTAACCAGCTATACAGCTTACTGGGTACTCATTCGAACAATGAGCAACTTGTTGAACAAAGCGTTAAAATAGCGAAACAGTACCTTGCAGATACTAGCAGTGTTCCTTCCGGTATTGCCGGTACAGCAATTGAAATTGCTACGCGAAATAGTGAACAAGGCGAGCAGGGTACATGGTTTAATACAATTGTAGAGGCATTTAAAAAAGCACAGTTGCCAAATGTGAAAAGCACGCTGGTGTATTCGATGTACTTTGAAGACAAAGCGACCGTCTTTAAAATGTTAGATTTAGCGCTTACCGATGATATTACGCCTGCAAATACCATGTATATGGTGGTGAGAGTAGCACGTAACTTAGACGATCATACGCTATTGTACGAGTGGCTTAGTAAGAATAAAGACGCGCTACTAGCAAAAATGCCTGATTACCATGTAAGCAGAATGCCGGAATTTGTTTCAACAACCTGTTCGGCTGAAAACTTAGAAATGGCCAATGCGTTCTACGCGCCAATTAGCGAGACTTATCAAGGAATGGCACGCGGTGTCGAAATTATGCAGGACGAGTCTCAACAGTGTATGCGGCTGAAATCTGCGTTTCAGGCAGACTTTAACGCCTTCTTAAACGAGCAGTTATAGGCAACAACGAAAAGGCGTTTTCCCAGCGCTTTTTGTCCTAAAGTTATGATTGAAAGAGCGCCCACAAGGCGCTCTTTTTTTGTGCATAAAACTGTAACATGCACCACGGCGAGTCACTGAAATATTTCAAAGCTGAAACATTTACGCATTGTGACAAATTAACTTTCCCTGTACCAAAGTTCAGCAGAGTTAATCAATAAGTAAGTTTATTTTAAACGTCTAAGTTTCTGATTTTTAACGTTTGTGACGTTTATATTATTATTTTTATTAAGTGCTTGCTGTATATACGTATGTATAAGAATTTATACCTTCCTTATACAAAAAAGCGGAAAGCAAAATGATTCATGAGGGTAACACACAAAAGTATAAGCTGAGGAAATCAGCTAAAGTAGTCAACGCGTTGTTGGCGGGCGCATTGTCGTTAGGCGTTGTTTCTATTAATGCCTCTGCAGATACAGTATGGCAAGAGGACTTCGAAGCAAATGAACTGCAAGGCAAGGGCGCAACTGGCTCAGACCCAGCGGGAGCAATTGTTGATCTTGAAGGTGTTGATCGTTGGTCAGTAGACGTGTCAGCGAGTGAGCTAAGTGCCACTTCAGACTGGTTCCGTGTTGAAAGCGGCGCAATGCAAGCACGTGATACTGACGGTGAAGTAGTCTGGTTGAGCGAGTCTATCGATATATCTGGTGCCGGTGATATCACCATAAATGCCGTGCTTTCTCAAAGTGGAAATTTTGAGTCGACAGACTACATCGATGTATTTTACTCATTAGATGGTGGCGCATTCGAGCTTATTACGCTTTCAGAAGGGGCAACGAATACGGTACAGGAAGACTTTGGTTCTGCAACACTGACCGAAACGATAGGTAGCGGAAGCACTTTAGAACTGAAAGTAGCCATGGCTAACAACTCGGGTACCGAATATCTCAATTTAGACAGTATTTCAGTAAGTGGAAATGGAACTACCGATGGTGGGGATACTGGCGGTAACCCTGACGACGGCGGTGAACCTTCAAATGAACTTCTTTTCTTAAGTGGTACTTGTTTTAACTGCCCTGATTTGGAAGCAGTTAACCTAGCCAGCGACTTTGTTGCATCTGACTATTACGCAGCTCTCGACACAGCTATTGCAAACGGTGAAAGTGCGCAAACGTTAAAAGACACGGCGCATAACATCATTGAAAATGGTCATCGTACGCTTTCTTACTCAGAAGTGTGGACAGCACTCACTTACACTGATGAAGATCCTGCTAACACCGATAACGTTATCTTGTTCTACAAAGGCATATCACAAGGCAAGTTTACCAACGGTAGCGGTAGTCAAAGCACCAACCCAGACAATTGGAATCGCGAACATGTTTGGGCTAAGAGCCATGGTTTTCCTAGCTCAAGCCTAACGGCATACAGCGATATTCTGCACCTGCGTCCTACCGATATTTCTGTAAATAGCTCACGCGGCAACTTAGATTTTGATTTTAGTGATAGCACGCTTTCTGAAGCTCCGTTAAACCGAGTTGATGGTGACTCTTTTGAGCCTCGTGACGCAGTAAAAGGTGATGTAGCACGCTCAATGCTATACATGGACGTGCGTTACGATGGCAATACAGCGGGTGATACCGAAGACGACTTAGTGTTAGTAAATCGCCTTACCTCTACTAGCGAAGCCGCGTTTGGTAAGCTTTGCGTATTGCTTCAATGGCATGAAAGTGATCCAGTGGATGATTTCGAACGTCGTCGTAACGAGCGCGTTTATGAATTCCAAGGAAACCGAAATCCGTTTATTGACAAACCTGAACTTGCTTCACTTATCTTCAACGAGAGTTGTGATGGTACAGGTGGTGATACTGGCGGTGACACGGGTGGCGATACTGGCGGTGACACGGGTGGTGATACCGGCGGCGACACAGGTGGTGATACCGGCGGTGACACAACACCTTCTACCAGCAGTATTTACATTTCAGAGTACATCGAAGGTGGCGGTTTCAATAAAGGTATAGAGCTTTTCAATAGCTCGACACAACCGGTAAGTCTAGCGGGTTATGAGTTAGTTTTACTCTCCAATGGTGAGACCGCAGATGCTGACCGTAAGGTGTTAGCACTTGAAGGCACAATCCCAGCAGGTGGCGTAGCAACATTCGCTCACGGAAGTGCAGATGCACTGTTAACTGCCGGCTCAACGATTAGCAGCTTCGTGATTAATTTCAATGGCGATGACTACATAGAGCTCGTCGCTAACGGTCAGGTTGTTGATGCTCTAGGTACGTACGGCGTTAAAACTAACTGGGGTAAAGACGTTACTTTGGTACGCAAGAGTTCAGTAACTGCAGGCAATCCTAACCGCAACCCAGCGTTTACCCTTGAAGAATGGGATAGCCTACCAAAAGATACGCTTAACAATTTTGGTTTGCACAATGGATCTGTTAGCGAGCCTACGGATCCAACTGACCCGACCGACCCAACTGACCCGACCGACCCAACTGACCCAGTTGGTGAAGTAGTCTTAATTAGCGCTATCCAAGGCGAAGGCGATACCTCGCCACTTACAGGCAATGACGTTGTTGTTGAGGCAGTAGTGACTAAAGTTGTGCCGGAAATGAACGGATTCTTTATTCAAGAAGAAGCCGCCGACTCTGATGGTAATGCTGCGACGTCTGAAGGTGTATTTGCCTACTCGACAACCTTCACTGAATACCCATCTGTTGGTGATGCTGTGCGTGTTAGCGGTGCAGTGGCTGAATACAATGGCATTACAGAAATTGTACTAAGCGCCAATGCTGAAACGCTAGGTGCGGGTGGTGATATACTAACGACAAGCATTGAAATGCCATTTGACGAGAGCGTTAACCTAGAGTCACTTGAAGGTATGCAGGTTCAATTCCAGCAAACTTTGAACGTGACAGACGTTTACAATCTTGGCCGATATGGGCAATTCAACGTGTCATCAGGCCGCCTGATGATTCCTACAAACCAATATGCCGCGGGTTCAAGTGAAGCCATTGCCTTGGCTGAAGCGAATGCACGCAACACATTGTTGGTTGATGATGGCTCAAGCGCACAAAATGCTGACGATATTCCTTTCCCAGTTGGAGGTTTATCTCATGCGAATCCTCTGCGTTTAGGCGACAGTGTAGAAGGCCTAGAAGGTGTAATGCACTACGCATTTGGTGCTTATAACTTAATTCCAGTTGGCGCTCTTCAAACTGTACGCACAAACCCAAGAACAGATGTGCCCCAGTTAGACTTACAAGGCGATGTCAAAGTGGCTAGCTTTAACGTGCTTAACTACTTTAATGGTCCGAACTTCCCTACCTCTCGTGGTGCAGACTCAGAAGATGAATTTGCCCGCCAGCAAGCGAAGACAGTAGCAGCCATCGTTGCGATGGACGCAGATGTACTTGGCTTAGTAGAAATCGAAAACGATGGATACGGGAGTGATTCTGCCATTGCTTCTCTTGTAAATAGCGTAAATGCTGAACTTGGTAGTGACGTGTATAGCTATGTAGCACTTGAATCATTACTTGGTGGTGATGAAATTGCGGTAGGTATTATTTATAAGCCTGCAACGGTTACACCACAAGGCGCAGCGGTTACTTCCTCTGAAGCTCCTTTTGACTACGGTAACCGCCAGCCGCTGTTACAAACCTTTAGCGTAAATAGTAACAGCGAAGCGTTTACGCTCGCGGTAAATCATTTCAAATCAAAAGGAAGCTGTGGCAGTGCAACAGGTAATGATGCTGATTTGGGTGATGGACAAGGCTGCTGGAACGAGCTACGTACCCAAGCTGCGTTAGGGCTGACAGCGCTTGTGCAAAACAGTGAAGGTTTGTCTGACCGAGTTATCGTAATGGGTGACCTAAATGCTTATGCGAAAGAAGATCCAATTCTTGCTCTCGAAGACGCCGGTTACAGCAACTTGGTGAACCTCTTCCACGGCGAAAGTGCTTATTCTTATAGCTTCGGCGGCGAAATAGGTTACTTAGATCACGCGCTATCAAGCTCAACTTTGACTGAGTATGTGGCAGACGCAACGGTTTGGCATATCAATGCTGATGAGCCTCGTGTCTTCGACTACAACGTTGAATATAAGTCAGAAACACAGCTTTCTAGCTATTACGGAGCTGATGCTTATCGTTCGTCAGATCACGATCCAGTAATTGTTGTGCTGGATTTCCCTGAAACGAGTGAGCCGGAGCCAGTAATTGGTGATTTTGATGGCGATAGTGACATAGACAACACCGATATTGTGGCGTTCTACACCTTGCTTCTGCAACGTCAAGCGACGGTTGAAGAGCACGACTTTAACAATGACGGCAGATTAAATATCTACGATTTATACGCGTTAATGTCTATGTGTACACGTACCGCATGTGCAGTTCAGTAGTTGGAAAGAAAATGAAAAAAATTATTTTAATGGTATTGGCAATTGCTACTTTTAATGCAAATGCCGCAATAATTGAAATCTCTACGGATAAATCAATTTATCAAGTAGGAGAAACTATCACGGCGACGGTAAGCTTTTCTAATGAAGATGCTTTTTTAGGTATCGTACCGTTTCCGCAACCGTTTGATGTATATAACACGACAATTGGTTTTAACGATTCGCTCTTGAGTTTTATTGGCGCTTCTACGTTAAATCCTTTTGGCTCAGTTAGCAGCTTGGGGAACCCAGTGTTAGAGATGTTTCTACCTCCTTTTCTACCGGGGGGAATTTTAGAGATAGGTTCACTAGCTTACTTGGAACAAATTGATTTGTTCTATCAACTGCAGACACCAGTGATTGGTTTATACACCGTGCAATTTATCGCACAGTCTGTTGGTGACATTACAATTGATGGGTTGTCAGGTTCTTACATTTTTCAAGGCTCTCAAGGGGGGCAGCTGACGCCTATACAAGTGAGTAGCGCAAGTTTCAGTATTGCAGAAGTACCTGCACCAGGTACCTTCGCGCTTTCGCTTCTGGCTTTAGGTGGTATGTTTTTCGCTCGCAAACGTGTGAAGTCATAAACCTTAATGGCTAAAAGTTTAAGCCCAGCCACGTGCTGGGCTTTTTTATTTCTATTACTATTTACATACGGCTTTAAATAAACCACACTGAATAAAAATACAATAAGTGCGCACCATGTTAGAAACCATTTCTTTTTCTCAACGCCAACGACTGGCGTATATCGACTTCTGCCTTTTGTTTAAAGGGGCTATTCATCGCCAAGACTTAATAAATCGCTTTGAAGTGGGACTATCGGCTGGTTCTCGTGACTTTACACTATACAAAGAGCTCGCCCCTGATAACTTAGTCTACGATCCAAGGGAAAAACGTTACTTTCAAACAGAAAGCTTTATTCCGGTTTTTGAACACGATGCAAAGCGAACCCTTGTGAAGCTTGCCAACGACATATCAGATGGATTTGATGCGATCGGTGACATACATTTCCCTGTTGAAAGTGCATCTTCACTTAATGTCCCTGATATTTTCGTGGTGGCGAAAGTGGTACAAGCCATCGTGAACAAAAAGGCGATGAGCGTAATCTATACGTCGCTTTCAAGCGGCAGTGGCGCAAGAGAGTTAGTGCCTCACAGTATTGTTGACAACGGTCAACGCTGGCATGTTCGCGCATTCGACAGAAAATCACAAAGTTTTAGAGATTTTGTGCTAACTCGAATTAGTAAGGTAACGGTTAAAGCAGAACCTGAAATCCATGAATGCATAGATTGTGATGAAGAGTGGGGACGACTTATCTCACTTGAAATTGTGCCGCATCCTAAGAATATTAAGTATGCTACCGCAATAGAGCTTGATTACGCCATGGAAGAAGGCGTGCTTACATTGGAAGTACGGGCTGCCATGGCGGGATACCTGCTTAGACGCTGGAATGTTGATTGTACAAAACATGCAAGCTTACGTACCGGAGAGTATCAACTTTGGCTTAGGAATCAGCAGAGCCTTGCGAATACCGACAATTTAGCCATCGCGCCAGGGTACATTGCAGAGCAAGAACCCTATACCGTATAAAATGTGGAAGTGGCCTGCCAAACAGCTCCTTGTTGAGTGTTAGTACATACAGCTAACCGATATATTTCTTGATACAAACCAGCAGCGTGTCTTTGTCTAAAGGCTTGGCTAAAAAGTCAGTCATGCCGGCAGCCAAGCACTCTTCTTTGTCTTCTGCGAAGGCGTTTGCAGTGAGCGCAACAATTGGTGTGTCAACCTCCAGTGCCTTGCGTAATATTGTTGATGCCTCAATTCCTCCCATGACGGGCATATTGCAGTCCATCAAAATAAGGTCGAATTGATGTCGCTTGCCCACGTCTACGGCATCTTTTCCGTTCTTAACATGCAGGAACTTATAGCCTTCTGACTGCAATATAGTCTTCACGATTTCGGCATTGATTTCGTTGTCTTCAGCTAGCAGTATGCGTTTCTTCTTATTGCCTTCTTTAACATCATTATGAGATACGGGTTTTGTCTCAATTAACCTTCCTAAATCATGCTCAAGTTCTCGACGATTAATGGGCTTAGCATGCGTACGCCAGATAAGTTCAGAAACATCATTTTCATCTTCTAGTCGTTCCAGTTCAGCAGAGATAAGAATGATTTTAGGAAATTTATCTGGGTTCATCGCCTTCAACTGTTCTAGCAAATCGACCCCACTCATCTCTGGCATAGACAAATCAAGAATAATAACGTCGAAAGCCAGTGGGCTGTCTGATAGGTAAGCTTTTGCACTATCATAACTTTGGGGCACAATCGACATGGAGGTAACGACATGCTCAAAATATTCGCGGCTGGTTTGTAAATCATCAACTATCGCACAGCGCAAATTAGCACTGGGTTCAACGTTAATGTCGGGCAGCTGAGATTCTTCCGCTGCCATGGTAAAACTGAAGGTACTTCCTTGGCCTACAAATGAGGTTACATTGATGTCGCCGAGCATGAGTTTTGCCAACTGCTTCGCAATACTTAACCCTAGCCCTGTACCTCCGTACTCACGGGTGGTGGATTGGTCGGCTTGCTCAAATTTCTTAAAGATATTATCAAGCTTTGATGACTCGATACCAATGCCGGTATCAATAACATCGAAGCTTAAATAATTGCCATTTGGGCGTTTGGTATAGGTGACCTTTAGCGTGACAGAACCTTGTTCAGTAAACTTAATTGCATTACTTAACAAGTTGTGCAGAATTTGCGAAATACGAGTGATATCGCCTTTAATGACGTGAGGTAAGTCAGGGTCTTTTAAGTAATGAAATTCAAGACCTTTTCTTTGGCAGTAAACCCGCTGTAACGACACCACATCGTCCAAGACTTGTAATAGGTCGACTGGCGCCTGTTCAATTTTGATTTTGCCTGCTTCAATTTTTGATATATCGAGAATATCGTTGATTAACACAAGGAGTTGCCTACCAGCAGTTTTGGCTTTTTTAAGGTAGATGTTGCTTTTGTCAGGGTTGTCTATGGCCAACTCGATCATGCCAAACAGGCCGTTCATTGGTGTGCGAAGTTCGTGACTCATGCTTGAAAGAAACTCTGATTTTGCTTTGCTTGCTCTACGAGCCTCATCAGCCGAACTTTCCGCTTGCTCTTTCAAGCTCGTTAGTTTGGCAAATGACCGTTTAACGGTGCGCTCCATAGGGGAAAAGATGAATGCTGCCTCGATACATAATAGAGCGAGTGTGGCTAGCCATAAGTAAACTTCAATCGAAAGAACCACATCTACTCTAGCAGTGGCGTCTTGCTCGAACCGCGCGACGACATAATCAAGCTGTTGTAATAGCGATGTCAGCGCTTGAATATCTAAAAGCGTAGTGGGCTGACACTGTGCTGCATCTAAAATTTGATCGGCGCTTTTTATGTATCGGTTTACTTTGTTGTCGAGCTGGCCTTCGTTAAAGTAAGTATTAGAGATAGAGGCGGGAAGGTTATCGAGTGACACAAGCTGTTGATGATTTTGTTTGAAACGTGCTAACGATTGCGCCAAATACCTTTGCTCTTCACTGTCTTCGCAAATGTTTGGTGTAGAGGTGAGCAACGCAATACGCTGTGAAAGCATGCGTTGCTGACCCGCGATATTGATAATTTCAGCATCTTTCTTCTGATCACTGATTAATTCGTACAGAACAATAAAAGAAAGAGTGACGAGTGTAGCGGTTAGCAATAACGCAACGATATAACGAACACGTATAGACATAAGGGTAGTAGTGGCACAGTGATAACTAAAAGATAATAGATACCAAGTGGTTACGCAATGTGCCAAGCAAATTACTTACGCTTATGTTGCTCTATTTAATATCGTTCGAGATGTTATTAGGCACCCAGCCTCGCAATACTGCCTCTTTAGTGTAAAAAGCCGCGTTTTTATCATTCAGAAAATGAGAGTTTATTGCTGGTGAGGAGACTGCTTTAGGTGCACCTTCTCCATGAGATTGGTACTCGGAAAATCTTGCTTCTGTGTGGGGATTAAATGGTCTCTTTGTACCTGATGGCGTAGTTCCACCCATAGTAGTCCAGCGCTTTTGGATGATATGACCTGCCATATAGGTGTTGATAAACGTGGTTTTACCTACAGCGTAAGGGTTTGCATATCGGCCATCTGAAAAGGTGGTTGTAGGATGCCAAGGCCTTCCCAGTGCCACGCTTTCATCTGGAACGCCTTGTTCTCTTTCAAGCCTACAGTTATTGAACGTTAACCCATAAGGACGCTGTAAATGAGTGCTTGGGGCGGTAATGTAGCCTGTTAGTCCTTCGCTATCACCGCCAGAATAACGTGTACGGGAAACAATAGAAACGCTTTCAAAAAACGCGGTGCCCTCACCAAAAATAAAGTCAATATGTCCTGCTATTGTTCCGCCTTCAATCAGAGCGCGGTCACCTTTTAAATAGAGGGTATCTTGGTAACCCCAGAGTGCGACATTTTTAAGGTAAGTGCGATCTGAGTTCACATCGGTTTTAAGCGCTACTGCCTGCGTACCTGATAATCGAGTAGGGTCGTCTTTTGCTTTGACCTCGTTACCGGGATAATCAAAATCATTGGTGATAGTGATATTTTCCAGAGTGATATTATCACCTAAAATCTCCACAGTGGCAGTGCGACGAGTTCCCCATTTTTCTTGAGCATTTTCTGCGACTTGTTGACCTGCATACCGATTGAAAACGATAGTCGTTGTTTCTTGCGACTGACCCACAAAGTGAACATTATCAACGTTTATGACGACACGCTCTCGATAAATGCCTTCGTTAATAAAGACGGTCCATACTTTATCTTTTTGTGGCTTGTGAGACGCGATATAAGCAACAGCTTGGGACACAGAGTTAAAATGAGGTAAAGCGTCCTTACTTACGTCACTGTCATGTGATTTAGCTACCACTACATCCGTCGTTGCTGGCATTGCCGCGCTTAATCCACTGAAAAGTATACCTGCCAGCAACACAAAGGCTAAACTAAGACTGACACGTGCTTTATTAAATTCCATAGTATTTATTCTTCTACAGCCCGTGCTTGTTAAATGGTTGGCTATTAATAAACACATTGTTTATTGAAAGATGCGCTACGTTTTCGATAACGGCATCTTTAAGCGCACGTTTTATCGTTATGTTATTCAACGTCAACCCAGAAATAGGCGTATGGTCATACCCGCGAAGCACAAAGGCCCGGTTAGCTGACGCAACGTTCAAGTTCTCTATAGTGATATCTTCCAGTAGTGGAGGGAAGTTACCGGCATCACCTTCTTCGTAGAAGAAATTCACGACAACAGCGTCTTTCACCGTCCCAATATCGATATTGCGATAGTTTAGATTTTTTAGGTGACCACCCCGAATACTGTTGGTTTTAATTCTAATGCCGCGGTCTAAATCAGGGCTACTCATGGTGCAATGCTGAGCATAGAGATTCTCTACACCGCCGGATATTTCACTGCCGATTACAACACCGCCATGGCCAGCCTTCATCTCGCAATGTTCTATGACGATATTACTGCAGGGAACATTGACCCTTCTGCCGTCTGCATTGCGTCCAGATTTAATGGCAATGCAATCGTCCCCTGTATCAAATGTACAGTTAGAGATAAGAACGTTCGTGCAGCTTTCAGGGTCGCACCCGTCCGAATTTGGGCCGAAACTTTTACAGTACACGTCGTTAACGGTGACGTTCTTGCAAAGCACAGGGTTAACTAACCAAAATGGAGAGCGCAGGATGGTAACACCCTCGATAAGTACATTTTCACAGCGGTAAGGTTGTATAAACGGAGGGCGCAGGTAATTATTTTCAAAAACGCGGTCACTAACGGGTGTCCCGTTTTCTACCATTTCTTGCAGCGTGTCTCTGGTATATTTTTGGTTCTCAACCGGATCGTCACCCCATGTTGAAGCCTTCCACTTACCTTTCCATGGCCACCAGTTGTCTTTCGCCGCGCTACCGTCAAGCGTACCTTTGCCGGTGATTGCGATATTACTTTGCTCAAAAGCATAAATAAGAGGGGAGTAACCCATTAACTCCATACCTTCCCAGCGAGTAAAAACATATGGTTTGTAATCATCAGGATTGGTAGAAAATCGAATTGTTGCGCCTGCCTCAATATGCAAGTTTATATTCGACTGTAAGTGAATTGGGCCGCTGCATAGCCAGTCGCCTTTTGGCACAACCACTTTGCCACCACCTTGGCGTGCGACTTGGTCGATAGCTGCATGTAACGCTTGCTTAAAGTCACTGCCATTTTCATTTAAAAAGTCGGTAACATTAGCTTCGCGCTTTGCAAAGGTGGGGCGCTTTATCATCCCTTTAATAAGGTTTGCTTCGGCGTCCCACTGGCGTTGAGTCCTTCCCGTTTCGGTCACATTTGCACATCCGGATAGGAATGTAGGAACACCTACAGCCATCCCAGAAGCTGCAACAGTGGTGGCGAGACCAGACTTTAAGAAGTGACGTCTGGCATTCGGTGAGTTAGGTCGGACCATCATATACCCCTTTTATTTTTAATTTAGCGCTTTTTACTTATTCAAATAATGTGCAACCAGAATGAATGGGCCTACACCTTTCGCGTCGTTTGCTCTGATTGGCTCACTCATGTAGTAGTCGAATGAACCATCTCTATATGGATTTCCACCAAGACCAGCAACAGCGCAAACTTGCTCAAGGCTGATAACGTTAGTTTCTGGATTAACCGAAATCATTTGATCAAGAAGTCCAGCAAACCCTTTTTCTGCGTGAGCTTTGTATTCCTCAGGAAGAAACTTAAGGCTTGCACCTTTAGCCATAGCGTAGGTCAACATTGCTGTACCTGATGCTTCAAGGTAGTTTCCTTCACGGCTTCCCAAGTCAGTAACCTGATACCAGGTGCCTGAATTATGTTGATAGGTAAGCGTAGCGTCGATAAACGCTTTAAAGCGCCCTTGTAGCCACGGTGTTTTTGGGTGTTCGGCAGGAACAACTTCTAGCACATCCACCATTGCCATAGCATACCAACCTAGCGAACGTGACCAGTGATGTTGAGAAAGACCTGTTTCTTTATCAGCCCACTTTTGCTTTTTAGATGCGTCCCAGCCATGTAAGGGGAGGCCTGTTTTTTCGTCGTAAAGGTGCTCTTCAATGAGTTCAAATTGCAAAAATACGTCGTCTAGCTCTTTCATATCGCCGTACTTAACAATGTATTCAGCGTAGAAGGGGGCCCCCATGTATAGGCCATCAAGCCACATTTGGTTTGGATAGCGTTTCTTATGCCAAAAGCCACCTTGCTCGGTACGTGGGTGAGTAGTAAGCTGCGTTCTAAGTAGGTCAGCGGCTTTTTTGTATTTAGGGTTGCCGGTTTCTTCATAGAGGAAAAACAGCACTTTACCAGGGTTAACCATATCAATATTAAACTTATTGATATCATAGGTTTTGATACTTCCGTCTTGTTGAACCAACATGTCGTAGTAACCTTTTACATAAGACAGGAGGCGGGGATCTTTAGTCTCTTGATAGACTTCTGTTATGGCAAGAAGGTTGAGACCGTGAACGTAATCCCATTGTGGCTTTTCATCCCAATCGATTTGCCAAGCTTCTGGGAAACGCACCATCTCAGACTCTATCATTCTCATAGACCATGATTGTGTGTTGTCGAGAGGCATTTGTACCCAATCATTTGCATTAGCAGCGGAAGAAACAAACGCCGTGCAAGCTACAACGGAAGCTGCGCGTAGAATACCTTTTAGCATAACAAACCCTTATTTTTATAACATTGTAAATACACTCTGTGCTACCGGTAGCATAATGGTTTTTATTTACTCATATGTCAACGGAATTATTTACATTTTTTAACTTTTATTTTACGCGTTGAAAAAGTGGTCGATATGACGTAAATGACTGTATTTAAATGTTTTAATTAAATTGCTCATCCTGCTTTGGTTAGTTTCTATAGTCTCTTCTTCTTTCATCATTGCATATCAAATTTCTACTTATTGTAAATTTTTTCAACAAAATTGTTGCCACCGGTAGCATAACTGTTTAGGATGTAAATCAAATGTAAAGCTTGAGTGTTGTTTTCGAGGTTTACATTATTGCCGAAGAGAAGTTTTGCGTTAATTAGAAAACATAGCTGTACCCTGCAACTCTTCTCATTCAAGGTTTTGGTGGTTTACGAGACCACTATAGAGAATGAATTAGAATTGACGCGTTTTCGCTTCCTTAACAGCCAAGACGTGCTATCGGATAAATGTAAAGCATTGACGGTATTAATCACCAAAATGTTATCCGGTGGCATAAAGGGGAGTGAAATGGTTAAATACGATAAATGTTGAATTTGTGTAAATTTGAATAGTTCACACACGTTTCAAAAGCATCTTCACCTTTTGTCAGTATGCGCGTCTCTTATAAATATAAAAACCGGAGAAACAACAATGTTACCAAAGAAAAAGCAACTCGCTGTTCTTGTTACGCTAGCGTTGTCAGGCGCACATATTCATGCGCAAGAAGCCACAGACGAACAAGCCAGTGAAACCGAAGCGCAAAATATGGAAGTCATTGAAGTATCAGGCTTTCGTGGATCACTTAATAAATCACTGATGGAAAAGCGAACATCAGTTAACAGTAAAGAATCAATTGTTGCGCAAGACATTGGTAAATTCCCGGACTTAAATATTGCTGAGTCAATTCAACGTGTACCCGGCGTAGCCATTTCTCGTGAAGGTGGAGAAGGGCGCCAAATTACTTTGCGTGGTTTGAGCCCTTCATTTACCCGCACAACACTTAATGGCATGGAAGTGCCAGCAAGTACAGATGGCACTGACTCAGGTGGCGGTGTAAACGGTGGACGTGGCTTTGACTTTAACATTTTCGCTTCTGAATTGTTCAACCGCGTAGATATTCAAAAATCTCCTACCGCCTCTATGGAAGAAGGCGGCATTGCAGGTACGGTTGATCTGTACTCGGCAAAGCCGTTTGATTACGACGGTTTTAAATTCGTTTCATCTCTTCAAGGCGGCTATAACAGCATTACAGAAGAGACCGATCCTCGCGCCGCTTTCATGATCAGCAACCGTTTCGCTGACGACAAAGTCGGTGTGCTTTTCTCGGCCGCGTTCTCAGAGCGCACAGTAAGACAGGAAGGTTTTGGTACAGTTCGTTGGACTACTCCAGTTCGCGATGGTGGTGGCATCTTTGGCGATACATCAAACACGGTTGTTAACGGCAGACCTGACGTAGATGATTGCCAGTATGAAGGTGAGTCGGTAGACCCGATTAATTGTTTATGGACACCTCGTTTACCTAGACCTGACTACTTTGGTAATGATCAAGAGCGTGTAGGCTTCACCGGTTCAATTCAGTGGGCTGCAACAGATAATTTCACACTAACGCTAGACGGTTTAGTGTCTAAACTTGATAACACCCGTACCATGTATAACTTCTTCCACATGTTCAGAAGTACATTCGAAGAAATTACGCCTACCTCTATTACTGTTCATCCTAATGGTCAACAGGTGCTGGCTGGTACGTACGACGGTATTAAATCGCGTATTGAAAGCCGTTTACAAGAATCAACCACTGACTTTAGCCAATTTGTAATTTCTGGCGAGTGGTTTATTGGTGAAAACCTTAAACTTGATATGATGGCAGGCACTGCAGAGTCTGACGCTCGTTCAGAGCAATATCGTTACAATATGACGCTGCTGGAAGAAACCAGCTACGGCTTTGACTTTAGCAATAACAGCAACGCGCCAGAAGTGACTTACGGTTACGATGTTAACGATGCAAGCAACTATAATCTAAGCGATGGCCGATTACGTGCTACTGATGTATTGCGTGAAAACGACACGGTCAAATTTGATGCGACATACTTAGGTGATGAAGTCACTATTAAGGCTGGCTTTGCCTACAATGACCGTGTTGTAACCTACAGTGAAGAGCAAATAAATGGCTTCCCAGATCAAGACTCGGCAGTAGGTTTTGCTGAAATTATGCCGGTAGACGATTTCGGAAGTGGTTTTGATGGCCCTCTTGACCCGTTCCTTGTTGCCGACTTTGACGCTATTAATAGCCAATTGTTAGATGTGGTTTGGACACCGCGTTCTGCACAAAGCTGGCAAGTAGGCGAAGAAACATCAGCTATGTACCTTGAGCTTGATACGAGCTATGAGATTGCCGACATGTTACTTCGCGCTAATTACGGTGTGCGTTATGTGAAAACAACCACAACCTCTGAAGGCTTTATTCAAGGCGAAACGGTACAAATCGAAAACGAATACAATAACTTCTTACCAGCAGTTAACTTAGCACTTGAAGCAACTGATGACGTAGTTGTTCGTCTTGGCTTAACACAGTCTATGACTCGCCCAAGCCTGAACTCATTAAACCCTGGTAACCCAAGCTTTGATTATATTAACGGCTCGGTGAGCGTGGGGAACCCATTCCTAGATCCGTTTACGTCGAACAACGTTGACTTTGGTGTTGAATGGTACTTCGATGACGAAGCGCTACTAGCAGCAACAGTGTTCTACAAAGACATTGATAACTGGATTGTTCGCGCATCAGAAGAGCGTTTAGTCGACAGTGCTTACTACGACTTTATCGACAACGATGCACAGTTTGACCCTGTAATTGCGCTAGACCCACGCACTATTCCATACGAGCATAGCAGTCCAATTAACGCTGAAGACAGAAGTGTAAGCGGTTATGAGTTAATTTATCAGCAGCCGCTAAGTTTCTTACCAGGACTGTTCGAAAACATGGGTATCGTGTCGAACTATACGCACGTTAATGCTGACGACATCGAAGGTATGAGTGAAACATCGTACAACTTTACGGTGTATTACGAAACAGACCAATACGGTGCGCGTGTGTCAGTTAACAAACGCGACGATTACCTGACAGACTTTACTGGCAGCAATGGTAACGTTGCGCACGGTACGACAGGACCTACGCAGGTAGATTTCTCGTCATTTTATAACGTAAACGACGAGCTAACGTTGACCTTTGAAGTAATTAACCTGACCGATGAGTACGAGCGCTTGTTTACCACGGGTGATGGCTCTTTGAACTTGGTACGTGAGTACAACCACACGGGCCGTCAGTTCTTCTTAGGCGCTCGTTATACTATGTAAAAAAACAGGCCGGGCAATTATGTTGGCCAGCCTGAGATAATAATTAAATGTTGTGTTCCGTGAAGACGGGTGTGTTTGGCCATCGTAATGATGGCCTTTTTTATGTGCAAAAAGTGTGGGCAGGGAGGAGTTCAGCACGCCTCTACCTCACTTTTTGAGCAATTTGCATCGCAACAATAGAAATATTGAAAAGGAGAAAAGGTGTGAAAAATTCAAGTAAACCCACCACAGGGAATATATTCACCGCGCTGCGCTACAGTCTTGCAAGCGTTTTTGTTGTATCGAGTACTTTTGCAGTGGCAGACCAGCAAGGCACGAGTACACTTCACATTAGTTACGCGGCGCAATCTAGCGCTTATGCACTTACCAGTTCGGGCTCCCAAAGTGCTTCAATCCAAAGCGCTACTAATAAAGGCAGTGAAGAGGCTGTAAAAGCTCCACCCTACAAAAAGCCAGTTACCCTACATCTGGTCGGCGACTCAACCATGTCAGACAAGCCTATGTTGTCGTATCCAGAACGTGGGTGGGGGCAATTGCTTCCTGAATTCATGCTGCCCAATCTTAATATTAAAAACCACGCGGCTAACGGCAGAAGCACAAAGCGATTTGTAGATGAGGGACGCTGGCAGCTTCTGTTATCCGATCTGTCTGAAGGTGATTTTGTGGCTATTCAGTTTGGTCATAACGATCAAAAACAGTCGGATCCTGCTCGCTATGCCGACCCGGAAAATGCTTATCCAGCTTACTTGAATCAGTTTGTTCAGGATGTTGAAGCAAAAGGGGCATCAGTGATTATCGCAAGTAGTATTTGCCGGCGTCATTTCACTGAGGAAGGTGTGTTAAAACGGACGTTGCTGGCGTATGCCGATGCAGCGAAGAAAGTGGCAGCACAAAATAACGTGCCATTTATTCCTATGAACGCTTTAACTTGCGATTTTCTCGCTCAGGTAGGCGAGCCTAACAGCAACCATTACTTCATTAAAGTGCCCGCCGACCTTTATGCGCGCTACCCTGAAGGCAAAACGGACGACACTCACTTGAACGTTGTGGGCGCGGCGAAAATGGCGCAAATATTCGTGCGAGAGCTAAAAGCGACAGCGCACCCACTGGCAAAATACGTATATCGAGACACGTTGTAAGCTCACACAAAAATGAAGTGGCGCGTTATTGCGGGCGTGCCGCGTTTTTTAGTGGGGGAGCGCCTTTATCTTAATTAGCGTGCTTGCTTATGGTTACAATGGCAGGAAATAGAAGAGAAAAGAAAGAGGAATGCCACATACCGACTATAGCGACGGTATGTGATTAGTGAAGGCATCACCTGATATAATGGCACCGGGGTAGGTAATCACAGTCGCTGCCACTTTTGCCCCATAGCTCGCGCTCTCAACAGGTTTTCTACCTGCAAGTCGAGCGGCCATATAACCGCCATTAAATGCATCGCCAGCAGCCGTTGTATCAACCACCTGTTCAACACGCTCAACAGGCACAATACATTGTTCTTGTTGACGGAGTATATGAACGCCAACCGCCCCGTTTTTCATAACGATTTCTTCAATCTGTTTGTCGGCTAAATAGCTAAATATTTCATCAGCATTAGTGTGGCCAAACAGCATTAAATGGTCGTCTGCACCTGGGAACGCCAAGTCTGCTTCAGCATATGCCTTACCCGTCCAGTATTTGGCATCTTCTTGAGATGACCAAAGGCGAGCTCGATAATTAGGATCAAAGGCAATCTTACTGCCTTTGGCCTTGAGGGACGAAATTAGTTCGAAAAGTGTAGCGCGCTGTTCGTCATCTAAAATGGCAATAGAGATACCGCTCAAATAAAACCAATCACAAGCAAATTCAGCGCCCTTCATAATGTTGAGCGTCTGTGTTGCTGCAGATTGGTTACGCCAATATGCAAAGGTTCTTTCACCTTCGTTGTCGTTGCGGATCATATACAGGCCAAGGTTACGCGACGACGAGCGAAACACTAAATCAGTGTTAATTTCGTGCTCACCCATTTTAAACAGCAGCTCATCGCTTAAAAAGTCTGCGCCGATCGCCGTTAAGTAACTAATGGAAGATGAAGGCAAGCAGCGTTTTAAATAAACCGCAGTGTTGTACGTGTCGCCAGCAAAGCTTTTCGCCATCAGATTATTATCTGTGTTTTCATCGCGCCTACTAACTGATGACTCACGCTGAGTGCTTCGAAGCTCTACCATGCACTCGCCAAAAATAACCATTCTTTGGTTGGTATCAACTATGCTCATGCCGCAGCCTCATCAAACAATGTTAGGCTTTGTTGACATGCCAAAGTTATAGCTTGCCAATTTTTTGCTTCAATGGCTGCCTTCGGCATCATCCATGTACCGCCTACTGCTCTTACATTGCCAAGCGAGAGATACTCATTCGCGTTGTCGCCATTAATGCCGCCGGTAGGGCAGAAGGAAACATCGCTAAATACGCTTGAAATAGCTTTAAGAAAAGGTGTTCCGCCGCTAAGACTCGCAGGGAAGAACTTCATTTCGCGAATGCCTTTTTGGTGCGCCAAAAGAATATCGGCAGGCGTAGCGACGCCCGGCAAAAAGGGTGCATTTGAAGCAATCAGTGTATCGAGCAATGTCTCTGAGCTTGTGGGCGTTATCAAAAATTGCGCGCCTGCATCCAACGCTTCAAATACGTGGTTGCGATTTAACAATGTGCCCATGCCCACAACGAGTTCAGGAAACTGTTTTCTAATCGCTGACAGGGCTTCAAATGCTGCGTCGCTGCGTTTCACTACTTCTATGTTGCACAGGCCGCTATTTGCAATTGCTTCTGCTAGGTGAAGCCCCTCGTCAACAGATTTAGGCTGAATAATAGGGAGTAATGGGGCGCCTTTAAGCATGGAAAAGGTACTTTTCATCACGCGGTTCCTTTTAGTGAATCTAGCGAACTTTCTGTTAACGTAGTGGGAGCAGAACCTTGCTGACCTTCGTTGCTGTTTTCGTGCGATAAAATGTTAAGCAGCTGATTAACTTTTTCGAGCACTTTTTCTTTGAACGTAGTGTTTACCGACAGTTCAGCGAACATGGTTTCAAGAGATAGCAATTTTTTAGCAAGTTCTATTGCCTGAAAGTCTACCGATTTTGCTGTGGCCCTTAACATACTATCTAGCGGGTCAGTGATAGTTTCGTTTAGACGTGCCTTGTTGTTTACAAATAGGCACCAGGCCGCAACGGCACTGCAGAGCAAATCAATATTTCGTTTTGCTTTTAGGTTATCGCGTACTGTGTCGAGAATTCGAAATGGGATTTTCTGTGACCCATCCCAAGCAATTTGCGACAACAGGTGGCGAATATGCTTATTCTCATAGCGCTTAACAATGTCTTGTGCGTAAGCGTTCAGATCAAAGTCTTGTGTTCCGCTATCGGCATTCTCGTTATCACTGGATAGAGACGGAACAATTTCTTCTTTCAACATGGTTTGAATCAGTTGCTTTATGGCTGGGGTACGCATTGCGTCGAATACGGTTTCCTTGCCAAGCAATAACCCTATGTAGGCCAGTGTTGAATGTGTGCCGTTTAGAATGCGAAGCTTAGCTTTTTCAAAGAAGCTCACATCATGAGTAAAAGTAACGCCAACTTTATCCCAAGCGGGTCGTGGGCCAGAAAAATTATCTTCAACCACCCATTGAGTAAATGCCTCTCGCTGAATAGGCCAGTTATCAGTTAAACCCAGCTCAGCGGCAACGTTGGCTTTAAAGCTGTCTTCAGTTGCTGGCGTAATACTGTCAACCATAGTGCAGGGGAAGGCGATGTTCTCGCTGATCCATTGGCCGAGTGATTCGTCCGTTTTATTGGCGAACTCGGTCACCGCTTTTTGCAGCTTTTTACCGTTGTCTGACACGTTGTCACAGCTGATAATGGTAATATCTGCATAGCCTGCCTGCTTACGTTGTGCTAGCGCTTGCACAATTAGGCCAACTGCACTTACCGGTGTTTCTGGCGTGACTAAATCAGCTTTAATATCCGGATGATCAGTATCTAGATGACCTTGCGCATTAAGGCAATAGCCCTTTTCTGTCACGGTAAGCGTCACAATTTTAGTTTGCTTGTTTACCAGTGCAGCAACAATGTCTTCACGATCATTTGCTAATGTAGAAAGGGTTTTAATTGAGCCGATAATGTGGGTTTCAGGCTCGTTATCAACAATACACAACGCATAGAGATTGTCTTGTGTACTCAACGCTTCTTTAAGAGATGCGCTGCGCATTGACACACCGTGAATGCGCCAGTCACCGCCATAAGCCAGCGCCTTTTCGGTATAATACGCTTGGTGCGCACGGTGAAAGGCGCCTGGACCAATATGCACAATGCCACAACCGGTTGCTTCCAGATCGTAATTTGGTTTACTTACGCTGTCACTTAAAAGAGGTAGCGTTGAAATTGATAACGGCTTTGTCATGATTACCCCAGTTTGTACGCTTGTTTAGCAAAATCATAAGTTAGTTTTCTTGCAATGCTGGCCGCTTCTGTTTCACTGATGCGGTGCTCCACAACTAGCTGTGCAAGGAAGCGACAATCAATGCGTCTGGCAACATCATGACGTGCAGGAATAGACAAGAACGCGCGCGTATCGTCATTAAAACCAACAGTATTGAAGAAACCTGCGGTTTCTGTCACTTGATGTCTAAAGCGCAACATGCCTTCAGGGCTATCGTGGAACCACCAAGAAGGACCAAGTTTCAGGCAAGGGTAGTGGCCTGCGAGTGGTGCTAATTCACGGCTGTACGTGGTTTCATCTAATGTAAATAGAATAATGTCGAGGTTAGGCTCGTTACCGTATTTACCGAGTAACGGGCGAAGCGCTTTAACAAAATCTGTTTGCATTGGAATGTCGTGGCCTTTATCGCGACCAAACTGTGTAAAGAGCTGACTGTTGTGGTTTCTAAACGAACCAGGGTGAATTTGCATCACCATGCCGTCTTCTACACTCATTCCCGCTAATTCGGTAAGCATTTGCGCTCTAAATAGCTCTTGCTCTTCAGCGTTACTGTTTCCACTTCTTACTTTATCGAATAAAGCAATACACTCAGCTTCACTTAAATCAGCTGTGTTCGCTGTTGGGTGGCCGTGATCCGTTGCTGTCGCACCGTGCTCTCTAAAGACGGCACGTCGTGCACGAATTGCTTTCAGGTAGCCCTGCCAGGTTGCAGTGTCTTCACCGGTGAGCTCACCAAGTTTCTCAATGTTTGAAACAATATCTTCTCGTGAAGCATCGACTACATCATCAGGTCTAAAGGTGGTGATAACCCGCTTTGCCCACGGTGTATCTTTAATCGCTGCGTGATGGGGAAGGGCATCAAGCGCACCTTCGGTAGTAGCAATCACTTCAATATTGAAGCGGTCCATCAGTGCGCGGGGTTTAAAGTCATCCCCTTGAAGCTGCGCAGTGATGTGGTCGTAATAATGCGTTGCGTTGTCGCTACACAACATCTCTCGCAAACCAAATACATCGTGAAATACAGTGTCTAACCACAAACGCGATGGTGTGGCAGCAAATAGATGATAGTTATCTGCCAGAAGTTTCCAGATTTTACGTGGATCCTTTTCCGTTTCGCCGCCGTCCCAACGTGGCACTCCAATATCGGTTAATTTAATACCTTGGCTATACAGCATTCTGAACACATAGTGATCAGGGGTGATAAACAACTCGGTTGCATTGGTGAAATTATTGTTTTGTGCAAACCAACGTGGATCAGTATGGCCATGTGGACTTATGATAGGGAGATCTCGAATTTCCTTATACAGCGCCTTTGCAACACTTCGGGTTGCTTCATCGGCAGGAAAAAGTCTATCTTCATGTAATAATATCGATTCCATAACGCTCTCTTTTAGAGGGTGACGCCACGTTTCCAAATAGCAATCTCATGGCTGCCATTCTTCTCGTTGCAGGTTTGTTGACCAGATGCCACTGCCAAACAATGTTGGAGTAGCGCTTCGGCACACTTATCGATAGATACGCCTTCCAGAACTTGTCCAGCGTTAAAATCTATCCAATGTGGCTTCTTATTAGCGATATCTGAATTTGACGATATCTTGACTGTGGGTACAGGAAAACCAAGGGGCGTGCCTCGGCCTGTGGTGAATAAAACGATATGTGCCCCCGATGCTGCCAACGCCGTTGAACTAACGGCATCGTTACCAGGTGCTTGTAATAAACTTAAGCCTTTATCTTGCTTGGGCTCGCCATACTGCAAGATAGACTGAATAGTAGACGTTCCACCTTTTTGAACCGCGCCGAGAGACTTTTCCTCTAGTGTGGTTAAACCGCCTGCCTTATTACCTGGAGACGGGTTTTCGTAAATAGGTTGGTTGTGGGCGATAAAGTAGTTCTTAAACTCATCAATCAGCGAGTTAAACGCCTCGAATACGTCTTTGTTTTTTGCGCGATTCATTAAAAGCTGTTCGGCACCAAACATTTCTGGCGTTTCGGTTAAAATGACCGAGCCACCTAGATTACACATTAAATCGGTAACACGCCCTACTGTTGGGTTGGCAGTAATACCGCTAAAAGCGTCGCTACCACCGCACTTCATGCCTAAGGTTAATTCGCTAGCGTCGATAGGCTCACGTTTGTCATTAGCCATTACTTTTAACAAGTCATAAACCGCATTGACGCCTTCTTCTAACTCATCTACCACTTCTTGTGCGTTGTAGAAGCGAACCCGATTTGCCGGTTTATCAACGTGAGGCAGTAAACTCTTAAGCTGATTGTTTTCGCAACCCAAGCCTACAATTAACACCGCACCAGCGTTCGGGTGAGATGCGAGAGAGGCTAAGATAGTGCGCGTGTCATCTAAATCATCGCCCAGCTGAGAACAGCCAAAAGGGTGGGTAAATGCGCGGAACCCGTCGCACTCGCTAGCGAAACGGCGATTACATTCGTTGGCAATACGGTCTGCTGTTCGATTTACGCAGCCTACGGTATTGATGATCCATACTTCATTGCGAATACCCACTTTTCCATTTTCTCTTCTGTATCCCATGAACTGTAACCCAGAAGTAAGATGGTTTTGTTTTGAAGCGGTATTTGACGGCGCGTAAACGTATTGTTCAGTGCCTTTTAACTTAGTCTTTGCGTTATGGCTGTGAACATGTTCACCAGCATTAATTTGGCTTGTTGCAGCACCAATGCTGAAACCATATTTTACGATGTCGCAACCGTCTGACAGGGTAACTAAGGCAACTTTATGGCCAGCAGGAATGTCTTGGCTAACTGTAATGTCATATTCAGCGATGTAAGTGCCAGCCACGATAGGGCAGGTTGCAACCGCAACGTTATCGTTATTATGCACTTTAACTAGTTGTGTTTTAACGTCCATTACAAGTCCTGCTTTATCTTTACGGCTTATTTAACCGCTAAGCGTTGTTAAATAAGCACTGTGTATTTAAAAAGAGCGATAGATTAGAAAACGTTGCTTTTTACGCTCTGTTTACAAATTGTTTATTTTTAACATTCTTTTTTATTGTCGTGCCACCGGTGGCATAATAGGTCGAAAAAGAAGTGTTAGCAACACTTCATTGTAAAAAATCACACTTTTTTGATTGAATCGCGAATAATTAGGTGAGGTTTGACCAGATACGTTTCGGTTTCACTAACTTCACTGCCTTCGATGTGCGCGATGATTTTACGCGCTGCGATAGCTGCCATATCGCCAACGGGACGTTGAACAGTGGTAAGGGCAGGGATCACACGGGCAGCAAGTAGGTTGTCATCGAACCCCGCGACGGATAGTTCGTCAGGTACGGTTATTCCCATTTCATGAGCCACTTTCAATACGCCCGCTGCCATTTCATCGTTGTTTGCAAAAATAGCTTTAACTCGTGGTGACTGAATAAGCAATTGACGCGCGCATTCTATACCGCTTTCGAAGCTGTTTTTACCCTCAATTACCCTGTTTTTAGGTACATCGACACCCAGGCCGTTAAGCGTTTCAACAAAGCCTTCCAAACGCTCTTTTGAGGAATAATACTGTTGCGGACCGCTGATGATACCAATGTCTTTATGACCTAGTGAAACCATATAGCGCGCTAAATCACTTAAAGCAGCTCTGTCGTCACTCACTACGATATTTTGATGGTCATCTAAATCTACTGACGCCATTCGCACATAGTTAATGCTCTTTTGTTGCAGCGCGTCGGCTAATAACTTCGATTCGGATACCGGTGGTAATATGATGACACCGTCTATGTTTGAACGACGTACAAAGTTAATACAGTCTTCTACAAAACCTTCGGCATTATAACTACAAGGGTGTACAACTAACTCATAACCCTTTTGAGAACATATGCTTAACACGCCTCTTTGCACTTGGTCGATATACAAGGCATCGGGGTTGTCGTAAATTAGGCCTATCAAGTATGATCGGCTAGTACTTAAACCACGCGCTTGCTTGTCAGGGGCAAACCCCGTTTCTTGAATGACCGCTTCAATGCGCTCACGTGTTGCTTTTCCCACATTGGTCGCACCGTTAATGACGCGTGACACGGTACGCTTTGAAACACCTGCTAGGGCTGCAACATCATTGATAGTCGGGCGCTTGTTCATAATTCTCTGTTTTTCCGCGCTATTATGTCGTTACTTCCGATATTACCACACAAATACGGGCAATATGTTTTTGTTACTCAAAAGTGAAAGTTCGTGTGATCAAACTACGCCTGACCACACCTTTCAGTTTTGATGATTCTACCTTACTAAAATCCTAGTGCACGTGGTAGCGCTTCGCTGAACCATGCGACATACGTAACTAGCATAAGAACGACAAACATAGCCACATATAAAGGTATTAGCGGTCGAATGATGTTCTCAAGTTTGGTTTTGGCAATGGCACAGGTAATGAAAAGTACGGCGCCGACGGGCGGTGAGCACAATCCAATAGACAGGTTGAGTACGAGCATGATGCCGAATTGCAGTTCGCTCATTCCAAGTTCTAAGGCCACCGGCAAAAATATGGGCGTAAAAATAAGTACGGCAGGTGTCATATCCAAGAATGCACCAACTACGATAAGCAATAGGTTGATTAAGAGAAGAATAAGTAATGGGTTATCGCTTATCGACAACAGTGCGTTACTTAAGGTTTGCGGAATGTTCTCAAACGACAATAGCCAAGACATCGCTGTTGAGGCCGCGATAAGCAGCATTACAATTGCCGTCGTTTCTGCCGCCTTCAAGAAAATATCAGGTAGGGCTTTCGCATCCACTTCTTTATAAAACACCACAGCTAACAGCAATGAGTAAACCACCGCAATGGCACCAGCTTCGGTAGCGGTAAAAACGCCGCCCACAATGCCGCCAATCACTAAGAATATGAGGAATAGAGAAGGGAGTGCTGCGATAGTTTTTTCGACAACTACTTTAATAGGAAGTCGCGGCGATAGGGGGTATCCCTTCATTTTTGCGTAGATAAAGCACACCAGCATGAGCGCTAGACCCACCATAATGCCTGGAATATAGCCAGCCATAAAAAGGGCGGCGATGGATACGCCACCGCTAGCGATTGCGTATACAATTAAGATATTACTTGGTGGAATTAACATTCCCGTAGTTGATGCAGCGGCAGTGACCGCTGCGCTAAAATTCGGCTCGTAGCCCGCTTTTTTCATTTCGGGCAACATGAAGCTGCCAATAGCAGACGTAGTCGCTACCGCAGACCCTGAAATTGCACCAAAAAGCATGCAGGAAACGACGTTCACCAAGGCTAAACCACCGGGAAGCGCACCAATAAGCGCCATTGCACATTCAATTAATCGCTTGGCTATCCCGCCGCGTCCCATGATAAGGCCAGATAAAACAAAAAATGGGATTGCCAAGAGCGCAAAGCTATTAAGACCACCTGCCATACGCTGGGCAATAGTAATGGTAGCCGGAGCAATGTCCATGCTCATTACCATAGCAAGCAGCGTGGCTACACCAATGCTGATTGAAATAGGAACATTTAAAAGAAGGAGTACAAAAAAGGCGACGACTAAGATAATACCGGTCAGTTCCATTACGCTGACTCCTTATTGTTGTTTCGCCAAAGTGCAGTAATGTTAACCAGTGCATAGGCAATGATAAGGCCTCCAGATAGGGGAAGCACGCTATAGATAAAGCCCATTTTCACACCTAGCGCTGCTGAGATTTGCTCTAGCTCTAATGTAAGAGACACTAGTTCAGCGCCGCCGTAAACCATCACCAAAACACAGAAGATAATGACAATGACTTCAACGCAGGTAAGTAGAAGGCGTTTCACTTTACGAGACTGACGCTCAACAATTAAGTTGAATCCCAAATGCGCGTTTTGGCGATAGGCGTAGGCCGCACCTAAGATGCCTATCCAAATAAGTATGAACCTAGACAACTCTTCGGTGACCGAAGCAGGGTCTTTAAGTACGTAACGTGAGACCACTTGCCAAATTACGGTAAGTAAAATACTTACCATGGCAATAATAAGGGTGCCGGCTAAGGCTTTATCGATGAGGCGTATTATTGTCATTGTTACATCGCTTTTATTTGCGTAATTAAGTCGCCAATTGGCGTGTTTTCAAAGCTCTTATGAAAAGGCTTTACCGCTTCAACGAAAGGCGCTTTATCAGGCGTAATAACTGTGACGCCTTCGGCTTTTACCTTTTCTAAAGAGGCTTGCGTAGATGTTTTCCAAAGTTCGCGTTGGTATTCAACAGAGTCTTCCATTGCTTTGGTTAGCCACGTTCGCTGCTGTTCATTCAAACTTTCCCATACCGGCAGCGATGCCAGCATGACGTCTGGAACACTGGTATGCTCGTCAAGGCTGTAGTAACGGGCAATTTCATAATGACGTGAAAGGTAGTAGCTGGGCGGGTTATTCTCTGCGCCGTCTACAACGCCTTGCTGAAGCGCAGTGTACAGTTCTCCCCAGGCAACGGGGGTTGCAGCTCCTCCAAGTGCGCGAACTGTTGCTACTGCAGTGGGGCTGTTCAACACGCGAATTTTGAGTCCGTTCAGATCGCTTGGTGTTTCTATTGGTTTATCGTTGGTGTAAAAACTACGGCTTCCCGCATCGTAATAGCCGAGACCTTTAAGTCGGAAGTCTTCAACACCAGATAGCAACTCATCGCCTAAATCGCTGTTTAATACACGCCAGAAGTGTTCGTTATCGCGGAAAATGTAAGGAATGCTAAAAATCTTCATTTCCGGTGCAAACCCTTCCAAAGGACTTGCCGACACCTTAGTCATGGCGAGTGAGCCAATCTGCAGCAGTTCTACCATCTCCCTCTCGGTTCCCAGCTGGCTGCTCGGGTAAATAACCACACTCATTGTACCGTCAGAATAGTAATCTAGGCGCTCGCCAAGATATTCCATTGCTTTATGTACTGAGTGTTGAGTGTCTAACGTATGCCCCAAGCGCAATACGGTGACTTCGCCTTTCAGTTCATTTTGCGAACACGCCGAGGCTAGCAACAGGGCCGTGGCTGACAGTGTGAGTTTTATATACCGCAACATAATCATTACACCTATTTAGAGCAGGGCTGCTTAACGCAACTGTGAAGGCGGAAACTTATCCATATCATCGTAATCCAGGTTTTCACCTGCCATTCCCCAGATAAACGCATAGCTTCCAGTACCTACACCACAATGAATGGACCAAGGTGGCGATACCACGGCTTCTTCATTTGCTACAAAAATATGGCGAGTTTCGTGAGGTTCGCCCATGAAGTGACATACGCGGCTTTCGCTATCCATATCAAAGTAAAAGTACACTTCATTGCGTCGGTCATGTTGATGAGCTGGCATGGTGTTCCAGACGGAGCCTGTGTGCAGACGCGTTAGTCCCATTTGAAGCTGACAAGTATCGACAACAGTATTGATAAGTAACTGTTTGATATCACGCTTGTTGGAGGTTTCCTGACTGCCTAAGTGAAGGATGTTTGCATCTGTGCTGCCTATTTTTTTGCAGGGATAGGCGTGGTGAGCCGGCGCCGAGTTTAAGTAATATTTGGCAGGATTGGACGCATTGTCCGACTCAAAAATGACTTCTTCATTGCCTTGTCCGATGTACAAGGCCTCTTCATTATCTAGGTGATAAGTGGTGCCTGAAACAGTAATGGTTCCAGGTCCGCCGATATTAATTACACCGACTTCGCGACGGGCGGTAAAGAACGGCATCTTTAACTGATCTTCAATGGTTTCTAGCGTTAGCGCTGACGTTGTCGGTACGGCACTTCCAAGCATAAAGCGTTCGTAGTGGGTGTATATCCATACGACTTCACCTTGTGTCATAAGGGTGTCGACTAAAAATGCGTCACGCAATTCTTGCGTGTTGTAAGCATTGGCCTCTTTACGACCGATAGCATATCGGGTGTCTATTTTCTTGCTCATGTCTTTTCTATCGCTCATGGCTGTATCCCCCATTCGTGAATTAACGTGCTAGAAAGCCGCCGTCGACAGCAAGGATATGGCCGTTTACGTAATTGCTTGCTGCGCTCGCAAGAAATACCGCCGCACCTGCTAAATCATCACTTTCCCCCCAGCGGTTAGCTGGAATGCGGGCACAAATTTCAGCACTGCGCGTTTCATCATCTTGCAGTGCTTGGGTGTTATCGGTTTTGATGTAACCTGGCGCAATTGCGTTCACCTGCACATTGTATTGGCCCCATTCGTTTGCTAGCGCTTTCGTAAGGCCCGCAATGGCGTGTTTACTCGCGGTGTAAGCAGGAACGGTGATGCCACCTGTATAACTTAACATTGATGCAATATTGATGATTTTGCCTTGTCGCCGTTCTACCATCGTCTTGCCAATAGTTTGGCTAAGTAGGAAAGCTGAATCGATGTTGACAGCAAGCACGTTTTTCCACTCGTCAAAAGGAAAGTCGGTAGCTGGTGCTCTGAAAATAGTGCCGCCGTTATTCAGCAGGATGTCGATGTGTCCTTTAATGCATAACGCATCTTCAGCAAGTTTTACTACCGCGTCGGCATCAGCGAGGTCGGCATCTAATGCTATGGCTTGACCACCTTCACTTTGAATTTTACGTAGTGTCTCGTCACATCCACCTGGTCGAGAACTGGCGCAGATGACGAAGGCGCCAGAAGTGGCGAGTGCTAAAGCAAGCGCTTGGCCTATACCTCGACTTGCTCCGGTCACTAATGCGGTTTTACCTTCTAGGCTAAAGTTGACCATGTAATTTACCTTTCACTAAATGGTTCATGGGTATGACGAATTTTATCGACATACTAAATTGAAAAATCTCGTTAACAAAATTTAAAATAATTGCCACCGGTGGCATTTGTCAATATATTGTTTATAAATATCGTTAATTAGTTAAATGCGTTAACAACCGATGGAGAGCATAAAAGTGATGAAATTTAGTAAGATAGGTCTAATTTTGGTGCCATTATTGGCAAGTTGCTCACAAGGGGATATAAATTCGGCTTTGTCTGTTAAGGTGAAAAATTCGGCAGACGGTGGTAGCGGCGATCAAATTTTTGAAGTATCTCTGCCCCTGCAATATTCGGGGTGGAAGTTAAAGCAATATCCGTCAGAATGGATTGAGAATAGCGAAGGGCAAGCGGTGTTACTAGGTGCAGCATCCATTGCGCCAGGAAGTAGTGCGTCATTGGAACTTATGCCACCTGAGCAAGCTACGAATGTTAACCTTAAAGACCGGGCGCACGCTGAACTTTCCGTAAGAACAGGAGGAGAGTGGCAAGACGCAGTATATAGCGCTGAGGGTTTTTCTTTTGAAGAAGTTACCTCATTCACATCGCCTCCGCAATTGACCGATCATTCTTACTTTTTGCGTTACGAAGGACCAGGCTGGGAGTCTGATCAAATGGGCTATCGCCTTTATCTTGATTGGCGTAACGCTATTGATGTCTTTGTTAAAGCGAACGACAGTGTAGTATTACCTGAGGTGGGGCAAGACGGCTACGATAGCTATCATAATTTATCTTCGTGGGGTGGAGACGCGCTTAAAGTTGGTAAATCGTTGGGCGTGGGTGCGCTAGGTCGATTAACAGAACAAGAAACCCAAGACTCCTCAACGCAGACAGTTATGCACTTTCAGCATGTAGAGAATACGCAATACCAATTAGTCTCGAACTCTCAGTTGCGGGCTGAGTTCGAGGTTGGCTACGAAGGGTGGTCATCGTCTGATGCGAAAGCGGACAGCATCGACGTTACCACGCACTATCGAATTGATGCGTTTGACCCCACCACCCACATCAGCGTTTCTGTATCAGAGCCATCGGATAATATTGTCGCAGGTCTAGTGGCGCATGATGGAATGCAGGTGATTAAAGCCGAGCGTGGTGAGTGGGGCGTTGTAGCGACTTGGGGAACGCAAAGTATCTTGGCAAATAATGACAACTTAGGATTGGCCGTTGTTTATCGATTAGATCAGGTCGAAAAGGTATTCGAGGGTGAACATGACCACCTTGTATTGTTCAAACCTTTAACCGCTTTAGATTATAAAATTCTCGCGGTTTGGCCTAAGCGCAGTAGTGATGTACAAACTGCAAAGCAGTTCGAAGATTATCTGGTTAATAAATTAAAGATGTATAATCATCCTCTTACCGTCTTAAACTAAGTATTACTTAGCGACCAGGCTAACGGGCCTTAGCGAAATGCGTAGCCCGTTAGCTTATACCATGCCTTTCTCTAATTGCCTTTTCCAACTACCCTCTTTTTCCATTTTTAGCACATCCAACTTTCAAGCAGTTATGTGCTGTTGTGTTCACGGGCACAAAGCTCTGACCAGTATTGTGAAACAAATAATTCATAAACTGACTGAGTGGTTTAGGTTTTCTTGATTGAGCATTCAATAATCCCAATGATTACAGCGCCTTCGTAAATTTTCGCATCTGTTTTAGTCGTTTTTTCAGACCCTTGTGTCAATAAAGCTTCATTTTGGTGTCAATTCACTGTCACCGGAATGTCACAAATGTCCTCCAGACTTTCGCCCGCTAAGACCGTTTACTGAGGTGAGTCTTCTGCTTACCTCCACTCAACATCGAAAACAAGTATAAGCAAGGAACTATAATGAAAAGCGAAACTCTTCGTGGAATTAAGTATTCAGCGATAGCACTGGCTGTAACACTAGGGATGACTGCCTGTTCACTGGAAGGTGACGATGGCAAAGACGGTGTACAAGGCCCTGTAGGTGAGCAAGGCCCAGTAGGAGATCAGGGCCCGGTGGGCGACCAAGGTCCTCAAGGTGATAGTGCAGGTACGCTAACACGTATCGCTACGGTTCCACTTGGTGCAGAAGTGACCGGTATATTCTTAACAGACGAAGGCGATTTATTTTTTAACGTTCAGCACCCGTCTGGCACTAATGCGGCGACAACCAGTGTAAATGCAATGCCTATCAACACCGGTACAGTGGGCGTGCTTGCAGGTGCTAACTTCAACAATCTGCCAGTAACATTACCAAATTCACCTGTACCAAGCTCAGATGAAGAAAAAGAGCTGGTGGTTTCTGCCATTGGTCAATATCAAGTACTCGGACAAACGGGCGACACTTTCGGTACTGACCTACCAGAAGGCTTAGGTCACATCTACACGTTGGATGGCGAAGAGTTGGTTCTTGAAAATGACATGCCTGATTTTAACGGCTTCATCTCAACCGCCGAAGGCGAAGGTTACCTTTTCTCGAACTGGGAAGAGCTTCCTGGCGGTATGAGCCGCATGAAAGTTGAAAAAGACGAGTTTGGTATGTGGGAAGTAACTGAAGCCATGATGCTGGATTTCTCGCCAGTGTGGGGAACGGCGGCAAACTGCTTTGGTTCAATGTCACCTTGGGGTACACCGCTTACTTCAGAAGAGTGGGTGGTTGATTCGGCGGTGGATACGACAACATCACCAAGCTGGAATAACCCAGAGGCCGTTTCTACAGATGCGCGCTTAGGTCGTATGTGGCAAATGACGGCGCCAGATGCGCCAAACCCGTACAACTATGGCTACATTGCGGAAGTAACAGAGCCGTTGGCTGATGAGCCGGTTATTGTTAAGCACTTCGCCATGGGCCGTTACGAGCATGAGAACTCAACGGTCATGCCTGACGGCAAAACGGTTTACCTTTCTCAAGATGATACGGGTGGCGTACTGTTTAAGTTTGTCGCAGACACAGCTGAAGACTTATCGGCAGGTACACTTTACGGCGCTAAGCTCACTCAGGACGCAGGTCAGAATGATCCTGCGACAACTGGTTTTGCGGTTGAATGGGTGGAATTAGCCAGCGGTGACAACCTGACTATTCGCGCGTGGATTGATGAATACAATGGTATTGGTACCGACGATTACGTGGATGGACAAAGTTCTTACATTACTATGGCCGACGTTCAAGCATGGGCTGATGGCGATGCGACCTATCCAACGGTAGAGGAAGGTGGCTCTAGCGTAACAGCAGGACAGCCAATGGATAACCGCGTAGCGTTCTTAGAGAGTCGTGCAGCGGCCCGTCTTAAAGGGGCTACCGCAGAGTGGAGAAAACTGGAAGGTATCTCAATCAACCAGAAACGCGCAAAGGAAGCGGTTGAAGGTGTAGATACTATCGAAGGTGAAGTGGTACAGAATGCATACCTTTACATCGGCATCGCTGATATCGACAACACAATGATTGACGGTGAAGGCGATATGCAGCTTTCAGCCCGCGTTAAAGACTGTGGTGGTGTTTATCGTGCCAAGCTTGAAGAAGGCTATAACATCTCTCGTATTGAACCTGTGGTGATGGGCGGTACGTACCGTTCAAGCCTAACTGGCGCCGAGCGTTGTGACGTTGAACAGCTTTCTCAACCAGATAACGTAGTGGTGATGAACGACGGCCGTATTCTTATCGGTGAAGACGGTTTCCAAGAAAACAATACGCTGTGGATGTATGAGCCAGCAGATAAGTAAGTTTTCTTTTTAATTTAAAAATACTCCGGGCACTTATGTACCCGGATTTTTCCGTTGTGAAGATTATGAAAATGTTAAAAATAACTTCAGGTGTAGGCATTCTGCTTTCACTACTTATCAGTGCAGGATGTACTGATAACACGGGTACTGACGTGAACAATCAGTCAAACTATGAGCAAAACTCAACAAGCTTTACAGTTGACACACAACTGCCTACTTCTACTCACGAAAAGACCGACAGCACCCACGCTTATCCTTATCAAGAAGGCGATGCTATTCCCGCTCTGGCATATATTGAACACGATGAAGTGTATAACCCTGAATCGGTTATTCCTCCCCAGTGTTACACCAAAACAGAAGGTGTTAACAACCCATGTTATGCATGCCACCAAAGTTACGATTCAATGGAAAAGCGTCCTAATCAAATGGGCGATGGCACGTTACAGGGCAACTACGAATTTTCTGACGTAGGGTTAACAAACAGCTGGAAAAACCTGTTTATTGACCGTACATCACTAATTGCGGGCATTGATGATGCCACGATTAAAAAATATATAGCGCAAGACAACTATACCGCTTCGCTTAACAATGACGCCATGCCAGACTACATGCGTATTGAAAATTTGAGCGCCGCTGACAAGGCATTTGATGGCGACGGGTTTGCTAAAGATGGCAGTGGATGGGTGTCGTATAATTACAAGCCTTTCCCAAGTACTTTTTGGCCGACTAACGGGTCAACTGGGGATGCTATGATCAGGCTTCCTGAAAGCTTTCAAACGCTAAAAGGCAAGTATAATAAGGCTATCTATACATTGAACCTAAGCTTGGTTGAAATGGCACTTAAAAAGCTGGATACGTTAACTGTGGCGCCGGTCAACGAATTAGCGTTGAACCTTGACGTAAACCAAGACGGAAAACTTACCAATTCAGTGACTGAAGTCGCTCGTTTGTCGCATTATGTTGGCGACGCAAGCGATGTTCCGCTAGTGCACATGCTTTACCCCGAAGGTACAGAATTCTTACATACCGTGCGCTACATTGGCGTGGATGAAAACGGGAATATTTATAACGCGCCGCGTATGAAGGAAGTGCGCTACATGAAAAAGCATATGTTCAGAAGCAGAGAAAGCTTAGCATCTGCCTATTATGCGGAAGCAAAAGATAAGCATTTTGAAAAGCTGCCTCAAACCCGCTACTTAGGTGAAAAAGGAATAGACAACGGCTTTGGCTGGACAATTAATGGCTTCATTGAAAATGAGCAGGGCGAACTTCGTGCACAGCACGATCAAGAGCTTGCGTTTTGTAACGGCTGTCACAAAACAGTAGGGTCAACCTTCGACCAAACATTTTCATTTGCACGGAAAGTTCCCGGACAAGCAGGGTGGGGCTATATAGACCTGCGTGAAATTGAAGATGTGCCAAATATCAACGAGGAAAAAGGCGAGTTCCTTACTTATATGGAGCGCGTGGGCGGTGGCGATGAGTTCCGTCAAAACGGAGAAATGCTGGCCAAATGGTTTGATGAAAAAGGCATGGTCAAGGTAGAAGAAGTGCAACGTGCCAAGTCAGTGTACGACATCATTACTCCTTCACCAGAGCGCGCGTATGCGTTGAACAAAGCGTATTTGACCATAGTGAAAGAGCAAAGCTATTTGTTCGGTCGCGACGCAACGCTGACTAAGGCGACTAATGTGTTAAGCACTATTGATGCCGAACAGCCACCGCTTAAGCCTGAACATCGTTTCAAGTGGGATATGCGACTTAACTGGCAACAAGAAAAGCCAAGCGCCATTGCAGAAGCGCGTCAACAGTAGCCAGTAGTAGATGCCTTCAGGCGCAAAGTTTGATATCTAACAATTACTGCGCTCGCGAGCTTTCTATTGCTCGCGAGCATCTAATTCGAGGGCTTTCCCGCCATAATGCAAGATCGCTTAAGCTGAAGTGCTCAGAAGGCCAGATTCTTTCTCTGGGGAATGAAAAGATGTGAACGCGATATTGTTCTGAGCGTTCGTTACCATTGGCGTCTCAACCGGCGCGTCCGCCTTGTCTTCCTCTACCTGCTGGGGGAGATGCTTGATCTTAATGCCGTTTTGCTTGAAGTCAGCATTAATAAAGCCTTGGTCTGCATACGCGTTCAATACATTAACACATGGGTAAAATCCCCACTTCGAGTGAAAACGCTGCGCATTATGAACAAAGTCTAAAAGGTGATTTATCGGGCATTGATAATTAGGGCGATGTGGTGCAAATGTTCGCGTGGGCAGTTGCTCTAACGAAAACCCTAATGCTCTACAGTTAGTGAAGAAATCTTCGTCGTTTAGTCCGAAACCCGCGTAGCCTTCATCGAAGCCGCCGGTTTTCTGAAAGTCTGCCTTACGAATAAAAAACACTGTAGAACAAATACTATCGTCACTAAACTTTCCATGATTAATTTCCTGATCTCTTGAAGGTATTTCGTTATTGTCGTCTTCGGGTAACGTGTCGTCATTACTTGCTAAATAACCGATTTCTTTTTCATCTTTTGAAATTTGTCGGTAGGGCTTACTGCAGCGCTCATTGGGTAAAAACACCACTGATGTAAACACTACGGTGTTGTCACGAAGCGCAAGCAAGCCATCTCTAAAAAGCGATGGGGCAATAACTGCGTCTACGTTTAGGTAAGCTAAATTCGCGTGCTTGGCCGCTGACATACCCTTGTTGCGCGCTTTCGCTATCGGAAGAGCATCTTGAGTCACAAACTTGTGAACAATGTCGAATTTGTCACTGCGTACGAGTGACAAATCAGAAGGAGGTGCCATCCAAACAATGACTAGCTCATCTGGCGTAGGAGAGCATTGCTCTAACTGAGTTATCAAATTGGTCAGCTTCTCAGTTCTGCTCTTAACAATAGTTACTGCACTTATTGGTGAACGCATACTCTTCCTCCCTTTCTAAGTTGTTGAACCTGTAATAACGACGACATGAAACGTTGAACGTTATACTTTCGTAGAAGCAAAGAGTGTTCCTGTTTTGTAAGTTGTTGATTATCATCTAAAAGTTTTATTTTGAAGTTCTGTTTTCGAGAATTTTCAGCAATGGTTGAGCGCCAAGGCAAGCAAGAGGTGCAAAGTGAGAGAAAAATTTACAAACGAATGTATGGAGGCCAACAGCAGTTTTTTATGTTAATTTTTGGTGGTCTGTTCTAATTTGCAGATTAACATGACGCTTCTTTTCATAAGTCTTGTTTTACTGTGCATCTAGCGCGTAATTGCTTTGCCGTTCCCACATATTTTGATATGCTTGGTTAGTAGGTTAAACATTACAATTCAATAGTTTAAATATTCCTACAAATATTGCTTAACACGTTTTCTTTCGAGTAGAACTAATCTCATATTATTGGTTTTTACTCACTCAGAGTGTAGGTAAATCTTCAGCCTTACTTGTAACGTATTAATTTCTGAATTTCGTGTTTTTTCTGGTGGACAAAGGCTGTGGAATCACAATCGTCTGTATTTATTCGACACTATGACAAACAATCATTAAAGGTGGTTGATGTTATATCTGGTATCTCACCAAATGCTATGCGCAGGGTATTTGGCGGCTGGATATTTTTCGCAGCTGTTGTCGGCGTTATTGTAAGCGTAGCACCAGATTTGAGCGTTCAATTTATCGGTTTAACACTTTTCGTTCTTGTTGCTTTTACACTCGTAATGTTTGGACAGAGCAGAATAACGGAAGGCTGGCCAGCTATAATTTGCGACAACAACTACATCGGCGTGGTGAGAGACCCTGTTAAGAGAGAGTATATTTGTGTGAACTCTGCTCTGGTCAAGGAAGCTAACCCCACATTAATAAAACCCAACAAAAAAGCGGTAGAGATTGTGTTAGATAGCGAACAACTATCGGCAGAAGATCAAGAGGTGCTAAACCAAGCGGTTTGGCCTCGGGATAACAAGCTAATAGGGCTAGCCCATTTTAAAAAGCGTGAAGAGGCGTGTGATAGCCTCATGTGGTGTGTCAAACACCGTAGCTCTCATTAGATTTACAGTCTTGAGTATTACTCCTTGTCCGTGATTAGCGCTAGTTCGGTATAAAGCGGGTGGTGGTCTGAGCCTATGCTTTCAAGCTTCTCTATATTGACCAATGCAAAATGTTCCGAGTGAAATACGTGGTCTAACGGCCATTTCACTAAAGGATATTTCGCGTGAAATGTATTGAAAAAACCGCGCCCCTCTCGTGGGTCTAAAAGTCCGCTTATTTTCTTGAACTTTCTGGTAGTAGGTGACCAAGCCACATCGTTAAGATCGCCAGCGACGACAATAGGGCCCTCTGTTTCAGCTATTTCTTCCCCCACAACAGTAAGTTCTACGTCTCTGGGCTTTGCATACGTGTTTTCTGTTGGGCTTGGTGGTTTTGGATGAAGAAAATATAGCGTGACATCTTGTCCGTGGTGATTGATTTTAACTTTCATAGACGGCACATCTTCTTCTATTAGAAATCGCAATGAGACCTCTTCAAAGGGAAGCTTACTATAAAGGTGCATACCGTAGAGGTTTTCGAGTGGGCAAAATTTACGATACGGGTATTCAGATTCAATTTCACTGATGCCTTTCTGCCACTTTTCATTAGATTCCAACGTTACGAGAAAATCAGGTTGCTTATTACGTACATGTTCAATGAGCTTGCGAAAATCGTCATTAGGCATATACACATTGCTTGATAAAACACTTAGCTTTTGGCTCGCACTCTCAACCTCGACGTGCCTAACATCTCTTTTATACAGAGGGGTATAAGGAATGATCCAGATAACCTGATAAATAAGGCTAACTGTTAATCCAGCGACAATAATTACTGCTAGGCTATCTATCTGTGCGTAATAGGTTGATTCAAAAATATGCCCAGCAATTAACAAAGAAATGATAGCTGCTATTTGTAGTCGCGGAAATTCCCACACTCTTACTAACCAATGAGAAGAAGGAAGCAAAGGGGCCCAGCTTACGGCTATAAATAAGACTGAAACAGCAGTAAGTGCAGTATCCATGTCTAGTTGGTCCTTGAGTTTAATTAACGAAAAACACTCCACCTGTTGCTTCTGTCTGCAAAACTAAATTGATGACTATAGCTAGGGCCTGTTGACCTTTGGTGTACAAATTTTGGTCTAAATGGAAGCCTTTTAATCGCGAAACAGTCCTGCAAGCCTAGCGGGCTAAGTTAAAGGACTGTGACAAAGAGTAAAAGGCTTCCATAACGACCCCTTCGGGCAGCGCCTTTGTGCCATCTATACTGCGTTGAATGTTCTCGATTTAGAACCACTAAACCGTCAAACATTCGCCTTGTCTAGATGGCACACAGACCGCTGCAAAAATGTACAACAAAGGTCAACAGGCCCCAGTGAAGCGATACAAATCGTTATAACTACGGCAGCTTTGTGAAATAAGTTTAACCTAAGTATCACTGCAACTTAGCGGCGGCCAACGACAAAAAGTTATCCCCTAGTACAATTGATAGGTGCTTTTCTTAAGTGAAGTTGACGAGTTTTGGGCATTAACAAAATTAAGTAAAAAGTTCTCAAACAAAGGCAAAGTTTGCAAAACAAAACTTACTTAACTAGCCCTGGATATTAATATTTATCATATAAAACAATGTCTTATTTTGTTGGCAAGGAATTGGCATGACTATCTACGAGTTTCGACAAAGGAGAAATGTTATGAAACGTTCACTTATTTCTATGATTGTTGCTACAACTTTGACTACAGCTGCATATGCAGGTGATATGGACACAGACAGCACAAGTAATAAATGGGAGAAAGGTGCCAAAGACGCATGGATTGATGGCAAAGCAGAAGCAACGCTGTTGTTCAATGGTAACCTTGATTCATTCGACATTAACACTGACGTTAAAAATGGTAATGTCGTTCTTACTGGTAAGGTTGAGAACTCTGTTGATAAAAAGCTAGCGGAAGAGCTAGTAGCGAATATTGACGGTGTAACGTCTGTAGACAATAAGCTAACGGTTGTCTCTGACAAAGATATGGAAGGCGACATGTCAGATGACATGGAAGATACTGTTGACGAAGGCACAAGCGAGTTAACTGACGCCAAAATCGCCACAGTAATCAAAACCCGTCTTCTTATGGATACCGATATCTCAGGTTTCGACATCGATGTTGACGTAGAAAACGGTGTAGTAACACTGACTGGCGACGTTGATTCTGATGCTGAGCGTGATCTAGCTGTGGAAATTGCCAAGAATGCATCTGACGTAAAAGATGTTGAAAGCAACCTTCGTGTAGTTACTGAAACTGCGATGAACTAATATCGATGAACTAATATCATTGTTGCTTTACACAAAAAAGGGGCCTCGGCCCCTTTTTTTCTGGTCACGTTTTACAGAGCTTTCCAAATCGCAAAAAACAAGGGAAGCACAGCTGCTAATATTTGTCAGGAGGACTCATTCACCATTCTCCACCTTTTTTCCATTTAGTATCATCTTACGTGCTCTAGCATCCGAGTGGCGTATCATATCGTTAATAAGCGACGTCTCAGGCATATTCTTCCAGTATTTTTTTGGCATTGAACTTAACATTGCCTTTGTTTTTACGCGGGCAGGATTAAATATATTTGCATAATACGTAAGCCAGTATTTTTCAATTCTGTCATCATTTGGAATGATACTAGGGTCAGGATTATCTTCCAAAACAAGTGTTTTAGTATTCCAATGCGCAGCTCGATAAGGGGTAAGTATTGACCAACACATATTTTTAAAACGCGTCTGAAAAAAATCGAGCTTCATTTCCAAGCTGAAGTGTTCTGGTTCATACCACGCAATAAAATGCTCTTGTCCGTCAAGTACGACTTCTCGAAATCTCAAAAAAGCACTTATCTTATATGCATCGCGTTTTACTGCTTTAGCCAGCACGTTGAGACACAACACATCTTCGTCAGTTTTTAAGTGAATAAGGTTTCTGTTTTCGAAAACTACTCGCCATAAAACGCGGTAACATAAAGCGAAACGATCGGGGGCTTGGTGGCATAACGCATACTTCAACAGCGTTAAAACTGATCTGGGAATTCTGAAATTCGTTTGGCTTTCACCAATAGCGTTGGCCGAATCGGTCACGGCAAACAAGTCGTCTTGGTTAGATTGCGAAGTTTGCCATGTAACGTTCTCGGGAGGTATGTGTTGGGCTAGACATTCTCTCGATGCTTTTCGCCATTCGTCGTATCCGGGCACTGATGAAATTGTTACTTTTTTCATTGCGGTACCAATTAGATTAGGCGCTGAACAATTCAAACTGTTTTGGTTGTTTAAATTGCTGTTCAAAGTTACTGCTATCGAGCAAATGTATAGCGGGGGAATAATCGCTAACAGTAATGAACGGTTTTAATTTTTGTAAGGGTAAACGCATTTTTGTGAGATCGAACCAGCTAAGCTTCGTGTAACGTCGAATAGCCAGAATTTTTTGTACTGTGCGTGCTCCCAGTCCAGGAACTCGCAATAAAAGTAGCTTGTCAGCTTTGTTTAAATCGATGGGAAATATGTGGCGATTGCGTAGCGCCCACGCAAGCTTGGGGTCGTGCTCCATATCTAGCATGTCGTTGTGTACGATTTCATCTAAACCAAATCCATAAAAGCGCAGGAGCCAATCGGCCTGATAAAGTCGGTGTTCACGGATAAGTGGTGCCGGTTTAAGAGGCAAGACTTCAGACGCATCTGGGATGGGCGAAAATGCAGAATAATAAACGCGCCGCAATTTTTGTTGACCATACAGTTTGACACTCGTGCCAAGGATAACTTTATCATTTGAGTCATCGGCTCCTATGATCATCTGAGTGGACTGTCCGCCAGGAGCAAAGCGAGGTGGACGTTTACCCGAGTAGGTTTTATCTACTTTGTGTTCATTTATTTTGTCTTTCAATGTATTCATTGAACCGTGAATTTCACCAAGGTCTTTTTCCGGGGCGTATTTGTTCAGCGAATTTTGCGTCGGCATTTCGATGTTTATACTTAGCCTATCGGCATATAAGCCAGCTTCAGCCTGTAGTTCAGGAGATGCATTCGGAATGGTCTTAAGATGAATGTATCCTTTAAATCCGTGATCAACGCGAAGAGACTTCGCGATGCGTACCATGCTCTCCATAGTCAGGTCAGGAGAGCCGACAATACCGGAACTTAAAAATAATCCCTCAATGTAGTTACGCTTATAAAAATTAAGCGTTAAATCAACTGTTTCTTTAACGGTAAAACGCGCTCGTTGAACGTTGCTAGACGCCCTATTGATGCAGTAATGGCAATCGTATATGCAATAGTTGGTCATTAGGATCTTAAGTAATGATACGCATCGACCATCAGGGGTAAAGCTGTGACATATCCCTGACCCTCCTGTGAGCGAACCTATTCCTGTTTTGTCAGTTTTACCTGCTTTTCGTTTACCGGCGGAGCCACTTGCGCAAGAAGCGTCATACTTAGCGGCATCTGAAAGAATTTCGAGTTTTTGAATAAGTTTGTCATGCATCGCAAATGGTCACTTTCTCTAGGCAAATGTACGTGGTAGACGGTCTGAAAAAACAAGATTCCATACCAGTCCAGTACATCGCTTGTTGTGGTATATCTTGGTACTGTATAAGTGTACAGCATTGGAGGGGTGAGTTTATTAAATTTGAAAGGAAAATTTTATCTTGCTGTGTGTAGAAAGTACCTTATACAACTTTAGTATATGTTTTGGGTTGGTCTAAATTACTGAAAAATAAAGATTAACTATATGGTGTGGAAGGTGCATATAGTGAAGTAGATATGAGTGAATTACTTGATGTATTGAATAGACGAAAGTTTGTATTGTCAGGCAGAAAACATCTGCTGCAACGTGAAAGCTAGAAACTTAAAAAGTCGAATGACTCAATACGTTGGTGATAAATAGTTTTAATTAAGTGGATTGTAGCGAGCTTATCGATACAAGTGCAAAATCGTTCAAGGAGTGGGGCATGAACTTTTTAAAGTGGGTTTATTCAGGCTTAGTGGTATCAGCAATCATTGTTATAGTCGGTGTAATTGGGCAAGGAAAGCTATCCGTAAGCCAAGCATCAGCTGATGACGAACAGCGCCCCGTTCACATGGATATTCAAAAAGTACAGCGCAACTTCTCATTGGTAGAATTTGATTTGTCGAAAAAGGCACATCTATTGAGAAAAACGCGTCTAGAGCACTACATTGCACAGGCTAAGCAAGCCGATTTAAGAGGTTGGAAATTTAAGCGTGATGAGTTTGTTGAGCGCGCTGAAAATATTCTAAATCATCATCTTACTCAATACGCGAATGATGTTAGTCAAGATGCGGAAACTTATACCGCTCAAGCAATCTAATACAAAGGCTATACATGAAAACGCGCCTTACATTCTTACAATGTAGGGCGCGTTTTTCGTTTGAGTGTTTTCCACATTTATTCCGACAGCGCAGAAATATAAGCTCTTACCACTTTTTCAACAAAGGCCTGACAATCTTTGGCCGTGGTTGGGTCATATTCACCATGGTTGGTAATGTTGTTCGACAATACGCGAATACCTAAAAAGGGAACGTGGTAGGCATGTGCAATCTGCGCTGCAGAAGCGGTTTCCATTTCTTCCACACTCGTTCCCATATTCTTATGAAGCCATGCTATTCGATCTAATTCGTTATTCCAAAAGTTACCGCTGCCAATCGTACCTTTAACGACGTTCCCGCGTTTGTACTGCTTGGATAGCGATAGAGCTAGGTTGATGAGCTGTTTGTCTCCTAAATAAAAACGCAACTTTTCTGCGTCCTTAGCGCTACTCCCTTCTCCCGCGCTGCCTTCTGACGCCATAAGATCCATCGGCAGCCAATTAAACGGTTGAGAACCTTCTCCTTGAGCCAGCTTGGGCGTTTTAAAATTGGATGCATTAATACTGCGTTCGCCAAGAACAATATCACCAACTTTTAAGGAAGGATCGTGGCCACCTGATGTTCCCTGATTGATGATAAGGCGAGGGTGGTATCTCTCTATGCCAATAGCGGTGGCGGCCGCTGTATTTTCTAAACCCTTACCGGTTTTAGCTACAACAATGGGATACCCGTCTAGTGTCCCTTTATAGAATACGGCATTACCTGAATACTCTGTTGTAGTGTTATACAAAAGCGCAGCAAAGTATTCAGCTTCAATGGGCATGGGGCCTTGAATCATTATTGGCTGTAATGGAGCGTTCTGTGAAGCTACTTCTACACGCTTCATGGTGTGTACGTGCTGTGTATTTGCCCATACGCTATGAGTGAAAAGTGCCAAGAGCGTTATAATTGCTGAAAAACGTGTGTAGCGATTGAAAATGAGCTGCATTTCTATCCTTATTTTTGTCGTTGTTGTCCCGAGGAGTGTTAACGAATTCTCGTTGTTTGGTTGGATATGTTTTTTGTAATTTTGATACTGACTTAGTTGAGTGCTCTAATTATAAGCGTCAGCTTACCACTGCTTTAGTAAATTACAGGCAAAAAAAAGCGAAGCATTTGCTTCGCTTTAATAGTGTATACGTTGCTATTCGACTTCTACGATTTTAAGGGTATTGGTCGCGCCCACTTTTTCCATTTCATCGCCGTAAGTCAGGATGATACTGTCGCCGCTTTTCACTAACCCTTTCTCTTTAAGTGATGCAATGACATCGTACTTCAATTTGCCAGGTTCACTGTTTGAAGAGTCAAAGAAAACCGGCTTAACGCCGCGGCAAAGCGCCATTGTGTTAAGCGTTGATTCGTGACGAGACATCGCAATAATTGGCAGAGATGTAGTAATGCGAGACATTAACGTTGGTGTAGTTCCACTTTCAGTTAAACCTACAATCGCTTTAACACTTGGCAAGTGGTTCGCGGCGTAAACCGCAGACAGAGCAATTGACTCGCTAGTAGAAGAAAACTGCTGATCCATGCGGTGCTTGGAAATTTTAACGCTAGGATGTGTTTCCGCGCCTTCACAAACACGAGCCATAGCTGCAACTGTTTCAATAGGGAAATTACCCGCCGCTGTTTCAGCTGAAAGCATTACCGCGTCAGTGCCGTCTAGTACAGCGTTCGCAACGTCCATTACTTCTGCACGTGTAGGCATAGGGCTGTCAATCATCGACTCCATCATTTGCGTCGCGGTGATCACAACCTTGTTGAGCTGGCGAGAACGGGCAATCAGTTTCTTTTGAACACCAACAAGTTCCGCATCGCCAATTTCTACACCCAAGTCACCACGAGCAACCATTACCGCATCTGAAGCGCTGATGATATCCGTCATGGCTTCGTCAGACGCCACCGTTTCAGCACGCTCGACCTTTGCACAAATTTTTGCGTAGCAGCCAGCTGCTTCGGCAAGTTCTCGCGCGTAGTTCAAGTCTGCGCCGCTGCGAGGAAATGACACTGCAAGATAATCAACACCAATTTTCGCGGCGATTTTAATGTCTTCTTTGTCTTTTTCGGTAAGTGCATCTGCAGAAAGACCACCGCCTTGACGGTTAATGCCTTTATTGTTTGAAAGCTTGCCGCCTACTGTTACTTCAGTAATCACTTTGCGGCCTTCAACGCCAGTTACTCGAAGCTGAATACGGCCGTCATCAAGAAGCAGAATATCGCCTGCTGATACATCATCAGGAAGCGCTTTGTAATCAATACCTACTTGATTAATATCACCTTCGTCGCGGCCTAATTCAGCGTCTAGAATGAATTTTGCACCTACCTCTAAACGAACTGCACCTTCGGCAAAACGAGCAACACGGATTTTAGGGCCCTGAAGATCACCTAAAATCGCTACGTATTTACCTAGGTTCTTTGCTGCCTGACGAACGCGCTTTGCACGTTCAATGTGATCTTCGGCTTGTCCGTGTGAAAAGTTCATGCGCACAGTGTTTGCGCCTGCGGCAATAAGTGCCTGAATCTTTTCAAGTGAGTCGGTTGCAGGTCCTAGGGTGGCAAGAATTTTCGTTCTTCTGGTCATGTGATTCCGTCGCTGTTTCTAAGTTAGAAAAGACAAAGAGTGATAGGCTACGCGTTTATACGGTATGCCTGTAATCGCTTTACGTAATTTTATTACAGAATAATAGTTGAATTTGACAAAAATGTGAATGAAATAAACAAAAACGCCTAACTGGCTCGACCAGTTAGGCGTTTTCGCTGATTTATTGAACCAATATTGCTACGGTAAGTGGTTCTTATTTGATCGCGTGGGAAGAAAATTACTCACCACGCTTTTCATAACGTGAACCACGCAGCGTATCTTTTACTCGCTTCAGGTTCTCTCTGAACTTGTTGCCGCGGCGCAGTGTAAAGCCGGTTGCCAGTACATCAATTAGCGTGAGCTGCGCGATGCGAGAGGCCATAGGCATATACATATCAGTATCTTCTGGTACTTCCAGCGATAACACGTAACTGCATTCCTGTGCCAGCGGGCTATCTGCTGAGGTAATTCCTACTACAGTAGCGTCGTTCATGCGGGCAATTTGCGCTATTTCTACTAAGCTTTTAGTTCGGCCCGTGTGGCTAATCAATACAACAACATCGCCATCTGAGCAGTTCATGCAGCTCATGCGCTGCATCAGAATATCTTCAAAGTAGACCACTGGAACATTGAAGCGGAAAAACTTATTTAGTGCATCGTGTGCCACTGAAGCTGAAGCGCCTAAGCCGAAAAATGAAATTTTCTGTGCCTGTGTAAGTAAATCAACAACGCGATTTACCACGTTCACATCCACAGATTGGCGCGCCACTTCCAGGGACGCCATGGTCGATTCGAATATCTTATTGGTATATTCGTCTGGGCTGTCGTTTTCATCAACATGGCGGTTTACATAAGGCGTGCCGTTAGCCAGGCTCTGCGCTAAATGCAGTTTAAAGTCTGGGAAGCCTTTAGTATCAAGTCTTCGGCAGAAACGGTTTACGGTAGGCTCACTAACATCCGACATCTTAGCGAGGGTTGCTATACTCGAATGAATGGCCGTTTGTGGGTTAGCTAGAATTACTTCAGCTACCTTTTTCTCAGATTTACTGAATGCCGCTTGGTTTTGTGTGATTTTTTCTAAAATGTTCATACAGATATAGCAATTAGTTAGCACAATTTATTGTAAGGTACACCCGTAATAGTACCCAATGTGACGTCTGTGACAAGAAAAATGTAATTTTTTGACAATTTTTGTTATTTCAATCGGGTTAAATGAGGGTAAACTGAGGGAAACAGTAAAGATTCAGATCCTATAGTTGGTACAAGTTGTAATTTTACTACATTTGGTGTTAACTATACGGTAAAAATAGTCGTTAGTGTTGTAAATAACTGTACAATACGCCGCGGACACATACATTTAAAAGGTCGACGAATATGGTATTGGATAATTCCTACGAACCCTGTGATTTTGTACTTTTCGGTACACTGGGAGATCTTTCACGACGCAAGTTGTTGCCTTCTTTATATCAGCTTGAAAAAGCAAACTTGATGCACCCAGACACCACTATTGTGGGTGTTGCGCGTCAAGAAATGGAGCTGGATGCCTATATTGAAGAAGTTCATGCCAACCTAATCAAGTTTGGCGAGAAGAACTTGTGTGAAGCCACTTGGGAAAAAATGAAAGCACGTTTGCACTATGCATGCGTAGACATGAAGGACGTTGAAAGCTATTGCGTATTAGACGACCACGTTGACCCAAGCCGCACCATGGTGTGTTATCTAGCGACGCCACCGGCGATATACGGTGATATCTGTCGTGGCCTGCATAGCTGCAAGATTATCGACTCAAGCGTTCGCGTTGTGCTAGAAAAGCCAATTGGTCACGATTTGGCATCGTCAAAAGTGATCAATGAGCAAGTTGCAGAATACTTCGACGAAAAGCAAATTTACCGCATTGACCATTACCTTGGTAAAGAGACAGTACTAAACCTAGTATCACTGCGTTTTGCCAATTCTATTTTTGCTACTAACTGGGACCACAACTGCATTGACCATGTTCAAATCTCAGTTGCAGAGTCAGTGGGTATTGAAGGGCGTTGGGGTTACTTTGACGACGCGGGTCAAATGCGAGATATGGTGCAAAACCACTTGCTACAAATTCTAAGCTTGGTAGCGATGGAGCCTCCGACAACGCTCGACGCTGACAGCATTCGTGACGAAAAATTGAAAGTGCTTAAAGCGCTTCGTCCGATTAACTCGTTTAATATTAATGACAGCACAGTACGCGGTCAGTATACCTCTGGTTTCGTGAAGGGCGAAGAAGTGCCTGGGTACCTTGAAGAAGAAGGTGCTAATACGCAAAGTAAAACCGAAACCTTTGTTGCTATTAAAGCGGAAATTGACAACTGGCGTTGGGCTGGTGTGCCGTTCTACCTACGCACAGGTAAGCGCATGCCAACTAAGGTGAGTGAAGTTGTTATTTACTTCAAGCGTCAGCCACACAACTTGTTCGGTGACAGCTTCAAGAATCTCCCACCCAATAAGCTCGTTATTCGTCTACAGCCAGACGAAGGTGTAGAAATCACCGTTATGAATAAAGTACCTGGCTTAACCAGCTCAGGCTCTATGGATCTACAAAAATCCAAGTTAAACCTAAGTTTCTCTGAAGCGTTTGCCGATGAGCGTATTCCTGACGCATACGAAAAACTCCTTCTTGAAGTTATGTTGGGTAATCAGGCGCTATTCGTTCGTCGTGACGAAATTGAGCAAGCTTGGACGTGGGTAGACTCAATTCTTGAAGCGTGGAAGCAATCGAGCGAGCCGCCAGAACCGTATCAAGCAGGTACGTGGGGGCCGGTAGACTCTATAGGTCTTCTTGCTCGCGAAAATCGCAGCTGGTACGAGAGCAAAACAGGGAAGAAAAAGTAATATGGCGTTAACAACTCTATCATTTGAAACACCTGATGCGCTGACTGATGCATTTGCGCAAGACTTAGTCAGCATTTTAAAAACAGGTATTAAAACTCGCGGTCGAGCTTCGCTTGTCGTTAGTGGTGGTCGTACACCGCTGGCGCTTTTTAAACAACTAAGTGAAACCGAACTTGAGTGGGATAAGGTTGATATCACCCTTGCCGACGAGCGCTGGGTTGAAGAGGGCCACGAGGCCAGCAACACCAGCCTAGTCAAAAATAATCTAATTCAAAATAAAGCCGCAGCAGCTCGTTTTATCGAATTGAAAAGCGATGCTAATGATGCAAACGAAGGCGTAAATGCCGCAGAGTCAAATCTGGCTAGCATGTCACAACCTTTTGATGCATTGATTCTTGGCATGGGGGAAGATGGTCACACTGCATCGCTTTTCCCTTGCTCTGAACAAGTACTTGACGGCTTAGATATGAGCAGCGGCAGAACCTGCATCGCTGTTCAACCTACAACAGCACCTCATCAACGTATTTCATTAACGCTACCAGCGTTACTCAATAGCCGTAATATCTTTTTGCATTTAACAGGCGAGAAGAAAAAACAAGTCTTACTTGATGCTATTGAAAATGCCACCGAAGCGCAAAAGCCCATCACCGCCGTAGTTAACCGCGCGCCGGTTACTTTGATGTGGGCGCCATAGGAGACAAACATGAATCCAAAAATTGCTGAAGTTACGCAACGAATTATCGAGCGTAGTAAAGAAACGCGTAAGGCGTATCTAGAAAAAATTGAGAGTGCACGACGTCAAGGACCACACCGTGGTGTGTTGTCATGCGGTAACCTTGCTCACGGCTTTGCAGCATGTGGAACAAGCGAAAAATCAGATCTTCGTTCAATGACCAAAGCCAACGTGGCAATTGTGTCTGCGTATAACGATATGCTTTCAGCGCACCAGCCTTACGAGACGTATCCTGCGCTCATTAAGGATGCAGTGAAAGAAGTAGGCAGCGTAGCCCAGTTCGCAGGTGGCGTACCTGCTATGTGTGATGGTGTTACACAAGGCCAGTCTGGCATGGACTTAAGCCTAATGAGCCGTGATAACATTGCTCAGGGGGCTGCCATTGCGCTTTCTCACAACATGTTCGATAGCGCACTGATGCTAGGTATCTGCGACAAAATCGTTCCTGGGCTATTAATGGGCGCACTAACGTTCGGTCATTTGCCAACCGTTTTTGTGCCAGCAGGTCCAATGCCATCGGGTCTTCCAAACAAAGAAAAAGCCCGTGTTCGTCAAGAATTTGCCGAAGGTAAAGTAGGGCGTGACGCGTTGCTTGAAGCTGAATCTCAATCTTACCACTCTGCGGGTACCTGTACGTTCTATGGAACGGCAAACTCGAATCAGCTAGTGGTTGAAATGATGGGCTTGCACCTTCCGGGTTCGTCGTTTGTTAATCCGGGAACACCTTTGCGCGACGCGCTAACAAAAGCGGCTGCGGTTCAAGCAACACGCTTAACTGACCTTGGCGACAACTATACGCCAATTGGTCACATTGTAGATGCAAAAGCCATTGTGAACGGCCTTGTAGGTCTTCTTGCTACGGGTGGTTCTACTAACCACACCATGCACCTTATTGCGGTAGCACGCGCTGCAGGTTACATCGTAAATTGGGACGACTTCTCAGACATCTCTAATGCTGTGCCTCTTCTTACTCGCATTTACCCGAATGGCTCAGCTGACATTAACCACTTTGTTGCAGCAGGTGGTATGTCATTGCTAATTAGACAGTTGCTTGATGCGGGTCTACTTCATAACGACGTTAAGACTATTTGTGGTGAAGGCTTAGACTTCTACACTAAAGAGCCTGTGCTTAAAGACGGCGAATTAGAATGGCGAGACGGCCCAACTGAATCCCTTGATAAAGAAGTGCTAGCAACTGTTGACGCACCGTTTAAGCCAGATGGTGGTTTGAGTGTGCTTGACGGCAATCTTGGTCGTGGCGTTATTAAAACCTCAGCACTTCGCACGCCTCACTGTAATATCAAAGCACCAGCAGTTGTGTTTGAAGACCAGTTTGAACTCGATGACGCGTTTAAGTCTGGCAAGTTAGACAAAGACTGCATTGTAGTTGTTCGCTTCCAAGGTCCTTCAGCGATTGGTATGCCAGAACTTCACCGCTTAACGCCACCTCTTGGTGTGCTTCAAGATCGCGGCTTTAAAGTGGCGCTAGTTACTGACGGTCGTATGTCTGGTGCATCGGGTAAAGTTCCTGCAGCTATCCACGTGACTCCAGAAGCTTATAAAGGCGGTCTACTTGCTAAAGTGCAAGAGGGCGACATTATTGAGCTAAACACACAAACTGGTGCACTAACACTGCATGTGGACGATGAAACACTAGCTGCACGTGAAGCAGCGCCAGCGAACTTAGCTAAGCATCACGTTGGAATGGGACGTGAAATGTTTGCGGGTATGCGCGCTATTCTGACAGGTGCAGAAGAGGGTGCATGTTCACTGTTTTACACGCAGGAGCAAGCATAATGAGCCAGAAGTTTGTGGCTGATGTTGGCGGTACGAATATTCGCGTTGCAAGGGTAACCGAATCAGGTGTGGCCGACATCAAGAAATACATGTGTAATGATTTTGCCAGCATTGACCTTGCTATTGCACAATACTTTAGCGACATGCCGGAATACAGCTTCTCGCAGGGCTGTATTGCTATTGCATGTCCAGTATTGGGCGATCAAGTCGAGATGACGAATCACAGCTGGGCATTTTCGCAAAATGCGCTTCGCTCTCAGCTTAAACTAGATGCGTTGTTCGTTATTAACGATTTCACTGCCGTAGCGCACTCATTGCCTGTATTAGGCGAAGAGCAAGTGGTGCAAATTGGTGAAGGCACAGCGAAAGAAAATGGCAATATCGCTGTTTTTGGGCCAGGTACGGGATTAGGTGTTGAACATATCACGATGACCTCAACCGGTTGGCAGACGCTAGACGGAGAAGGTGGTCATGTAGACTTTGCACCGGTAGATGAAACCGATGTTGTTGTATGGCGTCACCTTCAATCTACCTTAGGGCGTGCTTCTGCAGAAGAAGTGATGTCTGGTCGTGGTCTACACAATATCTATACTGCGCTAGCCAATCAGGCTTCAGCGCCAGTCGTATTTACCGAGCCCGCTCAAATAACTGACGCTGCGCTAAACGGTACCTGCAAAATTGCTGAAGCAACGCTTACTCAATTCTGTCGAATTATGGGAAGTTTTGCGGGTAATTTAGCACTTAACATGGCAACCACGGGCGGCATCTTCATTGGTGGTGGCATTGCTAACCGTTTCCCTGAATTTATTCAAAACAGCGATTTTAGAGCGCGTTTTGAAGCGAAAGGGCAAATGAAGCACTACGTGAAAGACATTCCCACCTATTTAATTGCAGAACCTGATCATGGTCTATTGGGTGCGGCTGCATATCTGAATCAAAATACAGCGAGCTAAATTATGACAACGAAATGGAAATACTCTCCAGAGGAAATTTTTGCGGCCGGTCCAGTTGTACCTGTTTTGGTAATCAATGACGTAGAAAAAGCGGTTCCTCTGGCAAAAGCGCTGATGGAAGGTGGTATTAAAGTACTGGAAGTAACGCTACGTACCCCTGCTGCTATTGACGTGATTAAGCGAATTGCACAAGAAGTGCCTGACTCGCTAATTGGTGCTGGAACCGTGACTAACGCCCAGCAGCTTAAAGCGGTAGTTGAAGCTGGCGCTAAGTTCGCAATTAGCCCAGGTATGACGGCTGATTTGCTAAAAGCGGGTATGGACTCAGAAATTCCACTTATCCCTGGTATCTCTTCAACTTCTGATTTGATGAAGGGTAAAGATGCGGGTTATACCCACATGAAATTCTTCCCAGCAGAGGCTTCAGGTGGCGTTAAAGCTATTAAGTCAATCAGTGGTCCTTTCCCTGATGTGACGTTTTGCCCAACGGGTGGCATTGGTCCAAACAACTACAATGACTATTTAGCGCTTAACAACGTTAAATGTGTAGGTGGTTCGTGGCTTGCCCCTGACGACGCAATTGAATCAGGTGACTGGGCGCGTATTACGCAGCTAGCAAAAGAAGCTGTTGCGGGTGCTAAACAGTAATTTGCTGAACCTTTAAATGAAAAAACCTGCTCATTGGCAGGTTTTTTTATATCTCTTGATCGTGAACTGCGACTGTCTACCTTCCAAAGTGTCAGCGAAATTGCGCTTGCACTTCAAATAATTTACTTCGGAACAATAGTTTGTTTCAGTGTGTGGCTAGCACCGGGGGACAGTGTCTTTCCCTGAGTTAGCGATGTTTCTACGCACAACATATGCTTATAGCCAAATGGGTCCATGTCTGAAATAGACGCTGCGCCTAACCACGGGTTCCACACTACCAAAGAGTCATTGCCGTCGGATACCACTTCCGTGAACGCGTTGCCTTCGACTTCAATTTCTGCCGTTTTAATCGGCGCAACATGAATGCGATCCGTTTCGCCTGTGATGGTGTAAGGACTCGGTGTCGTCTTTAATCCCCAGTCGTCAAGTTTGTCTTTATATTGACCTTCAATTCCAGTTATTTGGGTATGTTGAATGTGGTCAACGTGGAAATATGTATGTAGCGCACAGTTAAATTCGAATGGTACAACACCCGTATTTTCTGTAGTTAACGCAACGTCCATCGTCTCACCAACGGTAATTACCATGGTCACGTTACAATCATTCTCAAACCCTTCTGCTCGGGTAAAGCTTGGCGAAAGCGTAATCGTTGTTCCGCTTTCTGTATCTTCTGAATTAATCAGCTTCCACACTTGTGTTCTCAAAAAGCCGTGAGCGGGGAGGGCACCTTTTTCTCGACCGTGATCATCGCTAAACCAAGGCCAGCACACCGGAATACCACCGCGAATAGGTCGCTCTCCGTTCAAGTAAGCATGGGGACTCACCCAAAGACGCTCTCTGCCATCGCTTTTAGGCACATATGACAAGATATGACCGCCAAATAGGCTAATACGCGCAGAGGCAAACGCATTATCTACGTCTAAAAAGGTAAGTCCATTAGACTCACTAACGGTAACTGAACTCACAGGTGGCATAAGCCCTCCTTGGACTAATAAGAAAACAACAAAGGGTAAGCGACGGGAAAGCGTATGTCGCTGGAATATCGTTATTATGCGTGTTTACGACCACGAAAAACAAAAAAGGTGCAAACGCCGTGTTTACACCTTTAGATTAACTCAACTTTAGCGTGAATAGTTTAACTATTTTCGCTTAATAAAGTTAATTACTTAGAAATATGAGCCACAAGGTCTAGAACCTTGTTTGAGTAGCCCCATTCGTTGTCGTACCAAGAAACGAGTTTAACGAATGTATCAGTAAGTGCGATACCTGCTGTGGCGTCAAATACCGATGTGCGAGCGTCGCCAAGGAAGTCGTTAGACACAACCGCATCTTCTGTGTAACCCATGATACCTTTAAGCTCGCCTTCTGAAGCTTCTTTCATTGCTGCACAAATTTCATCGTAGCTAGCAGGCTTCGCAAGGTTTACAGTAAGGTCTACTACTGAAACGTTTGGCGTAGGTACACGGAAAGCCATACCTGTTAACTTGCCGTTAAGCTCAGGGATAACTTTACCTACTGCTTTTGCTGCACCGGTTGATGATGGAATGATGTTCTGACCAGCACCACGACCACCACGCCAGTCTTTCATTGAAGGACCGTCTACCGTTTTCTGTGTTGCAGTTGTTGCGTGAACCGTTGTCATCAAACCGTCTACAATGCCAAATTTATCGTTAAGCACTTTGGCAAGTGGAGCAAGACAGTTAGTTGTACAAGACGCGTTTGAAACAATAGTTTCGCCAGCGTAGCTTTCTTGGTTAACACCCATAACGAACATAGGCGTGTCATCTTTAGAAGGTGCAGACATAACAACTTTCTTCGCGCCAGCTTCGATATGCTTCGCGGCAGTTTCTTTGGTCAGGAACAGACCTGTTGATTCAACAACTACGTCAACGTCTACTTCATCCCACTTAAGTGCAGCTGGATCTCTTTCAGATGTAATGCGGATAGTTTTGCCGTTTACAACTAGGCTATTGTTATCTACTGTAACTTCACCGTCGAATAAACCGTGAGTCGAGTCGTATTTCAATAGATAAGCAATGTAGTCCGTGTCTAGTAAGTCGTTTATTGCAACAACTTCGATGTCGTTGCGCTCTGCTGCTGCACGCATTACTAGGCGTCCAATACGGCCAAAACCATTGATACCGATGCGAATTGTCATAACGTACCCCGATTATTTAAATAAAATGAAAATAAATTACGTAAAGTATGGATCAAAATGCCATAATTAGCAAAATAAAAAGCCAAAGTGTTGCAAAATTACGAATAAGTGCTATTGCAATCGTATTCAGATATCGCCAAGCCCTTGTTTCTAGAATAATGTTAAAAATTTGTTTGTAGACGCACTATGCTTAATTTGCTTTGCGTCTTTTACCGAATAACAGGAATGACACACCATGACACAACAACTTCTGCAACAACTGGTTGAAATGCGGGGAATTGAAACCCAATACGTCGACGCATGGGGAAAGCCAGCAACCATCGCAGAATCAAGTAAAGCAAAACTGCTTAACACACTTGGCTATGACACCAGCAGTGATGAAAAAATTCAGTCACAAATTACACAAGATATAAAGTCGGTATGGTTGTCGCCGTTAAATCCTGTTCAAGTAGTTCGCAATACCCAAGAAATTAATCTAGCTGTTCGTTTGCCTATCGAGTTAGTGAACGATGATCACACGCTCACGGTCACCTGTGAAAATGGTGACGTGCTCACTCATCAATTTACGCCAGTTGACCAAGAAATGACGACGATGGCGCATATCGATGATGTAGAGTTTCATGAATACGTAGTAACACTGCCTTTAGATTTGCCCCTTGGTTATCACGATGTAGCCTTAAGCGCTGATGACGATGAGTTTGCGCGTTCTCGCTTAATTGTGGCTCCAGAAGCGTGCTACACGCCAAACGAAATTAAAGAAGGCAAAAAAATATGGGGCTTGAGCGTTCAACTTTACTGTGTACGCAGTGAAAAGAACTGGGGGATTGGTGATTTTTCTGATTTAGCTCTGCTTATTGAAAAAGCCGCTGGCGTTGGTGCAGACTTTATCGGACTTAATCCTATTCATGCGCTTTACCCTGCAAATCCCAACGCGTGCTCGCCTTATGGGCCAAGCTCACGTCGCTGGCTTAATTATTTGTATATCGATGTGACTGCCATTGACGGCTATGACGATGCATCAGTACAAGCGGTAGTGAGCAGTGATGAGTTTAAAGCCACGCTTGAACATGCACGTAACGTAGAACATGTAGACTACGAGGCAGTCGCCCATGTGAAACTGGCTGCGCTTAAAGCAGTATTTGATGTTTACGATGCCAAATACCTTCGTAAAAGCACAAAGCAAAATAAGGCGTTTAAAGCCTTCGTAGAAGCGGGCGGTGAAAGCTTAGATATGTTAGCGGTGTACGACGCCCTGCAATCGCACCTAAAAGCTGAAGGTAAAGACAGCTGGGGATGGCCGGTATTCCCACAAGTATACAAAGACTATTACAACCCAGCCGTGGCTAAGTTTAAGAGTGCAAACGAACAAGACGTCAAATTTTACTTGTTCCTACAGTGGATTGCCGCCCAACAGCTTGAGCTTGCAAGCAACAAAGCTACTGATGCAGGCATGACCATTGGTCTTTATCGGGACTTGGCGGTAGGCGTGAGTGAAGGCAGTGCAGAAATTTGGGGTAACAAAGACCTATACTGCACAGGCGCAAGCGTAGGTGCTCCACCGGATATCTTAGGCCCACTAGGCCAGAACTGGGGGCTGCCGCCTATGGACCCTCGTAAGCTGTATGAACAGGGTTACCAACCTATTATTGACTTGTTTGCGTCTAACATGGCGTCGTCAGGCTCATTGCGTATCGATCACGTCATGGCGTTGCTGCGTTTATGGTGGGTTGTGAAAGGCGATAACGCTAAAGATGGCGGCTATGTTTATTATCCTGTAGACGATTTACTCGGTATTTTAGCGTTAGAAAGTCACCGCAATCAGAGCCTGGTTATCGGTGAAGACTTGGGTACTGTACCCGAAGAAATTCGCAGCAAGCTTGCTGATAATGGCGTGTACTCATACCGCGTATTTTTCTTCGAACAAGCGGAAGACGGCGGTTTCTTCTCACCTAGCCATTACCCTGTTCAGTCTATGTCAACGTTGACTACTCACGATATGCCAACGCTGATTGGTTACTGGCACTGTTTAGATTTAGAGCTAGGCAAAGAAATAGGGCTTTATCCAACAGAAGAGATCCTTCAAACGCTTTATACGGATCGTCATGAAAATAAACAGGCAATACTTGATACGTTGCACGGCCACGGTTCAATTGGCGACAATGTAGGCCGCGATGTTAATCATACGGGTATGAATCGCGAACTGAATAACGGTATGCAGGTGCATATGGCAGGTGGCTCGAGCGCATTATTGAGCCTGCAATTGGAAGACTGGTTAGAAATGGATAAGCCGGTCAATATTCCTGGTACTTTTGACGAATATCCAAACTGGCGAAGAAAGCTCACAGAGAATATCGAGTCGATGTTCGATAGACATGATATAAATGAGTTGGCGTCTAAACTTACTCATGCCAGAAAGCAAGCAAGTCAGGGTTAATTACCATTATCAAAGAAATGATAATAGGCGGTTGCCTGGGTAACTTAAACGAGTAAGATAAAGTACCAAGACGGTACTTGATAGAGCTTAAATGTATACAACGCATTTAAGCTCACAATTCAACCCGCTGCCATGCGGGTTTTTACTAGGAGTAGCGAATGCAATTAGCGCAGCAGTTTGAACAGGTATTATGTTCTCAGCCGTTTTCCCATTTAGGTGTAGTTAAAAATCAGCAGAAGTCGGTACTTCGCGTTTGGCGTCCTAATGCCAGCAAGATAACGATTGAATGGGAGAATGCAGCGCTAGCAAATGTAACCGTTACCTCCAAAAATGGTCTTTTTGAAACACCACTGCCTAAAGAATATCAGGGTGAGGTTTATCGCGTTATCGCCGAAGGCTTGAATGACGATAAGGGCTATATCGATCCTTATCAATTCTCCGAGCAGGCGTATCATGCGGTACACTACATCGATAGCAAGCCTTCAAACTTGTATGAGCAAGCGGGCGCGCAACTTTTAACACTCGCTTCTTCAAAAGGCGATGCGATAAAAGGTGTCAGGTTCTGCGTTTTCGCGCCCAATGCGAGTACGGTGTCGCTCATTGGCGATTTCAATCAGTGGGATGGCCGCACGCATCCTATGGAAAAGACCTCTATGGGATACTGGGTACTGTTTGTGCCAGAACTCGCAGAGGGAGAGCGCTACAAGTACCACATTAAAGATGCACACGGCCACGACCTACCGCACAAGGCTGACCCACTTGGCTTCAGCGCAGAGCAGTATCCTTCTCATGCTTCGAAAATTTACAACCACAATAACTATGAGTGGAATGATAGTGCATGGATGGAAAAGCGAAAGGGAAATAAATACAACAGCCCAATGAGCATTTATGAGGTGCACCTTGGCTCTTGGAAGCGCCCGGGTATTGAAACTGATGCGCGCTATCTTACTTATAAAGCGCTAGCCGATGACTTAATAAGCTACGTCAGCGATATGGGTTACACTCACGTTGAATTGCTTCCTATTTCCGAGTTTCCTTTCGACGGTTCGTGGGGCTATCAGCCCGTGGGAATGTTCGCACCAACGAGTAGATTTGGAAACCCAGATGAATTTAAATACTTTGTTGATAAGGCTCACCAAGCAGGTATAGGCGTAATTATCGACTGGGTACCTGCACATTTCCCGGAAGACGGCCATGGCTTGGCGCGATTTGATGGTTCTTGTGTTTATGAATATGAAGATCCGAGGAAAGGTTGGCATCCGGATTGGAATTCTTGCATTTACGATTTCGGCAAAGACACAGTTCGTCAGTTTTTAGTTGCAAACGCACTGTTTTGGTTAGACAAATTTCACGTTGATGGACTCAGGGTTGATGCAGTGGCATCCATGCTTTATCTCGACTATTCACGCAATGACGGAGAGTGGATCCCGAATGTGGATGGTGGCAACGAAAACTACGAAGCCATCAGCTTACTGAAATGGATGAATGAAGAAGTGTACAAGCACTTCCCAGACGCCATGACAATTGCCGAAGAATCAACGTCGTTTCCCAAGGTTTCTCGCCCAGTATTTGATGGTGGTTTGGGCTTTGGCTTTAAGTGGAACATGGGGTGGATGCACGACTCATTACACTACATCGCTAAAGACCCCGCCTATCGCAACTATCACCATGGCGATATTACCTTCAGCATGGTTTACGCGTTTGACGAAAATTTTGTGCTGCCTATCTCGCACGATGAAGTGGTACACGGCAAAGGCAGTATGCTGCATAAAATGCCTGGCGATGAATGGCAGCAAGCTGCTAACCTGCGTTGTTACGCGGGCTTTATGTACGGTCACCCCGGCAAGAAGCTTAACTTTATGGGGAACGAGCTTGCGCAGGCACGAGAATGGAACCATGACAGTAGTTTAGACTGGCACTTGCTCGATTACGAAAAACACAAAGGCATTCAAGCGCTTTATAAGGCGCTCAACAACCTCTATACGTCTACGCCAGCGCTTTACGAGCAAGACCACGAACCAGGGGGCTTTGCTTGGCTGGACCACAATAATGCAGACCAAAGCGTGGTTTCATTTGTTCGCATGTCAAAAGATGCGAAGCAAAAAGTATATGTGGTATCTAATTTTACGCCTGTGCCACGTCAGAACTTCAGAATAGGCGTAGATGATGCATGCACGCTAACGCTAGCACTAAACACTGATGATGGTGCATATTGGGGTAGCGGCTACGACGTTGCTTCTACTGTTAATACGCAAACCATACCTTGGAATGAGCGTACTCACTCTGCAGAAATCACGTTACCGCCGCTAGCCACGGTATTTTATGTTGCCAATGTGGATTAATCCGACTAGGGCGACACGCCCCAGTGAAGAGATAAATTGAGAACGAAGTGAACGAAATTCGAGACACCGCACTAATTGTAGAAAGTGGAATGGGGAAGGCATATCCACTTGGCGCAACAGTTACACAAGACGGTTGTAATTTTGCCGTATACGCGCCCGATGCGAAGGCGGTCGTGTTGTGTTTTTTCAATAGTGACACAGAAGAGGCGGTGAGTGAGCATCCGTTGCCTGAGAAAACTGGTGATGTTTGGCACGGTCGTTACAGCGGCGTTAGTGCAGGACAATACTATGGTTATCGCGTAGAACGCGGTGAGGGAGGGTTACATGCGGTACCCACCGACAAACTGCTAATCGACCCATACGCCAAGAAAATTAGTCGCGCAATAAAATGGGACGCTAGGCAATACAAACACGACTCTCAGTTTATGATCCCCAAGTGCATAGTAATTGATCAAAATGACTATGCGCCCAGTCATGTTAGCGCGCCTGTTATACCGAAACACAAGCGAGTAGTTTACGAAGCACATATTAAAGGGCTCACAAAACTCCATCCCGATGTACCTAAAGAACACCGTGGCAAATTTATCGGTGCTGCCCATCCGAGTGTCATCAAGCATCTCAAAGCATTAGGCATAACCACGGTGCAATTTATGCCGTTGTGTTCATTCATGCCTGAACCATTTATTACAGAGAAAGGCTTAACCAATTATTGGGGATATAACCCGGTTAACTTCTTTGCGCCTGAACCACGCTACGGTGTGTCAGACGCGCTTGCTGAACTAAAGTCTATGGTAGATGCTTATCATACAGCCGGACTTGAGGTCATTGTTGATGTGGTATTTAACCATACAGCAGAGGCAGGCAATGGCGGTCCTATTCTTTCTTATAAGGGGTTTTGCCCTTACCAAGCGTACTTATTAGAGCAAACGAAAAACGGAGAATTGGTTTATTCCAACCATTCAGGCTGTGGTAACACGGTAAATACCGCGCAGCCATTTATGATGGGACTTATTTTAGATGCCATGCGCCACTGGGTATCCGTAATTGGCGTTGACGGCTTTCGTTTCGATTTAGCAGTATGCTTGGGAAGAGAGCCACAAGAATATAGTAAAAAATCTGGGCTGCTGAGAGCCATTAGTAGCGACCCTGTTTTAAAAGAGAGAGTATTGCTTGCCGAACCCTGGGATATTGGGCCTGGCGGCTACCAAGTGGGTAACTTTCCGTCTCCGTGGTTAGAGGTGAATGATAAATACCGCGATACGGTGCGCGCCTTCTGGCGTGGAGACGATGGCGTTACCGCGGACTTTGCTACCCGTTTAATGGGCTCACGGGATATATTTCACAAAGGCCATCGACATATCAGTACCTCGGTGAATAACGTGACATATCACGATGGGTTCACGCTGCACGATATGGTGACCTACGCCGAACGTCACAATCTCGATAACTTAGAAGAAAACCGAGATGGCCATGGACACAACCTGTCTGCCAATTATGGTATTGAGGGGGAAACGAATGACGAGCAGATACTCGCTATGCGTGAACGTCAAAAGCGCAATCTCTTTGCAACGCTGATCTTCTCGCAAGGTACACCGCATATTCTTGGAGGCGATGAATTAAGCCGCACCCAAAATGGCAATAATAATGCCTATTGCCAGGATAATCCTATTAGCTGGATGAATTGGGAATTAAACAAGCGCAAGCAAGATTTTCTTAGCTTCTGCCAATATGTGATCCGCTTGCGTCAGTCCTCTTCACTGTTAAGCGAACTAAAGCTGCACGATGATACTTTTACGCTCTCACGAAATGTAAAAGAAATAAATTGGTATAAGCCCGATGGTTCTGACAAAGCGTCTGAAGATTGGAATGCGCATCATAACAAAGCGTTTGGTGTGGAAATAAAAGGTTGTGTAACGGGCGACCAGAAGCCAGAGCATTGGTTCTTGTGTGTTAATGCAAGTGAAAGCGACGTGCGTTTTCACCTACCTTCTGTCATACCCAGGGGAGGGTGGACCATGCACTTGGATACGCGCTACAGCTCTCTTGAAGAACAGCCTTCAATTTGCATTCAGAAGGTGTTTCTACAGGCCAGCAAATCGCTAACGTTGTTCAGTTTCTCTCAGTTCTCTGGATAGAAAAATGGCTTACAATACGACCTTATACTCGGTTAAGAGTGCCTTTAAAGAATTTAAGAGTACCGTTAAACGGCACCAAACCCAGTGCACGTTAGCTGAATAAGAAACAGAGTCTTTACCTTTGTGTAAATTTCATACAGCATGGATAAAAGCGCGTAACGCAGGTGCTGAATGCGTGCCAAAATCTCGGCTAAACTAGCTTACAAAACCCGTTAATGTTTACCGCTGGTGACAATTACACCACTGCGCACTAAATTGTTAGCTTAGACTGTTCTTTATTCTTTCAGGTGGTATCATGCGCAGCCATCTGAAATGTGAGGGTGTTCCTATGCAAAAGAAAGGTGGTAATTCGCACGAAGACAAGTCGTGTGATATTGGTTTTATCGGTTTAGGGGTGATGGGTAGTAACCTAACCATGAACCTAGTGGACCATGGCTATCGTGTAGCGTGTTTCGATTTAGACCAAAACAAAGTTGAGTCTATTCTTGCCAAAGACGCAAGCGAAAGAGCTGTAAATACTGAGCCTCGTGTTGAAGGCTGCAGTTCTTACACCGAGCTTTTAAGCAAGTTAAAAGCCCCGCATCTTATTATTATCTCTGTGCCTGCTGGCGATCCTGTTGACCACGTTTGCAATCATCTTATTGACGCCGGAATTCACGCTGACGATATCGTGGTTGATACTGGCAACAGTTTGTGGACAGACTCTGTAGCACGTGAAGAGCAGTACAAAGGTAAATTTATCTTCTTCTCTACCGCCGTGTCAGGTGGTGAAGTAGGCGCTCGTTTCGGGCCATCTCTTATGCCTTCAGGCAACCCTTATGCATGGACACGCATTGAGCCTGTTCTTAAAGCTATTGCTGCAAAGGTTGACCCAGAAACAGGTAAACCATTAGAAAGCCATACGCCAGGTCAACCAGTGTTAGAAGGCGAACCATGTGCGACCTACATCGGTCCGGTTGGAGCCGGGCACTATGTAAAAATGGTGCACAACGGTATCGAATACGCCGACATGCAGCTTATCTGCGAAACTTACCATGTTATGCGCGAAGCGCTACATATGGCGCCAGCTGAAATAGCAGAGGTGTTTCGTCGCTGGAACGAAGGCAAGCTGAATAGCTACCTGATGGAAATTAGTGCTGAAGTTCTTGAGCAAATGGATCCAGAAACACAGCAGCCGTTGGTTGACGTGATCTTAGATAGAGCAGGTCAAAAAGGTACAGGCCTTTGGACTGCAGTAAGCGCATTACAAGTAGGTAGTCCGGCACAGACCATCACATCTGCGGTATTCGCGCGCAGTATTTCTAGTTTGAAAGACGAGCGTGTAGCTGCGAGCAAGGTTCTTGCAGGCCCTGATGCGCCATCGTTCAGCGATGATGAGAAAATGTCGATCATCAACAAGCTAGAGCAAGCGCTTTATTGCTCTAAAATCTGTGCGTACGCACAGGGCTTCCAGTTAATGGCAATGGCAGGCAAAGAACACGGCTGGACACTGGAGTTTGGTGAAATAGCTAAAATATGGCGTGCAGGCTGTATTATTCGCGCCGTATTTCTTCAGTCTATTTCTCAGGCTTACGAGAATAACGAAGACTTAGCCAACTTGCTATTGGACCCGTTCTTTGCGGAACAAATTACGCAGTATCAAGCTGACTGGCGTGAGTCAATTGCACAGGCGACACTGGCTGGCGTGCCTTGCCCTGCAATGATGTCGGCTCTTAGCTATTATGATTCGTATCGCACAGCCGTGCTACCTGCTAATTTGCTGCAAGGCCAGCGCGATTATTTTGGCGCACATACTTATCAGCGTGTAGATAAGCCAGCAGGCAAAAAGTATCACATCGAGTGGAGTGATCCTGCACGTCCGCAAATCGCTATCAAAAAATAGTATGAACTAAATAGTGTTACACGCGCTCATAATTGAGCGTAAACTATCGAAAGGTGTATTTGTTTTCAAATACACCTTTTTTGTTTTAAGAGGTAAGTTATGTCGACAGATGAAAAAGCAAACGCATCAGTAGCTAAAAAAGACTGGAAAACTGAGCTCACTGACGAGGAATATTATGTATGCCGCGAAGCGGGTACTGAGCGACCTTTCACTGGAGTATTGCTAGACGAGCAGCGAGATGGATTGTACGTGTGTAAGTGCTGCGAAGCGCCACTTTTCCCCTCAGATACTAAATTTGATGCTGGTTGTGGATGGCCTTCTTTCTATAAGCAGCTTGATGACGGTAATGTAGATTACAGAGAAGACTTGAGTCACGGTATGCGTAGGGTTGAGATTTTTTGTAAGCAGTGTGGCTCGCACTTAGGCCATGTATTTCCAGATGGTCCTGCGCCAACGGGTCAACGCTACTGCGTAAATTCGCTATCTATGACCTTTAAAGGCGAAGATGATACACAAATTAAAGGTTAAAAAGCCCTAGGTGAGCGCTTGATTAAGGTAAACATCTGATTAAATTTTGACCTCATGTGGAAAGTAGAGAGATCCAATCATAAAAAACCGCCCATAAACGGCGGTTTTTTTAATTATTTACCAATGAAATTGTGTAATTGAGTTTCAAAAAATCAGAGCTTATCCAGTTTCAATGAATCTGCGTTGAAGGTCGCGCTATTCAAGTTACTGACTATTTCATCAACAATGTTATCTAGAATGCCTACTGGAAGAGCATAGCGTTGTCCAAGTTGAACACGCTGAGTGTCGTTAAGTCTCTCATCGAAGGCTTCAGCCACACCATACCAAACATAGGCAAGGCGATAGTTGTCCATATCCATTCCCATTGAAGCAAGCGAGTAGAAAATGCTGACATCAATGTCGTCGCTATCTGTATATAAACTTAGCGCGCGATATAAGGTTTCAATAGTACGCTTTTGGTCTGTTTTAATCTGAACAGAGGCCAGTGCGACCAGCAGCTTTGGATCGCTTACGCGGTTGCTGGCAGCGTAGCGCTCAAAGCGATGAAAAGCCTCTTTGTCGTTATATCGTGTCCAATGATAGTAAGAAAGGTAAGGATCAAGGGAGTCTTTCGTCTCGCGGCTTAGGCGTTTAATTTCACGCTGAGCAGTAATAACGCCTTTTAGCCGTGTCGCTTCCTTGCCTTTGCGTTTAACGTGTTCGATATGTTGCACTTCTTCGACGCAGGTTAGATACTCTTCGAAGTTTAGAAGAAGAGGATACTTGTAAGCGTCGTCTTTTGAATCTTGATTGTAGTAACGCAAGCGAATAATCTCAGCTCGCTCGCCGCGACAACGGGCATCCAAACTCAAATCTAAGCAAATCTCGCTGTGAGATTCACAAATTTCACTGATAGTAGGTTCAAAAAGATCGCCACAACCCGTCAGTGTTGTCGCTGCTGCCAGCCACACCGTCGTTACATAACCTTTTGTTGGAAACTTACTAAATAAACTCTCTGTTATACGAGTTTTCATAGAGGTTTTGAAACTTATCAACAATTTGGTCTTCCTTGCTTGTTTATTTAAGATACTGCTCGTCACCGTCAGGCGAAAACTCACCTAGTGTACCCTAAAAATAATAAAAAGCTGACGCGTAATTAGGATTAGTTGTACGTGTTTGTGCCACAAAAAAATTGGCCGCGCATACAACAATGACAACACCGTTAAATTAATATCGATGAAGGCAGAAGCATGAATCAACAGTTTGAGCAGGAATTACAAAGCAGCTGGCAAGAGCGTCAGGAATACGCAGAAATGATGTTGCCCCTTATTGGTAAATTGTATCGCAATAAGGCAGTTGAAATTTCGGTTTATGGACGCTCGCTACTGAACGCCAGTGCTATTGATGTTATTAAAGCGCACCGCAAAGTGCGTCTGCACGAAGGTATTAAGCTACGCCTACGCGAAAGCTATCCAATCTTAGAAGCCTTGAGCAACATGAAGCTTGCTCCTGCACAAATTGATATTGGTAAATTGGCTTTTGATTTTCACTACGGTTCTGCGGTCGACAACAACGACCTTACGGCCTACCTTAACGAAAAACTAAACGACGTTGCCGATAAAGAGGACGATCAGAAACCTCAGGACGTTGTACTATATGGTTTTGGCCGTATAGGTCGTTTACTTGCTCGCTTGCTTATTGAACGCCAAGGTAAAAACAATAAGCTTCGCTTACGTGCCATTGTGGTTCGTGGCGGGCGCGATGGCGACCTAGAAAAACGCGCAAGCTTGCTGCGCCGCGATTCAGTGCATGGGCCATTCAACGGCAGCATCACAGTTGACCACGAGCGTAACGCGCTAAAAGCAAACGGTTCATACATTCAAGTCATTTATGCCAACAGCCCAGATGAAGTGGATTACACGCAATATGGTATCGATAACGCTATCATCGTAGACAACACGGGTATTTGGCGTGACCGCGATGGCCTTGGCCTACACCTTAAAGCTAAGGGTGCAGCGAAAGCTATCCTTACTGCCCCGGGTAAAGGTGACATCAAGAACATCGTACACGGTGTAAATGACGAAGAAGTAACACCAGAAGACACAATTGTATCTGCTGCAAGCTGTACAACTAACGCAATAACGCCGGTACTTAAAGCGCTAGACGAAGAATATGGCATTGAAAACGGTCACGTTGAAACCGTTCACTCTTACACTAACGACCAAAACCTTATCGATAACTACCACAAAGGTGATCGTCGTGGACGTAGTGCGCCACTTAATATGGTTATTACCGAAACGGGCGCTGCGAAAGCCGTTGCCAAAGCGTACCCGAAACTAGCAGGTAAACTTACCGGTAATGCTATCCGCGTACCTACACCTAATGTGTCGCTAGCGATTTTGAACCTAAATCTTAAAACGCCGGTGGATCGCATTGCAGTTAACGAGTTCTTGCGCGATACCGCGTTGTTCTCAAAGCTTCAACACCAAATTGACTACACGGCAAGTAAAGAGATTGTATCAACAGACTTAGTCGGCTCTCGCGCTGCGTCTGTGGTTGACTCTCAGGCGACCATTGCCGCAGATAACCGCCTGACACTATACGTGTGGTATGACAACGAGTTTGGTTACAGCTGTCAGGTACTACGTGTAGTTCGTGATATGGCAGGGCTTAGTTTCCCTACGTTGCCGCTTTAAGCAACACGCAGTTTAATTAACTGTATAAAAAACCGACCTAAGTGGTCGGTTTTTTGATGGTGTAAACATTTTGTATACTTTCGATAGTACAAAACCCGCTGTGTGCGTGGAATTTGTGTTTACGTCTATGCTAAATTAGCGCTCAAATAATGAGGAAAACGACAGTCTATGCATATTTCCAGTCAATTCGACAGCGGTAACATTGAAGTTGTTAGCGCACAATCACCAGACGATATCCGTCTAACCATTCCCAACGACAACCAATCTGAATTTGCTCAGTGGTTCCATTTTCGTTTAGTGGGCGAAACTTTTGTAACTCACACAATGACGATTGGTAATCTGGCTAAGTCAGCGTATCCAGAAGGTTGGAAGGGATATAACGTTCTAGCGTCTTACGACCGTCAAACTTGGTTTAGAATTCCTAGCGAATTTGACGGTGACAATCTTACGTTCTCACTAACGCTAGAACAGCCAAGTGTGTACTTCGCGTATTTCATTCCTTTTAGCTACGAACGTCACCTTGACCTTGTACACGACGCGCAGATGTCACTACTGTGCGAGCACAAATTCCTAGGCCTTACCCTTGATGGCCGTGATATGTCTATGCTGGTTATCGGTGAAGAAACACCAGAAAAGAAAAAAGTCTGGATCACGGCACGTCAACACCCTGGCGAAACCATGGCCGAGTGGTGTGCCGAAGGTATTATTTATCGTCTGCTCGACGAGCAAGATGGTTTGGCGCGACAGTTGCTTGATAATGCTGTTTTCTACATTGTGCCAAACATGAACCCAGACGGCAGCGCACGCGGTCATCTGCGTACCAACGCTGTAGGAACCAATCTAAACCGTGAGTGGGCAACGCCTTCGCAAGAAAAAAGCCCAGAAGTACTTTACGTACTGAATGCAATGAGCGAAATTGGTGTAGACATGTATCTTGATTTGCACGGTGATGAGGCATTGCCGTACAACTTTGTCGCAGGAAGTGAGGGTAACCCTAGCTACAATGACACCATCAAAATGCTTGAAAATACGTTTAAAGATGCGCTGTTGAACGCTACGCCAGAGTTTCAAGATGAATTTGGTTACGATAAAGATGAGCCAGGCAAGGCTAATTTAACCGTAGCGTCAAATGCAGTGGGCGAGAAATTCAAATGTATGGCGTACACGGTAGAAATGCCATTTAAAGACAATGCAGATGTACCGGACGATATCTACGGTTGGTCGGTACAGCGTAGCCGTCAATTAGGTGAAGATTTACTTATTGGTGTGAATGCAGTTGTTAAAAAGCTAAAAGCATCAGAGCAATAAAATAAGAATAAGGAAGCGAAAGCTTTCGCAAAAAAGGCCTCGACAAAAAGAGGCCTTTTAATTATTAAAATAAAACAACAATTAAACATAATAAAAAAGGGGAATAACGTTGGAAGGGTTATATGGTTTTCTAACTATGCTCGATGGATTCTTAGGAGGCGCATTCTGGTTTCCTTATGTACTGTTAGGCGTAGGTCTTTTCTTTACGGTTTATCTTAAATTTCCGCAAATTCGTTTCTTTAAACATGCCTGGCAGGTTGTTACGGGTAAGTTCGATAAAGAAAGCGATCCAGGCGACACCACCCATTTTCGCGCGCTAACTACCGCACTGTCTGGTACCGTAGGTACAGGTAACATCTCAGGTGTTGCATTTGCAATTTTCCTTGGTGGCCCCGCTGCACTATTTTGGATGTGGGTAACCGCCTTTTTAGGTATGACTACAAAATTCGTTGAAGTTACTCTGTCGCACAAATATCGCGTAAAGACAGAAGACGGCACCATGGCCGGTGGCCCTATGTATTACATGGACCGTCGCCTAAACATGAAGTGGTTAGCGGTTGCATTTGCTGTTGCTACGGTAGTCAGCTCATTTGGTACCGGAAACCTTCCTCAAAGTAATGGTATCGCGCAAAGTATCGAAGCAACGTTTGGCTTCGAGCCTTGGATGGTAGGTAGTGTACTGGGTATTCTTCTAGCCTTGGTCATTCTTGGTGGTATCCAACGCATTGCCGCGTTTACAGCGCGTGTTGTTCCAGTTATGGCTGTTATCTACCTTATCGGTGCGCTAGCGGTTATTTTCGCTAATCTTGACAACATTGGGCCTTCGTTTGCCGCAGTTATCGGTGATGCGTTTACTGGTTCAGCTGCCGCAGGCGGTTTCTTGGGGGCTTCGTTAGCTTATGCGTTTAACCGTGGGGTTAACCGAGGCTTGTTTTCAAACGAAGCGGGTCAAGGTTCTGCACCTATCGCTCACGCAGCAGCAAAAACGAAGGAGCCTGCGTCAGAAGGTATGGTGTCACTGCTTGAACCCTTTATCGACACTATTCTAATTTGTACCGTAACGGGTTTGGTTATTCTGTCGTCGGGCGTGTGGAAAGAAAAACACGAAAACGTCTTCGATCGTTCAGACATGTACTTTGTTGCAGGTCAATACGACGACTCGAATCAGGATGACGTAAACAAACTATATGGTTACTTGAATGAAATTGAAGGTAACAATGTACAGCCTTATACTGGCTCAATTACCGTTGTTAACGGCACGGCTGTGAGCGATGGTTTTACTCTGCTTAACGCTAGGTCTGTAGCAGAAGACGTGAAGTATGCGGTAGGCAGTGAAGACTTGTTTACTGGCACGCTTAAGATTGTTGACGGAAAGCCGGTTAAAGAGAACCTTGAAGTAAGCGGTAAGTCGCTGGTTCACTCAGCTGCGCTCACCACTATTGCCTTTACTCGCGGTTTCTTTGGTGATTTCGGTCAATATATCGTGTCAATTGGGCTTATGCTGTTTGCGTTCTCAACCGCCATCGCTTGGTCATATTATGGTGATCGCGCTATGACATATTTGTTCGGTCCTCGCTCCGTAATGCCGTATCGCGTCATCTACGTCGCCGGTTTCGTTTGGGCTGCATTCTCTGACACCACATTAGTTTGGGCACTTTCAGCTGTGGCTATCGTGGTAATGACCTTGCCAAACTTGTTCGGCATCATGTTGCTTTGTAAAGAGATGAAAGAAACGGTTAACGACTACTGGTCTCGACATAAAAAATAAGGTGAGTATTGCCTAAAGCATCGCCCCCTTGTTGAGTTTCACTGAAGGGAATGCAACTTGGCTATCAGGTAAAAATGCGTAGCGGTGAACTTTGTATAAAAGTTAACACCCTGCGCATTTTTGTTTTATGGCGATAAGGTTAATCCACAGAATCGACTTCATTGTTGTGATGAACTTAAGTATGATACCCATCCGCGTATAAATGCGTCTTCGCTCAATAGCGAGTTACGCATTTCCATTTCGCACCCAATAAACAGGAGCAACATATGGCATTAGTTGACTGTCCTTCGTGTAACAAAAAAACGTCTGACAAAGCGAAGACGTGTCCTCACTGTGACTTTAAAATCGGTGATGCGACCTCTGAAGATATAGAGCGCAAACAAAGCTTACAGAGATTTAAAAAGTTAGCCAGTATCCAGAACCAATCCCTTCTTGCTATGCTGATATTCGTTGCGAGTTTTGGCTTCATGTATTGGGGCGGAACACGCCCAGGTGATTTGCAACATAATTTAGCTATTTTGGGCGCAGTGGTTGGCTTTGTTTGGTACTTAGTAAACCGCGCGCGTATTGTTTACATTAAGCGTTTTTCCTAAATGAATATAGAAGCACTTTTAGCCAGCATGACGCCGGAGATTTACGAGCGTCTGCGTCAGGCTGTTGAAACAGGTAAGTGGCCAGATGGCACGCCTTTAAACGAAGAGCAAAAAGCAAGCAGTATGCAGGCTGTTATGCTGTATCAAGCAAAAATAGAAAAGTCCTCTGAGCATATGACAGTAGGTGAAAGCGGCGAAATTGTACATAAAAGTAAAGCCGACTTTAAACGCTCGTTACGCGATGAGCAGGATGATAATAATACAATAGCGCGGTTTAAACAGGATGATATTTAGTCGTATATTTGCGCCTTCACACCAAAGCCCAAAGCCTGAAAAACGGATGCAGGCAATCGAGAGTCTCTCTCCCGAAAAGGCACAGGAAAAAACAATTCTTCACGAACTGGCATTTAATGACGAAGATGCAAATGTCAGTTTAGCAGCACTCGAAAAGCTTAATAGCTTTGTGCTGTGGCTTAAAATGTCACAAATTGCCAAGCAGTCTCGCGTTAAAAAAGCGGCGGAGAAAAAGGTAAACGCCGCTTTGTTAGGCGAGGGGGATGTCACACTCTCCCGCCAAGAGATATTCTCTTTTTTAACTGAAACAGCCAACGCCGATTTGGTAGTGCAGTTAGTACCACAAATGTTGAAGAAAGAGCCTACGCTCTTACAAGATGATGCGCTAGCTAACGCGCTAATCGAAAAAGTAGCGAAGCCATCTTTCACCCAGTTTGTCTTTTTAGAAGGCGCAAGTCCCCAACTGCAGACTCAACTAGTCAACGCACATTCAGACGTATCAGATCTGCAAAAGCTTGCTAAGAAAGTGTCAGATGATGCCCTTGTTACGCAAATTAATGCGCGGATCGATGCTATCAAAGAGGCTGCAAAACGCCCAGTGGAGCTTAAAAAGCAGCTCACTCTGGGACTTTCAAAATATCAGGCTTTGCTCGACAAATCAGATGTAGAAACCATTGATGAAAAGCGCAATGAGCTTGAGAGCGAATTGACAGGGCTGTTTGCTCAAATTGACTTACTCACTTCAGAAGAACGCGTTGATTATGAAGAAAAGCGTGCGCGTATTGGTGAGCAGCTCGAGCGATATTTAAGCCGTATCCGCCCAGCATGGGAAGAGAAGCAACAAGCGTCGCAACGTGCTAATACCAGAGCATTGTGCGAACAGCAGCTTACTTATGCCAAGGAGCAGGTAGCTTGGTTGTACAATAACAGGCTTTGTGAAGCGACGCTTGCTGATGTTGCTACGGTTAATGAAAGCGTGCGCGGTGTTGAAGCAACGCTCGAACAGCTAGCGCGTCTCGATGATGAATCTGCAACTGATAAGCGAATTACACAGATTAAGCGCTCTGTCGACGAACTAAACGAGCAGCTTGATCGCTTCTCTATGCAGCAGCAATACGGCCAAAAGCTACTGATAAAACTTCAGTCGCTCGAAGACATTGCCGCAAAGATCGTTTCGGCAAGCGATAGCGAGTCGGGTAAAGATACCCGTGATGTGAGCGTTGAAGAAACTAGCGCATCGACTGAGGATTTGAGTCAGGTAAATGGTGGCGACGCATTACAAAGCAGTAGTGTAGTGGCTCTTAAAGCGGAGTTTGACGAAGCACGTCAAGCGTATAAAGCGCTTAGTCGCGAAATCGATGCCATTCCTAAGGCGTTGTCTAAACGTTTCAACGCAGCGACAAGCAGTGTAAATGCCAAAGAGCGTGCTCAAAAATCCAAAGAAAATGAGCAAGTAAAACACATTAGAAAGCACATTAGCGTTATCGATAACTTAATTGCTCAGGGTAAATTCCGCGTTGCTATTTCAAAATTTGCCAAGCTTCAGGAAAGTTATGCTGCGCTTCCTGGTTCAGCGAAAAAGTATGTAGAGAAGCGTTTTGAAAAGACCGCTGGTGATGTGTCGCGCTTAGAAGGATGGCAGGATTACCTTGCGGCGCCGCGCAAACCCGCTCTTGTAGAAGAAGCAAAAGCGTTAGCCAGCGCTGATGCAGAAAATATTAAGCAAAGAAGTGAGGCCATTAAGTATCTGCGTAAGCAATGGTTATCACTAACACCGTCATCGTCAACGAGTGAAGAAAGTAGTGATGACGCGTTGTTACAGCAGCAATTTGATGATGCACTTGAAAAGGCCTTCGAGCCTTGTAGAGCGCATTACGCGAAGTTAGATGCACAGCGGGCTGCTGCGCGTGAACAGCGTATGTCGATTATCGCTACCGTTAAGGCAATGGACATTAACATGCCGGAAGCCGAGTTAGTGAAAGTTTTCGATAGAGTGTCTAAACAGTGGCACGCTGCAGGTCAGGTTGAACGTGAAATTTATGAACAGCTGAAGCAAGAATGGAAGGCGGTATCATCGCCCATTCAGGCTAAAGTAAATCAATGGCAAAGTGACAACCAAGCCCAAAAGCGTGCGTTAGTCACCCAAGCTTGTCAACTTGCTACGGAAGAAGATGTCGCTGGCGCTGCCGACAAGGCTCAGCAATTGCAAAGCCAATGGAAGCAAGTAGGCCATGCAGGTAAACGTGAAGAGAGTAAGTTGTGGGCAGAATTTAAGGCTGCCAATGACACCGTATTTGAACGTTTAAAAGCCGAGCGGAAAGTACAGAATAATGCATTTAACGCGTTAGTAGATTCGCTACTCAAGCAAGTGGAAGCTGTTGACATCAACAGCGATGATGCAACGTTCAGTCAATCAATAAGCGACGTTCGCGCTCAGTTAACCGACTTGCCTAGAGCGCAACGTACGAAAGTAGATAAAAAGATTGATTCACTTGAAAGTAAGCGCGCGGCGCAAGCGAAAAATGCACAATCTCAAGCCCGATTGGCGCGAGCTCAGGCTCTGATTTCTTTACTACAGCTAAGTGTAGGTGAGGGAAGTGGTGATGAGCAATCTCTAGCGGAAGCGTTAGGGAAGCGTTGGTCAAGCGTATTGGGTCAGTCAACTGGAAATAAAACAACTCAGCACGATAGACAATGGTTAACGGTAGCATTAGAAGTCGCAACTGGTATGCCAAGCCCAGATGCAGACGCATCTATACGCTCTAGCGTACAGCTACAAATGATGACATCTAAGTTGGAACAAGGCGAAGCGGCAACAGCTCCCGACATTCTTGCTGACTGGTTATCATACGACTCGATAAGCGAAGAAGATAACCATTTGCTGCAACGAGTTGTTTCAGTTATTGATACTCATCCTGAAATTGTTGCTTAAACGGAAAGCCTAAATGGAAAACAGTGTTGAGTTTCAATTTGAAACAGAAATGTCTGCCTATCGCTTTTTGAATACCGTGAAGCATATTGACGCAGAAGGGTTAAGAGTGAAGTTCGGGCGTACGGATCATCACGTGAGTGTAAAATACCGTTACGGCGTAGGTGTATTTGATTCGACGCTATCTACACTAGACGATCTTGCTCGTGAGTTAGGTGGTGAAGAAGTGTCTTAACTAACCAGTTAGGTCAAACCACGTCGACTGTAAACACGAAAAGGGCCAGACAATTGTCTGGCCCTTTTTTGATAAAAACGTGATTAACAGTCTTTATCTTCAGCGTCTACGCCTTCTTTCACATCTTCACAAGCGTCTTCAACGGCATTACCTGCATCGGTAACAATTTCGTCTAGCTCTTCGCCTGCGTCTTCCGCTTCACCGTCACCGCAAGCTGCTAGTGATAGTGCAAATGCTGATGCTACTAGTACCTTTGATAAGTTTTTAAATGAAAACATATCCTTACTCCTTTTTCCTATTAAAATACTTCTAACTCTTAGGCTCTTGGTGCTCTACCACGTAACGCATTTGCGATAAGTGAGATTACGAGCAACGCGATAAACACAAAGAAAAGAAACTGTGCGATACCTGTTGCTGCACCTGCGATGCCTCCAAAACCAAAAACTGCTGCAATAATGGCGATGATAAAAAATGTGATTGCCCAACCTAACATAACTAAATCCTCGTATTGCTTCCGTTACTTTCACTTTAACTAATGCTATCTTTGTGCCTGTTTTTTAAGTTATTGAAATATATTGATATAATTTAATTTTTCTCTGGTTGTCAGGCCGTATCTGCAGGCAATTAACGTCACGATTACACGTACGAATGCATTTTTTACATGATTGAGTAAGGCCCTAGTCACCCAACTTTACTCTTTGTGTGTTAAGGGCCTTTGGCTGGGGGTATTCTTTGATCCTTACCAGCTTCCGAAGAACGTGAGAGCAAGGTTGTGGTTTGTTATGGCGTCTGAATTGGCGCCTGGCGACGCAATATGATTATGTAAGTATCCCATCTCGACGCGCCATTTCTTGTTGAGGTGATAGGCCGGTCCCACGTAAAGTCTATTTTGATCAAACCCGCTATTTTGGCCCCAGTCTGTGTCGTTCAAACCCAAAAATACCTCGTCCCACACGACCATTGACCATTGCTCATTTAAAGGTTTCGACCACCGTATAAATTGTCTAAACCGATAGCCTGTATCACCGCCTTCATCGCTCCTGAATCGCTGCTCCAAACGACTTCTACCTGAAATGGTACCGCCCATAAATTTGCTTAATGAATACGTGGCTTGCTGCCACACCCTGTCTTCTTCAATTGAACCGTTGTCTGAGTCTATCGTTACTCTTGCAACACCCAGCCACAAGGTCGTATCGCTTGAAAGTTTGTAGCCGACACCGGGACGAACGATAGAAACGCCTAGGCGAGATGCGTCGTCTTTAAAGCGTAAATGACCGTCAAACCAAAATTGCCATTTACTTTTATCATCGGCATCTCCAGTGAGTGCGAGGGCGTTCCAAGATTGAAAATCTGACTCGGCGTGTGACTTAACGCCGGCTGTCATCGCCATCACAAGTAGTAAGACGCAACGCGTCATAATTCGTTTTGCGCACATAGTTTTTCTCGTTGAAAATAAAAAAGAGGCAAAGCGAAAGGGAAGGGACGCCTTGCCTGCAAAGGGAGAGTGTTTCGCCCCTCACACTTCCTAAGAATGGAGGGGCAATGGCCTATTTAGTTACCGTTTGGGTTGTAAGGTAACGAAGATTGGTGAGCAACAATACGCAGGTCGCCGTCACTATCTTTGACATAGGCAAACGTGTATTCCACCTTCGTTTCGCCACCTTTTGTATCGGTAAAGAAGTAGTTGCCCATCGCCACGGCCATGCGACAGCTGTTGTTGATAATACCCACATTATCGAATTTCACATTTGTGTATGGCTTTATAGCAAAGCCTTTGTCCTCTTCGTAAGCGTCATTACCGCCAACAAAGTATGAAAGCGCAGCATCGAAGCTTGAACGGAACTGGTCGTTAGCTGCAAGCGTTGGTTTAAACAGTACGCTGCTTAAATCGTAACCATACATAGCTTGGATGAAATCTGCGGCTTCGCCAGAGTAATCACCATCATTGCTAAATACTGCACCAATTCGCACTATGCCGTCGCCCCACATCTTTTGTGCCGTTACCACTTCTCGCTCAGTAATACATTCGTCGGAATAAAGTAATGCGTTGTCGAGTACTTTAGCTTTTAACGCCTGAACATTCGAACTAGCTGAATGCTCCATCTGCGGTTTTGCCACTGCACTGCAACCAGTCACCAACATTACTGTAGCTGCTACAAGGGTAGTTTTTGTCATTAACGTGCTTAGCTTTCTCATCGCCTGACTCCTTAGTCATTTGCAAAATAAATATGTGCTATTACCTGATTCAATTGCTTAGAGCAGTACCGCTACAACGTTGTTGCTAGAGGTTTATAAATCTGCTCTGCAGTTCATGGGTTTAATGATAGCTAGCTATGATGACGGAGACTTTTGTACAACATTAATAGAAGATTAACGGGCCATTAAAAATGCAAGAAGCACTTCAGGAGAATGGATAACAGCTATAAATTAGAGAAAAGGGCTGTGATAGCAGCAGTGTCATCGACTTTTTCAAGAAGAAACGAATATGACACCGCCCAAGTTTGTAGAAAAGTGAAGAATGCAGTTAGCCAGTGGTCTGTTAGCCACAACAGAAAAGTAATAAAGACTAGTGCACAGGTTGTTGGCTTTAAAACACATTACGGTTTTGCTTATGTGTTTGAGCGATGCTTTTCAGTAACTGCAACTAGGGCCTGAAAAGCATTTCTATTAAAACTGATGTTTCAGAGCATTAGTGAGCGGCAAAACGCTCAGCTAGTTGCCATTTTTTGGCTCCAGAGGCTCTGATAGTACCTCTAAGACAGTAAAAGCATTTTTACCTAGACGCGTTTTATCATTCGCCATCATTACATCAATAGTAAAGTAGATGTCGTTAATTTGAGTTTTCACAACGTCGCTTGAGCTTGGGACGGCCATAGGCTGTGCCACTTCATCGCAGCCTGACATAGTGCACTGCCTGTCTGTTTGAAATGCCACGGGCTCTTCCTTGTTCGCCATAACTTCTCGCGCAACAACTGGCTTTTTATCCACGTTGGTTTTAACAATAGCTAAATAGGTAAAGCCTTGCTTTTGAGCAATTTCAGCTGCTCTGTAAAGGGCATATTGCTGTACTTTATCAGCAGGAGTTTTGTCTGTTGCCTTAAAAAGAACCTTGTATTCGTTCTCAGAAATTTTTTCGCTCGAATAGCCATAGGCAGCTTTGGAACTCGCTGACTTATAAGGGGTAGGGGCTGCTACAGGGGTCGATGAACAACCTACTATTGCAAGGCTAAACGCCACACCAACACAGGCAAGCGTCAAACGACTTTTCTTCATATTTTTTTTGTTGTTCATCTCACATATTCCTTAATACTGTGATCATTGAAATAACGACAATAGCGCAGTCCTACTTATTGCCATTAGGGCTTGATTGCGTTTTGCTTTGGGTTTTGCATCTACCGCACCCTTGTATGCGCCAAGGGTTGCGATGCCAAGCAACGTTTCAGGCTTTCCCATCATCAGTTTACATTGCCTCTTTGCTTGTGTAAGTGCAACATCTGCATGATGTTTTTGCGAAAAATAAGCATGCTCTTTCTGTGCTATATCTTTCATATTCGATTTTAAAAAAATGTTCATCGCTTTTCCTCACTATTGGCGGTGGCTTTTTACGCAATGGTAAGCATTTTCACTATCCGAAAACCCGTCGCCACGTTTGTATGAGTCTGCTAAAGCTCAGGTAATTGAATGCATTTTTTGCAAGCTTAAATAAACAAAAGGCCGCAACGCTGTTGAGCACCAATAACAGGAGTGGAACTACCACATAACTAACGCCCACACTATGAAGTATAGCGCCAATGGCGATGTTTAAAATGAGCCAACATACTGTGCCCACTGCAAATGCCGCTAAGCATGCAAAGACTGTAACAAAGAAACTCTTTTTAATGAGCATCAATTCACTGTTAGTGAGCTCTAAAAACGCCAAACCCTGCGCCTTTCGCTGGTTCAATGCTTCTGAGAAAGCCGAGAAGATATCCGAAAACGATGGGTCAGGGTAATTCTGTTGCGTTGACTTGTTCTGTTGTGTCGACTTGTATTGCGTAGAGTGTTCAGAGGTTGCTGATGCAGCGTTAGCATTGTCACCGTTGCTCGTAACATTAGGATTCGCCTGCGCCGCGGGCGGCGTCAGGCGAAAAGGATTTTCTGTGCACAAATTGAAATTTGCTCTTCGAAAATCTGGTACAGTCATCGTATTACTTCTTACGTAAAAGTGACGTCACTAACATTCCTGCTGCGAAAGCGATACCCGCTGTCGCTACTGGGTTCTCAATGGCATATCTACGTACTTTCGACGCCTGCCATTTTTGCTGTGCCAGACGCTTTCTCGCTGACATGTTCTCTGCAGACGATGTCGCAGTGCGACGAATGTTTTCCTCTGCAATCCCTGCACTGTCTGCTAACTTGTCTACTGACGCATGAAGAGAATCTTTCAGTTGATCCGTTACTGGGTGACTCGGCTCAGCCACGCCGTTTGTACCGTTACGTTTAACTGTTTGCGATTTAGCTGAAGCTTGTGTAGCCATAATACTCTCCTTAATATTTTGGGTTCACATAGATAGCTGCAACTGGTATACCAAACTATTATCTTACTGTTTTATATGGCTTATTTTTATTTTTCTATTGTTGCGTGAGGTGCTTATGTGCAAGTCTCACACACTGTTGTGTCTTACGTCTGTAATATTTTCTTGGTCTTGATGATGCGCTGCTCAACCTCCGACATTCGGTACAGGTTGGCAGCGATAAAATTAACTTTTCAGCCCACTACCGAGGCTAAATCGTCTTTGGTGACAGGTTTGAGCAATGCACTGTTGATCCCTATGGTTGTCATCGCTTCGGAGTCCGCTTCGTGACCGCTTACAATAGTAAGGATGGCATCTGGTAGCTTTTGCTTGAGCTCACTCGCTAAGTCGTAACCGTTATAATCGGGAAGGGTAAGGTCCATAAGAATGTGATCGAAACTTTGATTTTCTGCAGCCTGTAATGCTTCAGCACCGCTGTACTGAGTAGTGACCGTATGACCTAAGTGGGAAAGAAACAATTGCAGTAACTCCGCCGCATCCTCATCGTCTTCAATCACAAGTATGTGCTTATTGGCAGGTTGTTCTGAATTACCATTTGAATCCGTAGACTGGATTTTCTGCTCTGCTTGCCCAGGGATTGCAAGCCCGCGATAAGCGGTCTCGTCCTCTGGAGCATACGGCTTGTTCATTGGCATGTCTGCAACTTGGGCTTCCACGTTGGTGAATGTTACGTGATTACCTGGCGGAAGGTATTGCGAAAGCAAGTTAGCCAGTGCAAACCGGTCAATGGGTTTTCCAATTACGTCGTTAAACCCTTCGCGAATTAACGATTCTCTTAAGCCTTTGCGGCTTGCTGCTGTCACGGCAATCACTGGGATATCCTGCCCATGTCGTCTAATCGCATGCAGGGCTTCTATGCCATTCATCACTGGCATGTGAATATCCATTAAAACCAGATCGAAGGGCCGGTTGTGTTCATCCGCCTGCAACACGGCTTCTAGTGCTTTTACGCCATTTTCAGCGTAGCTAATATCAGCTTGAGATTGACTCACAAGGTGACCAGTTAGCCGTCGAATTTCTCGCAAGTCATCAACAATTAATACGCGTCCAGTTACGTTTAAATTGATGCTACTAGACTCGACAGGTTGAATTTGGCCTAATTCAAGATCTACACGAGGCTGTTCAGAAACATCGCCAGGGTTTATATCAAATGTAAATGTGCTGCCTTCTCCTAAACGAGACTTAACATCAATGTCGCCGCCCAGTTTAGTGACAAGCTCTTTACAAATGGCAAGTCCAAGTCCTGCTCCGCCATGATTGGCACGCATCACATCTTCTATTTGTTCGAAAGGCTGAAAAATATTGATGAGCTTATCAGGCGGCATGCCGATACCTGTATCATCTACAGAAAATCGCAGCAGTGTTTGACTCGAATCGTTTTCAGACGGCTCGTCGAGAGAGATGGTAAGCGTGATACTGCCCTTGTCGGTAAATTTCACCGCATTTGAAATTAGGTTCAACAAGACCTGACGAAGGCGGGTAGGATCTGTGTGTATAAACTCTGGTATTTTTGTTTTTGAAACAACGTTAAGGCTTAGTCCTTTGTCTTTGGCATTCAAACGCATTAATGAGTGAATGTCCGTCAAAAACGCGCTTAAGTTCACTTCCTTAATGTTGAGTTCAAGTTTCTCTGCCATTATCCGCGACATGTCTAGCAAATCATTGAGTAGGCTTAACAGGTGCTTGCCATTAGAGTGGATAATAGATAACTCTTGTTGAAAAGGGCTGTTTCTCGCATCGTCTATAAGCAGTTCGGTGTAGCCAAGAATAGAGGTGAGGGGGGTGCGCAGCTCATGCCCTAAATGCGCAAGGAACTTATCTTTGGCCTTGTTCTTTTGCTCTACTTTGTTCCGCTCAATTCGCTCGTTCTCGATGTCACGGCGAACCATGGCGTATCTAATCGTGCGCATAAACCGCGGTGATTCAATTTCCGATTTTTGCAAATAGTCTGCGGCACCTGCTCGCATGACCATTTCATCGACGGTAGCATCCGACTGTCCGGTAAGTATTACCACGGGTAGATTGAACTGGTTAGATTTTAAAACACCCAGTACATCAATCGCGTTCTCGGCACCCAGCAGATAATCTAACAAACACAAGTCGAAACTTTGTGTCTTTAATGCCTCTACTGCGTCTAAGCTATTTGTCACCCACGTCAACTCAAACGTAGGTGACTCGCACTGCGCTAGATAATCAGAGGTTAAGAAGTAATCATCTTCATCATCCTCTACCAACAGAATTTTTATTACCTCTGTCATCTAGTACCTCTTTTACTCGTGTGGTAATTCTACGAACTCTATCCAGTAACGTCCGAGCGCGCGCATTAGTTCAACCAATCCTTCAAAGTTCACTGGTTTTGTAATGTAAGATGCGCAACCTAGATCATAACCGCGAAGCATATCTTCCTCTTCTTTAGAGGTAGTGAGAATTACCACCGGGATACTGCGAAGCTTGGGGTCGTTTTTCAGTTCTTGCAGCGCCTCTCTACCGTCTTTTCTTGGCATATTTAGATCAAGCAAAATAAGACTAGGTCGCGGTGCCGATGCAGGATCTGTATATTTACCTTCATGTCGAAGAAACTCTAATAATTCAACGCCATCTTCAACACAAAACAGATTGTTTAGAACGCGGCTCTCTTTGAGCGCGTCAACCGTAAGTAGGCGGTCGTCTTCGTCATCGTCCGCCATAAGTATATTGATAGGCTGAGTTTGTTTACGCGTCATTGTGTGTTTCTCCATTATTGTTGTTAGAACCAAACGGTTCACTATTTTTGGGTATTATTATCGAGAACGTTGCCCCTTTTCCGGGAGAACTAACTGCGGTTATTTGACCGTTGTGCCGTTCTACAATACGACGACAAACGGCAAGACCAATCCCCGTACCTTTGTATTCACTTCTACCGTGAAGGCGTTGGAAAGGGGCAAATATTTTTTCAGCAAACGATTGTTCGAACCCTATACCGTTGTCTGATACGGTAATTTTTGTCCAGTCGTATTCTTCAGCAAGTAGAATGTCTTTCGTTTCTTCTTCCGTCGCGTCCCTTGCAGATATCGTTACTTCAGGTCTCACGCCCTCGCTCTGAAATTTCAGTGCGTTAGACACTAAGTTTAAAAACAGCTGCTCTAATTGCGATTTGTCACCGCGAATAGTCGGCATATCGCTAACATTTATTTGCGCAGACTTTTCATCGATAGCGATTTCCAAATCGCCCATGATGCTATCCACTACGGTGCCTAGATTAACGTCGTCAAACTCTTTACCTCGTGTGGAAACGCGAGAAAAGGCGAGAAGATCTGAAATAAGCATGGACATCCGCTCTGCTGCATTGAGCATGCGCGCAAGGTAATCTTTGCCTCGTTCGTCTATCACATCGTTGTAACCCGATTCTAAGCGGTTACCAAATGCCCGAATTTTTCTCAATGGTTCTTGAAGATCGTGTGACGCCACAAAGGCAAAATCTTCCAACTCTCTATTACTTCGTGCTAATTCGTCTGAATAAACACTTAACTCTTGCGTTCTATCTGCTATCCGAGATTCTAGATCTTCGTTAACAGACTCTAGGTCAGCTTGGTATTTCTCATGCTCACGGGAATTTATTTTGAGCAATAAAAATACCGTAATAATCAGTAGCAGAGTCGTTGCAGAGGAAATGATCAGCGTATTAACAGAGTCCCTTCTTAGGCTCATTAAGTTGGCTAAATGCGTGCCTTGCATATCTCGTTCTGAACCGTCGATTTCTCTAAATAAGGTTTCAAACTGTTTGTAGAGTTTTATACCCTTATCGCTATTCACTAAAATGACAGCTTGTTGCTCTTTCCCTTCTTTATACAGCTCAACTACTTCAATGACTTCATTGATTTTTGCTTTGGTTAACGACAAAAGTTCTTCGATGCGGATGGACTGGTCGTTAATATCTGAAGAGAAGGAGCTTACTTCTACCTCATCCATTAATTCGCCGATTACGCTTAACGTTTCGGTGTAGTCGGTAAGATATTCTTCATCGCCAGTTAGCATATAGCCGCGCTGACCAGACTCCACGCGAAGTACAGCAACGTGAAGGCGGTTAACTGCATTGATAACACGGTTCGTAGTGAACAGCCGCGCTTCCAGAGCAGAAAGGTCATTCAATGTACTAACTACGTAAAATGAATTAGCAGTTATTACAATAATGACCAGAACAACTAAAATTATCCAACTGTATAGTGAAGACAATACTTTAGTAATCATTTACTTAATCCGAAACATTGCCACTTAACTCTGATGTCATTTCAGCAAGAGTATGGCTGCAGTCTTTAGCACTGCTTATTATTTTATCCAACGCCACCAATGCCTTTTCAGGTGGAACGTCACCGTTTAATGCCATTTTTACTAGCTCAGCTTGCATTGATATTCTGTTTAATGGTTTGCGTGCATCATGCACATAAACACTTAGTCGAGAAAATTCTTCGCTAGTCATGCCGAATACCTCTTACTTAGTCGTCTTTACTTAAGTCACCATATGCATGAAGACGGTTGTAAAGCGTTTTTGTACTAATTCCCAGCATTTCTGCTGCGGTGGTCTTATTGCCATTCACTTTTTCCAACGTGGCATAAATTAGCTCTTTTTCCACGTCTTCAATGGTTCTACCAGCTTGAAGTGCCGGTGTCGTGCTCTGTTTTTGAGCAAATGGTGACTCAATGGTTTTTGGTAATTCAATCTCACTCTTTTCAGGGTCGCTCATAATGGCAGCGCGATGCACAAAGTGTCTTAGTTCACGCACGTTACCGGGCCAGTCGTAGGCTTGTAACGTATCGAGTTGACTATCTTCCCACTTAAATTGCGAGCCATTATCTTTATTGAATTCAGCAATAAAGGTTTTTGCTAGTAATGGAATATCTTCCTTTCTTTCGCGTAGCGGAGGAATGGTGATTGGGAACACCGCAAGTCTGAAGTAGATGTCTTCGCGCAGTACTTTGCTTTGCGCAATCTCTTCCATTGTTCGGTTCGTGGCAGATACAACGCGGCAGCTCACCGGGATGGTCTTCGTTCCGCCCACACGAATAACAACCTTGTTTTCTAAAACGCGGAGTAAGTTGGGCTGCATATCAATGGGCATTTCTGTGATTTCGTCCAAAAAGAGCGTGCCGCCCTCAGCTTGTTCGAAAACACCTTCTTTACGTCCTACAGCGCCGGTAAATGCTCCTTTTTCGTGACCGAAAAGTTCGCTACCTATTAGTTCTTTTGAGAATGCACCACAGTTGGTTGCAATATAGGGACCTTCACTTTCTGAAGCACGATGAATTGCGGCAGCCACCACTTCTTTACCTACACCGCTTTCACCAAGCAGCATTACGTTTGCGCTGGTCTTACTCACTCTAGAAATCAGCTTGTAGAGCTCTTTCATAATTGGTGATTCACCAATCAGTAGGTCAAAATGTTTCTCTATTTTTTCTTGCGCAGGTGCTTTTTCTTTTGGCTTTTGACTTAATACAGCCTCTATTTCCTCCCGTTGAATTGGCTTAACGAGATAGTCGACCGTGGGGCCACACAGACCCTTTATCACGCTTTTCACTGAAGGGTGACCCGTTATCAAAGTAACGCGAGGGCGCTTAGGAAGTGCATCTAACTCATTGAACAAATGCGCGCCGCTTCCATCGGGTAGCATGAAATCAAGCAGTACATGGTCAAAGGTTTCTTTCTCTAACCAATCGCGGGCTTCTTTGAGTGTGGCAGCGGTAAGTACTTCGTGGCCAAGAAATTCGATGATAGTACAAGCTACTTCTGTGAAATCGGCGTCGTCATCAACTAAAAGTACGGTAAGCACGTGGATGTCCCTCTCTTCTTTCGTTTCCTATTCAGAAAAAATATGGAATAGAATCAATGTTATAGTTTTATCATACGCTATTAACAACTGAATGCTAAAGCGCATATTTAAAGTTTATTTATACGCTGGTTTAAATTGATAAAGCGTAAGCGCATCGGAAAATATCTAAACGCTTCAAGCAACCCGGAAATCTTGAACACTTGCCTTGATGCCAGAGATAGTCGGTTGCGCTACCTTCTTCTAATTTATCAACTCTTTGCGATCAGCGGTGCACATCGCACTAAAGTACAGAATGTCTATATCTGTCTTTGTTTTATTAGGTGATTTTACTTTACTTATCAGGGGCATTTGCAAAAAGTATTCCTGTCTTCAACACACCGTCACATGCAATCGATGGCATATTTTTCGCACGATTTGCCTGTCTAAGGTTACTTGCAATCTCACTATGGTAAATCGAGTAGGTGCAAGAAATGTATATTAATTAGGCGAGGAGCCCGTCTGATTAGCGCGACGTTCGCTGGTAATGTGATATCAAAGGAATTGAAGATGTGGGGAAAAACAGCTGTAAGATCAATGACCTTGTACGAGTTGTTGGGGAAAATGCAGCCGCGAGCAAGACAAGATACATTCGAGTTTGCTGAATTTTGGGATGTGATGGAGAAAAGAGGCTTTGGACCAATGTTGGCGCTGCCATCTTTTATCGCTTGCACACCGATTGGGGCCATCCCTGGGATCCCATCTTTAGCGGGTGGGACAATTTTACTCATCGCGTTGCAAATTTTACTCGGTCGTAGGCATCCTTGGTTACCGCAAAAAGTGATGCAACTAAACTGTGACGCCGATCAGCTTCGCTATATTGTCGAAAAAGTTAAACCGTATGCAGTACGCGTAGACCGCTTTTTAGTTCCTCGGTGTTTTTTCATGCGCCAGCCTGTGTTCAGATCACTCATCGCATTATGTTGTGCAGGTTGCGGACTTGTAATGATTCCTCTGGAGCTTATTCCCTTTATGGGCCTTATTCCCGCTTTTGCTGTTTTTATTATGGCAATAGGCATGGCCACAGACGATGGTGCTGTGGCGTTAGTTGGTGTTTCATTATCGCTATTTGGGTTTATACTTGGATTTGAACGCCTTGCAGTCGCTCTAAACTGATGGTCAAACTACTCAGTACACGAATCGAGCATAAAATCTGACGATGGAAGGTTCATTGTTTGATATCGTAGCTCACCAATAAAAGCACGGGCAGCTGGTCCCAACGTATCGCCGTCTTCAAAAGACAGATAAAGGAGCGCCTTACGCAATGCTGCATTATTATCCAGGGGAAGGGGAACGAGTGTACCGTCTTCAAGCTCATCTTTAATGATTGCTATAGGCAGCCACGCAAAACCCAACCCCTGAGCAATAATATCTAATGACGTTCTAACGTGGCTTACGGTCCAGCGTTGCTCTGCACCTAACCAGCCCACATCAGCTTTACGCTCCGCAGATGAATCCCTTACCACAATTTGACGATGCGCTTTTAAGTCTTCCAGTGTGAGCGTTCTATCTAATTGGTGTAATGGATGGTCGGCGTGAGCGACAGCTGCAAACTCAATTTCGCACAAGTCTTCGCTAAAGCCATTAGGAAACACGAAAGGAGAGATGCCTAAATCAACTTTACCATTGCTCAAAAGTGAATTTGCGCCACTGAGCACAGTTTCTTCTATCTCGATACGAAGGAGCGGGAACTCAGCAGAAACTTTCGCTAGCACGTTATAAAGCAATTCAGACGGAAAAATAATATCCACCGCTATGCGTAAAGTTGTTTCTGTGCCAGATTGAAGGCTATTGGCAACGGCCTCGAGCTTGTGCGCTTCGCTCAGCAAAAAAGAGGCACGGCGATACATAAGTTCGCCTTGCGGAGAAAGCTGGACTTTACGTCCAATATTCTCAAACAACGACACACCAATGGCGTTTTCAAGCTTTTGAACCGCGTGGTGAACGCTCGATTGACTTTTGTGAACTTCAGCAGCAGCTTGATTAAAGCCGCCTGCATCGACGACGGCTTTGAACATTCGCCATTGTTCTAACGTAGATTTCAGCATACAGCGCCTTAAAACTCTTAATTAACGATACTTATAGCATACACGTGGTTAAGAAGTCATTTTCGGTTTGCTTGGTTTATTGTGGGTACAGGGCATGTCACCACCGAAACGTTCTCATAGCCCATTTTTATAAGTTGCTCTGCTGCTAGTTTTGCTCGAATGCCCGATGCACAGTGAATATAAAGTGGCGCTGAAGCATCTTTAAACTGTTCCAGTGCCTTCATTTCGAGCACGCCGCGTGGTATGTGAAGCGCAGAAGGTACGGGCTGATTGGCAACTTCGGCACTCTCCCGTACATCAATCAGTATACCGCTATTGTTTCGGCACTCACTGGCCGCTTGCTCCGCAGATACAGTGCGTAAGTTATCGTCTATGTTTTCTATTCGAGTCTTCATGTCTATAAGCATACTTTTCCTTTTTGCCTAAACTTGATTAAAATAAGTAAAATCTAATATATTGATGTCAGCGTAATAAAACAATGTAAAATACAGGGATTCGTCGCATAAATTGGCAGGTCGGCAAAATGTCTTATACTTTAGTATAGTAAATGGCTAAATTGGTGCCGAAATACTTTACAGATAGAGAGTGCTTATGTCCGAGGATATGGTAATAGGTTCAGATGATATAATGGAACACGCTGCGGAAGCCGAGATCTTCCTAAAGCAATTCGCGAATAAAACACGCCTTATGGTGCTTTGTTCGTTGCTGAAAGAGGAAAAATCGGTAACCGAACTTCTCGAAGTTGTTAGCGTCTCGCAGCCAGTGATTTCTCAGCATCTTGCTTTATTGCGAGAATCAAAGATGGTGGCCACAAGAAGGGAAGGTCAAACTATTTACTACCGCTTAGCAGACGAGCGCGTCAAGCGTTTGATTGCTTTGATGTACGAATTTTTCTGCGAGTAATCTACTTTTTGTATCCTAAGCTACAATGTCCGCCTTCAACAACGGACATTGTAAAGTTCCTAACTAAAAATCGCCAACAGTGACATTCTTCGGTTATTAATTTCCGTTTTTATTCAATTGCTCGCAAAGCATAGGCACATAGCCTTCTTCAGATATTTTTTCACTTTCCACTTCAGGTCTATCAACCAATTCGTCGTGACTTAAATTGACTACTACGCTGTGCGCCGCCCAGTCGATACTTTCAATATCGCTAGGTAGAAGTGCGAGATGTTTGCCACCCGGAAGCCAGTTGTTGGTATCTACCACTAGCATGATTATCTTCCAGCTCTCGGTGTCAATGACGAAGTTACTGATGTGGCCAACGTTATCAGTGGTTGTAGCAACTTCATATCCACCAACTTCGCCCACTGCTCTTAGGTGGTTGGTGCTCTTTTTCGGGTTTTCAGCTTCAGACTCTTCAGCGCGCTGTAATTCGACCAGTTCATTTGGATGTGCGAACTCCCCCCAAGCTCCTGGTCCAATCCAATAGTATCCGTAACCAAAATATTTGAAGAGATTTTCTTCGTATTCACGTGACACAGGCTTATGTTCGTCAATAGAGGGGCTGTTTTTTAATGTATCAACTGTCATATTGATATGAACAGACTCACTATCTTCATCTAACTGTTTAACAGATATAGGTGATATCACCACTTTACGGCTAAGCGGTAGCCAAGTATTGGTATCTGCGACCAAGTAGCGAACAGTGAAGGTTTCGTCATCGAAAAGGATATCGCGGATGCCGCCCACTTTGTCATCTAGGGCATGTATAGAAAAGTGAGTAAGCTGTTTTGAACTAATGATCATCGTTGCGCCTCCTTTGCATGGGCTCGTTTTTCAGAATGAAATGCACAATTCACTGCACATCACTCTGTATTACTACTAAGTGTAGACAGTCCTTAATGTTTCTTCATTTTGTTCTTGTCTGAAGTTGATTGAGATCATTTGTTCAATAACAAAAAAGCTCGCCGGAGCGAGCTTTTTAGTAATGCTGTAGCATTATGCTACATCGAATTCTTCATCAGAGTAGTCTTCATCATAGTCTGATTGGTTACTCGCACTGCTGTGAAGGGTGTAGAAGTGCTTTTTGCCCCTTGCTAATCTGACGTATTTCGCCCAGGCTTTTTCTAGGTTATTGCTAGCTTCAACTTTACCCGTAACGAATTCGACGAAGTGTCTCTCATCATCACTTTCAGGCGACAATTCGCCACTTTCAAGTCCTAGCAGTGTTTTGCCGTAGTGGGTTAGAAGATCGGCTTCAGTAATACTGAAGTCACCTGATTTACGAAAACCGTATGGAAACTTCTGACGGTCAATATAAGGTTTTGCAGATTGTCGAATAGCTAAACTTTTCATGTTGTACCCAACGTAATGTTTTGTTCAGCGCACTTTTAAGATAATTAAAAACGAAGATAAAACAAAAGATTTTTCTCTTATCAATAAAAAATTTTTAACGGTATAAAATCTAACACTAAATTTTAGATTACGTTTGAAAAGTATACAGAAAGTGCGAGGGGATAACCTCAAACGTGAGATGCCTAAGTTTTTGAAATTAAAATAAAATGTAAGCTTTTATTTATTGGCCCTGCAACGGGCGTCGCTATAACACGAGCGTAAATGAGTTGGACGTTAAAAGTCTATGAAAATCACTGATGGGAATAATCAAAAATTCTTGTCGCTACGATGATTAAAATTCGTTTTCTATTTTGTCGCTTAAGATAATAATTGAGGTGTGTTAACAACCCAGAGAAGTCAATGAGTAAAGACTATCGTTACCAGCGTGATGAATGGGACTCGGTAGAAGAGGAAGATTTTCACGCTAAAAAGCCAAATTCCAAACGTCAAAGTACTGTAAAGGAAAAGCAGAAGCGTGACCTGCAACGCCGTGACAAACAGCGTCGCCTGCACCAAGAAGAGTATTAATTCAGCGAGTTGGTGAAATTTTAATAAAGCGTACCGTTTATAGCGGTGCGCTTCTGTGCTTTTGTGTTTACTTGCCGTATTATCTGTGTCAATTTAGACCCACTTTGATTCGGTTGTACAATAAGCATGGATATACGCTTTCTCACCACCTTTATAGAGGTGGCAAAAACTCGTCACTTTGGTAAAGCGGCTGAAAACCTTTACCTTACTCAATCTGCAGTCAGTGCGCGCATAAAGCTACTTGAAGAGTATTTTCATACCACGCTTTTTATTAGGCAACGCAACAGTATACAGCTCACTCAATCTGGTGAGAAACTTCTGCCTTACGCTAGGCAATTATGCGCAACGCTAAACGAAGCAAAACAAGAGCTCCAAATTCAATCCTCTGAATATGTTGTTTGCGGCGCAACACAGCTGGCGAGCGAGCTGTTATTGCCTCAGATGCTCAGTCACCTACACAACTCGTTTCCCGATTGGTCAGTAAAGGCTGAAGTTCTTACGTTAGATACCCTTTCGCGACAATTGCACGAAAGGGTGACAGACTTATCATTCTCCACTGAACCGTTGAAATCTGAAGAAGTAAACAGTGATGTATTGCTAGAGCAGGATTTGGCGCTATATAGAATTGGACAAGCGTCTGAGACTATTGATGCAGCAGATTTTGTGGCTATTGATTGGGGAACTAAGGCAAGAGACTGGTTGCTTACTGCTTACCCTCAACTTCGCGATGCAAAGTTAAGAACCAATTCGTTGAATCTTGCGCTCAACAATTTACAGAGCGAAGGTGGTATTGCCGTATTACCGACCAACGTTGAGAGTCAGTTACCCGGTAGTGTGAAAGTGACCAGAATTGAAACGTTAGAAAACGTATCGTTTAAGGTGTATGTGCACAGCATGAAGCAAGTCAGACGAGTGGGTCTAGCAGAGATAATAGAAAGCGTGTCTAAAGCGTGTTAACCGCTGCCAATAAATTTACCCACGGTGCCTAATTTAAAGGCATGTGAATCGCAGAATTAAAGAGAGAAACTTATGTCACAATTACATCCTTTATTGGAAAAAAACGCATTTCAACGACTAGAAGCAAGCCTTGCAACAATTAAAGCGGAAGAGAAACTCTTCATTCTTAAAGATGAGCACGGCTGCGTAATGCTAACTACTGATGAAGAAGATGGTGTTCCGGTTTGGCCTGATGCTGAGTTAGCACTCTTGTGGGCAACCGAAGACTGGGCACACTGTGAAGCGATGGAATTAAGCACCGAAGAGTTTTTGACTAAGTGGGTGCCGGGCATGACGCAAGATGAATTAATGGTCATTGTATGTCCTGTACCTGCTGAAGAAGGAGAGGTGATTACGCCAGAAGAGTTCGCTGACTACCTATAAGATGTGATCTCAAGGGGAAAACAAAGGGTAATTATCCAGTAAGCAAACGGGGCATAATAAAGTTAGTTGGGTAAAACGTATCTGGCGTTTATTGTGCCCTTAATTAATAACCCAAGGAGGCGTTATGTTTACTGAGCAACCCACAATGAATAGTCTATTCAGCCAACTAGGCTTAGGAAGTTCAGACGAAGAAATTGCTGAATTTTTTGAAACACATCGAGGGCTGAATAAGAGCCAACATCTTCATGAAGCGCCTTATTGGAATGAAAGTCAGTCTGCATTTTTGAAAGATGCCATTGTTGAAGACGCTGCGTGGGCCGAAGTGATAGACCAACTTAATGCTGAATTGCACGAATGATGGCTCTGCGCTCATAGATTTAAACGTCGAACTAATATTCAATGCTCTGAGAGAAGGTAATAGCCGTTTTGTTGCACCCATCTGCTGATGATTTGTGGTTTCTTCCGTTAGGCGGAACGGGCGAAATTGGGATGAACCTCAATTTGTATGGTCACGATGGTCAATGGTTAATGGTTGACTGTGGGGTTTCCTTTGATGAGCCTCTCGTACCTGCCTACAAAGGCGTCAGCCAAGCGTCTAACCAGAATACGTTCAAAGCCACTACGCATCGCGTTGTGGCTCCGAACCCTTCATTTATTGCTAAACAAAAAGAAGCACTGGCTGGCATTGTCATTACCCACGCCCATGAAGATCATGTAGGCGCAATTCCTTACCTTTGGGAACGTTTCCAAAAGCCAATTTATACTACGTCTTTTACCGCCGAAGTGTTAAGGCGAAAGCTTGCAAGGAGCAAATTGGCTAACCGTATTGCCATTATTGAAGTCGATGCAGGCGATACCAAGCAAATTGGGCCTTTTAGCGTTAACTGGCTAGCCATTACTCATTCGCTTCCAGAACCCTTCGCACTAAAAATCAATACACCAGTGGGCACAGTATTGCATACAGCAGACTGGAAAATTGATGCCAACCCCATAACAGGTTTACCTTTTGACGTTAGCCTTTACAAGCGACTAGGCAGTGAGAATATTCTTGCCATGGTTGGAGACTCTACCAATGCAACAAAACCGGGCTTTTCAATTTCAGAGAGAAATTGTTACGACGGCCTATTAAGCACTATCGCGCCGTTAAAAGGGAGAGCGGTGGTAGGATGCTTTGGTAGCAATATAGCACGGCTAATTTCGCTGGCTAAAGTCGCGAAGAAAACTAAGCGCTACATGGCGCTGTACGGTCGTTCGTTAATGAACATGTACGGCATTGCCAAGCAACAGGGCATTTGGCCAGACGATTTACCTGTGACCGATCCCCAACATTTAGGTTATCTTCCCCCCCATGAAGTTTTAGCCGTAGCGACAGGCAGCCAGGGCGAGAAAAATACCGCGCTGGCGCGTTTTGCAAAAAACACTCACCCTCACCTTAGTTTAGACAAAGGGGATACTGTGCTATTTTCTTCGATAGTTATTCCCGGAAATGAAGAAAGTGTAGGCCGACTAAGTAAAGCGCTGCAGGCAAAGGGAGTAACGGTTATTCACAGTGAAGATAGCACGCTGCCAATTCATGCCAGCGGTCACCCCTGTGAAGAAGAATTAAAGCTCATGTATCATTGGGTAAAACCTACCATTGCTATTCCGGTTCACGGCGAGCATCAACACCTTCAAGCACATGCAAATATTGCTAAAGCGTGCGGTATTAAAAAGACCTATGTAGGGCAGAACGGTGATTTGTACAGGCTAGCGCCACAGCCAAGCATTCGCAGACAGGTTGTTCCAGTTGGTCGCATTCCTGTACAGCAAGAGTAAAATAAAAATATCGAAATAGCCCTAAGTGTATTTAGTCGGACGCGCCTTTTGCTTTTGTTCATATTGTACGCTTTAGAAAAATTAATTTTTATTTATCAATGCGATAGATGTGTCCTTCACGTTTTTAAAAACCTCATTTTAGAAGCTGCCCAAGTTTAAAACATTCTGTTACACTTGGGTTTATAATAAAAATTTAAAACGTGCGACCCATTTTTGATGAGATATTTCAACTATCTTTTACTGCTGGTTTTAGTTGTAAGCCTACAAGCGGTGGCCTCACCGCGACTGTCTAATCCCGTCTTTCAGTCTTTATCGACCAAAAATGGCCTTCCGCAAGATATCGTCAACGACATTGTTATAAACGAAGATGGCTTTGTGTGGATAGCCACAGAAGGTGGTTTGGTTCGTTGGGATGGAGTAAGAACTAAACGAGTAGCAGGTCCAGACAATTCTCTTATCGACTCATCCATTTATCGACTTGCTCTTCAAGGTACTGAAGCGTTGTGGTTTAGCGTGTACGGCAGAGGAGTTTATTATCTCGATTTAGCTACTCAGGATGTGGTGCAATTAGAGCCAACGTACTACCACGACTTTGAAGGTTTTGTGCAACATGCGGAAACCTTTCATTGGCAAGATGACACGCACCTTATCATTGCACTGACAGAAGAAGTGCATAAATTTAACACGCAAACTAAAACTCTTGAGCGAATAGCAAAGCTCCCTGAGCCGCTGTTGGGTAACAGCCAAAGCATCCGGGCGGCAATCACCGTTGAAGACACCTTACTGGTAGCCACTACATCGGGGGTGTACGTCAAAAATATCAACAATTTAGAACAGCCTTTACGTAGACTTGATTACCTGGGTGATATTCCCGAAAACCTCGATAACGCCAATGCAAAGTTTTTACTTTTAGACGATAAGGACAGGGTGTGGATCTCAACGGTTTTGGGCGTATTTGTTGCTCAGAAACAAGACTTTCTCAAGCAGGTTCAGGGTGAAAAAGAACATGTCTTTACACAGGTCGTATCCGACAGAAACGTGTGGACGTTGGTTCAGTACAAAGACGACGCTTTTTGGATGGGCACTAATAAAGGGCTATATCAGCTGAGTAAAAAAGCAGGTGGTTGGGAATACGAACACATCTTAGAGCCGCATAACGGTTTCACCGAAATTTCAAACAAAAAAATTATCGCCATTGCCAAAGATGAATCTGACAACCTCTGGTTAAGTTCAGTCTATGCTGGCGCGCTGTATTTCGGTGTGAAAAGTGCGGATATTTTTGCCATCCAGAATGAACGAGCAGGTGAGGCTAGCGTTTTGACTAGCCATGTGGTGTGGTCGTTTGCCGAGACTGAGCCTAATAAAATTTGGATAGGTACAGAAAATGGGCTTAATCACTATGATTTCACGACAAAAAAGTCTGAGAAGTATCTGTATTCAAAAAGTGAAAGAGCGATTATCGGTGAAGGAGCCGTAGACAAAATTGTTCCAACGCAAAGTGGCGAATTGTTTCTCAATACATACAACGGAATACGGTTGTTTGATATGGAAACAGGGGAGGCTAACCGGCCAGAGGTATTAAAAGGTGGCGATGACACCATATTTGATGCGTATGGCACGGGAATGATGCTTTCAGATAAAGGGGATTTGTACTTTATTGGCAACGAAGGTTTTGTAAAGTATGACGTGGACGAAAAAGAAATTTCCTCTTTAGAGCTGGACCCTCGTGTTTTTGACATAAATTTTTCATTGGGTTTTTTGGGGCAGTCTCATTACCACAATGATCGATTATTTTTTGCTACCGAAGGTGGTTTGTGGTTAATCGACCCAGAGACGTTTCAGCATGAATTGGTCTATCGATTCTCAGAGCTACAGCGTGGCCGAGATCGCTCTATATCGTCGTGGGTTATCGACGATATGGGTGTGCTGTGGCTTGCATACAGTGGCGTAGGGTTGGTTGGTATTGACGCAGACACGTTTGAGCCGTTGTACAACCTAAATGAATCGAATATTTTATTATCAAACATTGTTTACGGGCTGCAAAAAGACGAAGCAGGCAATATCTGGTTTAGTTCGCACAAAGGGTTACACAATTACGACCCGTCTACCGGCCAAATCAAGAACTTTATCTACGGACGAGAGCTAAGTGTTTCTGAGTTTAACCAGGGGGCTTCGCTTAAGCTTAAGGACGGTCGACTGGCTTACGGTTCGACGAGCGGCGCTGTGGTTTTCTCTGCATCGCAATTGGAAAGCTTGGAAGTTGGAAGAAGTTTGCTCAGTAAGCAAACTGCTATAACGGAAGTTGCCGTAGACAATAGGGTGCTTAATCAGCCGCTTAAAAACCTAAGTGGACATCATTTCGATCTCGATTACGAAGATTATGGGTTAACAATCCATTTTTCGTCATTAGCGATGTCAGGCATAGGAAAAGTAAAGTACTACTACAAGCTGTTGAACGGTGATCGCGTCGTGACAGAAGGCGTGACTGACGATGCAAAAATAACCTTTACCAACATAGAACCGGGTGACTACGTTTTTTCTGTTGCCCCCACGCCAGGTAGTTTCGACTATAACGTGCTACCGGCTGAAATTACGCTTTATATGCCACATGCGCCTCTGCGTTCACCGCTTGCATATACTATTTACGCAGCGCTCATCGTGAGTTTATTCGTAGCATATTTACTCTCCCGTCAACGCCAACTGTTTAGATTACAAAAAGCTCAGCAGCAGGTAACGCTATTCAGTGACGCTTTTAGACAAACTCGAGACTGGGTTTTAATTTTTGATAAAGAAAAGCGCTTAGTTGCCGCGAACCCAGCTTTTGAGCACGTGTTCGGCTTTAATAATAAAGAGCCGTTACCCAAGCAGTTGGCACGACTTTATTTGCGTTACCCAACGTTGAATAGACACCTGTCTGGCAAATTACCGGAAATGCAGGGAGGGGATTTTTGGAAAGACGAGGCCGTGATCGATGGTGCTGATGGCAAGCGCTACGACGTGCTTATTGATATAACAGCGGTAAGTGGCGAAAGTAATACTGCAGAGCACTACCTGATTGTTATTTCCGACATCACAGAACAAAAAAATGCTGAGCGCAAACTTCTGAAAATCGCGACCTACGACGGCTTAACAGGCTTGGTCAACAGAACATTGCTGCTAGACAGACTGGAGCATGCTATTGGGCTTGCCCGTCATCATGAGCATCGTGTGGCGGTGATGTTTGTTGACTTGGATAGATTTAAAGGTATTAACGACTCACTTGGGCATGACTACGGTGACAAACTGCTGCGCATTGTAGCCAACCGAATGCGAAACCTTGTGGCTGAGTCGGGCACCGTTGCGCGATTAGGCGGCGATGAATTCGTTATTGTTATTGAGGAAGTTAATGCCAATGACGACTTGAGCTCATTCGTGGCACAAATCATTGAATCAGTAGAAACGCCTATATCGTTAGCAGAGGAAGTGCTTCGTGTTTCGTGCAGTATTGGTGTGGCGTTTTATCCCGAAGACGCCTCTGAGCCTGCTGAGCTTATCAAGCAGGCTGATGTGGCTATGTATACGGCGAAGAAGGACGCATTAAGCGGCTTTACCTACTTTACGACAGACATGAATGAACGTGCCAAAACGCGTTTACAGCTTGAAAATAAAGTAAAACGTGCCTATTCAGACGACTGCTTCTTCAATCACTACCAGCCAATTATAGATGCCAGAACTAATACCACTATTGGGGTTGAGTTACTGCTGCGAGGAAAACTGGATAACGAGCCTCTTTTCCCCGATCAGTTCATTCCGGTACTTGAAGAATTGAAGTACATAATAGAAGTTACACGACAGGCAATGCGAAGAGCGGCAGAGGACTTGTCGTCCTGGTACAGCCAAGGCTTCACGGGATTTGTCTCTATTAATCTATCTGCACTTCACTTCAAAACCGAATTCGACTTAACCGGTGTGCTAACCCTGCTTGATGAGTTCAATCTACCCAAAGAAGCGTTTCGATTCGAGATTACCGAAGGCGTATTGATGGATGACAGTGACAATGCGTTAAGACAGATTAATCGGTTTGTGAAAGAAGGCTTTGTATTAGCCCTTGACGATTTTGGTACAGGTTACTCGTCTTTAAGCTATTTAAAGCGTTATCCGTTGTCGGTATTAAAAATCGACAAGAGCTTCGTTAACGAAATGGCGCCGGGTAATGCAAACGAAGCGCTGGTAACAACAACCATTACGTTAGCGAATAACTTGAATATGAGTTGTGTTGCGGAAGGCGTTGAAACAAAAGCGCAAGCAGAAGAATTGATTGGAAAAGCGTGTTATTTCCACCAGGGCTATTTCTACGCCAAGCCTTGTACCGCCGAGGAAGTTGCACCGCTGTTATTTAAAGCGTGGTAAAACGTCGATATTTACCGCGTTTTTCTAACAGATAAGACCATAAAGATTCAAAAGCCAAATCTATAAGAAAACTAAATTTAGCCTCTAAAGCCTTGTTATTCGTCGCATAGAATGTAAACGCTTGTTTAAAAAGCTTGTTTTTCAATAAAAAATAGGGCTTATTAGAAGTCTGTGAAATCATTGTAAAAATGAGCTACATTATAACAACATATGAGTGACTTATGCCGCTAGACATGACAGCAAACGCAAATACCACGGAAGTAATAACATCGCCATTAAGTATGTTGTACCACTGGGAACAGAGCCGTGGGAACGACGTATTTCTTACGCAGCCTATTAACGGTGAATACCACGACTACACATGGAAGCAAGTCGCCGAACAAGCCAGAAAAGTGGCAGCACGTTTACGTAAATTCGATTTCCCGCAAGGCAGCCGTATAGGTATCTTTTCAAAAAACTGTGCTGAGTGGTTTATCGCTGATCTGGGCATTATGATGGCAGGTCACGTGTCGGTACCTATTTTCTCAACAGCCGGTCCAGACACGGTCCAGTATGTATTGAAACATGCTGACGTACAGCTATTGTTCGTTGGAAAACTAGATAATACTGCGGAACAAGTTGCCTCTATTCCTTCAGAATATTTAACGGTTGCCTTTCCTTATCCAAACATTGCTACTAAGCAGCAGTGGAAAGAGTTTATGGATATCGCGCCCATAACAGACTCGCCTGTACCTGATATGGATGATTTGATGACAATCATTTATACGTCTGGCAGTACTGGTCAGCCTAAAGGGGTGGTGCACAGTTACAATACGGCTTGTTGGGCAGCGCGTCGCTCGCTCGATCAATTGGGTATTAACCAAAACGATCGCACAATGAGCTACTTACCACTTGCGCATATTACAGAGCGTGTACTGGTCGAGCTTTCAAGCTACTACAGTGGTGGCAAAATTCACTTTGTAGAAGATTTAACTACCTTCCAACGGGATGTAGGTCACTGTCAGCCAACGCTATTTATTTCGGTACCGCGTTTATGGACAAAGTTCCAGATGGGCGTGTTAGCGAAAATGCCGCAGAAGAAACTGGATACGCTGCTTAAAATTCCAATTTTGAACAAAATTGTTGCGAAGAAAATTCGCGATGGCTTGGGCATTAATAACGCACGTTTGTGGGCAAGCGGTTCGGCGCCACTTGCACCAGCAGTCATTGAATGGTTCGCGAAAATTGGTATCTACATTTCTGAGGGGTGGGGAATGACCGAGAACAGTGCTTATGGCACCGGCAGTGTACCTTTCCGTCATGATAAAATCGGCTGTATCGGCAAGCCATACGACGGCGTAGACATCCGCACGTCAGAAGAAGGTGAGATTCAAGTTAAGTCGCCGTGCAATATGCTGGAATACTACTTGGAACCACAAAAAACGGCTGAAGTCTTTACTGAGGATGGTTATCTGCGCACTGGCGATAAAGGGGTCATTGATGCTGATGGCTACGTTAAAATTACTGGTCGTTTAAAAGACATCTTTAAAACCGCGAAGGGTAAGTATGTTACGCCAGCGCCGATTGAAGCAAAATTCATGGAAAACCCTATTGTTGAGCAAGTGTGTGTAACGGGGACTAATTTGCCTCAACCTGTGGCTTTGCTAGTGCTTAGTGAAGAAGCGCAGAAAAAAGACAAAGCGGGCATTGAAGCAAGCCTTAAGAAAACATTCGAAGCCATCAACGCAAAACTGGAAAGCCATCAGGTTATGGATCGCGTTGTCATTATGAAAAACGAATGGAGCATCGAAAACGACTTGCTGACTCCGACGCTCAAAGTAAAGCGTCATGTTTTAGAAGACCGCTTTGTTGATATTATCCAAGGTAGCTATAGCGACAAATTAGTTTGGGTTGACGCGTAAAATCGTCGTTGAGTCTTTTGCTTTGGTAATATTTGAAAAAGCTCTGTCCATGACAGAGCTTTTTGTTATCAGAAGGAGACGCAATAAGCGTTGAAACTGTGTTGGGCTATAAGCACTACAGCGAGGCTACATCGCGATAAACGAAACGCATTGGTCGCTTTAAGAAGGGTAGCGAGAGCGTAACCCTTCATACACTAAGTCGCTAAACTCTGGCTTCGTTAAATCTAGGGCATCCATTACTTCTACCAGGTGCTCGTTGTCTTCACGACCTTCCCACACTTTTACGTAAGTGCCTTCTTTATAGCCGTTATCTTGGCGGAAAAAATTGAGTACATTTTTACCTACGTACTGACGATACAGTTCGTCAGCTGACATTTCACACTGGCTTACGATGAACATGAATAGTGGCACGCTAAAGCGTTTGGCGGCGCAAAGGCCCGTCATGAGCTCTAAATTATCAAGAAGCGACAGATTTGACGCGTCGTAGTCTTTGCCATCAAAAGTCACTAAGGTGTTGCCACTTGCCAGTTCAGAAGCAATACTTTTTGCAGATTCAGCGATATCGCCTTTATATTCAATAATGCAGGCACTTAGTGCAAAGTGCCAGATATCCACCAATTCCATTTGAAGCTGTGGCAAGTCTTTTTGCTGTGCTTTCCACCATTTCCAGCCGTGATGCTCAATTGCTTCAACTGACTCTACCATTGCTGCACGTAAGTATCCGTAACCAGCATTTAGCCAGTCTGGGTTTACTTTGGCGTTCATTTTATCCTGAAGAGAAAGCATAGTGGCGAGTTGTTGCGCGGTTAACATTGTTGCTCCTGACCGTGAAATTGTGTTGCGTTTCGTAAAGGCGAAATTGTACTTGAATGACGCTTCGGGAGAAACTGCTAAATTTAGGACGGCGAGAGTAAAGCGCTTTCTTTAATGTCTGCTTGCTTGTGGTGCACTTGCACCACGGTAAAACTATGACTTATTGGTCATGTTTTCTATTTTTGTTTAAGTTGTTGATATTTCAGCTTTAAAAAGTTGGCATTCAACCTGCAAAACATAAAGCGTTAACAGTGCTGCTCAGTAGCGCTAACGTGAATGAGTGCCAGGCAACGCTTATTCACGTTGTTACTGAGTAGACCGTAAACCTTACCCATACAGATTTTTCGTGTCCTGAGGTCTGTGTGGGTTTTTTTTGTCTGAAAATCGCCCACACGCTTTTTTGTACTCATTTACTGCGCCAGATCCCTCTATCACTTTGCTTAGAACTCTCCGGGTATTGATTTCGCCATGCCCCCAGTATTTGTTTTATTATCATAAGACATTTGCTTATCTAAATTTTGGAGAAATAACTTAACTACTGAGCCCAATGCGATACACTAAATTATAAGGTCGACGATACCTGTACAGTCTTTGAACAGTATCTAAAAGCACGTTCTACAAAGGATTTTTCGATTGCTTGCGCTATATCCCTCTAATAAATTAGAACACTTAAGTTTTCTTCTCACTACGCTTTTACGTCAGCAGCCCATGGGCGTATTTACGCCAGAAACCATCTTGGTTGAAAGCCCGGGAATGCAGCACTGGGTCAGCATGCAGCTTGCCACAGAACACGGCGTGGCAATGAATATTGATTACCCTTTACCAGTACGCTTTATGTGGAATACCGCACGTACCGTACTTGGACAGGACAAAGTACCCAAGCAATCTCCATATCGTCGTGAAGTACTGACATGGCGTATCGACAATATTCTCCAAGATGGCTCGCTAATGAGCGCAGAAGCCTTCGAACAAGTTAACCGGTATTGGCAAAATGCGGGAAGTGAACAAGAGCAGGGGTTACAGCGCCTTCAGCTTGCTACCGCTCTGGCCGACGTGTACGAGCAATACTTGTTGTACCGCCCAGGCTGGTTGTTTAAATGGGAAGCTAACGAACGCGCTGTATTTGATGACATGGAGATATGGCAAAGCGAAATTTGGCGCATATTGGTCAAAGAGCAGCCGTTGCATCCTGCACGTTTGCATCAAATGACGCTCGATGCGTTGGAAGCTGGTCATTTACCAAGCGAACCAACGAACAAGTTGCCTGATCGTGTGATAGTGTTTGCTATTAATACTATGGCCCCGCAGCTTATCGCGTTTTTTGACGCCCTCGCGCAGCACATTGATATTCATATATTTCACCTAAACCCCAGCGTTAATTATTGGGGGGAAGCGAAAAGCAGTAGCGAACAGGCGAAGCTATTGCGCTTAGAAGGCCTTAAGAAATGGATGGAAGAAGATCAGTCAAACCCGCTGCTTGGCAACTTAGGTAGACAGGGCAGAGAGCTATTCAACTTACTCACTGAACTGGATACCTTTGAGATTAGTGCGTTTGATTCACCGGATTTTGAAGAAACAAACGATAACGCTGGCAGCGACAATGCTCGTGGTCTACTCGAGTATATTCACAACGATATCTTGCAGGCCGCTCAACCGAAGCCACTTGCTCATGATTTAAGAGAAAAAGACGATAGCGTTACTATCATGTGTACCCATTCCGCACTTCGCGAAGTGCAGGTATTACACGACCACTTACTACATTGGTTATCTCAAGATAAAACGCGCACCCCATCTGATATTCTGGTGATGTGCCCCGCCATCGAAAACTACGCGCCATTTGTTGATGCTGTATTTCACAGAGTAGGCACAAAGGCTTTGGCTGGCAGGGGGCAGGTTAGGCTTCCTTGTACCATTGCAGATAGAAGCCCAATGGATGCAGAGCCGTTGATTGCGGCGTTTATGGCGCTGTTACAGCTGCCCGATAGCCGTTTTGGTGTGTCGGACATTATGGATTATCTGCAGCTAGATTCAGTGCAAAAGCGTTTCTCAGTATCCCAAGATGATATAGAGCAAATGGTGGTATGGCTAAAACAAGCTCATATTCATTGGGGTCTTAATAGTGCCCATAAAACGGCCGTTTCAGAAGGCGTTGATCTAGACGACACTTACAGCTGGTGGTGGGGAATTCGCCGGTTACTTATGGGCATGCTGGCACCAGATAGTGAAGTCATTGTTAGTGACTTACTTACTATTCCCGACGTTGAAGGACAAAGTGCGCTTACGCTAGGCAAGCTTATTGACGTTGTGGCGCTGTTGGGTGAGTTTGCCCAAGTATTAACAGCCCCAAGGACGGCCGCGCAGTGGTCTAAAGCCTTAATATCGCTTAGAGATACGTGTTTTATGCCGATAAAAGAGCAGCAGCAAAGTTGGGATCTTATTGCCAAAGTTGCTGCCGATCTTGCTGCACGGTGCGAAGAGGCAGGTTATGAACACGAACTCACCCTTCGTCAGGTTCGCGACCTGCTACTCAATCGATTCTCGTCGCCAGATGCTGGTAACCACTTTATGACCGGTCAGGTTACGGTATGTTCAATGCTGCCCATGCGAAGCATACCGTTTAAAAAAGTGTGCATTTTGGGCCTGAACGACAGTGAATTCCCCAGAAAATCAAGCCCACTTGGCCTCGATTTAATGGCAGGTGCTGGCCGCCAAATTGGTGACCGCTCACGGCGTTTGGAAGACAGGTATTTATTCCTAGAAGCCATTATTTCCACCAGAGACAGCTTATATTTAAGTTACCAAGGGAACGACGTTACCAATAACAGTGAGCGGCAACCCAGTCTAGTATTGGCTGAGTTCATGGATATGTTAGCAAACAGCTACGCGCTGGATTTATCAAAGTACAGCGTTAACGCGCCGCTACACCCGTTCAGTGAAGAGGGGTTCACGGGAACCTTGCCGAGCTACGAAACAGGGTGGTTACGGTTAGCTGACGCGTTACAAAAAACGAAATTAAATACCGATGAAGCAGATAATGACTCTACCAATGATGCGGATACGGCAACGTTAGCGCCATCATCTGACGCACTATCAACGCAATCGCTTCGTTTATCAGGTATTCAAATTGCGAGAGCTTTCAAAGATCCGCTGGAGTATTTTTCCGTACAACGGCTGGGTGTGAATCTGTCCCAGTCGTTTACGCTACTTGAAAATAGCGAGCCGTTTGAAACCAATGCGCTGCTGCGCTACCAAGTGCTCGACGCTATCTTTTCGTCTGCAGAGCGCGTTGCGCCAGAGAAAGATGATGTCACCTCTCTTTCCTATAGCGAAAAAGTGATCACTTTTGCGTCGCTTAGAGGGGATATTCCCAATAACCCCGTTGCCAGAGATGAAGTTGACATGTGGAAAGAAGGGGCATTGGCATTAAGTCAGGCAATGGGCCCTCACGACGCGGAGCCTAAGAAAGCGCACTTTCAAGGCAAATACATCACCTTTACTTCATCGGCTTTATTAGGCAGTGACGCGCTAGTCGAGCTTTGTGCAGGCAAGATTGACGCACATCGCGCTTTGGGTTTCTTCATCTCACAATTAGTTTTTTCAAGTAGCGATGAAGAAACCAGCTACAGCAACTATCCGCTGGATATCTATTCGTGTGCCTGGGAAAAGGGCGAAACCATTTTGAAAAAGCAGCGCTTCCCCGCTTACGACCGGGAAACTGCTGTGCGTTTACTTTTGTTTATTGAACAGCTTTATATGGCAGTTTACACGGCGCCGACACCTATTCATTTAAGTTTGTTCGGTACTTTTATGCCCGGAACCAGAAATTCAGACACTAAGCCTGTAGTGGAAAGCATAAAGCCTGAGATGATTACCGACATTCTGCATGCGTTACTAGAGAGTGCGGACGGGACTAGTGAAACCGACAAAGCGATACTTAGCCAAGTACAACATGCAATTGACGAGATGTGCCCGTTCACTGATAAAGACAACGCTGTAGCTAGCGAAACGACAAATGAAAAACATGAAAAAGCGAAACAGGCGGTGGATCAAGCCGCTGCACTTTTTAACACGATAGAGTTACAGCGAGCATTAACCGACTGGCAGCAAAGTAGCGGGCAGTTCAGCGCCGATATGGCAAGCAACCCTTACTTAAATTGGTTGTTTCCTCAGGGCGTGAGTTGGAATGATATACCGCATTTAAGTGCTTTTGTGCTGCTCGCCATGGTCAACAATGCGTCTCAGGAGGAGAAGCTATGAGTTACAACCCTACATCCTCTGATAACCCTATAGACGAACAATCTCAGCCGCAAACCGACGACCACAGCGGCACTGAAGCGCAATTACTCGATGTAGTCGCTATGCCGTTTAAAGGGCGCCACCTTATTGAGGCCAGCGCTGGTACAGGTAAAACCTTTAATATTACGCGCTTGTATCTGCGTCTATTGCTTGAAAAAAAGCTTACCGTCAAAGAAATATTGGTGATGACTTTCACCAAAGCCGCGACCGAAGAAATAAAGGGGCGTATTGCGGCAACACTAAGAGAAGCCCTCCTTATTTGGCAGCAAGCCAAAGATAACGGCAATGAAATAGACAGTGGCTGTGACCCAGTTTATCAGTATTTATTTAATAGCTGTGATATTGACGAGAGTTTGGCACTTTTAAAAGCGGCGCAGCTGGAGCTTGATGAAGCCTCGGTGTTTACTATTCACGGCTTTTGTCAGCATGTTATTACCCAATTAGCATTTAACAGCGGCTTTGCCATGTCGCTTAATTTGGGCAATGACACCAGCGACTTATACCTTGAAGCTGCCGAAGACTTCATTCGAAAAATTAGCAAAAGTGAGGACGAGTTTAGGCTACTGGCAGAGTCTGGCTGGCATACACCTGAAAAACTGCTGCGAGAGTTTAACGCCAGCATTAAAAGTACTCTGACCCCAATATTGCTTAGTGAAGAGGATATTGAGGCGGCGTGTAAAAAGCAGCTAGATGAAGCGCCGCACACGTCTTTAGCCTATGTGAAGTCTCTACTTCAAAGCGTAGAGGATAATGAAGGGCTATTGGTAGAACAGCTCATCAAAACACCGGCCCATAAAAAAGAGCGGCCTCAGGAATTGACTGCACTTAAAGCTTGGTTGCGTTCTTGCGTGGATGAACAAAGTTATTATCTTCCGCCGCCCGAAGCGGAAGCCTTTGTTAAAGGTAACCGATATGCGCGAAATTCATCTGGTGTAAAAGAGATCTTAACGCCTATAAAAGATTTTGCAGGGGCGCTTAAAAAAGCATTTAGTGAGAAAGACAAAGCGTTTGGTAAGGTGCCTGTATTCAAGCTGGTGGTTGAAGCTATTTCGTTCATCAAATCCCGCGTTGAAAAGCAGAAAAAACAGCTTGGCGTTATCGACTTCGACGATCTTATTCGCATGCTCGCCGACGAAGTGGTGAAGCCGAACAATACCCTAGTGCCTGAGCTTCGCAAAAAATTTCCCGTAGCGCTTATCGACGAATTTCAAGATACCGATGCAAAGCAGTACGCGATTTTAGACGCAGTTTATCCTAATCTTGAGAATGCTAACGAAAGTGCGTTATTAATGATAGGTGACCCCAAGCAGGCGATTTATCGCTTTCGCGGTGGCGATATTTTTACCTATTTAAAAGCGGGTAGGCAGGCAGATTACCGCTGGGTGATGAATACCAACTGGCGCTCGGTAGAGGGAATGGTTAAGGCCTATAATCGGTTATTTTATGGTGCGCCTGTGGCATCAAATAAACCCACCGACGTGTTTGGCTTTGACATCAAATACAACCCTGTGGAATTTACGCCTAAAGCGGCCGCGGCAAAAACGCCACTTATCGATCCTGCCGAACAAGACAATGTAATGAAAAGTGCTGTAATGAAGAGCGGTGTAATGGAAAGTGCTGTAACGAAACGCAGCGCAATGAACTACGTTAGCATGTGTTTGGACGACAAAGAAAACGCCCACATTATGCGCCGCAAAATGGCTCAATGGATTGCGCAGGAGATTTACCGCTTATTGAACGAAGCGCACTTCCAAACCGCCAATGGTGGCACTGCGCCGGTGAAGCCTCAGGATATCGCTATCTTGGTGAAAGACAGGACCGAAGCTGGCGCTATCAAAAGTGTACTGCAGCAAAAAGGCTTGGCATGTGTTTATTTAAGCGATCGCAGTAACTTATTTGCCAGTGCCGAAGCCAAAGATGTACTGCGGTTACTCAACGGTATTTGGCATGCTAACGACACCAGTAAAGTGGCGTCGAGCTTGGCGTCACCGCTTTGGGGTTATAGTGCCCAATCACTTATTGAACTGTTGTACCATGAAGATGACGCGCAGTGGGATGCGGCTATCGACAAGGTATTGTCGCTGCGCGATATGTGGCTGCAAAAAGGGTGCATGAGTGTGCTGCTGTATTTAATGCAAGATAGCTATCAACCTCATGCTGACAGCGTGGAACGCGCCCTTACTAACTATCAACACCTAGCCGAAGTGCTGGAAAAAGCTAGCACTACTCACCAGCGCCCAGAGCAGCTACTCGACTGGTTGAATAAGCAAATTCATAAGCCTGAAAGCGATGAAGAGCTTACTTTGCGCCTTGAAAGTGACAGCCAACTTATTCGACTTATTACTCAGCACGGCTCGAAAGGGCTAGAGTACCCCATCGTGTTTGTTCCTTTTGCCACCGGCTACAGAGACGCCGCTAAAAACGGCAACACTACGTCGCAAATATTTACTTATTACGACGAAGAAAAACAAGATTTGCAAATGCAGCTTGGACAGACGCCACAGGCGATAGCTCGCGTTCAAAGTGAGAGTGAAGCGGAAGACATGCGACTGGCCTATGTGGCGGTAACACGAGCTGCCCATCGCTGTTACATGGGCGTTGTACCGCTGACTAACAATGAAAGAAGCGCATTAGCACGAGCACTTGGTGTAGGCGGCGATGGCAGCAACAACGATTGGTCGAGTGTGTTAAACCGCGTTGCTGATGAAGATGCGTCCCATGCCAGCCATATCGACGGTGATGAGTTTGAGGAAGTGTATAATGGCTTTGAACAAGAAGATGAGTTACCTCAGCTAACCGCGTTGCAATTTACCGGCACGGCAAGCGAAGAATGGCGACTGTATTCATTCTCAGCAATGAGCCGTTTAACCACGGTTGGTGCTAACCAAAGCGTTGAAACAGGCACAGCAGCAGAGTCCGGCGCAATAACAGAGCCCTTGGGTCAAACCCTTCCTAGTGTGCCCGTACTTCAAACCATTCGAGATGAGGAAGTGTATGCAAGCGACACCCTCATGGGTGAGATGGGCTCAATTGATGCAGACATCAATTCCTCGGCAGCTGTTGAAAGTACGGTAAGTAAAAATGATCTGCGTTTTACCCTAGAGAAAGGTGCGAGCGCAGGCAATTTACTTCACGATATTCTAGAGCACAGTGACTTTAGTGCGCCCGATTGGGAAGAAACGGGTAAGGAACTGGTTAACCGCTTCGGGTTAGATGAAAAGCGAACGCCGCTACTCTATGAATGGTTAGAAGAAGCGCTACAGACGCCTCTGTATCCCAATATGCAGCTAAGTATGAGTGATTTGCCCTTAGCGCAAACCCTGCGCGAAGCCGAATTCTATTTTCCAATGAACGACACGCAATGGACTCAGCTTCGTGAAGTACTCGCGACTCATCGAAAAAACGTGGCTGACGTTATTGGTGGTGAAGTGGAAACAGCGCCACAACTAATTACTGCAAAATTACAGGGAATGATGCACGGGTTTATTGACTTGATTTTTGAGCATGACGGTCAGTTTTATGTGGCAGACTACAAGTCAACCTGGCTTGGCGATACTCTAGATAGCTACACGCCAACAGCGCTGTTTCATAACAACCAGCATCACCTTTACGACCTTCAGTACTTAATTTACTGCTTGGCGCTACATCGCTATTTAAAGAATACGCTGCCCAACTACGACCCAGATGTGCATTTCGGTGGGGTGTATTACCTGTATTTACGCGGCATGCACCCAGAAAACGAGCGCGGAGAAGGGGTATTTTATACTGATATTCCATCGTCTGTACTCAACCGATTAGACGGGATATTTGCGAGCAGAGACGATGCCCAGCAAGGCGATAGTTCTTCGAATGCTGGCAGCTCTCACCAGCCATTGGAACAAACGTCTTTGGGTCAGCAGCAGTTTAGTTTCGATGACGAGTAGTCAACATCATAGAGGCTAAAGCAAAGGAAAATAATGAAAAGCAATCAACACTCTGTACCGTCATTTTTTGATAACTTGTTTGGCATCGAGGCGATCGACAAATTTGTCGCAAAAGAATTTGGCTTTATTGATGAACTGGAGCAAGAAGAACAGTTTATTTGGGCTGGGATCTTAGCATACTTGTCGTATATGCAGCGCAATGGCCACAGCTGTATCTATCTAAAAGACATAGCGGGTACGACGCTTTTTAAAGAGGTAGTAGCAGAACAAGAAGCAGTCTTGGCGGCCGAAACAAATGTGCATAGCAATAACGGAGCGGTTGGGGCATCTAAGTCGCCGGTAGAACAAACAGAGCAGGAAAAAGCGCCCAAAGCAGGTGTTGACGTGCCACAACTAACACCGTTACTTAGAATTGTAAAAAGCGCGCTGAGTAACGAGCAGGTGGCTCAACTGTTTGTCTATAGCAACGGCAAGCTGTACAGCCGTCGCTACTATGAATTTGAACAAGAAGTAGCACGAAATGTTGTAAAACGAGCGGCGCTTACGCCGTTAAGTGATGAAGCTAGCGAAAAAGTAAAGCAACTTTGGCCAGCAATCTTTCCTACCGAAACAACCGACCGGCAAGACTGGCAGCAAATAGCGGTGGCGAAAAGCCTAATGCAGCGCTTTTGCGTTATAAACGGTGGGCCAGGAACAGGTAAAACCTATACCGTATTGCGCTTATTACTGGTGCTACAGGCTTGCGATGAAAACTTGAAAATTGTGCTGGCAGCGCCTACAGGTAAAGCGCAACAGCGTATGACCGAATCTATCATGAACAGCATAGATGGACTTCGCGGCAAGTTGGACGACGCAGTACTTAATAACGTGCCTACCGATGCTGTGACGCTACATAGATTACTAGGATTGCGCGAGCACGGTGTATCGACTAAGTTCAATCAGCACAACCAATTGGCAGCAGATGTACTCATTGTCGATGAAGCAAGTATGGTCGACTTAGCGCTAATGACACGTATAGTACGAGCATTGCCAGACCAAGCACGTCTCTATTTTATCGGTGATGCCGATCAGCTTCCAGCAGTTGAGCTTGGCAACGTGTTAGAGCAGCTAGTTAGTACCGGGCCAGCAAGTTTTGACGAAAACGCGAATGTGCCAAATGGCACTAACAGCGCACATAGCTCACCTAGTTTAAACAGTCATGACGACGGGCTTTCTTTAGGTGGCGTGCCATCGTTGATGCGTCAGCACATCGCTACGCTATGCCCGCATTTGCCCCTGTTACCGGTTGATGAGCAGGCAAAAAGTTATGTAGCAACTCTTCAAGCACCTCAGCGCTTCAAGGGGCAGGTGGCTAAAGTTGCAACGGCCATACAACGAGGTGATGCAAGCGGTGCACTTGCCGCTATTACCGATAAGGCTGGCGACAATAACGAAAGTGCGGGTCTTGGTTCAAATACGGCATCGCGACTACAATCCGGCGTTTACCTATGGCCAGAGCTCCAGGTTAGCGGCCGTGATTTACAACAGTTGGCCAAAGAAAGCTTCTTGCCTATTTTTGATGCTGGCAGTGCCGAAGAAGCGCTTAATCGCCTGAATGTGGTTAGGTGGCTAACCCCGGTCCGCAAGGGCGGAATGGGCGTAGAAGGCCTGAATAATTTGGTGTTCGATGCTATCAAGCACAAAATCAGAAAGCGGGAAGGCCATTTCTATCAAGGTCAGCCCATTATGATTGTCAAGAATCATCATCCTCAACGACTATCAAACGGTGAGGTTGGTGTAATCTGGCCTGACAGCAAAGGAAAGCTATATGCGTGGTTTTACCAGGATAGCCAAGCTTCGGCAAATGCGGGAGACAGTGCTGACAAGACGCTAGCGCAAAAACAAGCGTTGCGCAGCATATCGCTATCAAGAGTACCGCAGTTTGAAACTGTGTATGCCATGACCATACATAAATCTCAAGGCTCTGAGTTTAACCATGTCGTACTTATTTTACCTAAGCCTGATAGCGAGAAAGCCGCCAATTTATTTCATCGAGGCCTAGTGTACACGGGGTTAACCCGTGCTAAAGACGGCTGCTTAATCATCTCTGACAACGCAACATTTACCCACATGGTTCAACGGGTGGATAAGCGTTATTCCGGGCTTTCTGAGGCAATAAGCTTGCAACTAGAGAGCACATCAAACGCCACCCCAGAGACTGAATAGAAATAAATGTACTCTGACCCCAAAATTTTGGGGTCAGAGTACATTTCTGTGTGGTTATTTTACTGGCGTAAAAAGGCACAGGCCGCGTTTGTTAATATCAATTGGGGTTTTGCTGATTAGATAAATGCGAGTGGGGGCAGTTACACGCAAAATTCCGCCTTCGGCATTTAAAAACTGTGAAGGCAAAAGTACAGACGTGTCTTCACTTTCTGAATTGTCGGTCTCGGCTTTCACTGCAAAGTGTGACAAACCGCAGTGATCCAGCCAACCTAATATATTATCTGGCGTTGCCACAAAATTATCGTGCCTCAATACGCTGCTATGTAGCGTAATATTCGCACCGAAGACGGGCTTATTTTCTATCGCCATTTGCGTGTTAGGCTTTAAATGCAGACGGTATAGTCCGTGTGCTTCAGGCACAATGTCATCATTCGCATCTGTATTATTCACTAACGTAAGCATACAAAGTTTCACAGGTTAGTTTGGATGGTTTTATTTTGGTGGACTTACGGCTAGCCTGCGTTGATGTGGATCAACTGCCCTTGGGTTTACGCACTTTGTATAAAAAATTAGGCTTCTTGTGCAACAAGCATCTCACCAAGACGCTGAATAGCTTCGGTGCGCGCAGCCTGCGTACTATCAATAAAATTAAAACGCAGGCAATGTCGATACTTACCTGTTGCCGAAAATAGCTGCCCTGGCGCGACATAAATTCCTTTTTGCTTGGCTTCGTCAGCCAGCTTCACGGAGTCATAACGGCTGTTTAGCTCTACCCAAAGCACATATCCCCCTTGAGGGTAGCTAATACAGGTGTCGGCGGGAAAGTAACGCTTAATGTCTGAACGTAGTGCGTCTCGTGCACTTAGGTAATGGTGACGCATAGCCCGAATATGTTTGTCATAACCGCCTTGCTCAATGAAACTGGCTATAGCTAATTGGGGTAGAGTAGGGCACATAGAGCTACTGACATATTTAACGTGGAGCACTTTATTTCTATAGCTTCCCGGCGCTATCCAACCCACGCGAAAACCAGGCGCTAGCGTTTTTGAAAACGAGGAGCACAGTAAAACGCGCCCATCTTTATCGAACGATTTAATGGTTTTTGGACGAGGGTAGGCGTAGGCAATATCGCCGTAAATGTCGTCCTCTATAATGGCTACATCGTACTCTCTGGCCAATTCATATAACGCTTTCTTTTTCGCCTCAGGCATAACGAATCCTTGAGGGTTATTTACCGTTGGGGCGACTAAAATGGCCTTGATCGGCCATTGATCAAGCGCTAGCTTTAATGCCTCTAAACTCAGTCCTGTTTCAGAGTCGGTGGGGATCTCTAACGCTTTTAATTCAGCGCCTTTTATAGCTTGCATAGCACCGTAGAATCCGGGGGATTCTACCGCTATCACATCGCCGGCGCTCGCCACTGCGCGAAGGCAAACAGATAAGGCTTCCTGGCAGCCAGAAGTCACAATGAATTCGTCGCTTTGCAACACACAGCCAGATGCTGCGGCCAATCGGCTTAGCTGTTTTCGCAGAGTTTCATCACCTTTTACGTCACCGTATATCATGCCGTCCAAGGCTCGATGTTTGGTGAGTTCATGCAGGCGTTTTATAAGCGGTTTAAGGGTTTTGGCAGTCATGTTGGGCATGGCATGCTGAAACTGGCACAGGGTTTTAGCGTCATGATCTTTATTGAAGGTATTCAGCAAAGTGTCTAGCACGTCTTCCCATTGAGACACATCCATAGGGCGTTGCGGAGGCTTCGTCATGCTAGGGGTGTTATCTATTAATATACTACGGGCGACAAAATAACCTGATTTAGGTTTTGCCTCTACCAGTTGCTGCGCTTCTAACACTCGATATGCTTCCTGCACGGTAGCTATACTTACTTTATGCTCCGTTGACAGCTGCCTAACCGAAGGTAACTTGTTCCCCACCTCAAAAACACCACGCTCGATTTGGGCTTTAAGTTCATTGGCTAATGTTTCGTAAAGCGTCATCGCAATATTTATTCTTATGAAGTCATCTGCATACAGATAACTATATCTTAATTGGCAGGAGCTTTTAACCATACAGATTGGTGAAATAACTACCATACAGACGTTATCATGACTAAACTGTATGGCTGTTTTTAAGTGTATTTGGGTATGATGCATACAAAAATATGATTGTATTGTGTTGGTGAAAAACAAGCGTTTGGTTAACCGACCCCCTTTCTTTTAAAGAAACGCATTGCTCACCTCAACACATAAGGACTGTCATGGAAACATCTTTACTCATCGCGCTTGCGACATTCGCGTTCATCAGTACGGTAACGCCTGGCCCGAATAATATGATGCTATTGGCTTCTGGGGCACAATACGGTTATAAACGTTCGCTGCCGCACATGCTGGGTATTGTAATTGGTGTTGCAGGTCTAATGATAAGCACACTGCTGGGCATTGGTGCGCTGTTCAACATATTTCCCGTACTGTACAGTGTGCTAAAAGTGCTTGGCGTGGGATATCTGTTATGGTTAGCGTTCAAAATTGCCACTGGCCCCGTAGATGAGCCAGTAGGCCTAGTAGAAAACAAAATTAAGTCGACCAAACGCCAAGGGCCGCTCAAGTGGTGGGAAGGGGCATTATTTCAGTTAATTAACCCTAAAGCATGGATGATGGCGTTAGCCAGCGTAGGCACGTTTTCACTGCCTGGCGAGCACTACACCCAATCTGGTATTGCGATTGTTACCGCTTTTGCCGTGATTGGTTTTCCAAGCATCTCGCTTTGGGCAGCGGTAGGCGCAAAAATACGCGTGTGGTTGAGTTCGCCAACTCGAAGACGGCAGTTTAACCTTACAATGGGCGCGGCCACAGCAGCCACGTTATTTTTGATAGTGTAACGGTTATATTAACTGGACGCTGGCGTTTTGGGTGTAAACCGATTGGTTGATGTCTTTTAAAAAACTGATAAAAGGAACACGTAAAATGGAGTGGGTCGAAGTCTTTATTCAATACTTAAGAGCCTATGAACAAAAGGACCTAGACAGTGTTTCCGATATGTTTGCGGATGACATTGCATTAAGGGACTGGAAAATTTCTGTAAAAGGTAAACGGTTAGCCGTTGATGAAACACGTAAGAACTTTGAGAATGCTGACTCGATAGAAATAGATGTGCTGTCTACTATGGTAAACGAGAAGATGGTGTCTGGTGAGCTCAAAATTGTGGTGGATAAGTCTGAAACACTGTTCGTTGTTGATGTCTTGAAATTTAATGAAAACGGTAAAATCATAGCTATTCACGCTTATCTAGGACGCGACGATTAAATCTAGCGCAAGCAATACAAATACAAGGAGCAGGTCTTCATGGAATTGAACCAAGTCACGTTACCCGTTACTAATATGGTCGAAGCGGTGGAGTTTTACCTTACACTTGGGTTCACTCAAATTGTAGATACAACGCATTATGCCAGATTCACCTGTCCTAAAGGCTCGTCCACTTTTTCGCTCTCTTTAGAAAGCGAAAGTGCTCAAAATCACAGTGTGATCTATTTTGAACACGAGGCGCTAGAAGAGTTGTATACCTCTCTTGTGGAAAAAGGTATTCGTTTTGAGCAGCCGCCAACGCAGCAGCGCTACCTTTGGAAAGAGGCCATTTTAAGAGATCCATCTGGCAACAAAATAAAGCTGTACTGGGCAGGAGAGAATAGAGTGAACCCGCCTTGGAAAGTTGAAATAAAGCAGTAGCCATTTAGATAAACTTCAAGAAAAACCGAGATAACCAGTGACAGACTCCCAAACTAGCGTGCACTTTCGCTTAACAAAATTAGATGCCATGCAGGCGTATACGCTAAAACGAGAAATTGAAGGCGCTTACTTTAGTAAGCGTGAAGAATTTGTAGATGAAAAAGGCTCAGGTGCGTTCATTGGCATGGTGCCTTTAAAAGAAAGCCTGTTTGACGAACTCAACGATTACGTTATTCGCCAGCAAATTCAATATGATGACTGCGATATTTATGTTGAATCAAAAATTGCTAACGGTGATATTGCCGTGCCAAGGGTGGTAAACAAATTGCTCAAATACATCGACTGCAAGCTGACTTTCGCTTTTGCGAAGTAGTTTCAATTGAGGTGCGCTACTTAAGCGTGAACCGCCAAGGCAAGGTTGTGTCATCCCGTGCACCTAGCTTACCGGTTTGTTCGTCTTTTGCGTAGTCTATGCCGATGCGAGGCGAACTAGTGATATGTTTACTAGCAATGGCATGGTTACTTTCCTCAATCCAAATCAAAGTGTTATTCACTACAGGCTCACCATTAAGCGCAGGTGTTATCGCAAGAGCTTGTGTCAGCTTAGCTGGACCGTCACATAGATTACGCAATGATGTGTTCACGCCGCGACGTTCACGCATTTTGTCTACACCTTCTGTAGGCTTAATTTTTCGGATCAGAACTGAATCAGTGTGGTCAGCGTCATTGGTAACAATATTCAACATACTGTGAGAACCATAAATGGTGTAGATGTAAGCAACGCCGCCTTGCTTTTTAAGTGTTGTTATCGAAGAAGGGCGCCGCAACAGGTGTTTCTCCATGGCAAGATCATGATGTCCACGGTAGGCTTCCGTTTCTGTTATCGCTCCCCCGGTTAGTACGCCGTCGACATTACTAAACAGGAAGTTACCAATGAGCGACTTCGCTATATTGACGACATCGCTATCAGTGAAAAAAGAACGCTGCATTTTTCGTTTAGGTTTATTAATCAACAAATTAAGATGACTTCGTAATTTCGCTGTGAGATTTTAGCACTTTGCTACCGTCGTCCTGTTCAATGAGATATGCTGGGTCGCTGTCGCTAGCCTCTCGTTTTACCGACGAACCCTTAATCGTGCGTTCTACATCATTGGTAAATTTTTCTCTGATATTTCCCGTTGCACTACCGTTTCCCCATTCCCATTCTACTTCTGTATTTACCGCATAATGTTTCATAATTTTTCCCTAAGCCACTAAATCAACTATTCACTTAGTTGTTTAACGAAAAGAATAAGACCTGAGTTCAAAAAGGGGGAAATAAGGATGGTAAAAAAGTAAAGAAAGTTTGAAACCCTAGGGCCTGTTGACTTTTGTTGTACATTTTTGCAGCGGTCTGTGTGCCATCTAGACAAGGCGGATGTTTGACGGTTTAGTGGTTCTAAATCGAAAACATTCAACGCAGTATAGATGGCACAAAGGCGCTGCCCGAAGGGGTCGTTATGGAAGCCTTTTACTCTTTGTCACAGTCCTTTAACTTAGCTCGCTAGGCTTGCAGGACTGTTTCGCGATTAAAAGGCTTCCATTTAGACCAAAATTCGTACACCAAAGGTCAACAGGCCCTAGGAAAGGGTTTCAATTTGTTTTTGTTTGGGTAGTTGTTTTTGCGTAGCTGAACTCCCGGCGGTAGCAATAACGACTAAAGCCACTGCAAACCATTGTGAAAGCGTGAGGGTTTCATCAATAATGATGAACGCCGCTATGGCTGCAACGGCAGGCTCAACACTCATCATAATGCTGAAGGTTTGCTTAGGCATATTACGCATTGCACTCATTTCTAACGTATACGGGATAGCCGACGAGAATACGCCTACAGCGAACCCGATGAAAATAGCCTGTGGCGAGAGTAAGGCGATACCTTGACTTGCAACGCCAATAGGCACTACACAGATAGCGGCCACTAGCATGCCTAATGTTACCGTAACACCGCCAGAACCTTCATTGCCTGTTTTGTTTCCAAATACGATGTAACCGGCCCAAAACGCTCCGGCTGTAAGGGCAAGAATAACGCCGACGGGATCTAAGCTCTCGGCCGACGCGCCGCCAATATCGGGAAGCAGCAAACAAACGCCTGCAACGGCTAAAATAGCCCAAGCAAAGTCTCTCTTTTTTCTGGCACTAAAAAATGCCACAGCCAATGGTCCGGTGAACTCAAGCGCAACACCTATGCCAAGGGGAATACGCTCAATCGCAAGATAGAAGATGATATTCATTGCGCCTAAGCAAGCGCCGTAGAAAATAACGTTACGCCATCCTTTTGCGCTTAAGCGCGCTCTCCAAGGTCTAAAAATTACTGTTAACACCAACGCAGCGAAAAACGCACGAAGAGCACTGGTGCCTTCAGGGCCAACTATAGGAAAGAGTTGTTTCGCAAACGATGCACCAGACTGTATGGTTACCATCGCCAGAAGCACTGCGACTATGGCAAGTAAAAAACGTTGATTCACAATATATTGCAACCTGGATGAGACAAAACCGGATTATATTTGTTCTAAAACTGAAATGCTCGTTGATAAGGGAAAGTATTGAAAATTAAAGTCTAATAACCAAAACGCTATGGCAGCGGTCGCGAACACCGTCTATGCTACCCGCTGCAAACGCGTGCGATTTATGATGGCCAAATGAGCAAAATGACTCAGCGCACTACAGTTTAAAATACGACATCAAGCTTCGTAGAGTAGGATCGAATTGATCAGGAACGCGTTCAATTGTCATGTGGTACTCAGCTACGTTCCAAAATGTACCGCCTAGAAGAAGCGCTATAAGCACCTGGGTAGTCATTGTAAACTTGATATAAGGTTTATCTTCAGTAGGCTCAAACAATGTATTTATTTGAACGCGTTCATTTTTCATGTCTATCTTGGCGTAGATTGGGCATTGCAAGCTAGCTTGCAGTTGCTCTACCGGCTTAATGTGTAAAACCACATCAGTATCTGGGAATGTAGATAACCTTTCTTGCGCGCTCCATACGTTTGCTCTGGCCTTAAAAATTAAGCTATTGATTGGCATCATAAGCCCGTCAGGCCAAGTTATTCTGTGAAGCTCGCAAGGAAAATCAGCTAGAGACTCAGCGTAGTTTATTCTGTCTTGCTGAGTAAAATTCCTATCTAGCGCGAGAGGCGAGTGCTCTGTCGAACGGGAAGCTAAGTCCAGAGCGTCACCGGTCGATAACATGACCAGCTTATTCTCGTTAAGATTGTGATTACGCCAGGCCGATTCTATTTCCTCAGGGCATGCTTGATGTTGATACTGCGCGTATTGATAACCTGTTCCTGCTATCACAAAAGATCCAGCTGCTGGAATATTGAAATCTGCATCAATAATTTCCGCAAGTTGGCAAAACTTCTGTAATCGAGAGGCTTTTAACTGTGCTACGCGAGTGTGTTTCTCATCATCGCTATAATGAGAAAAAACAAAGGGGTAAATACTTGCGCCACTGTAAGCAAGAATTGCAGCATCAAGCTTACCGAAGGTCGCCTTAATTTGCTCTGCGTGCCTGATTTGCATCGGGTTGTCTACAGCAAAAAATACCTTGTACCCGTTTCCATCTTCAAGATATATCGACGAATCAACAGGTATGTTTGTTTCATTCACGATATCGTCAGAAGACCCTGAAAACTCTTTTATAATGGTTATACTGTGCTCGCCAAGTTCCCAAGGTTTGTCAAAGGTACATTCCGTAATATTCGTAAACCCTAATTGCTGTAAAGCTAAGCGAAGGGCAGGGGTCGGAAATTTACCGATCAATATTGGGATGTCTTTATCAAAATGAGATAGCGTAAAAGGATTAAAGTGGTCACCATGAATGTGACTAATATATAAATAGTCGGGCTTTAAATTTAGATAGCGTGTGCGCTGCTTTTCATGCATAGGGGGGTAATTGAAAAGAAGGCCATGGTAAATGCCGTCTTCATACCAAGGATCGGTTAAAACCGTTGTTCCGTCACTGAAAGTAAACAAAAAACTCGCATTCGTTATATATTCAATTTTCATTAACAATCCTAAGGCTTTTGCGCGATAACAATGGATTCTCTTCCTAAGTTTAGGTTAGAAAAAGCGCGATAAATATCTTGTCGTAAGTGGCTTAACCCCGCATTTTCCATGAACCATTCAAAGTTGACACGTTTCAGGTGACATTCTCGGCCCACGCTTGGAGTTTCAATGTAGTTGTCGCCCATTGCTAGAAACAGGTCTAGCGGGAAGCTGGAAAAACGGCTTAAAGGATTAAATCTACATTTTGAAACGAGTGCTTCTAGCGAGTCAAAATCAAAGTAATTAAGGTGGTGTGGGACAGCAACCCACCAAGGTTTGTAGTCTTGTGTTTTTCTTAAGCCTTCTTGCAGAGGGTTGAAGTCATTAGGGACACCCACAACTAAAACACCACCACTGGCAAGTTTGTCGAAAGCCACATTGATAAGAGAGAATGGGTCGGGAACATGTTCTAGAATATTGCGCATGTGAACCACTTTGATGTTTTTTGGAAGGCTGGTTAGGTCAGCATCGAAGCTGCTATTAATAATATCTAAGCCTTTATCACGGCAATGGTTTGCCGCTATTGTACTTATTTCGACACCAACTGTATTCCACCCTTCCTCTTTGGCTGCTTCCAAAAACAGGCCTGCACCGCAGCCAATATCAACCAGAGTATTATCATCACTAGGCGAGATAAATTGAGCTATTTCGTTAAGCACGTCGCGATAGCTCATGAGCCACCAATCGCGGTCTCGCTCATAGTAATTTAGCCTATCTCGTTCGCCGTCATCATAATGGCTGTCACGATAAAGAGTCTCATTTTCGAGCTTGTCTGGAAGTGGCGTAACATGTTTGAATCCGCACGTTTCGCAGTCAATAACATCGTAACCATCACCTGAAATAACGACGTTTCCTGAATGTGCCATGGTGTGTCCTAATTTTGTTCTTTATTTTGAGAGGCGTTTTTCATTTTATCAAAAACTGAATCAAGAAACGTACCATTAAGAGTGAAGCATAAGGTAAGGTGTTAAAGTCACTCTGCTGGAACATGGTTTGTCTGAAACCGTTTGCTTAGACTAACTTTCTGTATGCTTAACAATTAGGACGTTTTTATGGATGTAAGAAACCTAACTTCACCGATAGATATTAAAGGCTTTTCGGTGATTACCAATAATCACACTGAATTCTCACCACAGGGAAAGATACCCACACTTTGGCAAAGGTTTGATAATTCGATAGCTGTTGACTATAAAGGCGGCGAGCGAGTGTATGGCGTGTATTTCAACTACGAATCCGATCATTCCGGTGACTTTTCCGTGTTGGCTGGGTTTGACGGTGACTCAGTGCCCGAACATTTAAAGGTTGAGCACATCACTATTCCCGCAGGAAAGTATCTCGTTTTTTCGCGACAAGGTGAAATGCCGCAAATTGCCATTGATGCATGGAGCGATATTTGGCGCTATTTCACAGAAGGAGGTGCCGAGTATGAAAGGACGTTTTCAATAGACTTCGAGCACTATGTGAGTGGCAACCATATAGACGTTTATATAGCAATAAAATGACGTCATGTTAACTTTATAATAAAAAAACGGCGCTAATAAGCGCCGTTTTTATCATTGCTCAATATTACGTAAATTACATTTTGTACGCTACGGTAACGTAACCGAAGCGGCCAATGTTGTCGTACGCGCCGTCTATTGAACCCGTGCCTGTCGTGCCTGTCGGTAGCGCACGGTTAAACAGGTTATCAATACCCACGGTTAGGCTAACACCGTTAGCAAAGTTGTAACCCGCGGTCACGTCAGTCACAGCGTATGAAGGCAGTTCCATACGGTTGCTCGGATTTGGGTTACGCGCTAACTCTTGGTTGTCGTAAAGGCTTGAACGTTCTAGGTAGCGAGTTTTCCAGCTTGCTTCCCAATCACCACGGCTATAGTTGATGGTGAATACACCCTGCCAATCAGATTCTCCTGCCGTACCTGCGTACTGATAGAATACTTCAGGGTTATCTTGGAATGGGAATTCTTTGCGGTCTTTTAGGTAAGTCGCAATCAAGCTAGTACGGAATGCACCTTCTAGCGCGTCGAAATCATATCCTAGTTCGAAGTCGATACCCTTGGCTTCTTGACCCGCGATGTTCAATGCATAGCTGCGAATCTGAGTGATTTCACCGGTAGTTCCATCACGGTCGATAAGGCCACAGTATACGTTGTTAATACCCGACTCAGAGTCAACACAGCGGTCCAAAATTGTTTGGCCGTCAATAGACGAAATCGCGTCTGTCAGCTCGATTTCCCAGTAGTCAACAGTAGCGGTAAAGCCTTCAAACCAGCTAGGAGTATAGACAACACCTAGTGTTTTAGAGATTGAGCTCTCCGCTTGCAAGTCGATGTTTCCACCGTTTACGCCTTCTAGCGTTGCTGAGTCGTAATCAGAGTTGAAATCTGCAGGGATACCTAACGCTGCACAGTTTGCAATGCGTTGGTCGGCGTTGGCTAAGTCAGCAAGGTTGTCTGTACGACATGGATCGTCTACGCGGAAGAAGGTTTGGCTTGCTTCACCATAAAGTTCACCGATGTTCGGCGCGCGTAGTGCAGATGATTTTGTCGCACGTAGACGTAAATCTTCATACACTTTCCAATCTAGACCAAGCTTCCAGCTTTTCGCGTTGCCAATCGAAGAGTAGTTGGCAATACGCGCCGCAGTATCAAATGTCAGCATTTCTACGCCAGGGAGATCGGCAAGTAGTGGAATAGTAACTTCAGTAAATACTTCTGATACATCGTAATCGCCTTTATCTTCACCTAGAGTGTTGAAAAAGGTACCCGCTGCATTATCAGGTTCTTCAATTTCGCTTTTTTCTTTGCGATATTCAACACCGGCTGCAAAGCCAACGTATCCTGCAGGTAATTCATAAATACCAGAGTTTGCGATGGTTGCGCCAGCGTTGTATTGTTCAATTTTGCTTGTGCCAACTGATGTAGTATTGACGTAGTCAATTGCTTCTTGTGAAGGCTGACCAAAGCCCATAATGTTCAGCGGTACACAGCCGTCATCACTACCTGACGCACAAACAATGTTTCCATCGCCGTCAGTTACTGCATTAAGTGCATTTTCGAAGTTTTGCAAAACAAGGTTGTTGCGGTTCTCACGCTCTAATTCAGTTTTGCCGTAGTTTACAAATGCCTCGTAGTTCCACTCGTCACCAATGTAGCCTTCGATACCTAGCACGTAGCGGTAAGTTTCACGCTCGTCTGCTTCGGTGCGGCGCCCTAGGTCAGTCATCATGCGGTTAAGCTGAATGCTGTCTAGTTCGTTTTCATCCATGTATGCGGCAACGCTATCATCTAGAAAGGCATTGTTACGATAAATGGTTGTCTCTGAGCCGCCATAGAAGAAAGCAGGCTGGCCCATTGTAATTGCACGAGTACGCGCGTACTTAGCCTGTGCATACACTGTGGTGTCGTCGTTTAGCTCGTAGTTACCTTTTACATTTAGGTTAGTACGATCAAACTCAGGCTGAAGCTGCGTAAACTGGCGCAGGTTAAACGAATCACAGTTTGCGCAGAACGCACCGTCTACTTGGTCACCGGTGTAGATTTCGCGAATTGAACCGTCAGCGTTGAAAGTCTGAGAGTTGCCGCCAAAGACGCCAGAGTTGTTTAGTGTGTAGTAGCCCGCATTAGCAGTGTAAAAGTTGTCAGGAAATGCCGTTGAATTTAACTGGTCTTCACTGCGCTCGTATCCCATGATGCTTTCAAAGCTCATATTACGATACGACGTTGCAGTCCAAGGGTTGTCAAGGGCCTCTAAAGCTTCTTGTGAGCTGTATTCGGCTGCAAAAGCAATGTTGCCGCGATCATTGTCGAAGTTAAAGCCGTATGATGCTTGGTATTTATCGTTCTTATAACCGTTTTCCTGTGCAAAGCCTTGCGTCGCACTCACGTCGAAACCTTCAATGTTCTTTTTAAGAATGAAGTTAACAACACCAGTTACTGCATCTGCACCATAAACCGCAGAAGCACCGCCAGTAACGATTTCTACGCGCTCAATCCACGAAGTAGGGATGGTGTTGGTATCTACCGCTGCAGAGCCTGCTGAAGAAGATACGTGACGTTTACCGTCTACCAATACTAACGTGCGGTCAGTACCCATACCGCGTAGGTCAAGAATATTTAGACCGGCAGTTCCAATAAATTGACCTGAATTACCCAATGAGAATGTGTTTGCAAGTGAAGGAAGCTCATTAAGCACCTCACCAATGTTCATCGCACCTGAATTAAGAAGTGACTCACCAGAAATGGCTGTTACTGGTGATGGAGCGATAGCGCCCTGACGAGAGATACGAGAACCGGTGACCTGAATTTTTTCAACGTCAGCGCTTTCATTTGTTGAGTCCTGTGCAAGAACGTTGCCTGAGGTCAACGCGACACTTCCTGCTAATGCTAACTGAACTGCAGTTGCAATATTTTTCATGGATTGTTCCTAGTGAATTAGATTTACGTGCTTGTTGTTGGTTAACGCCCCGTAAATAGGCAAGGGCTAGCCAAATTGCATGCGTAGTTTTTACTTATGTTGCAATGGCGCGCATTCTAATTATCTAGTATTAAATAAATCAATTTTTTGCGGTGAATTAAATTCTAGCTATGAAAGAGTTAACTTAATTTTAAAGAAATTATAAATAGTAGGTTTAATTAATATTTTTGAGTTTTGTATTAATAATGCTCAATAATTGTTTTTATATTGACCATGTGGTCGAAAAGTGTCTTTTTAGAGCGCTTATTAAGCGGTTTTCGTCTTTTTTTTCATTTGCTTGGTTAATTTTGAGTTAGAAGGTTTTTGCTCGTATATTGCACTAACTGAGTAAATTTAAACCGTGTATATTAAAGTTTCTTTTTTTAACGTGAATAATAGTTGTTTTGTCGCTGTTTTAAATCAGGTAATTGCTAATGTTGCTCATAAGTTAAATATTTGTTGCTTCTCCATGTGTTATATTTTCTATCTTATTTCTTAATGATGTTTTTAATTATCCTTGATTCTGTAGAAACTATAAATAATGTAAGGGAGTTAACCTTAAATAAGGTCGAATAGATGAGAATAACGCTGATACTGTTTTGAACCGCTAGAAATAAAAAAGCCCACTTTGATATGGGCTTTAGTGCGCTTTCAAAATGCTCTTGCTTAACAAAAGTTTTGAGGCGTATTAAGCACTGAGCTTCTGAGCTAATTCCTGCCTTACTATTTCAGCGCCAGCGCTGAGCGCCTCAAGCTTGCCTCGAGCAACCTGTCGTGAAAGGGGGGCCATACCACAGTTTGTACAAGGGTAGAGTTTGTCGGCATCCACGTACTTTAATGCTTCACGTAATGTAGCTGCTACTTCTTCTGGTGTCTCTATTGTGTCAGTTGCAACATCAATAGCGCCCACCATCACTTTTTTGCCTTTAAGAAGCGAGATCAGTTCAATGGGTACATGAGAGTTATGGCACTCCAGAGAAACCATATCAATATTGGATTTTGCTAACTTAGGAAAGCTCTCCTCATATTGTCGCCACTCAGAGCCTAATGTCTTCTTCCAATCGGTATTAGCTTTGATGCCATATCCGTAGCAAATGTGCACTGCAGTTTCGCATTTAAGCCCTTCAATGGCTCTTTCTAATGCGGCAATACCCCATTCATTGACTTCATCGAAAAATACGTTAAACGAAGGTTCATCAAACTGGATAATGTCAACACCAGCAGCCTCAAGCTCCTTTGCCTCTTGGTTTAATATCTTGGCAAACTCCCACGCAAGTTTTTCGCGACTTTTGTAATGGTCGTCGTACAGCGTATCAACCATCGTCATAGGGCCAGGTAACGCCCATTTTATAGGCTGATCGGTTTGGCTCCTTAAGAACTTTGCGTCTTCAACGAACACTGATTTTGGCCGTGTAACAGCATGGGTAACGACAGGTACGCTAGCGTCGTAGCGATTGCGAATACGTACGGTTTTACGGTTTTCAAAATCAACACCGTCAAGGTGCTCAATAAAAGTAGTTACAAAATGCTGACGGGTTTGCTCACCGTCACACACAATATCGATGCCTGATAGAGCTTGTTCCTGAAGCGTAACGCGAAGCGCGTCTTTTTTGCCTTCCTCTAATGCTTCATCTTCTAGCTTCCAAGGCGACCACAGGGTTTCAGGCTGTGCAAGCCACGATGGTTTTGGAAGACTGCCTGCAATTGAAGTGGGGAGTAGTTTTTTCATGTGATTCGCTTTCTTCTAATCAATAATTTGTATGGATGCGCGAAGGGCAGAACGTGCTGCCCTTATCATAGTTTTGTAGTCGCAACATGTGCGGTTTGAATATCGCAAGTATCTAAATGAACGGATCAGGCGTAGCTTGCTGTGAATTGCGCTAACTTGTGTTGATAAGGCTTTATAAAGTTCTCTTCTACGAACTTGCCTTGTTCAACGGCTAGATGAGTCCGCTCCTCACGGTCATAAACAATGCGAGTCACTGAGTGATCGCTATTTTTCAAGTTTGGTTTGTAGCTTAAACCTGCCTGGGCGTTAGCGTTATAAATCTCAGGGCGATAAATTTTCTGGAAGGTCTCCATCGTAGCAATAGTGCTGATAAGTTCTAAATTGGTGTAGTCGTTTAACAAATCACCAAAGAAATAAAATGCAAAAGGAGCAGCACTGTTTGGTGGCATGAAATAGCGCACGTTTAAGCCCATCTTCTTGAAATACTGTTCAGTTAGTGATGATTCATTAGGCTGATATTCAACACCTAAAACGGGGTGCTGATTTTCTGTTCGACGGTAGGTTTTATTGTCGGAAACGCTTAAACAAATGACCGGCAGCTTTGAAAAATGTGCTTTATAGGCTTCTGAATTAACGAAATACTTAAACAACTTTCCGTGCAGATCACCAAAATCGGTAGGGACACTGAACGAAGACTGGCCACGATTGTGATTAGATAGACGAACGCTAAAGTCATAATCGCGAACATAAGACGAGAAGTTGTTTCCTACAATACCTTGAGTGCGTTTACCCGTTTTTTTGTCAATTATATTGGTTTGTAAGATTTCGATAGTTGGGAATGTGTTGCCGTTACCCTCAACGTCGATATCTACCGACACAATTTCAAGTTCGACAGCATAGCGATCGCCACTTTCATTATCCCAGCTAGCCAGTGCATTGAAGCGGTTGTTTATCATGCTTAGTGCATCGCGCAAATTTTCTTTGCGGCGTTGACCACGAGCTAAATTGGCGAAGTTGGTGGTGATGCGTGTGTTGTCTGAAGGGCGATAATCTTCATTAAACTGAACGCTGTTAATAGTAAAAGAGAAATCTGTGTTCACGTTGTTGTTCATGAGAATGCGCTTCTATTCCTAAAGTTAAACCGAGTAGTGAGACTGCTGTAAAAGCTATGAACACGTTATACGTTGGTTTAACTATGAATAAAAATGACTTATTTTCATTTTATCATGAAATATTGTCATATATTGAGCGGGCGAAGAGCTAGTCGCCTACTATTGAGGTGGTAGATCTTTACTTGAAGTTAAGGTTTGCCACGAAATGCACAAATTATGCGTGTCTGATAAAACGTAATCATCACCGCCACAGTGACCAGTTTTTGTATGTGGCGGTCTATCCGCCACTAATGATTGCGTAACGCATCAATTAATTCGTCTTTGCTCATTTTAGAGCGACCTTCAATGCCGACTTCCTTGGCCTTTTGATACAGTTCATCTTTAGTGCGATCCTCGTACTTTTTGCCTTTTCCACCATCTTTAGAAGGCGTTTGTTCGCTATTGGCTTGCGCATTGGCAATGCGCGCCGACTTTTCTTTACTGTAGCCTTCGTCGCGAAGGGCTTCGTAAGTGTCGTCGTTTTTAATTTGGTTGCCGTGGTCCTTAGCCATATTTAACTCCTGTTTTGCATATTGAGTAATCGATTAATATTTCGCCGTAATTCTTACTTTGTATTTATATAGATGGATTACACAGTCGTATAAAAGGCAGGCTTCAAGTGCGAAGAACCAATAGCGAGAGAGTGCTGCGCCTTTAACATCAGAAAAAATGTCATTCATCGCAAACGCTAAAAACGACAAAATAACGCTGCACCGTAATGTAACGACTTAACGCGTTAAAACTTCTTATGTTGTCAATTTTAGTGCGCCACATGCACGTAGAAAGTGCATTTATGTCAATGGTTTAGCGTTTTTATGCTATTGCGCGTTTAAAATTAAGCCTTTAGTCTAAAGTGAATGTAGACGGAAGACAGAGCGAAATATGAATAAAAATGAACAACAGAGCACCGTGAATTCTTCACGCCGTAATTGGTTAAAGTCAGTGGGATTAGGTGCAGGAGCAGTAGCGCTAACGACCAGCGTTGACAGTATTATGGGCGACCTTCGTGCCGCAGGGATGCAAACTGAACACTTCCCGTCTGCTACCCCAAATGTAAACGATGGTCTTATTCGCCTATCGTCGAATGAAAATGCCTTTGGGCCGTCAAAAAAAGCCGCAAAGGCAATGCAAAGCGAGCTTTTAAACCTAGCGCGTTATACCGACGCTACGGTTGAAGTGTTAGCGCAAAAAATTGCTGAGCAAGAAGGCGTATCTGCTGAGCAAATCGTAATTACGAATGGATCTTCACCTATTCTTTTTGGCTATGCGGACTGGATCACCAAAAACGGCAATAAGCTGGTAACGTCTATGGCAACCTACGAAGGCGTACCACGGGGCGCTGAGTTTATGGGGGCAGACGTGACCTACGTGCCGTTAGCCAATGATATGACTTTTGATCTAGATGCAATTGAAGCAGCAGTAACCGAAGATACGACTGCTGTGTACGTATGTAATCCAAATAATCCGACAGGGAGCATGGTAGATGCGGCGAAGCTTACCGCTTTTGCAAAACGCGTATCGAAAAAAGCACAGGTTTTCATCGATGAAGCCTACATTGAAATGTCTGATGCTTACCCCGCTAATGTGCAATCGAAGCTAGTAGCTGAAGGGTACAATGTGGTGATTTGCCGCACCTTCTCTAAAATTCACGCCATGGCGGGACAGCGTCTCGGTTACGCCATCATGCCTGCTGAGCAAGCTAAAACAATGGGCGGTATGCTGCGCATGGGTGGTGTGAATTACCTGGCATTAGTAGCGGGTATGGCGAGTATGGACGACCACGGAAACTTAAACACGATGCGTTCGCGAATTAAAACTGAGCGGGACAAATTAGTTAAAGTAGCCAAAGAGTTAAAGCAGCCGTTTGCGCCAAATCCACAAGGGAATTTTATTTACATGGATACGGGCATGCCGCACGATAAATTTGCAGAAAAGATGAAAGCTCAAGGCATAAAGGTTGTAGGGCGCACATGGCCTGGGTACGACTCATGGTCACGCATTAGCGTAGGGACACCTGAAGAAACTGACGCGTGCGTTAAAGCATTAAAAGCGGTACTCGCTTAAAAAACAACAATAACACCTAGCGCAGAGAGAAAAGGCTGAACGCAATTTGTGTTCAGCCTTCGTTTTTTGAATCGCTATTTCTCGATAGCAAACGTTAAGCCTGCTTTTTCTTCTAAACGGCGGATAAGCTTGTTACCAAGTGCTGCCGCAGGTGTGAAGAAACCACCAGATAAACTAACGTCTTTGCACAAGCAAAGGGCAGATTCTGAAATCATTTTACTGGTAGAGCCGTAGCCTGGATCCTTGTCGCCTTTTACCGATACAGCTAGCATATCACCATTGGTAGCGGTACCCACAAACATGACATCGTAAAAGCCATTTTCGCGCTCTTCTTTGCTCGGGCCTTCACCTGGTTTAGGGCCATCATCACTAGCAAGCGACTTATCTTTGGCAACGTGATTCGCCATGGCTTCACCTTTCTCACCTGGGCCAGTCATCATCATTTCATCATACTGAAAGTTCTTGCCGTAGCTATATCCGCCCAGGTAGTTCGTGCGATGAACGTTTTTAGTATTGATGGCCGCCATAATAAATGGTGCAACCCATGTGCCTAACTGCTCATCGAAGTAAGGTTTATTGCCATCGGGCTGTGGCTGATTTGACGCGCCATCGGTTAATGAGTGCGGGTTAATAAGTGCAGCCATGACAGACTTATCTTTGTGCGCAGCCGCCATGGTCGCTTTTAAACTTGCAGCCGTACCGCCAGAGAACGTGCCCTGCATTTTACGAACGCGACCTTTTACATATTCAATGACATCGCCAGTTTGCTTTTTTGCATGTTCTTGAAGGTAGTACACACCAAGGTCAAAAGGCACAGAGTCAAAGCCACACGAGAACACAATGTTTGCGCCGGTTTCTTTAGCTTTCGCTTCGTATTTATTGATCATTTGGTGCATCCAGGCTGGCTCACCGCAAAGATCTGTATAGCCGGTGCCGTTATCTACACATGCAGAAAGTAACTTTTCACCGTAAATTTGATACGGACCAACAGTGGTAAGTACAACGGCTGTGCGCTTCGTCAACGCATCTAGCGCGTCGCCATCATCACCATCGGCTACAATGCTAGCAACGCTTTCACTAATGCCTAGCTCCTTTTTTACGCCGTTGAGTTTAGCTTCGTTTCGGCCTGCGACCGCCCACTTAACGCTGCTGTCGCTGCCATACTGAGCCTGAAAATATTCAGCTACTAACTTACCCGTAAAACCTGTAGCACCGAAAATAACTACATCAAATTCCCGTTCGTTACTCATTGTTTTGTCCTGTTTTATTTCGTTTCGACACGTGTCATCAATATGCGTTACTCAATATACGCACAAGCACCCATATCTATCATTTTTTTCGGTAATATTTGTCTATTCACGAAATTAAATGGTGAGCATAAAAAAGCGTTAGCTTAATGATTCTACAAACTCAGCAAGCCGTAAAAGCCCTTCCTCCAAGCGTTCAATGCTAGTGGCGAAAGACAGTCTTACGTAATGGTTGGCATTGTGCTCACCAAAATCATTACCCGGCGTAAGCGCTACATGATGTTGTGAAAGTAGGGCATCACAAAATTCAATTGCAGTTAAGCCCGTATGTTTAATATTGATGTAGGCGTAAAACGCACCGTCAGGCTTTGCATCTAAACCAAGCCCCATATTTTCAAGTGCACTAAAAACAAGGGAAGCACGCTTTTCCAGCGTATGGCGGTTTTGCTCGCATTGCGCCAATGCTTCTGGTTTAAAGCACGCAAGAGCGGCCTTTTGCGATAGGGTAGAGGGGCAAATAAACAAATTCTGCGCGAGTTTTTCAACGATGGGCGTCATTGCTTCAGGTACCACACACCAGCCAAGACGCCAGCCGGTCATGCCAAAATATTTGGAAAAACTGTTTATTACGACCACTGTTTCTTCAAGCTGTGCATTGGCAAGTACGGTTTGAAGTTTGGTATCAGTGCCCAAGGTCGATTGGGAAGCGAATGTATCATTGCGTACTTCAAGATCAGCCGAAAGCGATAGATCCAAGTAAATTTCGTCAACAATTAAAAAGCCACCTTTGGATTTGCAGTACTCGCCAATTTTAGTCAACTCTTCTGCATCTATAACCGTACCAGTAGGATTGGCAGGTGTGGCAATAAGTACACCTTTCGTGTTGTGCTTCCAATTATCGGCAACACTTGTTGCGGTTAGCTGAAAGTTATCTTCACTGCGTGTTGGTACCAGCGTTACCTCTGCACCAAATGCGTTTAAAAAACGTCGGTTACAAGGGTAAGAAGGGTCGCCCAATATCACGTTATCGCCTGATTCAACCAAGGCAGCACTTGCCAAAAGTAAAGCGCCAGAAGCCCCAGCGGTCACGACCACTCTAGAAGGGCTTACCGCTACGCCATGTTTAACTTCATAAAAGTGTGCAATGGCTTCACGTAGTTCAGGCATGCCCAGCGCCGAGGTATAGGGAAAAACTGGGGCATTTAAGCTTTCTTTCATTGCGGCGAGCACTGCCGCGGGTGCGCCGAAATCAGGCTCGCCTAAATTTAGTCTTATAACATCTTTACTTTGCTGTTCTAGTGCCGTGGCTTTTTCGCCATAGGCCATAGCAAGAAACGGGGAGATCGCCGTAGCGCGAGAGGCAAACTTCAAAATAAAACCCTTATTAGTAAGTGCCAATTCAAACTGTACCGCAATTAGTGATCACTCTTGGTCATGATTCAAGGGAATTCTTCGAGAAGTACAATTAACTCGCTGACTTACTTCATAGCTAACTATTTAAACGAACAAACTTTTCGGCCAACTCGTCTAGTGACTCTCTATTGTTCGGGTCGGGCTTAACCACATCGATAGGGCATACCGCTGCGCAAGTAGGCGCATCGTAATGCCCCACGCATTCTGTACAGCGCAAAGGGTCTATTTCATACACTTTATTACCCATGCTTATAGCGGCATTAGGGCATTCGGGCTCGCACATATCGCAGTTAATGCAGCTATCAAGAATAAGCAGTGCCATACATTATGTCTCGCTTGCGTTTTCGGGTGTTACTGCACTAGGTGCTTTTCGAAACGGATTGCGGGTATCAACGCCTTCATCTAGATTTCGCAGTAGTAGGGCAAAATTTAAAGACACATCGCTGGGTATCGGTATTCTTACTAGGTGCCCTGAACCTTTAGCATCCTTAATAGAATGGTTTCTCTTATCCAGCATCTCATTTAGCGTAAAGGTAATGTTGCCGCTTGGCGTCATCAACTCAAGCGAGTCACCTACACAAAATTTGTTTTTAACGTTTATAATTGCATAGCCAGACCCTTCACAACGATCAATCACTTCACCAACAAATTGCTGTTTATCGCTGACTGAGTGGCCATACTCATAGTTCTGATACGCGTGGTGCGCATGGCGACGCAAGAAACCCTCGGTATAACCTCGATGAGCTAAAGTTTCCAAGCTTCCCATTAATGTACTATCAAAAGGCTTTCCTGCTACCGCGTCGTCAATTGCTTTTCTATAGACTTGAGCGGTTCGGGCACAGTAGTAATGTGATTTAGTGCGGCCTTCTATTTTTAAACTATGCACGCCCATTTGGGTTAACCTGCCAACATGTTGCACGGCACGCAAATCTTTAGAATTCATAATATAGGTGCCATGTTCGTCTTCAAAAGCTGGCATCAGTTCTCCAGGCTTTTCCTTTTCTTCTAACATAAACACTTTGGGGCTTGGCGTGCCTTCACCAAGGGTAGGAATTACCACTTGAGGTGCTGTAATTGCCTTATTAATCTCACTGGTTAGAACGATGTCGCCAGTTTCGTTTTCCTCGCCAGCCTTAACATCGTAAGACCATCGACAAGCATTGGTACAAGTGCCCTGATTAGGATCGCGTTTATTCATATATCCAGACAATAAGCAGCGCCCCGAATACGCCATACAAAGCGCGCCATGCACAAACACTTCCAACTCCATGTCTGGAACATGCTCGCGAATAGTTTCAATTTCTTCCAAAGAGAGCTCTCGGGACAAAATAACGCGCTCTATGCCTTGTTTCTGCCAAAACTTCACCGTGGCGTAGTTCACCGCATTAGCCTGTACACTTAAATGAATAGGCATTTCAGGGAAGGCGTCGCGCACCATCATAATAAGCCCTGGGTCTGACATAATTAACGCATCGGGCTTCATAGCAATTACTGGTGAAATATCTTTAAGGTAGGTACCTAGCTTACTGTTGTGCGGAGCAATGTTGCTTACTACATAGAACTTTTTACCTAAAGCATGTGCTTCTTCTATGCCTATCGCTAAGTTCTCAAGGCTGAATTCGTTGTTTCTTACGCGAAGCGAGTAGCGTGGCTGCCCAGCATAAACAGCATCAGCGCCATAGGCGAAAGCGTAGCGCATGTTGCGTAAGCTACCCGCAGGTGCAAGCAACTCTGGCGCGATTAACGTTTGGTTTGGCAATGTTGAAACTGAGTCTTCACGTAGGTTAGAAGAGCTGCGATTAGGTGATAATTTTGAAGTCATAGATAAAAACCGCTACTAGACGCTTTAAACAAGGCGGCGGATTTTATAAGCCGTAAAATACCTCTACAACTCAAACAAAGCTTGGTGTTGACCAAGATCAAATAATTTGGCGTCGCTCATGTTTTTGAATGTTTAAACGGCAATTGAGCAGAGTCAATGCCAGCTGTTTTCTTCCATATAGTTGCGTTTTTAGTGCATTACCTTCGGTAGTAAAAACCAAGCCCGTTCACACCTAAATAATAAGCAAAAAGAGCGCATTAAACGATGAACTACCATGGGCAAAACCCACCACATAGGGTAGGCTAGAAATTCACAATAATAAGGACTAACTGCATGCTGCAATTGAACATTTTTCATAAAGCGGCGCGACAAGTAAAAGCATCGGGTAAATCGGCCATTGCGATTACGGTATTATTTGTCGTGTCTACGTCTTCCGCGTTGGCTGCGCTGCCAAGCATTGGTGAATTCACCAGCGATATGACCAAAAAAGATGGTTTAATTCCTGTTTACTATGACGATGAAAGCGACAAAGTTTACTTGGCGGTGCCAACAGCCCACGCCGAATACCTGTTTCAAAGCAGCTTGCCTTATGGCGTAGGGTCTAACGACATTGGCCTTGATCGCGGCCAGCTAGGCAATACGCGTTTAGTAAGCTTTGAAAAATTTGGAAACAAGGTTTTATTAAAGCAGCACAACACCAAATACCGAGCAGCCCATGGCAGCGACGCTGAGAAACAGAGCATTGATGAAGCCTTTGCTGATTCGGTTATCGCAGGTTTTACGCTGGTAGCCAAAAACGACAGCGCCAGTCTAATAGATTACACACCGTTCTTATTAAGCGATATCCATGGCATTGGCAATCGCTTAGCGGGAACTAACCAAGGCAGTTTTAGCGTAGATAACATGCGAAGCGGCGTGTATTTACCTAAAACCAAAGGCTTTGAAAAGAATACTGAATTAGAGGCTTTAGTCACCTTTGCAGGTAAGAAGCCAGGCGAATACGTGCAGCAAGTTACGCCCGACCCAGAAAGCTTGTCGGTGCACTTGCATCATTCGTTTGTGGCTCTGCCTGACGACAATTACACGCCCAGAGAGTACCACCCGTACTCGGGCTACTGGAAATTCAGTTACTTTGATTATTCAACGCCTATCAGCGAGCCTACTGAACAGCGTTTTATTACCCGCCATCGTTTAAACAAGAAAACCCCGCATGCTGCAATGAGCGAAGCAGTGGAGCCTATTGTGTATTACCTAGATCCTGGTATTCCAGAACCCGTAATGACCGCGCTTAAAGAAGGGGCGAGCTGGTGGAATCAAGCCTATGAAGCCGCAGGCTACAAAGATGCGTTTCAGGTGAAAGTATTGCCCGAAGGTGCCGACCCAATGGACGTGCGCTATAACGTAATCAACTGGGTACATCGCGCAACGCGCGGTTGGTCTTATGGTTCGTCGGTTGTCGACCCGCGCACTGGTGAAATTATCAAAGGTCACGTTACGCTCGGCTCATTGCGTGTAAGACAAGATTATTTAATTGCCCTTGGCCTAACCAGTCCTTTTAAGGACGGGAGCACCGACACCACTGCACAGCAAGAAATGGCTTTAGACCGCATTAGGCAACTTTCAGCCCACGAAGTAGGGCACACATTGGGTATAGCCCACAACTTTGCGGCAAGTGAAAATAACCGTGCGTCGGTAATGGATTATCCTCACCCCAAAATTAGTATTAAAAACGGCAAAATTAGCCTAGAAGGCGCGTATGACAAAGGCATAGGCGCATGGGATATTCACGCCGTAGCGTATGGCTATCAAGACTTTGCCAGCGATGTAGAAGAAGCCGAAGCCTTGGCAAAGATTATCGTAAAAGGCCGCAATGAAGGCTTGAGCTTTAAGTCAGACCCAGATACGCGCAGCAGTCGTCATGCATCAGCAAACGGCCATATGTGGGAAAACGGTAGCAATCCGCTAGATGCTTTCGATGAAATTTCACAAGTACGCGAACTGGCGTTAGCCAATTTAGGTTTAGACACCTTAAGCCCAAATAGCAGTTTATCCTCTCTTGAAAATGCTTTAGTACCTATTTACTTGCTACATCGCTATCAGCTAGAAGCTGTAGCAAAGCAAGTCGGCGGTTTAGTGTATGAATACGAACGCAAAGGTGACTACACCCAGGCACAGGGCCAACAGTTTGTAGCACCTGCGGTGCAACAACGCGCTATGCAGCAGTTAATTACGGTCACAACCGCTGATTACCTGACGATACCTGAATCGGTACTCGCCCTTATTCCACCGACAGCGTATGGCGACGATATTACTCGCGAGCACTTTAAGGGCAAAATGGGGTTAATGTTAGACCCTGTTTCTGCGGCCGCTTCTGCATCTAACTTTGCGTTTGAATTACTATTGCACCCAGAGCGCTTAAACCGCTTAGAGTGGCAAACAAGAAGCACTAATGACAGACGCAAAAAAGTAGGCGTTTCTATGCTGGTGAAGCAAATACTTAACGTTCACTGGTATAAAAATAAGTCACAAAGCCCATTAGCAAAACGCTTACAGTTAGTGGCGTTAAATGCAGTGATGAAAGCAGTAACTAACGATAAGTTGGCGCCTGAAGTAAAAATGGAAGCCGAACTTGCTCTGCTTGAATTTAGCGAATGGTTAGACGACAAAGCAGACGACAATCAGTATGAAATACTGAAAGAACAGTTCGATACTTATTGGGCTAGTAAGGCATGGCCAAGTACCTTTGAAGTAGAGCCGCTACCGCCAGGTTCGCCGATTTAAAATGCGCTGCTACCAAGGACGCTGCTGATGCAAAACCATAGTAGTAAAAAAACGTCAATGCCGCACAGGGATGCTGCGGTACGGCGTATTCCTGTATTTGTTGGGCTACTGCTAATTCTCATACCTTTAGCTGAAAGCGTTAATGGGAGTGTTTTGTGGGGGATGAACTACCATTCCCCAAAGCTCATGTCACAGGTCGGGGATATGGTAGCCTGGGTGAAATTGATAGCGGTATGTGTAGGTGTTTACCTGATTTTTAAGCAGAAAGGCGCACTTAAGCTTTTGTTAAAAAATAAATGGGTTTCTAACATCCTTAACATTTTTATCGCTGTAGTGGCTTTTATTCAGGTTAACCTAGGTTTTTTTGACGTCGCAATGGATATGGTGTTAACCGATAATACAGACTACTTTCATAAAGAATTTGAAATAGGCAAAAACACTATTTACGTGCATACCCTAGACCAAGGTGCTTTGGGAAAGGCTTATCATAACTTTTACTTAAAATGCCCACTTCCTTTACACCGTTTTGAATTAAAACCAATTGAACAAACAGACTGGGTTGTAGATTTACAGCTTAAAGCAACCGATGTTGGTTTTGGCGTGTTTAACGGACGTGGAGAGTTTAAACATGATATTGGTTTGGATGGGATAAATTGTACTTAAATTGTGAGCGGCTTCCTCGTCACGCTGGACAATATCATCATTGTATTGGACTCTGCCATTATTGATAGATCTTCCAAAAAGCCGTCTAGTGCTTTCATTGAATCTGTCGCTACTTTCATTATGAAGGCGCGTTCACCCGTCACATTGTATCCTTCAACGACCTCTAGCCGTTCTTTCATAAATGCTAGTATTTGCGGCTCCTTACCAATAAATACACGGGCTTGAACCATGGCTGTAATAGGTAATCCCATGTTGTGGCTATCGATTGTTGCAGTATAGCCGGTAATTACGCTTTCCTCTTCTAATCGCTTTACGCGTTCAGCAACCGCGGGGGCGGAAAGGTGGACACGTTTCGCTAATTCCGAGAAGGAAATACGCCCCTCAGACTGCAAAATATGTAGAATATTTCTGTTAATCTTGTCCATCTTATTTTTCCAAAGTAAACGCAACCTTTTCCTTTGTTTTACAAAGTTAAATGCGCGAAATTCAATTATTGTGTTATTCATCGCTTAGCAGGTCAAGCATACACTGAGCAGTATCAATTGACCTACAGAAGACAAATCATGCAAATCGATGAATTTACACTTGAACGAATCCAATCACTCTATGAAAACTTAGTTGAACTGAACCTATCTGATAGCGGTGTTCACCCATATCGATTAAACGAACTGCTCAATCAGGAGCAGCAACAAGAGCTATTGAGTATTGAACTTGGATACGGTTGGACTAATGGTAGTGTGCAACTTCGAGAGCGCATTGCTGCCCTATACAGCAATCGAACTTCTGACAATGTAATCGTTACAAATGGCTCGGCTGAAGCAAATTTCCTAATGGTAATGAGCTTACTTGAAAAAGGCGATGAGCTAATAGTTATTGTTCCTAACTACATGCAGATAGCTGGGTGGGCTAGGTCGTTAGGGGTGAAGGTCGTCGAAATTCCATTATTGGAACAAGACGGTTGGCTACCAAACTTTGAACTGCTAGAAAAAAGTATATCTGCTAACACCAAGATGCTCACTATTTGTCATCCCAACAACCCAACGGGATCTACGCTGCCTCTTGAACAAATACAGGAATTGGTGAACTTTGCAAAACGGCACGACATTTATATCCATGCTGATGAGGTATACAAAGGTGCGGAGTTTGATGGAAATGAACTACCTAGTTTTGCAGATGAATATGAAAAGGCGATTATTACCTGCGGCTTGTCAAAAGCTATGGCGATGCCTGGTTTACGCCTAGGATGGCTAGTTGGGCTACCCGACGACATCTACAAAACGTGGCAGTGTAAGGATTATACCAGCATCACCACTAGTGCTGTAAGCGAATATGTAGCGAATATAGTGCTAGAACCAACCTTTCGGCATCAGGTATTAACCCGCAGTAAAGAATTCTTAATAGATAATCTAAATAGAATTAGTGAGTGGGTCGATGAAAATTCCTGGGCCTCGTTTGTACCGCCCAAGGCAGGAGGTATGGCATTTATTCGTTATGATTTACCAGTTAACTCGACTGAGCTTGCCCACGAGTTTAGACAAGAATTGAGCGTGCTTATTTTACCTGGTGATGTGTATGGCTTAGACGGTTACTTCAGAGTAGGAATAGGCGCGCCTAGCGATCATTTAGAAAAAGGGTTGGAGAGAATTAGTCATTATGTGAAGCACAAATATGGGGTGTAAACATGAAGATTGTCACTAAATCTGAAATTCTGACCGTGCTGAGGCAATTCGACCCATTGCTTGATGTTGAAAGTGGATTTGTTGACTATTCCAAAGGCTTAGCGTGCATCCCGCCTGTAAGTGAGCTAGTGCTTGAGAAAGGTGAAGTACATGTTAAGTGCGGTTACCTCAAGGCTGGAGTTCATTATGTGATTAAGGTTGCATCAGGCTTTTATGGCAATAGTGTATTAGGCTTGCCGTCCAGCAACGGCTTGATGATGCTGTTCTCCACCGAAACAGGTGAAGCCAAATGTTTACTGCAAGATGAAGGTATTTTAACCGACCATCGTACTGCAATTGCAGGCGCCATTGTTGCCAAGTATTTTGCTCCTGCCGTGGTCTCTGCCATTGGGGTAGTAGGCACTGGTATTCAGGCACGTCTTCAGGTGAAGCGAGTGAGTCAAGTGACAGGATGTAAAAAGATAATAGTGTGGGGACGTTCAACGGAAGCTGCTGAACGCTTTAGACGGTCCATGCAAGTCGAAGGTTATAATGTAGAGCTTATCGAGCACTTGGAGTCGTTGGCCGGGAAGTCAAACCTAATCATTACCACAACCCCGTCTTCCCGACCGTTACTAAGCCAGAATATGATCCAAGCAGGAACATTAATAATTGCAATTGGCTCCGATACACCCGAGAAGCAGGAGCTGGATACAGATATTTTGGTGAATGCCACCAGAATTATTGTGGACAGTAAAAAGCAAAGTTTAACACGTGGTGAGGTATCTAGAGCACTTCGTGCATCCGCTATCGGTGAACATCAAGTGTTCGAGTTGGGAGCAGAAATCGCAAAGGGGAGGCGACCAACGATGGCAACAGAGACAACGGTTGTAGATTTAACGGGTTTGGCAGTTCAGGATTTAAAAATTGCCGAATTTGTACTAAATAGGATTAACTAAGCTTTATCTTGCTAAATATTCAGTGAATCTAGCAAAACGGACTATTGACCCTTGCGTAGTTCGCCAATATTTCTCGTGAAAAAGGTGCGCTTTGTAGCTGCTTTATGAATCAGCGAATAAGCACTCCCTTAGGGCGGTTGCAACAAACTCTAGTCCAATTTGTTGCAACCAAGTTCGCATCGTATCTATTTGTAGATAAAACCTACAATTCCCGATAATTAGTAAACACCTTGTAAAGCTGCGTCCCACTCAATACCGAAGCCGACGGGAAGTGCAGAATAGGGATCAAATCGCAAGGCGCTTCTAAGGTCCTGCTGCCGTTGTCGGTATCCAGATCGTCAATATTTAAAATTTGCGCCAGTGGTTCGCCTTTCTTCACCGTTTGGCCTGGTTTCGCCATGTACTCCACCATGCCGCCCCAGTTAGTAAACAGGGTTTTATAGTCTTTTAAATACACGCCTAAACGCTTCATTTCTGTCGGTTTAATATCGCATTCGTGCAATACGCCTTTGGCGTTTAAGTAGCTAAGAATACTGGTGGCGTCTATATTACCTTCGTTAAAGTCGATAACTTCTTGGCTACCCATTTCAAGCGTAAACGCTTCAACGTTAAAGCTTACCTCACGCGCTAAATTAGTTTTTATGCTTTCTTGCAGTGTCCACCATGGGCAGAACGTCGCTTCGTCCAACGCCCCCGCAAATACGTTTGGAATAAAAATACAATGGGGAATGTTAAACAGCTTAGCACTGTCTTTGGCGTACTCGGGAATATAAACGTGACGGGTAGACACCGGGCCGTTGTGGAGATCTAACACGAAATCGGCGTTGACCGCCATTTGCTGTAGCTTTAGGTTTAACTGCTGTGCCAAGCCTAAACCCCATGGTTCAGCCAATTTGTTGTCGATAGCGTTAGATAAATGAGCACGAAAACGTTGTTTTATGCCTTCAATTGACTCTTCGCGGGTGACTGTTTTGGCGAAATGTTCAACTGCATCTTTATCGAAGAAGTAGCCGCGGTTCCAGTTTGTGCCGTTCACAGGATCGAACCGGCCTAATGTGTACTCACCGGCTTTAATGTTAGTACCAATGGGATTACAGTTGGGCACTAGGATAATTTCGCCGCAAATATCCATGTCTTTTAAGCGCTGAATAAGATGGTAAATAACCACGTTACCTTGTACTTCTGCGCCGTGAATAGAACTTTGAATATACACAGTAGGGCCAGGCCGCGCGCCTTTCATACGATAAATTGGCACGTTCATGTTACGTCCAGACGCGTTTTGCGCCACTACCATGTGTTTTTTCACTACTTGGGTTGTCATTTAAATCAACCTATTTTCTGTCTTGTTCTTTGTTTTAGTCTGTTGTTTTTAATCACGTTTTTAGAATTCATGCCGCAAATGCACATAAACTTAACAAGCACATAGCTCGCAATCTACGCCTTTAGGTAACTTCCAGTTTCGCCACTCGTGCGACAGAGCATCAAACGTCATTAACGTGTTTTTAGGAATATTATCGAAATCCATCAATACTTGCATAGCTAGCATTGCTTGGTAAGTACCAACAATATTTACCACTGGCGAGAATATACCTGCCTCAACACAGCTTAGGTCAGGCGATTCAAATAGCGTCCGCAAGCATGCATAGCAGCGGCTCTCACCGGGTACAGCTACGAAAAGCTGGCCTTCAAAGCGAATGGCTGCACCCGATACTAGCGGGGTATTTAGTTTAAAACACAGTAGGTTTATTAAATCTCGCGAGTCTGTATTGTCGGTGCAATCAAGCACAACGTCAGCACGCTCTATGGCCTGTTTTAACGCTGGTGACAGCTGACTAGCGCCGGGCGCCGAAAACGGTTCTGCCATTACGGTAATGTCGCAGTCGCTGTTTATTGCAGTAAGCCGCGCTTTAGCCGCCTCTACTTTATTTGTGCCTACATCTTGTTCGCTAAACAAGGTTTGCCTTGGTAGGTTAGTGGCCTCAACTGTGTCGTGGTCGATAAGTGTAAGAGAGCCCACGCCACTGGCGCAAAGGTTAGTAGCAGCCGCGGTGCCAAGCCCGCCAATACCAATGATACAAATATTGGCGTTTAGCAGCGCTTCTTGACCTTCTAGATCCACTTTGGGAAGCACAATGTGGCGGTTATAACGCATAGCCTGCTGATGAGTTAGGCTTTTAAACATAGTTTATGCCAACTTAGTTGTTGAATTCATGGCATGCACCCTTATAAAGTGATTACCAATTAGTATTTTGGCTGGTACTTTATCAAAAACCGCCAAAATGTCGCATATCAAATTAGGATTTCATATGTCAGTTGTCAGCCAACCCCTTAATATTGCCGTACTAACTATTTCAGATACGCGCACCCTCGAAAACGATAAGTCAGGAGACTATTTAAAAGAGGCGCTTACCTCGGTTGGCCATAACCTTTACGATCGCGATTTGGTGAAAGACGATATTTATCAGCAGCGCGCCGTGGTGTCGAAATGGATTGCCGATAAAAACATTCACGCCGTATTAATTACCGGTGGTACAGGTTTTACCCACCGTGATTCAACGCCAGAGGCCATCAGTGTATTGTTCGATAAAGAAGTAGACGGCTTTGGCGAGCTATTCCGTCAAATTAGCTATGAAGAGATTGGCACATCAACCATTCAGTCTCGCGCGGTTGCGGGCTTTGCCAATAATACGGTTATTTTCTGCTTACCAGGCTCAACAGGCGCGTGTCGTACGGCGTGGGAAAAAATTATTTCTAGCCAGCTTGATGCCGACTTTAGACCGTGTAATTTTGTGAAGCATTTGGTGCAAGCATGAGTACCTTTAGCCATTTAAACGCTGGTGGCGAAGCTAACATGGTAGACGTTAGCGACAAAGACGTTACCAAGCGAGAAGCTACAGCAGAGGGTTTTTTATACGTAAGCGAAGACGTTATTCGCCAAATCTCTGAAGCAAAAATTGCAAAAGGAGATGTATTTGCAGTTGCCCGTGTAGCGGGTATTCAAGGGGCGAAACGCTGCGCCGATCTTATTCCTCTTTGTCACCCATTGGCACTGTCAAAGGTGGATATAAACTTCGACATTCAGGCCGAACAAAACCGAATTAAAGCCACCTGCTATTGCAAGCTAAGCGGTAAAACCGGCGTTGAAATGGAAGCGCTCACGGGTGTAAATGTGGCGCTGTTAACCTTGTTTGATATGTGCAAAGCCATCGACCCTGGCATGCATATGGAAGGGATACGGGTACTGGAGAAAAAAGGCGGTAAGACAGGTCACTGGCAGTCTGACACCTAGTGCACATGAAAAGTAGCGAGCTTAAAAATTAACGAGCCTAAAGTGCATAAAGCGTACACGCGCTCAGAAAGCAATGCACTTAAGGCTCAATCCATTTCCCAGGCTTAAAAATATCAAACAGCGCGCACAAAGCGACTTTAACAAAGTAGATAACAGGCAAAGCATGCAGGTAACGGTAAAAACATTCGCACAAACCCGAGAGATTACGGGAGAGGACAATATTGCGCTTCATATGAGCGAGAACAGCACTATTGAGACCGTGATATCGCAGCTTAAAACGCGCAGTGACAAGTGGGCATTAGCCCTAGAGGGCAGTGTGCTAACTGCCTGTAATCAAGAGCTTTGCGATCTCCAAACAATACTTAGCGACGGCGATGAGCTGGCGCTATTTCCACCTGTGACAGGGGGCTAGCTATGTTCGCGCTAGTTCAGGTTGAAGATTTCGACCAAGGCGAGCTGTACGCTAGGCTAAAACAGTCGGCAGATGAGAATGCCTGCGGCAACACCGGCGCGATTGTTACTTTTACTGGGCTAGTGCGAGACTTTAATAATGCTGGCGATATAGACGGCATCGAATTAGAGCATTACCCGGGTATGACTGAAAAAGCGTTAATGCTTCTTGTTGAACAAGCGAGCGAACGCTTTTCACTTAACAGTGCTGGCGCACTGCATAGAGTAGGGCGTATACACAACAACGAACAAATTGTATGGGTAGGTGCCGCCGCTCCCCACCGCCAGGCGGCGTTTGACGCTGCCTGCTACTTAATGGACATGCTTAAACAGTCGGTACCGCTTTGGAAAAAAGAATTTAAGGGCGATAAATCTGAATGGGTTGAGGCGAAAGCATCTGACGATAAAGCGGCACTTAAGTGGATGCGCAAAAAGTAATGCTCTTTTCTTTAGCAATGCGACTTTCAAGTTTTGTTAACTTGGCCATGCTTATTTTGGTAAGTGTTAGCGCAAGCGCTAGCCCAAGTGCTAGTGTAGCCACAGGTGTTACGTTTTTTCACAGCTCTGCAGCACAAGCGGGTAGTTTTGAAGCGGCAAATAATAATGTAAATGAAGGGAGCGTTATTAGTGCCGAAAAACAAAACCAGTCGGTAAATTTCAAGCGCGACGAAAAAATTAACGTAGCCGTTGCGGCAAACTTTGCAAAACCGCTAAAGAGTGTTGCCGAGCAGTTTACTGAGCTTACCGGCATAGAAGTCGCGGTAACGGTTTCTTCTAGCGGTACTTTGTATGCGCAAATTCAACATGGTGCTAGCTTCGACGTTTTTCTATCTGCAGATCGCGCTCGGCCGCAAGCGTTGGTTGATAATAACTTAGTGCACCACGGCAATTTGGTGGACTACGCTAAAGGCAAGCTGGCGTTTGTCTATGCTGGCGACTTATCAAGTCAGGCATTTAGTGAAATATCTAGTAAGACATCGAGTGGAAGAAGCTGCGATCAAATAGCGCGTACATCTACGAAAGACACCACTGCACAAATAAACGTTCAGCTTACCGATTGCTTGTCGAAGCAGCTTGTTCAATTAATGGAAAATCCACAAAACAAGGTAGCTATCGCAAATCCTAAACTGGCCCCCTATGGTGATGCTGCGCAACAGACGTTGCAAAACTTATCCTTATGGCAACAGTTTTTACCTCACAGAGTGATGGGTAAAAACGTGCTGCAAACCTTGCAGTTTTATACCACCGGCAGCGTGAAAGGGGCGTTCGTTGCATACTCATCGGCGTTAGATTTGCCTGCAAACTTATCTTCTGACTTGCCTACTAATTTTAACAGTGCTGTGAATACTGAAAGCACTGAGGCTATTACGGTTATCGTCCCAGTACCTGAAACCTTGTATCAACCCATCATTCAGTCGTTGGTGGTTAACAGTAAAACGGTAGCTACACTATCACCGAATCTGTTCGAACCACTTCCAATCAAAAATGCGGCAGCGCCAGTTGATGAGCCTGTTCACAAAGGCGACAACGTTGAGCCAACCAGAGCGTTTCGTTTGAGTGACGCTAAGGGAGTGTCATCACCCAGCCTGTTCGTACAGTATTTAATGTCGCAAGGGGTGCAGCACAGCTTAATTGAATGGGGTTATGAACCTACCATTGCATCGGGCGTCGGTAACTAAGTATGCTCACAGAATTCTTCGGGGCATCGACACTTGAAGCCATATTACTCACCTTAAAACTGGCCTTTATAACCAGCGGTTTGCTGTTGTTAATCGCATTGCCGCTAGCGTGGTTTTTAGCGAAATGGCAGAGCAAAGCTAAGCCTTTGGTGATGTCGATACTCGCGTTGCCTTTGGTGTTACCGCCAACTGTGCTGGGTTTTTATCTGCTTATTGCTTTTTCGCCGCAAAGTGCGTTGGGGCAGGGATGGCAAAGCCTAACCGGGAGCAATTTAGCATTTAGCTTTGAAGGTTTGGTGTTGGGGTCTGTCATCTACTCCCTACCATTTGCTCTGCAGCCTTTGTACAGCGGCTTTTCACAATTGGATAACCGTTATTTAGATGTAGCAAAAACGCTGGGGTTTTCGGCCTTTGAAGCGTTTATAAAAATAGTGCTTCCTTTAAGCAAAGCGCCCATCGTGGTGGCATTAGGCTTAAGCTTTGCACATACCATAGGCGAGTTTGGCGTAGTACTAATGATAGGTGGCAATATTCCTGGAGAAACTCAGGTGCTGTCTATCGCGCTATATGAACAGGTAGAAGCGTTGGAATATAACAGTGCACACAACCTTGCGTTGGCCCTTCTTATTTTTTCATTTGTGATGCTTGCGGCGCTCTATCGTTTTAACGGTGTCGCACGAAGTGATGAGGCGCGTTAACATGCAAATATCTGCGCGACTTTCTAATCGCATTAACGCACAAATCTCATTGCAGCCGCAAAGCCGATTCATTGGGATTACCGGTCCATCAGGTGCGGGAAAAAGCAGCTTGTTTCGCGCCCTAGCTGGCGTAGAAAAAAGCGCAGAAGTGCAAACGCCGTGGACCTCTCAAAAGGTCGGTATCGTTTTTCAGCAGCCCATGCTATTTCCCCATACCGATGTGCGCGGTAATTTAGCCCTTGCGCAGCGTCACGCAAGCCCTAATGCAATGTCTATCGATGCGTGTTTGCGCGGCTGTTATTGCGAACATTTAATTGATAAGCCAGTTCAAGCGCTTTCTGGCGGCGAAGCGCAGCGGGTCGCGATTGCGCGTGCGTTGGTCAATGGACCAGATGTGTTATTGCTAGATGAATCGCTAAGCGCGATTGATATCTTTACCCGTCGCAAAATTTACCAGTTTTTGAACAATTTGTGTGTGTCGGGGAAGCTCATATGCCTTGTGATTTCTCACGATTTAGATGACCTTGCCTTGTTCAGCGATGAGTTGGTTTTTATTGACCAAGGCCGCACCGAGCTTTGTGGAAAAACGCTCGATGTGTTGACTCAAGTATTCGCAAAAGAGGGATTTGCGACACCGTCTAGCGTACTTGAGGGATTTAAAGTTACTGCGCAAAGCGAAGCACATGACAGCAACCAGTCACAAAACGCCGTTGTCAGCTACAAACACGGTAGCGAAACCCAACAAGATCAAAATGCTCTAACCTTACAAGGCAATGAGCAGTGCCAGTCGGAAAACGGTATTGAGCGCGTTGAGGTAGCGGGGCAAGAGATATTCGTCACTGCAGAATCAGTGTCCTATTTGCCTCAGCAAAGCGGTGAAAAAGTTTTTGTTCGTTTTGCAGTTAAAGCCTGTGATGTAAGTATCGATACCAATATTGCTGACTTTGGCAATGCCAGCACAATCAGTATTTTAAATGCGCTGCCATGTGTTATATCTAGCATCGAACCCGTGGCGAATCCACTCAGTCCCCTGAACGAGCCAGAAAATAACGCCGATACAGAACTCACAGATACAAAGTTAACTTCTAAACAGCTAGCGACCGTAAACAGCGCGAAAGTGTTGTTAAAACTTGATGTACTAGGCAGTAACCAAACCCTATATGCCAGCATTAGCTGTATCTCTCTATCGCGTCTTAAGCTTGATGTAGGGATGCAAGTGATTGCGCGGTTTAAATTGCCCTAGGTTTAAATGGCTTTGGAGTAGCTACTGAGTATTTCATTTGCGTTCAAATAAGCGTCGAAACGCGCACAAATAGCCCGAATGTAAATGCGAGCAGACTCTGGCACTCGAATATACCGAGATGTTGTTTCGATAAGCCCGTCTTCTTTAAGTTCTTCAAGGTTGTTTAAGGCTGAAGCAAAGTATTCATCAAAAATGATGTGGTGCTTGTCGGCAATTGCTTGCTTGTCTACCGCTAAATTGCACATTAAGCTAGAAATCACGTCTCTGCGAATAAGGTCGTCGACACTTAATGACAGTCCGACTTTCGCATTGGGCAGGTGGTTGTCTAAGCGATGGTAATATTCTTTTAGCTCCTTAGCATTTTGCGCAAAGGCATTACCTACCGTGCTAATGGCTGATACGCCGAACCCTATAAGGTCGGCGTCGCCACGTAAGGTATACCCTTGAAAGTTGCGGTGAAGCTCGCCTTTATTTTTCGCAATAGCCAGTGAGTCTTTGCTTAAGGCAAAATGATCAAGACCAATCATTTCATAACCTATGTTTGTAAAGCTGTTAACGGCAAGCTTGTAAAGCGCCGCTTTTTCTTCACTACTTGGCAGTGTTTCTTCAGCAAATTTACGCTGCGCTGCGAACCTCTCGGGAAGGTGTGCATAGCTAAAAAGCGAAATACGATCTGGCATCATGGCTTTTGTTGCGGCGATGGTTGATGAAAACGTTTCAATTGACTGATTCGGTAAACCATAAATTAGATCTAAGTTGACTGAGTCGAAACCCAGCGACCGAGCCTCGAATACTAAATCGGCAATGTGAGATGTGCTTTGTACACGATTTATGGTTTTCTGAACATTGTAATCAGTATCTTGTAAACCAAAGCTAATGCGTGTGTAGCCGAGACATTTTAAGTTTTGAAGATAGCGTTTATCGATATTTCTGGGATCTAACTCAATTGACAGTTCAGCACCTGCTTCAAAGGTAAAGTGTTTCTTAAGCAGGTACATTAAATAAGTATGCTGAGTCTCGCTCAAAAAACTGGGTGAACCGCCACCCAAGTGCAGAGAAACTGCACGCCTGCCGTCAGTTAAATAACGCTTAGACAGGATTTCTTTTTCTATGTAATCTAAATATTCGTCCGCTTTTTCATTGTGACGCGTCACCATTTTATTGCAGCCACAGTAGTAGCACAGCGTTTTGCAAAATGGAATGTGCACGTAGAGACTTACTGCCGGCGCTTTTGACACTGCAAGTGCTTGTGGAAGTATGTCATCTTGTAGCGGTTCAAATTTAAGTGCAGTAGGGTAAGAGGTATAGCGAGGAGCATTCAACGCATATTTGGTAATGGTTGATACGGGACGGTGTTGTACGGCAATTATTGTCATATTGGCTCTGCACTTATATGTAGATATCTAGGCGCGAATTCAATTCGATGGTTAAAGCTTAATGGATTGCTTAGGAGGCTGATTTGATCTACTTCAAGGTTTTGGTTTTAAACCTGATAATTGTTTTATTTCTTCCAGTCATTTTGCTTCAAGCATTGTGGGTGAGGAAGAAGACCGCTGTACTGCCAGAGCCCGACGGCGAGCGGGTATTAGCCTCAGCCGATAGTAAATTGCTGCTAACTAATAACGTTTTGGTTATAGGCGATTCTGCTGCCGCTGGTGTTGGTGCAACGACGCAAATGGGGGCACTCACAGGTCTGCTGTACTCAAACCTTGTTAAGCATGGGCCAACGCGAGTGACGTTGAATGCTAAAACAGGTTTTAAAAGTGAAGATGTGCTCAAGCTTCTTCATGAAATGCCTGCCGAGCACTTTTCGTCGGTGCTCGTCTCTATTGGTGTTAACGACGTGACCAAATTTGTACCGTTGAAACGGTGGCGGCAAAACATCGATGCTATTAGTACGCTACTGTCAGATAAATTTGGGTGCGAAACAATATTGTTTACTGCGCTACCGCCAATTCATTGCTTTCCTGCGCTTCCGCAACCTTTGCGTGCACTATTAGGTTACCGCGCGTGGTTACTAAACCAAGCTTTGGCTGATAGCGTAACAGACCTAGCTAACGCAGACATATTATATGTTAGTGCACTTAATGTGAGCGGAACTATGACGAATATTCAGCAAAGTGGTTTGATGGCAGAAGATGGCTTTCATCCCTCCACGAAAGGCTATGAAATATGGGCACACTCAGCCCTTGAAAAACTTTCCACGCTTTACAGCACCACAATGGGCACGACAAAAAAAGTCACAGCAGAAACTGATGTAACTGCGACGAAATAATCGCAGTGTGGGGTTGAAGTTTCTTTTTGTAACCTTATCTAAGCCCTTATATCTTCATGAATTCAATAAAGCGAGGCCTATCATGGCAGCAAATGAGCAAGGTGTACAAAGTGCGAGCGGTATGCAGAGTGTAACAGTTAATATGGTTTCTGACGTAGTATGTCCATGGTGTATTGTTGGGTACCAGCGTTTGCAAGAAGCCATTAAAACCCTTGATAACATTGAAGTGGATATTAAGTTTCACCCCTTCGAGCTAAACCCCAATATGCCAGAAGAAGGGCAAAACCTTCGCGAGCACATAATGGAAAAATACGGCATTAGTGAGCAGCAAAGCGCGCAGAACCGAGCACGGTTAGTAGAAGCGGGCGAGCAATTAGGCTTTTCGTTTAACTTTACTGACGACTCTCGCATGCAGAACACGTTTAAGGCCCATCAGCTTATTCACTTTGCTTCAGAAAACGGTCTTGAAGAAGAAATGAAGCTGGCCTTATTTAAAGCCTACTTCACAGACGGTAAAAACATTAATGATCTAGGTGTTCTAGTAACGTTGGCACAAACTATTGGCCTTGATAAGTCTGAAGCTGAACAAGCGCTTAAAAGTGAAAAATACGCGCAAGCAGTGCGTGAGGAGGAAACTATTTGGATGCAGCGTGGTATTCAGAGTGTACCTACTTTTGTCATTGGTAATCAGGGCGTAGCCGGGGCACAAGAGCCAGCAACATTGGCTGCATTTATTGCCCAAGCAGCATCACAGCAATAAGCAGGTTAAACGGGTGTAGAGGTAGTTATGAGTAATCACGTTAACCATTTGTTGGCGCAGTGGCTTCCACTTAAAAACAAGCATAAGTGGGTGTTAGGTTTTATTTTTAAAACCGAAGGCTCATGCTACCGCAAAGCCGGCGCCATGATGTTGTTTAGTGATGCAGGGCATCAGCTAGGTATATTAAGCGGCGGCTGCTTAGAAAGTGACATCGTTAAAAAAGCCCAGCGAGTAATGACCGACGGCGTTAGTCGTACCGCGGTTTACGACGATGAAGATGAAGAAGACATCGCGTTTAAACTTGGTGTTGGATGCGGCGGTGTGGTGCACTTAGCACTCGTACCAGTTAACGAGAGCAACCAGTATTTATCGTTGGATGTGGTTAGCAAAAGCTTATCAAACGGAAAGGCGTGTGAGTGGCGCTGCGCGGTAGACGGTACTTTAGGTGATTGCACGGAATTGGAATACCATTCTGCTAAACCTAGAAAAGCTGTGCTAGACACCGTTGATGGCAAGCGCATGTTGTCGGTTTTGATGCTGCCGCCTATCCACCTACTTGTTGTTGGAGGTGGGTACGACGCTACCTTTATGACTAAGCTTGCTAGTTTGCAGGGCTATTTAGTAAGTCTTTGGGATCCAAGGCCTGCACAAGCAAGACTTGAACATTTTCCCGAGGTAAATTACTTGATTGAAGACCCGTCTACTGAAGGCTTACGTCTTCACATGGGCGAACATAACGTTCAAGCAGCAGTGCTTATGTCCCATCACCGTGAAATTGATGCAAAGGCGCTGCAAGTGCTAAGCAAGCAATCGTTAACCTATACGGCAATGCTCGGGCCACTGCACCGTAAGCAGGAAATTATGGATTTAGCCGGGCTTGGCGATACCAACTTTACTCAGTATTTTGCAAGCCCCGCTGGTTTCGACATTGGTGGTGAGCTACCAGAGCATATAGCGCTGTCTGTTATTGCTCAGTGCCATGCGGTGTTTCATACCAAACCTACGCATTTAAAGCGTTAGAAAGACTTTCTGAAGGTAACGCCAAAGCTTCTAGGCGCGCCTGGGTAGGCCATGATCTTTCCGGTTTGTACGGGTACATCAAAGCCACTTCGCGCAACGTACTCTTCGTCGAAAACGTTGCGCGACCACGCAATAATTTCGCTATCCCATTGTGGGATAGTGAAACTGACGCGAACGTTAAATAACGAAAAGTCGTCAGCGTGTTTGTACGGATCGTTCGCATCATCAAGAAATACGTCGCCCGTGTATTGGTAGTCAATACTGGCGGAGGCAGGATAATTCCCAACTTCGAAATAGTGATTCAGCATAAGAGACAGTGAGTTCTGAGGCTCGAAGCCTACGCGGTCACCGTCTCTTGAACAGAACGGGTCGTTAGGCGCCACACGGCCCGGGTCGTCAATGCCCGTGTGCCACGTGTACGCTACCCAACACGTACCGCGTTTAAACTCATCAAAGTTCGCCAATGTGCGCGATGCAACAGCGTGTAATTCGGTATTTTCAGTCATTAGCCAAGTTGCTTCAAGTTCTACACCTTTGACTATGATATCGCCCGCATTTTGCAGGTTGAACCCCGTTCCGGTAAAGGTCGTCGCCTGAAAGTCGCTAATTTGTGTATAGTGCGCCGCAGCATTTACGCGCACGCCATATTCTTCAAAATCGTGTTTTATACCTATTTCAGCACTTCGCGATTTTTCAGCATCAAAAAGCGGGCTAAGCGAAGGTAAGATTCTGTCGGTATTTGTACCGCCAGCTTTGTAACCAGTCGCAAAACTAGCGTAGGTTAGCGTGTTGTCATTAGGGTGATAAGCCAGTTTTACCGTGCCGGTTAACTGTGAATCATCAAGCTCTTCGTTTAAGTCAGGGCGTGGCATAACCGCTGCAGATCCCAAGAAAAAATATCCCCAGCCCGCTCGTTGAAATGGTGCGATAGCGTTAAGGGACTGTGCTGTAGGAGCTTGTCCCGCCGCTAACGCAGCAGCGATGTTTTGTAACCCAACTACAGCACGACCTACATTAGGCCATTGCGCTGGGTCTTGAGTTAGTCCGTCAATACCAGGCCCTTGCTCATCGTAGGCTCCGACAATCGACTTTTCTTCGCGGGTATAGCGCAAGCCCGTTGTTAAGGTGAAATCACTGTTTAACAGCCAATCCAGCTGAGAGAATAAAGCAATACTGTCTTGCTCTTGATTGGCGCTGTGCGCGAAAGTAGTACCGGACGGCGCGGGGGCTGCAGCAGGCGCAATAAAGCCTGATGTAACTGCAGATAGCTCGTTGATGGCGTTAGCCAAAGGCAGCAGATCGGGCGCGGCGGCATTAAAGAACACGCTAAAATCATCTTGCGTGGTAGTATCAAAGGTTAGATCTAAGTTTTGGCTGTAATAGTAAACACCTATTAAACCGCGCACATCTTCACTGGTGTAATGTAATCTAATTTCTTGAGAAAACGATTGCTGCTTGGCGTCGTTAGTGGCAGTAAGAAGGTCCGCATCAGAAAAGTCGGTATCTACCGTATCTAAGCTGTCAAACGCGCGGTACGCGCTTATGCTCACTAAATCCCATGCTTTGTTTAATGCCACATCTACTTGAACTGATAGTCCTTTGTCTTTCATTTTTGAAAGGGGAGTTTGCGACAGCGAGGTTTTATAGTCATAAAAGTTATCGCGCCCGTAAATAGTTGCATTAAACGGCGGTTGTAGCAGCAGCGCATCAGTACCGAATTTACCCGCTATGTCATTAGCCTGAATATTGTTTTGAAAAGTTAGTGCGCCGCAGCACCGTTCATCTAGCTCGCCGTAATCAGCGATAAGCCGTACGCTAATGTCAGCTGTTGGAGTGTAAAGCAGCTGTGCTTTTATCGCAGTACGGTTACGGTTATTTAGGGTTTGTCCGCTGCGCTCGTCGGTAATGAAACCGTCACTGTGAGAACTAAAGCCAGATACTCGCATGGCGAGTACATCGTCGATAAGCGAAAACGACGAGCCAGCGCTTAAACGAACCAAGTTATCATTGCCGATGATGGCTTCGGCAAAGCCGTCGCGCTCGTCGTGTGAAGGTGCGACCGTCGTTAACGTCATTGCGCCAGCGGCGGTATTCTTTCCGAATAGTGTGCCCTGTGGCCCACGCAACACTTCAATAGATTCAATATCGACTAAGTCGTTTATTAACGCGTTTTGTCGTGCACGGTACACACCATCTACGTATAAACCCACCGAAGACTCGAAGCCGAAGTTTTGTGAAGACGTGCCAATGCCGCGTATTGAAAACCCTGAATTTGTTACGCTTTGATTTTGAAACGCGCCAAAAGCAGGTACGTAGTTTTGCAGGTCAAACACATCTCGGCTAACTGTTTCAACTAGGTCTTGACCTGAAAGCGCAGTGACCGCAACGGGCACATCTTGCAAGTTTTGACTGGTCTTTTGCGCCTGTACAACAATGTGTTCCAGCGCCTTTTTGTTATGCGGAGTAGATAGCGCATTCTCATCGGCGTGAGCGTGGGGAGCCAAAGCAAGTGTCGACGAGACAATAGAGGCAATAAACGGCGAACTACATAGGCAACGCGTAATGGCGTTTTGGGGGGTAGATATGCTTGAGCTATTACAAGACAAAGCGTGTGTAAGTGACTTCATTTTGGTTCTTTTTATTTTTCAAAAGCGGTGGGCTTTAAACAAAATTAATCACGACAAGGTCGCGTCCAAATGCGTACAGTCCTTTACATCTTAAATACGCCAACTTCCCTATGACGTCGTGTCGTGCTTTTTCACTATACAATCTAATGAACATATATTGCACGCATTTGAAGCTATCATGTCAAATTTTGTTCGCAACGTGCAAAAAGCGAACAGATGTTTGGCGGTGAATAGTTTCACATGATGCATACTCATTCAAAATATCAATTAAACTTATATCGCTGTTTTCCTTAGTATGTTGGTTGAAAGTTAACATATTAATAACATCAGGCAGCGGTATGACAGACATCTATTTAGTGCGACATGGTCAAGCGTCTTTTGGCAAAGCGAACTATGACAAACTTAGTGAACTGGGTGGGCAACAGGCCATTTGGCTTGGTGACTATTTCAAGCATCGCAATGTTGAATTTGATGCAGTTTTCTCTGGCGACATGGTTAGGCATCACGAAACCAAAGAAGGTATTGCCTCGGGTATTGCTACTGAAGACTATACGCTACCTGAAGTTACAGTGAATAGCGCACTGAATGAATTCAATTTTCAGGCAGTGGCTACCGCCTATTTAACACGCTACCCAGAAGCAAAAGTACCTGAAGGTGCTTCGCCTTCTGAATATTACCGATTGCTAAAAAAAGCAATGCTTGCCTGGTCGCAAGACGAATTGGCGCATGAACTCCTTGATGAAACATGGGGTCAGTTCGAAGACAGAGTTCACAGTATGCTCACGCACCTTCAAAGTATAGATGCGAAGCGTGTTCTCGTTGTGAGTTCTGGCGGTGCAATTGCCATGATGCTCAAACACATTCTTGGCTACGATGCGGCCACCGTTGTGAATATGAATTTGCAGATCCGAAATGCCAGTTTTTCTCAATGCTTTGCCAATGCGCGAGGCGTTCACCTTAATAACTTCAACAGCGTACCTCACCTGGATGTGATTGACAGGTTACACGCCATTACCTACAGCTAAATGGGGCAGTTATGAACTTTGAATATAATGAAAAGACCCAAGCACTTTTAGAAAAACTAAAAGCGTTTATGAAAGAAGAAGTGTATCCAATTGAAAAGGAATACATTCACGCCGTAGAAAATGGCTCTGCCAACAATGGCGAAGGTCGTTGGAAAACGCCTGAAATGATGCATACATTGAAAAAGCGTGCAAAAGAAGCGGGTCTTTGGAATCTATTTTTACCTGAAGAATATAAGCCATATGGCGCGGGCTTGACTAACGCAGAGTATGCACCACTTTGTGAAGAAATGGGCAGAGTTTTGTTTAGCTCTGAAATCTTCAACTGTAGTGCGCCAGATACCGGCAATATGGAAGTGCTGGCGAAATACGGTAACGAGAGTCAGAAAAAGCAGTGGTTAGAGCCTCTCTTAAACGGGGAAATACGCTCAGCCTTTGCTATGACAGAGCCTGCAGTGGCATCAAGTGACGCGACAAACATCGAAACTTCCATTAAGCGCGATGGCGATGAATACGTTATCAACGGCCGTAAGTGGTACACCAGCGGTGCTATGAATGAAAACTGTAAAATTATGGTGGTAATGGGCAAAACTGATTTCGATGCGCCTCGTCACCAGCAGCAGTCTCAAATCTTAGTTCCTATGGACACTAAGGGTGTAACTATTGTTCGCCCAATGGCTGCAATGGGCTATTACGACGAGCCTATTGGTCATGCTGAAGTCTTGTTTGAAGATGTACGTGTACCGGCAGAAAACTTACTGCTTGGTGAAGGGCGTGGTTTTGAAATTGCACAAGGGCGCTTAGGCCCAGGCCGTATTCACCATTGTATGCGCCTTATTGGCTGTGCACAGCGCGCGCTCGATATGGCCTGTGAACGAGTTGAAAGCCGAGTGGCGTTTGGCAAACCGTTGTCAAAACAGCAATCGGTTAGAGAAAGCATTGCGCAGATGCACTGTGATATTGAACAGGCGCGTCTGCTTACGTTGAAAGCGGCTGATAAGATGGATCGCTATGGCAACAAAGTATCGCGCGACCTTATCGCTGCTATCAAGATAGTTGCACCTACTATGGCCTGTAACGTTATCGACCAAGCCATTCAGATGCACGGCGCTGCAGGTACAAGCCAAGATTTCGTATTGTCTGCCATGTACGCTTATGCGCGTACTATCAAGCTGGCAGATGGCCCTGATCAGGTTCACATGATGCAGTTAGGTCGTAATCTTATTGCTGAAAAAGCAGTCGCTGAATAAGTCAGTGTTGTAAATAAATAATACAAAAAATTACGGGTAAGGAGTGAATGTGTCTAAAGACAATGCGAAAGCCCCACATGTCATAGATTTAGCAGTGCTGAATTCGTATTTATCTTCTGCGTGCCCGAGTATTGGGCACGTCAAAAGCGCTGAGAAATTTGCGGGTGGGCAATCGAACCCGACGTTTAAACTTACTACGGATAACGGCGTTTATGTATTACGCCGTCAACCTCCGGGCAAATTACTGAAATCGGCCCATGCAGTTGACCGAGAATTTCGCGTTATCAACGCGTTGCAGGGCTCAGAAGTGCCTGTGCCCAAAGCGTACCATTTATGTGAAGATACCAGCATAATCGGTAGCATGTTTTACATTATGGCCTATGTTGAAGGTGACATTTTTTGGAATAGTGCACTGCCTGAAATAGCGTCTTCTGCTACTCGTGGTGCCATGTATGATGAAATGAACCGAGTGCTTGCAGCGCTTCACAGTGTAGATATCGAAAGCGCAGGCTTACGCGATTATGGAAGGCCTGGCAGCTACTTTGAACGTCAGCTAAGCAGGTGGACAAAACAGTATCGTGCATCTGAACTTGAGCATGTTGAAGAAATTGAAAGTCTTATTCAGTATCTTGAGGCCAACCTGCCAAAAGATGATGGTCAAGTCTCGTTGGTCCATGGCGATTTTCGTTTAGACAACATGATGTTTGATATGTCTGACCCTAAAAACCCAAGAGTAGTCGCGGTACTTGATTGGGAATTATCAACGTTGGGGCATCCGTATGCCGATTTGGCTTACCAATGTATGCAGTTGCGCCTTCCCTCTGACATTGCGCATGCAGCTGGGTTAGGTGGTTTAGACAGAGAGCAGTTAGGCATTCCAAGCGAACAAGAATATATCAATGCGTATTGCGAGCGAAGAGGTATTGATGCCATTAGCAATTGGACGTTTTACCTCGCATTTAGTTTTTTCCGTTTAGCCGCTATTTTACAAGGCGTGGTAAAACGCGCACACGATGGCAATGCGTCAAGCGAGAAGGCTATGCAATTAGGCGCAATGGTGCGACCTCTGGCGCAAATTGCGAACCAAACCATTCACCAAAGCGAATAAACGCCATATAACCTATTTAATGACAGGTCATGCTATCAATAGCGTGCTCGTCGAACAAAGCAACTGGAGACAGTATGAAAGCAATTGTATGCGAATCTTTTGGACCACTTGAAGAACTTCAATTTAAAGACGTTGCAGACCCAGAAGTAAAAAAAGGGCACGTAGTCGTAAATGTTGAAGCCGCAGGGGTAAACTTTCCAGACGGACTATTGGTGCAAGGTCTGTATCAAATGCAGCCAGACTTCCCGTTTATTCCTGGCAATGAAGTGGCAGGCACCATTTCTGAAGTAGGTGAGGGCGTAAGCCATTTAAAAGAAGGGCAACGAGTTATTGCGTTGTCTAACTTAGGTGGTTACGCAGAAAAAGCGCTGATCCCTGCCACTCATGTTATGCCGTTACCTGATCCCATCCATGTTAATGAGGGGGCTGCTCTTGTAACTGCGCATGCGACAGCACATCACGCGTTAAAGCAGCGCGCAAAACTGCAGCCAGGCGAAACACTGGTTGTAACCGGCGCAGCGGGTGGTACTGGCTTAGCAGCAGTGCAAATAGGCAAGATTATGGGCGCTAAAGTTATTGCAGTTTGCTCAACAGAAGAAAAGCTGGCGCTTGCTAAAGAGTATGGCGCAGACGTTTTAATTAACTACAAAGAAAAAGATCTCAAAGAAACGCTGAAAGAAGTCACAGGCAGCAAAGGTGTCGATGTAGTTTATGAATGCGTTGGCGGTGACACATTCCACGCTTGCAGCCGCAGTATGGCATGGGAAGGTCGTTTACTTGTGGTTGGCTTTGCTGGCGGTGAGATCCCGAAATTCCCGGTTAATTTAGCGCTGGTAAAAGGCTATTCGGTTATGGGCGTATTTTGGGGCTCGTTTACTCAGCACGATCCAAAAGGCTTTGCGGAAAATATGCAAGAGCTTTTAACTTGGTATGTGCAAGGTAAGGTGAAGGTGGTCGTAGATGAAGCATTACCCTTAGAACAAGCAACGAAAGCCATGGCCAAGGTAATGAACCGGGAAGTGAAAGGTAAGATGGTGCTTGTGCCCTGATCCTACAAGCCTGACACGTGGGTAACTTAACAATAAAGCCTGAACAATCGATGTTCAGGCTTTTCTTGTTAACAGTGGGTTATTCCATAAGCCACATTCGGGCGCTTCTTCCTGGTACATAGAACTTGTGCCACTGAGTTGTAATATATTGCACATCATTACTTAACGTATCGCGGTAATTTCTATACCACCACAAATTGTCCGTAGATGTATCTACCCATATATCTTGGCCGTCTGCGCATTTATTAATACCCACAACGCCTTGATGGTCACGCTTGAAGAAAATAACGCAGTCATTATGACTTACCACTTGCATGCCACTGCCCTGAACTCCGTTATGGAATTTAACCATACCCTTGATGTCATCACGCTTGTACAAATCTACCCAACGATTATCACCACTTTCATTGTTATCTGAGTACAGTAATGGAACACCACCGTCACGGCCTAGTACATAGGCATTTGCCAAATGTTCGTCGGTAGGGTCAAGTAACTGGTAGCGGAAGCCGTCGTTTAGCGGGATGTCGTGGGTAATACTAAATGTGATGGCCTTGTCGCCTGATAAAGCCTGACCGTACGCACCTGGGTCAACTAAGGCATTCATCGAACCACCGAAGCTAAATGCACTACGTATTTGCGCGAAAAGCGGGAAGTCGTAGGCCGAGTGACCTGTTGCTGATAAATAAGGTGCAAGGAAGTTATCATACTCACTAGAGCCTGCACCGCCCGTGGTAATTATTTCTCCGAAAACATGCACGCCGTTTTTTATATTGCTGTCGAACACCGCGTTGATATGATAGTTGGTCATGTGCTTTGCAGCATCAACGCGGAAACCGGTTACACCCATGTCTTTTAACGCCTGAAGATACGCTTTTTGCTGGGCTACTACCCAATTATTGGGGTCTAGGTCGGGCAAGCCAGGATCTGGCGCGGCGCCGCATAATCTATTGTACTGAACATCGCCCACGTCGCTGTAGTTACTAATGCACTTAGGACCACCTTGATCATACGTACCGTGGAAGTCACCACCGCCAAAAAGGCCGCTACTTACATCACCAAATAATGTGATGCCATTGTAGTATCCCTGATTTGATGAGTATTGCTGTAGTACTTCACTTCCGGGGTAGTTTAAGTCTGAACGTTTCCATGCTTCGTTCGCCATATGATTAAAGACAATATCCGCATAGGTCTCTACACCTTTGGCATTTAATGCATTAACCATCGCTTGAAAGTCAGCAGTGTCACCAAGTGGGTTATCAATAACTCGATAGTCCTGTGGTTGATATCGCGCCCACCACTGGTCACCTGTCGATTTATAAGCAGGTGAAACAAGTACTTTGGTGTAACCAAGATCCGCAATTTCCTGGGCTTTTGCGGCTACGTCGTCGTAGGTCCAGTTAAATGCGTGTAGTATAACGTCGGCATAGCTTTGATAACTTAATGTACTCAGTGCTGCGCCTATTAAAACGCCTGCCGCATGTTTCTTCATCTTCATAGTGTGTCCTATTTTATGTGGGAGCGAGATAAAAGATGAAAGTAATGCTTACATTTTGTTTACAAATAATAAACATCATGCATACGTATTCAATTCACCTTTAATTTTAAATTAAAGCAAAGGTGAACAATCAAGATACGCAGGGAAGGGAGTACAGTTAGTTATTGCAATTGGGTTAGCGGCTCTTAGTTGCGCAGCACTGTTTGAATTTTTTGTTGCTACCGCAAACACAAGGTAGGTTTCTCCCGTATTTAATTTTGCCGCAGTCGTCGTGTAATACGCCGTCGTGATAACGCCACTTACCGTCTTCAACACTAAAATTCGACGTTTCGTGAAGCTGATACATACTTTTATTTTCAAAATAGTAAGCAGTGAATTCAACAACGGCATTATTGGGTTTGGTGATGGGTTTGGAGATGGACTTTAAATTAGTCTTAGAGATTGGCTCGGCGTTGGTTACTGCTTCGACTTTAGCGTCGGCATGTACAGTACTGTCTATCGAACTATCTTCAGTACTACTGACCAAGTTACCTACCAAGCTATCTACGGAGCTAGCCGCTAGAGTGGGGTGTACTTTAAGTGCGAACCATGTCGCACCTTGTGCGCTTTGCGCCAAATCCTCTACAGAGAGACCCTGCTGCTTTTCTTTGGTGTAGGTTTCAAGAATATATTGATAATGCGCTGTGGCGTAGGCTGAAAACCGGGAGCGCATAAGTTGCTCTGCAGAACTAGGGTGTTTATCACCCTTAATAAAAGGCTCGCAGCATTCGTCGAAGGATTTTGATGAGCAACAGTAACAGCGCATAAGACAACTCGCAGTTTAAGAGTAAAACAAAGCGCTACAGTATAAGTATAAGTTGCGTGAGCCCCAACTTTTTTAAACGTAAATGTTGCCGATATTCAAAGATTCCTTGGCGGTCCATGCCAAAGGGTACATGTCAGAGATTCCACGCCAAAGAGTTGTATGAAAATAAATATTTAGGTTTTGTTTACGCTGCGCTACTCAGGCAAACGTAAAATGTAAGCATAAACAGGCTTTGTATTACCAAGGACCTAATGCTACGTTTTGTTCGTCATTAATGCTGTTAACACGTACATTCACCAGGCTGACAGAGTAAAGCTCACACAGCTTTCTGATCATTTCACTATCGGTTGGTTGAAGGTCTAAATCAATGTTTTCCACATACAGTGTTTTACACTGGCCACCTGTAATCAGCTTACTGATCCATTCGGGCATTTTTTCTTTTTCAGGTTTTTGAATACGGATAGCGTGATCTACAGATTTAGAAAACGACACCGTATTTGAAAGCAGATAATTCCAACCTTTGTCGTTACTTCCTTTTCCATTACCTTGTTTTTCGCCTGGAAACCCTTCTATCGGCAAAGGTAGTTGAACAACATTTGAAACCGAAGCGCGCAAAGCATTAAATCGTGAAACTGAAGATGTGTTCATAGTAAAACCCTTTATGCATTTGCCCTGAAGTTCATAGTTTGAACTTCGGGAATATTGTTATCAATTGGCACTGGTTACTTATACAGTGTGTATGTGTATACAGTATTCTCAAAGGAGGGCTTTGGCAAGTATTTAGTTGTACTTTTTTCACACAAATCGGTGTTTTCTCAGTAACTACATAAAAGGTAATGGTTTTTTTTGTGCTATCGAATTCTGAAGGAAGTATTCATACTCCGATTAAGGTAAGATGCGCGCGAATCTTACATAGAAAACTACTGTATAAAGCTGGAGGAGCGTTGAGCGCATTAATACATTTAGGCTACTTGGGGATGTTCTTATCGGCATTTTTGGCTGCCACTATATTGCCTTTTAGTTCTGAAATTGTGCTTAGTGCTTTATACAGTAGTGGGTTGAGCTGGTTGTTGTTGCTTGTTGTTGCTTCGTTAGGAAATGTACTCGGCTCGGTGGTTAATTATGCATTGGGCTTCAAGTTCGGAAAAGAAATTGCGACCGATAAGTTAAAAGTGAGCGAAGCGGCGTTTAACCGTGCAAGTTACACCTTTACAAAGTGGGGGAAGTGGAGCTTGTTTTTATGCTGGGTACCTATTATTGGCGACCCTATTACTTTAGTAGCAGGTGTACTTAGAAGCCCGATTTGGTTTTTTATTCTCGCGGTAACGCTTAGTAAAACAGCGCGTTATGCTGCGCTGCTTTACGTACTTGTTTAAAAGGTTTTTGACTTTAGTTTTCTCACGCCACTGCGTTTTTGTCTCTCGACTTCTTTTGACTTTTCTTCTGATACGTCACATACCACAGCTTCATTCTTGGGCTCATTAATATCAGTCCAATCATCCAATACCAAACGGGCTCTTGCCAAAACGTCTTCTGCGACCAGCTGAAATGAAGTAGTGCAAGGGGCAGGATCAGGTAAATGCTGTTGTGAAGCTTCTGCCACTTTTTTCCCATGTTGCGCTGGATACGCTTGAACGACGTAGCGGTGAGAGCAAAAAGAAGAAGTAACGCTGCCATGCCAACAATGATGTATGGCCTGCTTACTATCTCGCTAGCCACTAGTGCCATATCAAGCTGGATTTCAAACACAATGTATGTGAGCAGGTGTGCAAAGGCGTACACAAAGGTGTATACGCCAATCATACGCCTGAATTGCATCGGTTCTGGGCTTGGTAGCCATTTAGCAAGTGGGCTAAGAGTAAGCGTTAGTAAAAGAAAGTGAATTGCCCAGGTTCCAGTCTCATTGATGAGCGTGTTTACAGGGTCTGGACCAAGCTGATCGGTTACCCCCGCAAAAAACAACCAGGCGATATAGCCCAATGCGAAAAGGTGAATAAGACCTTTTAGGCTGCGGCGTTGCCAAACAGAGAGTCGAAATGGTTTTTTTCTTAACGGCATTAAATGAACAACTTAATAATAATGTTTAATAGCTTCGGTTATGAGATATTGGTTAGAAGGGCTAGCTATTTGCTCGTCGCCCTATAAAACGTACCAGCTAGTAATAACGGGATAAGTTCATATCTTTGTATAGCGGCGCGACTTCGCTGTAACCGTTGAACATTTGGGTGTCGATGCGATTTCTGGCGAGTAGCCCACCTGTGGTTATTCTACGCTCGCTGGCCTGGCTCCACCTTGGGTGCGACACGTTTGGATTCACGTTGGCGTAAAAGCCATACTCGTTGGCGGCCAGTCGATTCCATGTGGTAGGCGGCTTCTTATCGGTAAGGCGAATTCTCACAATAGACTTAATGCTCTTAAAACCATACTTCCACGGTACAACAAGCCTGATAGGCGCTCCGTTTTGAGGTGGCAAGGTCTTCCCGTAAAGACCAACCGACATGAGCGTTAACGGGTGCATGGCTTCGTCAAGACGCAAACCCTCTACGTAAGGGTAATCAATACCACCACCGGTAAAGCGGCTTCGTTGACCGGGCATTTGCTCAGGGTCATATAAAGTTTCAAATGCTACATATTTGGCTGACATTAATGGCTCGGCTTGTTTTAACAACGCCCCCAACTCAAACCCAATCCAAGGCACCACCATCGACCATGCTTCCACACAGCGCAAGCGGTAAATGCGTTCTTCAAGGGGAAAACGCTTTGTTAAGGCATCGTGATCAAGCTCAATGGGGTTTTTAACCATCCCGTCAACTTTTAACGTCCATGGATTAGTTTGAAATTCAGTCGCATTTTTGGCTGGTGCATCTTTAGATGTGCCAAACTCATAGAAGTTGTTGTAGCTGGTCACTTTATCTTCAGGCGTTCGGGTTTCCGTTATTTGAAACTTAGGGGGCTGACTAAACTCCAGCGCCTTTCCCTTAAACGCTGCCTTCTCTTCTTCATCTTCCCAAAACCAACCGGCAGCGCCTGCCGACTTCGCCAACAGCGTAGACGCTCCCACAAAGCCCATAGATTTGAGCAATGAACGGCGATTCATATAAACGCCTTCATTGGTTACGTCGTTATCAGTTAATTTTACTGAGGGTTTAAATGGTTTTGGCATTACGTCACCTAAATTATGATAAGACTATGAGAAATGGTCGTCACTTCGCCCAGTACATTTAGCTACGTTAATGTAACGAGTAAGTTCAACATAATAAAAAAGACCGAGAGTACGGTCTTTTCATTTCAATTAATTTGGAAAAACAAAACAATCTACATATGCAGACTATCTTGAATACCGCCTTGTTTAGGTGAAAAGATATTACTGTATAGGCGAGATGCGAATTCATCGGTCATACCCGATATATAGTCGGCGAGAACGCGCATACCATTGCCGCTCTCACAGGCCTTACGCCAGCGAACTTGGGTGTTTTCGGGAAGTAAGCGGTCAGGATCTGATGCAAAGGCTTCAAAAAGCTCCATAACCACCAGCTGTCCTTTGTATTCAAGAAGCTGCACATCGGGGCGGCGTATTACTTTGTTAAACACAAAGCGTTTGAAAAGCTCCAAGGCTTGTGCAAAATGTTCAGGCATTACGGCGTTGAACGCCATTAACGGGTGAGCGAAACCCTCAACGCCTTTTATTTCAATAGCTGTAATAAAGCTATTTACCAGCGCGCCTATGGCATTTTTCCTTTCGTGATGTGCAGCGCTAAATAGCTTATTGGTTAGCACTTCTATATTGTCTGACAGCCACGGTACATCTAGCGCTTTTAGCGGGGTGGTTACATCCTCGACAAAATGATGCTTGTCGACCATATCCATTACAATGGCATCTTCTAAGTCGTGAATGCCATAGGCGATATCGTCAGACAGTTCCATAATTGAGCAGTCGAACGATTTAAATTGCGTTTTACTGTGTGCATTCAGTTTTGCAGTAAACTGCATAAACCCATCTTTATCTTCATTGCTAAATGGCGCAAGTAGCCAGTCGAACAGGGGCTCATCGCAGCGAAACAGACCTTTTGGCGGATGCCAGTCGTGGGCTTTAACCTGACGAAGTGAAGCAGGGCGCTCTGGCGTAGGTCCTTTACTATGAAGGGCATCGATAAAATTCGGATATTTAACCAAGCCTAACACGCTTCTTCTACATAAATTCATGCCGTGATCGGCGGTATAAGGCTCTAGCTGAGTGATGATCCTAAAAGTTTGTCCGTTTCCTTCAAACCCGCCGTGTTGGTGCATCATGTAATTAAGGGCAATTTCACCACCATGGCCGAATGGGGGATGACCAATATCGTGAGCCAAGCAGAGGGTTTCGATTAACGTAGGATCAAGCGCTAACGTCGCGGCAATATCTGGAAATTTCACCCAAAGTTGGGCAGTAATACCGGTGCCAATTTGGGCGGCTTCTAGAGAGTGGGTTAGTCGAGTGCGATAGAAGTCGCTCAGCCCCACACCGAGCACTTGGGTTTTTGCCTGCAATCTACGAAAGGCAGCGCTGTGAAGAACGCGCGCTTTATCACGTTGATACGGATTGCGATGATCGCCGTCTCTTGTTTCGCTACGGGGTAAACGACGCTCGTGTAATGCTAATTCCCAATCGCTTGTTGCCAAAAAAACCTCGCTGCCTTGCTGTGTATGCTACTTCTTTTCGTCAGTATAGTGATTTAAGCGCTGTTAATCGCCTCGCTCACATATCGTCTTGCGTAATTTCATCAAGACTTAAAGAAAAGCTTGGTACGTAACGCGTTAAGAAGTAGTCTACCTCTTCAGAATGATATTCTTTAAGGGTTTTATCTAATCGTTTCTTAGCCAGCTTAAACTCTTGGTTACCAGCAGCTAATTCTTCAAGCGTTTTTAGGTAAGCGCAAAGTACGTCTGCTGCTTTCACAATAAAAGCTTCTTCTTCACTATGGTAGTGATGATCAATAAGCGCCGCATAGTCTTCTCGAAATGCCTCTGGTGCCATTTCTATTAGCTTGTTCTCTGCAATTTTTTCGATCTTTTTATATTCTTCTTTAATCGCAGGGTTAAAGTATTTCACTGGGGTAGGGAGGTCTCCGGTGAGTACCTCCGACACGTCGTGAAATATTGCCATGGTAGCAATACGATCAGGGTTTAGTGTGCCGCCAAAAAACTTATTTTTTATTAAAGCAAGTGCGTGGGCAACCATGGCCACCTGCAAACTGTGCTCCTGCACATTTTCTGTGCGCACGTTGTGCATTAGCGGCCAGCGATTAATAAGCTTTAAGCGCGCCAGGTGCGCGAAAAAGTGACTTTTATCAGACACATTACGCCCCTTGCTTATACGTTCTAAAGAAGTTGCCAATACGATGTAGTGCAGGCACTAATACATCGCTGTGCGGTAAAAATACTAATCGAAAGTATGTGCCTTCGGTCAGGTTAAACGCGCGACCGTGTACCAGCAGAATTTTTTCAGAGCTTAATAAGTCCAGCACCATTTGTTCGTCGTTTTGAATGTTGAATTTCTTCTCATCCACTTTAGCGAAACAATACATGGCACCTTTAGGTTTAACGCACGAAATACCGTCAATGCCGTTTAGCATATCTGTAGTCACGTCGCGCTGAATGCGAAGACGCCCGTTTTCTTTCACCAAGTCGTCAATGCTTTGATAGCCGCCTAACGCAGTTTGAATAGCACTTTGACACGGTACGTTAGCGCACATCCGCATGGAAGACAGAATATTAAGCCCTTCAATATAGTCCGACGCCAGGCGCTTATTGCCGCTGACAACTAGCCAACCTGAACGAAAGCCCGCCACACGGTAGTTTTTGCTCAAGCCGCCAAAGGTAACAAAAAACACATCGTCAGCCAGTGAAGCAATACTGGTGTGTTTTGCTTCATCGTAAAGAATTTTGTCGTAAATCTCGTCGCTAAATACAACAAGTCCGTGTTCGCGGGCGACTTCAACCACATCTTGTAAAAGGGCTTTGTCGTAAACTGCGCCGGTTGGGTTGTTAGGGTTGATCAGTACGATCGCGCGAGTTTTACTGGTGATTTTACTTTTTATGTCGTCAATATCTGGGAACCAGCCTGCTTGCTCGTCGCAGCGATAATGAACGGGTGAACCTGACGAGAGGCTAACTGCTGCTGTCCAAAGCGGGTAGTCAGGGCTTGGAATAAGCACTTCATCGCCATGATTAAGTAGCGCCTGCATTGCCATCATAATTAACTCAGATACGCCGTTACCAATATAAACGTCGTCTACACGGATGTCTTTAATGTTGCGCTGCTGGTAGTACTGCATCACGGCCACACGGGCAGCATAAATTCCTGTCGAGTCTGAATATCCTTGAGACGTAGGCAGGTTATGAATAACGTCTTTTACGATATCGTCAGGGGCTTCAAATCCAAATGGGGCAGGGTTACCGATATTCAACTTTAATATGCGGTGTCCTTCGTCTTCCATTTTGCGTGCTTGCGCAGCGATTGGGCCTCTAATGTCGTAACAAACGTTATCTAATTTATGTGAGCGAGATACAGTTTTCATGGTCTATCTGGTTGATTTACATACCCTGAGATTATCGCAATACAAAGCCATATGCGATGGCCTTTTTGCAGTATTTCTGCTTTAAGCACTACTTTTTTCACCAAGTGGCTATTTATTGACCACATAACGAGATGAATGATCCGCTTGTCACTTAAATATAAAATTTATGTTAATAGCTTGTGAACTTTTCATTCAGCGCCTATCGTAGTAGTAAGGCGTGTATAAAAAACGCGTTAGTAACAAACAGGCTAACAAGCAGAGGTGATAAGAATATGTCGCACCATTTCAAAGAAACACCAGAGAATGCAATCACGCAAAGTGGTATAGCACGCGTTATTCCCTGTAAAGAATTAGACGTTGGCGACCCTATAAAATGGTTGTCATTGGCATTACGAGACGCTATGCGCGCACCAGGTCTCACATTGTTTTATGGCGTTCTTTTCGCGGTTATTCCGTGGTTCATTATGTACTTGGTTGAAATGACAGGTTGGCACTTAGTTATTTTACCCGCCATTGTTTGCTTTATGTTGGTAGGTCCATTTTTGGCTGCTGGTCTTTATGATGTGAGCTGGGAAATGGAGAAAGGCCATAAGCCCACGTTACGCCATTCTTTGCGTGCAATGCGCAGAAATGCGTTTAACGAGTGGGGCTTTGCCATTTTACTTATGGTGATGATGATATTCTGGTTGCGTGTTGCATCGCTAATCCATGCACTTTATCCGCCTTATATCGAAAACGATTTAGAAAGCTTATTACCATTTTTAGCACTAGGCACAATTGTTGGTGCGGGTTTTACATTGGCCATGCTTTTCATTACGGCGTTTACCCAACCAATTTTGATGGAACGCAAAGTTGACCTTGCCACCGCTGTATTAACCAGTGTTAACGCAGTGTGGCTTAATAAGGTCCCCATGCTTATTTGGGGGGCGATCATCTTTACCACCGTTGCGATTGGTTACGTAACCGGGTTTATTGGTTTTATCGTGTTAATGCCTATTATCGGCTACGCGTCATGGCATGCTTATATTGATGCCATTGAAACTAAGCGCGAACGCAAATATGAGTAATCGCCCACGTTTTCTGTAATTTAATTACGGAAATGGTGAGGTTTTCTGTACATTAGATGCGCTTTACCATTATATATTTTGTTAAAATTACAGTTTTAAGGCCCCAAAAGGGGCCTTTTTATACTTAAGTCTTATATTTCTTTCTTCCTACAAGTTCCATCGCTAGATATATTAGTAATATGTAATCTAAATTAATCTCGATAAAACAGTGATTTAGCCTAGTAACAATGGTGTAACAAACTGATTTACCACACATTTACCCCCATTACACAATCATTCAACAGAAAAGTTTTAATTCTTGATGCATAAATAAAGGGCGTTGAGCGAATTGTTGATTGTTCAGCTTTGTTCAACCAAAAACTAAGAGTTTGCCACAAACTTGATTAAAGCCTTTATCTACACATTAAGGAATTAAACATGAAACCAGTTAAATCGAAACTAGCCAACGCGGTAAAAGTACTAGCTGTAACTGCAACCGTAGCATTTAGCGTAAACGCAACTGCCGCAGCACCGCAAAAAGACATTCGCTTTGTAGGCGAAACCCAATTTGCAGGGTTTTGTAAAGCTGTGATAAATGATGATGTTAGAGTACTTCGCTCTAGTCTTTCACGTAACGTAGGTCGCATTGGTGCTAGTCAGCGTGAAGTGTTGCGTATGGTAACGTCTGAAGAAGGGTTGACCTGCAATGGCAGTAGCCTAATTGAGTTTTCAGTTGAGCGTCACGCTGATGCCGTACATGAATACTTAACGTCGCGTAGCTAAGGCGTTGATTGCGGTTACGATAAATCCAGAAAAAGCGGGCTAACTTGCACTCATCGTCAATCACGTTGACGTAAATGGTGAAAACTAGACCCGCTTTTTGTCTTACTTTTTGCTTTAAAATGCGCCTTAATTAGCGATTTTAATATACGTGGCTACACGCGCTTTACTGGTTTTAAACAAACGTTGCGTTTTAAACCTAAGCTTTAGTAGCAACACGTAAGCAAGTGGTACTAAGAACAAGCTGGTTAGTGTTGAGAACACTAGCCCACCAATGATTGCAATGGCCATTGGCGAGTAGGGAGGGCCGTCGCCGCCAATTCGAGTACTCCCCATCGCAAGTGGAATAAGCCCTAAAACCGTTGTGGCTACTGTCATCAGAATAGGCCTGATACGTGTCATACACCCTTCAATTACTGCGTCAAACAGCGACAGACCTTCATTGATGAGCTGATTAATTCTGTCTACCAATACGATGCCATTGTTAACCACAATACCCATCAGAATCAGCATGCCAATCATCCCCATGATAGACATAGATGTGCCTGTAACCATGAATGCCCAAAAAACACCTGTAAAGGAAAACAGTAGTGACGTAATTACAGATGTTGGAAGAATTAGCGATTCAAACAGCGCGGCCATCACAACGTATATCATGCAAAGCGCTAATAGCATATTCATTTGCATTACGGCATTGGCTTCATCCTGGCGAGAGAAGCTACCGTCTAGCGTCCACTTATAGCCTGTCGGCAATTCGATATTAGCTAATGCTTTTTCTATGCGTTCACGAGCTTGTTCGGTGGTGGTTTCACCCTCTAGATTTGCACCAATAGCTAGCGCTGTTTGACGATAGTTGCGGTTAATTTGCGAAAGCTGTGGCACCACAGTGAAATCTGCAATCATGTTCAGCGTTACCGATTGACCCTGCGTAAACCCAATATTGATGTTCTTAAGTTCGCTTAGCGAGGCTTGAATATCGCTGCCAAACTTAAGCTGCACCGCCACTTCTCCGGCGTCACCATAGCGGAATGTACGTAAATTACTGCCGCGTAGTGCCGTAGAGATAAGTTTAGCCACATCGTTTACTTGTATGCCAAAGCGGTTTGCTTTCTCTCTGTCTATGCGTATTTGAACCTCATCACGGGTAGATCCCGTGTCGGCTTTTACATCTTCCAACCCATCTATGGTGGAAAGAATAGGAATGATTTGCTCTGAAATAGTGAGCAAGGTTTCTGAAGATTCCCCCAACAGCGTTACTCTAACGCCACCACCGTTGCCGCTATCCCACTGGAAAGAGGGGCGAGCACGCACAAATGAAGGCATGTTTTCACGAATATCCTCCTTGATTTTTCCTACACTTACGGGCAATTCATCATTAAGCGTGATACCACTTACCGCATGGCCGGCAGTAAAATAGGTATACACCTGCTTAATATGAAAGCGTTCTTGGTTTTCATAAAGATATGCTTCCATTTTATCGACTGTTTTTTCCACTTCTTCTAGAGTGAAGTTTTGCGTCACATGGTAATTAAGCCAAATACGCTCTTGGTTGTCGTTACCCTCATCGTCAGACGTAACCACCTGCATAGGCACAAAGGTCGACGCGAGAATAAGCAGAGCAATAACACAAGTTACGCCCTGGTGTTTCAACATCCAGTTAAGCGCACGACCATAGCCTTTTATGTAGGACGGTGTTTTAGGCGTTTTTACAACAGGGATCTTTACCTTAGTTGTCAGCAAGGGAATAAGTGTTTTAGCAATGAAAAGCGACGCGAACAGAGATATACAGATAGCCACAGCAACGTGCTCTAGGAAAATAGTCACGTCTATTTTTACCCCAATAATATTAGGTAAAAACACTATTGCCGTGGTTGCAGTTCCGGCAATGACTGCAAGACTGACTTTGTTTACACCAATCTGGGTGGCTCGCTTAATGTCTCCCTCTTGTTGGCGTTCTTGAAATACGCTTTCAGTGATCACAACGGCGTTGTCTACCAGCATACCTACCGCTAGCATGAGGCCCATTAACGATAAGATGTTGAGTGTATAACCTAATAGATACATCACACCTAAGGTAATACAAATTGAGAATGGTACAGAAAGCACCACGATTAAGGTGGTGGTAAGCTGGCGCAAGAATAAGTACAGCACAATAACTGAAAGTAACGCACCTAAAAGGCCAGCGTTTAGCAAATCGCTCAGCGACGAAGTTACGCTTTTCGCGGTGTCGTCCATTACAAATAAACTAATGCCTGTAAACTCAGGGTCTTCCTTGGCTTTTTCGATAACTTTCATTACCGCGTCGGAAACTTCTACAAGATTGCTGCCCGATTCGCGAAATACGTTAAAGCCTACCGCAAAGGTGCGATCTAAATGACGTCCTTCGTTGCGTTGAGGGAGCTCGTAAGTCACGCTGGCAATATCAGACAAGCGAACGCTGCGAGTAACCCACATATTTTTAAAATCGTTTACATCGGTAAATTCGCCAGTTGGGTTAACCAGAATTTTTTCACCGTTATTGTACATGTAGCCCGCGGTTAGCGAGAAGTTTGCGTTTAGAAGCTGCTGCTCTAAGCGTGTACCGTCTATTTGGTAGGCCGCCATTTTCTTAGGATCTAAGCGAATAGTAATTTGACGCTTCATGGTGCCGTATAGCTCAACTTTCGATACACCCGGAACACGCTCTAGCGGACGCTTAAGGTTGCGTTCTAGCAAGTCGTAGGCATTTGATAAGTCGCGGTCGCTCGATACGCGAAGCTGAAATATAGGCATATCGTTGGTGTTAAATTTATACACCATGATCCGCTCTATATCGTCAGGAAGTTCGTGGCGAATAGCGTCAATCTTCTCCCGCGCTTCAATACTTTTGGCTTTAAGGTTTTCATCCCAATCGAACTCTACTATGACCTCAGCCATGTTGTCGTACGACCGTGCCCTTAATCGCTTTATCCCCGACATGGTAGCAACAGCTTCTTCAACCGGACGGGTGATCATGGTTTCAATCTCAACAGGCGTTGCATCAGGGTAGGGGATCTGCACTACCATTTCTGGAATGTCAATCCCAGGGAACTTTTCAAGGGGTAATAAGCGGCCAGATACAATACCGAACAGCAACATAGACAAAAACAGCATTCCGATGGTAACGGGCTTATTTAACGCAAAGCGTGCAAGCGAGGCGCCTATACCTGCAATTTTTGAAAGGTGCGGCTGTGAAGCTATGTCTGTCTCGCGTTGATTCGGTTCACCTATTTGGCGCTTTTCAGTATGGGTTTCAGAACTGTTATTAGCGTTGTGAGAAGGTGTACTCATAGTACACCTCCTTTCGACATCGCTCCTTCGTCACTAAAGCCCGCATTAGTGTTAACAGACGTTTTCTGCGCAACGTTTTTCTTCACGTCGAACAGGCTGTAAAGCACTGGCAGTAAAATGAGGGTGAGCAAGCTTGCAAACAGAAGGCCGTAAATAACAGTGATGGCCATTGGCGTGCGAATTTCAGCACCTTCACCAAAACCAAACGCCATAGGCAATAAACCTAGTACCGTAGTAAGTGTAGTCATCACAATAGGGCGCAGGCGGGTTTTAGCAGCATCTAGAATAGCTGTATCTTTCTCTACTCCTTGGCGGCGTAACTGATTTATACGGTCAACTAATACAATAGCGTTGTTTACTACAATCCCGCACAGCATAATCAAACCTATAAATACCACCACGTTTAGCGGCGTATTGGTAAGCCACAACCCGTACACAGAACCTGCACCGGCTAGCGGCACTGCGAACAAAATAAGCAGAGGGTGCAGCAGCGACTCAAACTGAGACGCCATAACCAAATACACCATAAACACGGCAAGTGCTAGGGCAAACTGTAGCGAACGGAAGCTGCTTTGCATGTCTTCACTTTGTCCAGTTACTGTTGCACTTAAAGATAGAGGAAGTTGGGTTTCATCAATGACTTTATTAGCAACGGCAACTGCTTCATCAAGCTTACCCTTGGCTAAATTTGCAGATACCAGCGCTACACGCTGCTGTCCAACGCGGGTGATTTCGCTAGGACCTACACTCATGTACACGTCTGCAACGGCACTTAATGGAATAGGTTGCGCAGAGCCTGGATTAACAACAATGGCGCGCACGCTGGCGATGTCATCTCGCTGGTTTTCTTGGGTTCTTACTAGCACATCTACCTTTCTGTCTTCAACACTATACTGTGTAGCGACACGGCCACCTACTTTGGCCGCAATAAGCTGAGAAACGGTTGATGCATCAAGCTCAAGGCGAGCAAGTTTGGCGTGATGGAAGGCTATTTTAAGCTCTGGGTTCCCGTCACGAATGCTGGTCGTTACGTCTGCAAAATTACTGTAACTGGCTAGCTTGGTCGCAATGGCGTCGCCATACTGCTGTAATTGATTGAGGTCGTAACCCGCAATTTCAATTTGAATAGGCGATGCAAAGCTAAATAGCTCAGGCTCTGAAAACGTTGCCTGAACCTGAGGTTTAAAGGCTAGATGATCGCGAAGGGCACGCTTTACCGCGTCCATATCGGAAGCTGTCGCCGTAGGCTGCATGACAATGTTTAAGCGGCCCCAATGATCGCCACCCTGATTAGGCGCGGCGCTTATAAGGCTACCCGTACCAGACATGGCATAGGTGCGAAGCACCTTGGTTTCGCCGCCATCATTGTTATTTACTGCAACCGCAGCAAGCTCGCTGATAATAGCGTCGGTACGCGCTAGTGGCGAGCCCGCAGGGAGGGTCACTTCTACCGAAAATTCTCCTTGTGACAGGGTAGGAATAAGTTCCATACCTAGTTTTGGTACAAGCATTATCGCGCCAGCAGCAAGAATAAAGGCAGTAGCTAACACTAGCGCTTTGGCTTTAAGACTTACGCGCAGCAGTTTTTCATAAGCAGAAGCGAGAAGGTCAAACCCTTTGTTAAATACCCAGATAAGTGGTTTAAACGCAACGCTTAATAATTTGCTGACGATATGCCATGCACCTATCACCAAGGTGACCAAGGCTGCAGGTAAAAATACAAAGATAAGTCTGAATACCCAACGAACTGGCAGGGTAACGTAATACATAACTTTGCCAAACGTCGACGTAGGAGGGGTAGGCGCTGGTGTAGTAAACACATCTTCGTGGTCTAGCTGTTGCTTTTTCTTCTTATGTGCCATCGCAGGGATAAGTGTGAGTGCAACAACAAGCGATGCTGCCAAAGCGAACGACACGGTTAACGCTTGATCTTTAAACAGCTGACCTGCAATACCTTCTACAAATATTAGCGGCACAAACACGGCCATAGTGGTCAGTGTCGAAGCCACAATTGCGCCAGAGACTTCTTTTGTGCCTTCACTGGCGGCAGATGCCTCAGTGTCTGTGGCTTCTGCCGTCGTTTTTTCATTAGCTGTAGCGTTATCACTTCCAGCCATTTTTAACTTCTTATGGCGATCGATATTTTCAAGCACAACAATGCTGTTATCTACTAATAATCCAACAGCCAGCGCGATACCACCTAAGCTCATCATGTTTAAGCTTATGTCGTTGGCATACATTAGATTAAAGGTGGCAATTACTGATACCGGAATAGAAACCGAGATAATAACGGTAGCCCAGAAGTCTTTAAGAAAAAGATACAGCACTAACATGGCTAAAATACCGCCCATCACTGCCGCTGATTTTACGTTATCTATAGCTTGCTTAATGAACACGCTTTGGTCATAAATTTCGCTAAGCGTGTAGTTTGAAGGCAAGTTGTTGTTGACCTCATTTAACCGGTTAGCCACTTTTTGCGCAACGTTAACCGCATTAGCATCGCCTTCTTTATAAATGGCAATTTCAATGCCTTCATTGCCGTTAAAGCGCGTTACCACATCACGATCTTTATAAGCACTCTCAACCGTTGCCACGTCTTTAAGTTGAATGTTTCTGCCTTCAAAACGCCCAATGAAAAGGTTTTCGATATCGCTCAGTGTTTCAAACTGATTGAGGGTTCTGACCAAAAACGCTTGGGCTGCGTTATCAATTCGACCGCCGGCCGCGTTAATGTTTTCGGCACTGACCCGGTCAATAATTCGGGTAATGGGAATAGACAGCTGACTGGCTTTCTGCTGGTCGATAAGAATGTGTATCTCGTTTTCTAAACCACCGCCAACGCGCACGGCTGCCACACCTTCTACCGACTCTAAAGCTCGTTTTACTTGCTGTTCGGCATATAAACGTAATCGCTTCATTTGCGCTACGCTTAAACTTGACGTATCGCTTTGTGCCGTCAGCCCCAGTTTAATTACTGGGTCTAAACTTGGGTTAAAACGAAGGAGCCTTGGCTTTTCTATATCAAGGGGAAGTTGTAATACATCAAGTTTCTCGCGCACTTCTAAGCTCGCGAAATCCATGTCAGTACCCCATGCAAATGAAAGCACTACGTCAGACTGGCCTGCACGCGATGTGGACGTGACTTTACGTACGCCTTTTACTACGCCAATGGCTTCTTCAATGGGCTTTGAAACCAGTTGTTCGACTTCGCCTGGCGCTGCACCGTCGTAGTCAGTACGAATGGTGAGAGTAGGGTAAGATAAGTCAGGCAGTAGGTTAACCGACAGTCTGCCTAACGACACCATACCAAATAGCAATACCGCAAAAGTGAACATACTAACGGCAACAGGGCGCTTTACAGCAATATCTACAATACGCATTGTGTGAGTTCCTTGTTAGGCCGAATTAGCTGTTAACTACTTCAACAGGGGCGCTGTCTTTCAAGTTTTGGTGGCCTGCAGTAACCACTTCTTCATTACCGTTTAAACCATTAATAACTTCAACGACTTCGTTGTTTTCAAAGCCTGTAGAAATATCAACTTTTTTAACTTTGCCGTTGTCGACAACGAATACACTATGATTATTATCGATGGTAACCAGCGCTCTACGAGGCAACAACGTGGCGTTAGCATGGGTTGCGTACTCAAGTGACACATCGGTAAACATGCCGGCTTTAAGTTTGTTGTCTTCGTTCGGTACTTTTAAGGTTACTTTGAACGTGCCTGTGGTCGCATCGATGACCGGGCTTATACGTTCAACACTCGCGGTGATACTCCTGTCGCCTAAAGCCGCCACGGTAAGCATTGCACCTTGTCCAATCACTACGTTAGGTAGCTCATTTTCAGGCAGATACACAATGCCTTGAAGATTACGTTGCTGAACGATATGGAACATTCTCTCCCGTTGGAACGATTCAGTCAGGTTGCCCACTTTGGCATTCCTTTCTGCAATGTATCCATCAATCGGTGCTGTGATCGTTGCTTCTTTCAAATCAAGTTCAGCCAAGCGTACAGACGCTTTTGCTGATTCAAATTGCGAAGTGAGCTTGTCGTAAGTGTCATCGCTGATAAGCTTTTTGGAATAGACTTTGTTGACCTTTTCTAGTTCGCTTTCAATACCAGCTAAATCAGCCAAAGCTTTTGATAAGTTCAGCTCGTAGCGGCGTTTATCAAGCTGTGCCAGTACCTGGCCTTTTTCAACATAATCACCTTCTTCTACGAAGATTTCTTCGATAATTCCAGACGCTCGCGCAACCACAAATGCTTCTTCACGGGCTTCTAAAATAGCGGTTGTATCGTAAGTGGACGTAATGTCGCCAGTAACAATGGTTTGGGTTTCAACGGGAATAGCAAAAACGGTTTCTTCAACTTCGGTGGCGTTGGCTTGGTCATTAATGGCATCAGCATCAGAACATGCTGTCATCGAGAGAGAGAGGGCAACAATACCGCTTCCAACAAGTAATTTGAGTGATGTTGGCGAAAACGGTAATAAAGAATGTGATGGTGAAAAAGAGGTGTTGCTGTGCGTTGTAGTTTCCATGGTCAATAACCCTAACGTAGTTGTCGTTATATAATAATGACCATATACAGCAGCTAATATGCCAAAGATGTTAACTAATGTTAATTGTTAATAATATCAATCACTTATGAGTGTAACAAACAGTTTCAACGAAAAAGTCAACCCAAGTGGTTGGCCTTTTCTACTAATGCTTAGCGAGAATCGCTAAAAAGAGGCTGGTTCTACTATAGTTTATTAAACCAAAGTATAGCTTGTAGTGATCTCAACATTACCCGTTAGCATTAGCATGACGGAACAGTATTTTTCTGCAGAAAGCTGCACAGCGCGAGCAAGGGCCTTTTCACTAATGCCTTCACCTGACACTGTGTAATGCGCGTGAATTTTAGTAAATACACGAGGCGGCTCTTCAGCGCGTTCAGCTTCTAATTCACAGTTACAGGCTTCAATGTTAAAGCGCCCTTTTTTAAGAATATCTACCACGTCAATACTTGAACATGCACCAACTGCCAACAGCACTGATTCCATCGGAGATACAGCCTTACCGCTGCCGTCCATCACCGTTTTGTAACCGCTGTCTGTAGTTCCTGTAAAAGTTAAATCTTGATCCCAAGAAACACGTGCTTTCATTGTTTGTCCTAATGTCATAAAAATAAAAAAGGAAGCTGCAAGACAGGCCAGTTTAGCGCTTCAATGCAGCTGTGACATGTGCGTTTATTTGTTAAGGCGAACAGCATCTGGGCTAAGCGTGATTTTCTTTTGCTTATATAACGCCCCTAACGCTTTTTTATACGCGGCTTTACTCACGTTAAAATGAGAGTAAATGGCTTCTGGCGCACTCTTATCTGTTAGCGTAGAAATCCCACCGTGGGCTTCTAAGTCATCCAAAATGGCTTGTTGAAGTGCATCACGGCCACCTTTGTCTACGCGCTGAAGGGCTACGTCCACTTTGCCGTCGTCACGAATTGTTTTAATTACCCCTTCAGTAGCTTGCCCGACTTTAAGTGGCTTAAAGGCATCGCTATGGAAAATAAGACCTAAGCTTTTTTCATTGATAACTACCTTAAAACCTAAATCAGTTTTGGCATAAACCAAGCATTGCACTGTGTCGCCCTCGTTGAGATAGGCACTACTTTCCTTTAGAAAATAGTGAAGCTTGGTAGCACCTAAAATACGCTGGGTTTTATCATCAAAAAAGGTGTGAACAACATAGTACATACCTGGATTAACAGGTTGGGCTTGGTAGTCGTTGGGCATTAAAAGGTCATTGTCTAAACCCCAGTCGAAAAATGCACCAAAGTTAGTGGCAGACACCGCTTTAAGTACCTTAGTTTCACCAACTTGAATCAAAGGTTTCTTCATGGTGGCATAGAGATCGCCGCGCTGATCTGTGGCTACAAATACGTCTATCTGTTGTCCTTCTGCGAGGGAAGTTTCTACTTCGTCAATCGCAAGGGTCACAGTTTGCAGCTCTTCAGCATCATCTATTTCTATTACGCTGTCGCTTTCGTCGTTGTTTTCGACAAGTGGCGCTAAAGCGTAGCCAAAAGGGTATTGGGCTACCACGCGTAATGTATTAATTTTTCCAATATTTATCATCAGCACTGACTTTTTAAAAAGAACAGGTAACATGATACTGGAATGAACGTAAGAGCTAAACCATTATGAAGTTAAATTGCGATTTAGGTGAAAGTTTTGGTGCGTGGTCAATGCCGGTGGAAGCCGCCATTATGGCAGAAATTGATCAGGCCAACATTGCGTGTGGTTTTCACGCTGGTGATCCATTAGTCATGAAGCAGGCTATTCGGTTAGCCAAACAACATGATGTGGTCATAGGTGCCCATCCAGCCTATCCAGACTTACAGGGATTTGGTCGCAGAAGTATGGCGATTGCCGCTGATGAACTCAGCGCTATGATTCAATATCAAGTAAGTGCATTGAGTGGAATGGCAAAGGTTTGTGGGGCCAACGTAAGCTATGTGAAACCTCATGGTGCGCTTTACAATGACATGATGAAAGATACAGCTGTCATGCGCACAGTAATGCAAAGCATAGCTGAAATAAATATGCAGACGTTAGATTCGCCCCTTGCGCTAATGGTACAGGCTACGTCGCAAAATACAGCGATTAAAGAAGCTGCGCAAGAGTGGGGGCTGCCGTTGTATTTTGAAGCGTTTTCAGACAGGCGTTATACCGATGAAGGTTTACTGCAATCTCGCTTGATCGAAGGTGCCGTGTTAAGCGAGAGCGACGCATTGCTTCAAGCTAAACAACTTATATCATCGGGAACAGTAACGACAGCTTCGGGAGCAACACTTGCAATAGAAGCGGATTCTCTGTGTGTACATGGCGATACTAAAGGGGCGGTGAATATTGCAAAGAAAATCAGAACATTTCTATAAACCTGCCTCATAAAAAACACATTTTACAAGAACAATACAAGAGGCTGTTACCCATTGTTGTGCTGAGAGTGGTATATCTAAAACTAAGTACTCAGAACCAAGCACTGACAGCCGTTTAAATAACAAGGACAGTAGATGCAAGCTTTCGGTCGCATTAAGCGAATAGTTACAGCAAGTGCAGACGCCATTATTTTGTACTTTGATGGCGCAAACCTGGACGACGCGAATAATGCCTGTCATCACATGCTGGCAGCGATAGATAGCAAAAAGGGAAGCGATTCGTGGGCTTGGCTGCGTGAGTGTGTGCCTTCCTATGACAGCCTGTTGATTATTTTTGATATGGCATTAATTGATAGCCACGGTGTATACCGTGCCATAAGTAATCTAAGCGCTGAAGACATGAGCCTGCAATCATTCTCTTTGCAAGCAAAAGAGAATGAAAGTAGCGCCGTGATTGAAATTCCTGTTTGGTACGGTGCGCCTAATGCAAGTGATTTAAGTGTAGTGAGTAAGAAAACGTCACTGTCTATTGAAGAGATTATCGAATTGCACACTAGCACGACTTATAAAGTATACGCAGTGGGTTTTTCTCCGGGCTTTGCCTATATGGGTGATATTCCAGAAGCGCTCAAATGTGCGCGACTAGGCACACCGCGCAAACGCGTACCTAAAGGTGCGGTTGCAATCGCTGACAGGCAAACTGCTGTCTACCCCAGTGAATCACCTGGAGGATGGAATTTATTGGGGCTTACGGCATTCGACATGCTCATTCATAAAAATGAGCAAAGTGAAGCGCGGTTAAAAGCAGGTGATGTGGTTAGGTTTGTTTCAGTTACTGAACAGGAATATAGAGCAGGATTGCAGGTTGAGCGATGAGAATTGAAGTACTCAGTAAAGGATTGTTTAGCCTTATCATAGATAACGGACGGGTAGGGCGACAACGGGATGGATTTTGTGAATCAGGCCCTATGGATAGTAACGCCTATGATTGGGCCAATTTTCTCGCCTTCAATTTAGACGGTACGCCATGCTTCGAAGCGATTGGTGAAATGCGATTACGGGTTGATGAAGATTGTATTATTGCTGTGACTGGCAGGGAGCCCTCACTCGATGTAGATGGAAACGTTAAAGCAACATACCAGAGCCAACATGTACCGGCAGGCGCAACTATTACGTTTGGCAGCGCTCTACTTGGTAGCAAAGCCTATTTGGCAATAGGTGGAAATTGGCATGTGCCAAAAGCGGTAGGGAGTGCATGTACGGTAGTACGCGAACAACTTGGTGGGTTGGAAGGTAAGGGATGCGCGTTAAAAGATGGCGATTGCATCGACATTTCAGCTAACAGCAGAATTAAAAGCACCGCTAGAATGCGCACTCTCTCGCGGCAGCACATAGACAACTATGGTTTTTTAGAGTCTATTCGGGTTATTCCCGGGTATCAGTTTTCGAGTTTTAGCGCTGTTGCTTTACGCACGTTTGAAACAAGCAGCTATACGGTTTCATCGGCTATCGATCGCATGGGCTTTAGGTTGACCGGTGAATCAGTTACTGCCGATATAGAAAACATGCGCTCAGAGGCAATTCATTTAGGTGCAATTCAAGTTCCCGGCGACGGGCAGCCTATTGTAATGATGCGCGACAGACAAACATTAGGGGGTTATCCAAAACTTGGCTGTGTAAGCCCCTGTGATATAAGTCGCTTGGCCCAAGCCGTGCCAGGCGAAAAAGTGAATTTTGTTTTTCAACATGAAGAAGAAGCAAGGGCAGACTGGCTACTGATGACAAGTAGGCGTCGCCGACTACAAGGAGAAATATTGTGACGATTGCGTTTTTAAACGGTGAGTATATGCCTCTTTCTGAGGCTAAAATTTCTCCGATGGACAGAGGCTTCCTTTTTGGTGATGGTATTTATGAAGTCATTCCAACGTATTCTGGTAGCGCAGTAGGCTTCAAGGGGCACACTTCGCGTATGGCGCAAGGCCTTAAAGCTATTGAAATCGCTAACCCTTATTCAGCAGAAGAATGGCAAGACATTTTGACCAGCTTGGTCGAAAAAAACAAAGCATTTATAGAAAGCGGAAACATTGGTGTTTATTTCCACGTAAGCCGTGGCACCGATACAAAACGTTTTCATGCATACCCTAAGAATATAGCACCTACGGTATTCGGGTTTGCTTTTGAAATAGCGCCACCACAGCCCACAGCAAAATCTGAAGCAAGGCCTTTCAAAGTTGCGCTTCAACAGGATAAAAGGTGGCAACGCTGCCATATCAAATCCACATCCTTGTTAGGCAATGTAATGCACTATCAAGCAGGTGTTGACGCAGGCGTTAACGAAACTATTTTGTACAACAGCGAAGGTATGATAACCGAGGCAAGTTCATGCAACGTGTTTATGGTGAAAGACGGATGTATATCTACGCCCCCCTTAAACCATGAACTTCTTCCCGGTATTACTCGCGCCATTGCAATTGAAGCATTTAAACAGGCAGGCCTGGTTGTTACAGAAACTTGGTTTAGCAAAGATGAGTTGCTGGAGGCAGATGAAGTATGGTTAACCTCTTCAAGCAAAGAAGTTGCCCCGGTAGTTGAAGTAGACGGAAAACCTATTGGCACAGGGGAAGTGGGTGACGTGTGGGAGAAAGCAATTAAGGCTTACCACGCATATAAGTTTAAAGCGTAACGAAAAAAGGCCCGCTTAAAGCGGGCCTTTTGCTAGAATAAAACTGCTACTTATTCAGGTAAGTTGTCGCAGTTACCGTCTGTACACTCACCATATAAGTAAAGGCTGTGATGCGTTAGCTTCATCTTGTGTTGCTTTGCAATCATCTCTTGGCGTTCTTCGATAATGTCATCTTCAAACTCAATGACCTTGCCACACTTCAAACACACAAGGTGGTCGTGGTGATCTTTGTGACTGATTTCAAATACAGATTTTCCACCTTCGAAATGGTGGCGATTGAGAATGCCTGCATCATCAAATTGGTTTAACACGCGGTACACGGTAGCAAGACCAATTTCTTCACCCTGTTCGATAAGGATTTTGTAAACGTCTTCAGCGCTGATGTGTTGGTTTTCTGGCTCTTGCAGAATTTGTAAAATTTTAAGGCGAGGCAGAGTGACTTTTAGCCCTGCTTTTTTCAATTCTTTATTTTGATCCATTACAACCTACTAAGAACGAGTGAATAAGTATTTGGTGGTTATTATAGGTAAGTTGAAACAATTTAAAAGCAAAACCGTGGAAACTTTGTTTTCTCGCTGAAAATTTATCCATTGCACTGGTGCGATAAAAATTGTTACTTCGATACAGCCCGCATGGTGTCTGGCCTGACCAGATTGTAAGTGCAAGATTTATCTAACAAATGTGCAAAATAAATAAAACTTTTGATGCATTGAATTAACATCCTGTTAAACTAAACTTAAAAAGGCGATACAACCCTTTTTATTTTTTGGCATGTTTTTTTGGTGGAAGTGCCCATGCAGTTAACAATTATAAATAAAATCACGTTAGGCTTTGGCTTATTCGGCTGCTTATTATTACTTACCAGTATTCTTTCCTATTTTGGTCTTAGCGGAATAAAAGATTCTGCACAAGACGTTGTAGAGCAAAAGATGCCAGTTCAGACCAGCATGGTAAAAGTAAAGACTGAGATCCTCTCTTTATCAGTGATTACTGCCAACGGATATCATGTCGAAAATAGAGAAGAGCTGGTCGCAAACAAAGAGACGTTTGATACTTTATCTTCCGCATTCTCTGACGACTTGTCTCGTTTAAACTCACTTATGCCAAACAACGCGGTAGCCAGTAACGCTGTCGACGTTAGTCTAGCCTACGTTAATAGTAGTAACGACATGTATACCGCTATCAACGAGCGAATGAATATCGAGAAGGCTCTTGCTGCACAGCTTGAAAAAGTCTTAATGACGGCCGATGAGGCTAGTGCGTTAATGCTAGATCTTTCCTATTTAGAGGGAAATAACCCCAGTATTGAAACGCTAATTGGTGCGGGTACTGCAATAGACAACAAATTGCTCACAATGAATGATTCATTCATTGAACTGGCTGAAACCGATAACGCTACGCAAAGTGCGAGTATTATTGAAGATTTAGAATACCAATTGAGTAATTTGCAGGTAGATAAAGACTATGTAAATCGTTTGGCCACAGGGGTAGATGATGGCGGTACGATAGCTTCTTTTAACGAACAGTATGATTTACTGATGGAAGCGGTAAACGGCACAAATGGATTAATTGCTTTGCAGCGACAAAAACTTTCTGAAGTAGACAAAGCAGCGAAAGCTCAGAAGGAAGCAAAAGAAGCGTTAGAAACCGCACTTGCCGACATTAATACTTTGTTTGACGCTGTCCAGAAGCAATCTCTTGATGGGCAGAACGCCATTCTTGAATCTGTTCAGGCCAACCTTGTGCGCAATATCATTGTCGCGGCACTGGGCTTGGTTGCTGCAATATTTTTAGCGGTTATTGTAACCCGTAGTATTTCCAAGCCCCTTGGCCGTATCAATAAAGGCTTAAGTCAGCTAAGTAAAGGGGATTTAAGCACCAAATTGCCTCAAGAGGGCAATGACGAGTTTTCTGCCCTTTCCGCAAAAGTGAACAGCCTAACCGATAGTTTACGAGAGCTAGTGGGCAATATATTAGAGCAAGAAAAACGCCTTATAGACATTACAAAAGAAAGCGTAGAGCTGGGTAATAAGAGCTTATCTGAGGTAGACAAGCAACGTGAGCAAGTAACGGTAACGTCTACGAATACAAAACATGTACAGGAAAAAAGCCGCAGCAACCTCGCCCAAATTAATGAAGCAATGGACGCCCTACGCGATATAACAAAGCAAAGTACAGATATTGGTCAATTGGTACAAAAAAGCAGTCAGCAGGTGGGTAATCAAGCCAAACAGGCGGAGTCTTCGGCGCAGATCATTAATCGTTTGGACGACAACTCTCGCAATATTGGCAGTATCTTAGACGTGATTAAAACGATTGCAGAGCAAACCAACTTGTTAGCATTGAATGCAGCCATTGAAGCTGCAAGAGCTGGTGAACAAGGTAGAGGCTTTGCGGTTGTTGCGGATGAAGTGCGAACGCTAGCTAACCGCACCCATGACTCTACGGAAGAAATTGAACAGATGATTGGGAACTTACAAAAAGATGCTGCGCAGGCAGTAAAAGCTATTAATGCAGGGCGCGAACAAGCGCAAGAAGGGGTGGAAATTACCCAGCAAGTATCTCAACAAGTAGAGAGTATTAGAGAAATCATTGAGCGGTTAAGCGATATTAATGAACACATTGTGGCTGATACCGAACAACAAGATGTTTTACTTGGTGATGTTGCGAAAAGTTTGAACCGCATAGTTGCTTTAGCCGACTCCAGTGCGCAAAGCACGCGCCAGTCGAACGAGTCGACAATGTTGTTGGATGCGCAAACTGAGAGCTTGAGAAAAGCAGTAGAGCGGTTTCACCTGTAATCGCTGAATTAGCGTAACTGACAGCAGGCGCAGCTAATTAATTATCAAAAAAAACCGCTCATCAGAGCGGTTTTTTGTATTCTTTTTCGCAGCAGTGCTTAAGCAAGTTCTGCCAAGCAAAGTTCATCGTGAATTTGCTTGCACCACGCTTTAACGCGCGAGTCAGTTAGTTCTGGTTGACGGTCTTCGTCAATACCCAAGCCAACAAAGTGATTGTCGTCAGCCATGCCTTTAGACGCTTCAAAGTCGTAGCCTTCAGTTGACCATTGACCTACTAAAATCGCACCTTTGGCTTCAACGATGTCACGTACCATGCCCATCGCGTCTAGGAAGTACTCTGCATAGTCTTCCTGGTCTCCACAACCAAAAATAGCAACTAGCTTGTCGTTGAAGTCAATTTGCTCTAGTTCAGGAAAGAAATCATCCCAATCGCATTGCGCTTCACCGTAGTACCACGTAGGGATACCAAAGATAAGCAAATCAAATTCAGCGATGTCTTCTTTACTGCTCTTGGCAATGTCTTTAACATCAATTAGCTGTTTACCCAATTCCTTCTGGATCATTTTCGCAACATGTTCGGTATTACCCGTGTCACTTCCGAAAAATAGGCCAACGCTTGCCATATCTAACCTCTATTAATCGTTACTAATTAAACGCCTGTGCTTAGCCAAAACCATTCAATAATGCCCTTCGCAAGAAACCCTAATGCGCCTAAACCTAGCACACCGTACGTTACCACTCGTCCAATAAGTGGCACATCGTTCTTACGCAGTACATCGTGTACAGCAAAACCCATCAACCCAAAAAGGATAGATAAGCCGCCATACAGCATGATGGACTCAATGAGTTCGTAATTTTCTGCAAGCATAGTGTTGTTACTTAAAAAAATCTGGCGCAACTATATCACAGTATATACGCCTGTAAGAGCCTAAAACGTTCAAAAATAGGTAATAATAGTCATTCTCATCTTAAATGATGATGAAAACCCTTCTTTAAGACGATTTATTGAGCGTTCTTTCTACAACGGCGTTAAAGACCGCTGGCTTTTCTGCATGTAACCAGTGGCCAGTACCTTCTATTACATGTGCTTTAGCCATAGGAAAATAACGCGTTATTTCATCGCGATAGGCTGGCGTAATATAATCAGACTCACTGCCCTTGATGAATAATGTTACGCCATCAAATGTTTGATTTGTTTGTTCCCAATCAATAATGTGTGAATAACTTGCAATTAATCCATCGACATTAAAACGCCATTTCCAATCGCCATTTTCATCTTGATATAGGCTCTTCAATAAGAATTGTCGAACGCCTGGCTCTTTCACATGTTTAGCCATTTCTTTTTCAGCATCTTTTCTACTTTGAATTGCATCTAAGGGAACGGCCTTGAGTCCATCAAATACGGTTTGGTGGCTATGGTCGTAAGATACTGGTGCAATATCGGCGACAATGAGGTGAGAAACAACGTCGCCGTGGTTTAAGGCTAATCTCATGGCTACTTTGCCGCCTAATGAGTGGCCTAAAACCGCGCTTTCTCTAATATTAAGCGATTGCATAATCTCGAACACCCCATTTGCAGCATCGTCGACAGAAAATGAAGATGTCCATGGGGATTCACCGTGGTCAGGCAGATCAATGCTGATCACGTTGTAATTAGACTCAAAGTGGCGCTTAATGCCGGCTAAATTATCGGCATTTCCAAATAGTCCATGAATGAGAATCAGCCAGGGAGAGGTAGAAGCGCATTCCGAAAGTTTGTAGTTCAACTTCACAATATACTTATCCGTTTCTGAACATGCTGTTCAAACAAAATAAGGCCTGTAAAAACAGGCCTTGTTTAATTCACAATTTCAATTAATTAATGGCGTAATCGTCGAGTGACTTACCGCTATCTAGCGCTTCTTTATAAACGCGAGGCATGCGTCCTATACCTGTCCAAAGGTGTTCTTCACCCTTGCTATCAACAAGCTTGTATTTAACCGGACGTTTTTTGCCAACCTTTTTGTTTGTTTCTACATTTAATGCCTGTAGATCTTCAACATTTAAACCCGCTTCCTCCATTTGCTTTTTAATAGCAGCGAGCTTCTCTAATTTTTCTTTCTCAAGCTTTTCTTGTTCTACTAATTTTTCTTTTCTTTTCTCAATTATACCGCTAAGTTTTTCTTGAACTTGTTCAAGTTCTTCAATGCTTAATTCCTTAACAGCACCTTGTAAACGTCTTCCATGGGTTAAAATATCTAAAAAATCGCTCATTAATTAACCTTAATACGTTGTACTTAATTTCTATTGGATAATAAATAAAAGTAGCACAAAAAAAAAGCGAGCCAAGCTCGCTTTTTAAAAATATCCGTTAAATAGCAAATTAATACTTTAAATTACATGTTCGGGTAATTTGGTCCGCCGGCACCTTCCGGAACTACCCATTTAATATTTTGACTTGGGTCTTTTATGTCGCAGGTTTTACAGTGAACACAGTTTTGTGCATTAATTTGGAACCGTTTTTCACCTTCCTCTTCAATTACTTCATATACACCAGCAGGGCAGTAGCGCTGTGCTGGCTCTGCAAATTTAGGTAAATTAACCTGCAAAGGAATAGACGGATCTTTTAATTTTAAGTGGCAAGGCTGGTCTTCTTCGTGATTTGTATTAGATAAAAATACAGAAGACAGTTTATCAAAGCTTAACACGCCATCTGGCTTAGGATATGAAATCTCTTTTGCATCTTTCGCTTCTTTAAGCTGTGCGTAGTCTTTATGTTCGTCTTTCATGGTGAAAAACAAATTACCATTAAAGATATTTTGCTCTAGCGTGTTAAATGCGCCACCCCAGAAATTTCCGAGTTTGTGGATAGCGGGGCCAAAGTTACGAGAGCGGAACAATTCGTCGTATAGCCACGATGATATAAATTTCTCTGTAAAGCTTGTTAACTCTTTTACTGGTGCCTCAGCATTTTCTGAAATGGCTTCAAAAATACTCTCTGCTGCAAGCATGCCCGACTTCATGGCCGTGTGATTACCTTTAATTTTGGCAAAGTTTAGCGTTCCGGCTTCACAGCCGACGAGTAAACCACCTGGGAAGGTCATTTTAGGCAACGAGTTAAACCCACCTTTAGCGATAGCTCTTGCGCCATAAGAGACACGTTTACCGCCTTCAAGGTACTGTTTAAATACGGGGTGGTGCTTTAGGCGTTGAAATTCATCAAACGGGCTTAGGTATGGATTGTCGTAGTTTAGGTCTACGATTAGGCCAACGAACACTTGGTTATCTTTAGCGTGGTATAAATAGCTACCGCCTGTTGCATCGTCAAGTGGCCAGCCTGCACTGTGAACCACAAGCCCTGGCTGGTGCTTGGATGGGTCTATATCCCAAATCTCTTTAAAGCCAATGGCATAATGTTGCGGTGAACTGTCTTCGTCCAGCTTAAAGTGCGAAATGAGGTCTTTTCCTAAGTGACCGCGACAGCCTTCTGCAAACACTGTGTATTTAGCGCGTAGTTCCATACCTGGCATGTAGCCGTCTTTAGGTTCGCCGTTTTCACCCACGCCCATGTCGCCGGTAAGTACACCGCCAACACTACCATCTTCATTGTAAATGACTTCAGAGGCCGCAAAGCCAGGGAATACTTCAACACCTAGTTGTTCAGCTTGTTCTGCCAACCAGCGACACACATTACCCATAGACACAATATAGTTGCCATCGTTGTGCATGGTTTTCGGAGTAATAGCGTTAGGTAACTTTTTCGCTGAAGTCTCATCATTAAGTAGGTAAATGTGGTCTTCAGTTACGGGTGTATTGAGAGGTGCACCTTTTTCTTTCCAATCAGGAAAAAGTTCGTTTAGTGAGCGCGGCTCAAACACGGCACCAGAAAGAATGTGTGCACCTACCTCGGAGCCTTTTTCGACCACACAAACCATTAGCTCTTGGTCTTTTTCATTTGCAAGCTGCATAAGCTTACAAGCCGTTGATAATCCAGCTGGGCCGGCACCGACGATGACTACGTCAAACTCCATCGATTCTCGTTCCACGGGAGGCTCCTTATGTTTGTATTTTTATAATGCACTATTGATGAAACAAATAATGCTTTGTGTCAAAAACATGTAAATTAATTGTCGTTTTGCAAGGTAATGCAGGTTGACGTTTACGTCAACAGTAAGTACATTGCAAAGCAGTTTACGTTAACGTTAACTGGCAGTGTATTATAACTGCTCGTAAACGTGGTGTTAACGGCGTTTTAAGGCTAGCCTTTAAAAAACGTACGTTCCACGGATTCTTTTTTAACGTAGAGCACATTGTTAAAGTTTCAAAAAGCGTGGTGAAGTAATACGTTTTTAATTATTAATAGTTAATTATTAATGAAACGTAATAGACACCGACGAACTCAACAATTGAGGTAAATATGAAAATACTCGTACCGGTCAAACGCGCGATCGACTACAACGTTAAGGTAAGAGTGAAGGCCGATGAGTCTGGCGTAGATCTTACCAACGCAAAAATGGCCATTAACCCTTTTTGCGAAATTGCTGTTGAAGAAGCCGTTCGATTAAAAGAAAAAGGTGTGGCCACTGAAATCGTTGTTGTTTCAATTGGTGATAAGAGCTGCCAAGAACAAATACGTACAGCATTAGCCCTAGGTGCTGACCGTGGTATTCAAATCGATACCGACCAAAATCTTGATTCACTTCAAGTGGCAAAGCTGTTATCTAAAGTAGTTGAAGAAGAGCAACCACAGCTTGTTATTCTTGGTAAGCAGAGTATCGACTCTGACAATAACCAAACAGGACAGATGCTTGCAGCACTTACTGGTATGCCGCAGGGGACTTTCGCGTCAGAAGTCGTTGTTGACGGCGAAAAAGTAAATGTAACCCGTGAAATTGATGGCGGTCTTCAAACTGTTGCACTTTCGCTTCCAGCGGTAGTAACCACAGATCTTCGCTTGAATGAGCCGCGTTATGCATCGCTTCCTAATATCATGAAAGCAAAGCGCAAACCGTTAGACGTTAAAGCGGCTGCGGATTTTGGTGTTTCACTTGACTCAAACGTTAAGGTGCTAAAAGTGACGCCTCCGCCTCAGCGCGAGGGTGGCATTAAAGTGGCAGATGTTGCTGAGTTGGTAGACAAGTTAAAAAATGAAGCAAAGGTGATCTCATGAGCGTACTCGTATATGCAGAACACGATAATGCAAGCTTAAAGACTGAAACGCATAAGCTTGTTAATGCCGCGCAGAAAATGGGTGGCGATATTCACGTGCTAGTCGCAGGTGAAGGTTGCCAAGCAGTAGCTGAAGCTGCGGCGCAAATTGACGGTGTTGCAAAAGTACTTGTTGCTGACAATGCTGCTTACAAGCATCAGCTTGCTGAGAACACGGCTGATCTAGTTGTAGAACTTGCTGCTGACTACAGCCACATTGTTGCTGCTGCAACCACGACAGGTAAGAACTTCATGCCTCGCGTAGCGGCTTTATTAGACGTAGCGCAAATCTCTGACATCATTGGTGTAGAGAGTGAAGACACGTTTGTACGCCCAATTTACGCAGGTAACGCTATTGCTACCGTACAATCATCTGACGCGAAAAAGGTGATTACTGTACGAGCTGCATCATTTGATGCTGCAACAACAGGCGGCAGCGCAGAAGTTACGTCTTTAGACGTTGTTAAGGGGAGCGAGAAGTCTGATTTCGTATCGGCAGAGCTGACTGAGTCTGAGCGACCTGAATTAACTGCAGCAGAAGTGGTAATTTCAGGTGGCCGTGGTATGCAAAACGGTGACAACTTCAAGCTTCTTGAGGGCATTGCTGACAAGCTAGGTGCTGCTATTGGTGCATCACGCGCCGCAGTAGATGCTGGGTTCGTTCCGAATGATATGCAGGTAGGTCAAACAGGTAAAATTGTTGCGCCTCAGCTTTATATCGCGGTAGGTATCTCGGGCGCTATTCAACACCTTGCAGGTATGAAAGACTCTAAAGTCATTGTTGCTATCAACAAAGATGAGGAAGCGCCAATTTTCCAGGTTGCAGACTACGGGTTAGTAGGCGACTTGTTTGATGTACTTCCAGAGCTGGAAAATTCGTTGTAAATCGAATTTTAAGGTTTAGCAAAATGAAGATAAAGGCTGCGTATACGCAGCCTTTTTTGTAGGGAATCGTTATAAAATACCTAGAGTAGTTACGGGTATGTTTTTTAATGGAACAATAATTTAAACGCGCACCACTGAGTTGTCTTCTATGCTCACAGGTGAGGGAATATAAGCATCTGCTTCCCAATCGTTTTCCCATTTTTCACCATCGATGAGATAGCGAAACTGGTACTCGTGATCCTTCTCTAAATCCACCGTTAACGTGAAGTCTCCACTTTTCAGTTTCTTCATCGTTAGTGGCTGTGATTTCCAGTCAGTAAAGTCACCACACAACGCTGCTTCTTTGGCGTCTTGCGCCGCTTCCGCATTTAGTCGAAATGTCACTTTGCACAGAGGTTTTGATTTAAGGTATTGTTTCTTAAGACTCATAATGTGTTTTCCCTTCAACGTAGCGAAATCATTCCCGAGGCTACTTCGCATTAAAGACTAAGCTCAAATAACAACCGCCGGTTAACTCATAACCAATGAGTGATTAAATAATCAACGAAAATCTGATAATTATCAATCTTACTTTGTATTCTTTTGATAATTTTTTATATTAGGGCGGCTGATTTTTATGTGTATTTTAAAAACAATTAACAGACACAAAATTTAACAATCTTAAGTGGGCACAATAACCACAAATCAGTACACTAGTGTTGAAACAATAATAATAGATTTTCGTGGGTTATCAGGTGGTATGTGAAAGTGCAATAAATCGTTGCGTCCGTTTCACTCGCGTGGATTTCCTTCGTTCCTAGGGATAGTAAATGAAAAACTCCATCTTGATGAAAAGTGGCATTCCACTAATCATAGTTTTGGTCGCGTTTATCGCCGCGACAGTCATGATCAAATCACGTAAGCCACCAGAGCAAGTACCCGTGGAAATTCCAGCTTTTTTGGTTGAAGCGAAAGAAGCAACAGCAGAGGCCGTGAGCTTTATCGTAAAATCTCAGGGTAACGTTGTTCCACGAAATAAAACTGCGTTAAGTGCGCAGGTCAGTGGCCAAGTAGTGAGTTTGTCTGATGTATTTATAGCTGGCGGTACATTCAAAAAAGGGGATGTGCTGGCAACACTTGAACAAGATGATTATCGCACGGATCTTAAGCTTGCAGAGGCTGAATTAGCTCAAGCGCAAGCAGCGCTTCAAGAAGAAATAGCTCGCGGCAAAGTAGCAGAGCAAGAATGGCGATCGGTGAGTAGCGTTGCACCGCCTGAGTTGGGTTTACGTAAGCCGCAACTGGCAAAAGAACAAGCAAACGTTAAAGCTGCAGAAGCCAAACTAGAGCGTGCAAAACGCAACTTAGCAAGAACGCAAATTACAGCCCCTTATAATGGCATTGTGGTTGAACGTAATATTGACCTGGGTCAGTTTGTATCAATGGGCGCAGTACTTGGTACAGTGTACTCCACCGATACTGCAGAAGTCAGGCTGCCTATTACTGACAGCGATTTAATGTTTATCAATATTGCAGGACAATCCAATGACGGCGCTCCGGTTTCGTTAACGGCCTCTGTGGGCGGTGTGAAACGTACTTGGGAAGGTAAACTGGTGCGTTCAGAAGGTATTTTAGATACAGGCAGCCGAGTAGTATATGCCATTGTGGAAGTACAAGATCCTTACAATCTGAAATCTTCACACAATGCCCCCCTTCGTTTTGGTCAGTTTGTAGAAGCAGAAATCACGTCTCGTCAGAATGAAGAATTGGTGGTGTTGCCTCGTAGCATTTTACGTTTAGACAATACCGTACTGACTGTTAACGATAATCGTGAGATTGAAATAAAGCCTGTTGAGGTTGCGCGTACAACCGCTAAAGAAGTGTTTATTCGTTCTGGCATTGAGCATGGAAGCCTGGTAGTGAGAAGTGCCGTACCAAACCCGTATAATGGCATGAAGGTTCGTCTACCAGGTGATGAGCCAGTGCTATCTGATGCCGCTGAATCGGATGCTAGCGAAGATAACGATAAAGTAGAGAGCACGTCCACCGAAGGTGAAAGCGAATGAGCCGTATTGATACCAATAAAGGGCTTATTGCCTGGTTCGCGCGTAACAGCGTAGCTGCAAATCTTCTGATGTGGTTGCTTGTAGTTGGCGGATTATTTGGTGCCTTCAGTATTCAGAAGCAAGTATTTCCCAATTTCGAGATAGACGTTATTAACGTTCGCGTACCGTATTTGGGGGCCGCACCACAAGAAGTAGAAGAGGGCGTACTGCTTAAAATTGAAGAGTCAATTAAAGACTTAGAGGGTATTAAGCAGCTTAATTCCACAGCCGTTGAAGGTATGGGTACGGTAAGTATTCAGGTGGAAGAAGACTATGATGTTCAATCTTTACTTGATGAAGTAAAAGTACAAGTTGACGCTATTCCGAGCTTCCCCGCAGACACTGAAAAGCCCGTTATTTATCGTCAAAAAATACAACAAGACGTAATTTGGCTCTCGGTTTACGGCGACGCGTCTGAACGGGAGTTAAAAGAGTTTGCCAAAGATTTGCGCGACGACATTGCTAACCTACCTGGTATTTCAAGTGTTCAAGTTGTTGGGGCAAGGGATTATGAGATTTCCGTTGAGCTTTCGGAAGTCGATTTGCAAAAATACAACCTTACATTCGCCGATGTCGTTGCGCGTTTAAGTCAAACCAGCGTCGACTTACCTGGCGGCTCAATTCGCACTGAAAATGGCGATATTCTGCTTAGAACGAAAGGGCAAGCCTATACGGGCTGGGATTTCTCGCAGATTGTTTTAGTAACAAACAGTAACGGCACGCGCGTGACATTAGGTGATGTGGCGTATATCAACGATGGTTTTATTGAAAATAACCAATATGCGCTATTCGACGATAAACCCGCTGTTAGTTTGCGAGTGCGTGCGGTAGGTGATCAAAACGCATTAGAAATCTCTGAGCAAGTTAATACCTATATTGAGAGTCAGAAATCGGAATTTCCGGCGCATATAACAGCTGATACGTGGGGCGACAGTTCGTTCTACTTAGCTGACCGACTTAACATGATGCTGGAAAACATGTTCTTCGGCGCGCTTCTGGTTTTCTTGGTACTTTCTTTGTTTTTAAAAATTAAGCTCGCGTTTTGGGTCATTGTGGGCTTGCCGGTTTGTTTTCTTGGCACCTTGTTAGTTATGCCGCTAGATATGGTTGGTGTGTCTATCAACATGCTTAGCCTGTTCGCGTTTATTCTTGTGCTGGGTATTGTGGTTGACGACGCCATTATCATGGGGGAATCTGCGTATTCTGAAATAGACAAAAAAGGCCATAGCGCTGAAAACGTGATAGCGGGCGTCAAAAAGGTCGCTATGCCAGCGACATTTGGCGTGTTGACAACCATTGCCGCATTCTCGCCCATGCTGATGGTATCTGGGCCGTTTGGAATTATTTGGAAAACCATCGGTATGGTGGTTATCGTGTGCCTTATTTTTTCGCTCATTGAGTCCAAACTAATATTGCCGGCTCACTTGGTGCACATGAAGCTTAAGCCATACGATCCTGAAAAGGCGAACAGATTTCAAAAGTTCCGAGATTTCTTCAGCGAAGGTATTAAGACGTTTATAAACAATAAATACGCGCCATTTTTGGCTACAGCTGTACGAAATCGCTACACCACGGTTGCTGTGTTTATGGCTATGCTGATCCTCACAGTAGGCCTGTTCGGTGGTGGTATTGTACGTTTCGTATTTTTCCCGAATATTCCTAGCGATTTTATGATTGCAAGTTTCGAGCTTGAGCCAGGCTCATCGCTTGAACAGCGTGATAATGTACTGACTACGCTTCGCGAGGCCATGCATCGTATGGATGAAAAAGTAGCTGAAGAGTCGGGTGAAAACGTTATAAAGCACGCCATTGCCTTTGATAACGGCAACCTTGGGGGAGAGATTTTCGCAGAGCTTACCAAAGGTGAAACGCGTACGCTGACAGACTTTGAAATTCAAGACATGTGGCGTCAAGAGTTACCAGAAATCCCAGGTGTTAAGTCGTTTAATATTAGCTCTCCGGGGGGCCCTGGTGGCGGTTCAGACCTGAGCTTTGAATTTAGCTCAAGCGATATTAAGGCCCTTCGTTCGATAAGTGATGAACTTAAAGAAGCGTTGGATAAATACGAAGGTGTTACCGACATTAACGACACCTTCTCAGGCGGAAGCGAAGAAATTCAACTCGCGCTGAAACCTCAGGCTGATGCGCTAGGTATTTCTTTGCGTGATTTAGGTCAGCAGGTTCGCTTTGGTTTCTATGGTGCGGAAGTTCAGCGTATCCAGCGTGACGATGAAGAAATCAAAGTAATGGTGCGTTATCCGAAAACGGAACGTAGCTCTATAGAGCACCTTGAAAACATGCGTATCCGCGCGCCAAATGGACAAGAAATTCCATTTGAGCAGGTGGCGACATTTACAGTTGGTCAGGGCTTTGATTCAATTATTCGTGTCGATGGTAAACGCTCGGTAACCGTAACTGGTGCAGTGGATAAAGCGTTGCTTGACCCGTCAGAAGTAACCAATGATGTGATTGAAAATTTGATGCCGGATCTACTAGCGCGGTATCCCAAGGTGGACTTCCAGCTTCAAGGTAACTCGAAAGAGCAGGCTGACGCTATGATAAGCCTAATGCAGGGGCTTCTATTTGCGCTCTTTGCCATTTACACCTTGCTTGCTATTCCGCTTAAATCGTACAGCCAGCCTTTCATCATTATGTCGGTTATACCTTTTGGTATCGTAGGCGCCATTGTGGGGCATTTGGTACTAGGTATGGCGGTAAGCGTACTTTCTATCTGCGGTATAATTGCGTTGTCTGGGGTTGTAGTTAACGACAGCTTGATCATGGTGGATTTCGTTAACCGTGCGCGCAAAGAAGGCATGTCGCTAATGGATGCTGCTATTAGCGCAGGTACTCAGCGTTTCAGAGCAATTATCCTCACCTCGCTAACAACGTTTATGGGGCTTATGCCAATTGTTTTTGAGCGCAGTTTACAGGCTCAAGTTGTGATACCAATGGCTATTTCATTGGCCTTCGGTATTTTGTTCGCCACGGTGATCACCTTGCTGCTTGTCCCAGCGCTGTACCTTATTTTAAATGACCTTAAAAGCGTGTTTAAAGGTCGAAAACATACGCAAGTTACGACAGAAAGCTAAATAGAAAATGCCGGTTGAAACCGGCATTTTTCGTTTAAGGAATAAAAATGAAGAAAAATCTAATATACGCTGCCATAGTAGCGGTATCAGCAGGTTTAACCTTGGCGTGTACAAGCTCGTATACCGAATCTACTAGTTCAGTGCAAGGTGAATCACAAAGTGGCGGCATGCCAAAAGTGTCCGACTATCCAGAAACCAAAACTGTGACTCAGCAAGACAATTATCATGGCACTGTAGTGAGCGACCCATACCGCTGGCTAGAAGAAGAAAAGAGCGAAGAGGTAAGTGCTTGGGTTGAGTCTCAAAACACCCTTGCTCGTCCTTACCTGGCTGAATTGCCCTCTAGAGAAAGATACAAAGAACGTCTAACAGCGCTGTGGGACTACGAAAAATACTCAACGCCATATATGGTAAACGGCAAGCTGTTTTATTCTTATAACGACGGCTTGCAAAACCAATATGTGCTTTATATGGCTGACGGCGTTAACGGTGAGCCTGAAGTACTGATTGACCCAAATACATTGAGTGAAGATGGCACAGTGTCTATGGCGTCAACTGAACTAAGCCCTAAAGCCTCGTTCTTGGCCTACATGCTTTCTGACGGTGGTACAGACTGGAAAACTATTCACGTTCGTGACACCAGTAAGAAGTCGGATTTAACTGACACTATTAAAGGCATTAAGTTTTCAAATATCGCGTGGTTGCCCGATGAAAGCGGCTTTTTCTATTCACGTTACCCCCAAAGTGAAGCTGGTAAGTATGATGATAGCCAAACCGTATCTATCTATTTTCACGCAATAGGTACAGCGCAAAGTGAAGACAAAAAGGTTTTTGCGTTTGACAATAAACCTACATGGAACCCTTATCCTTCGGTTGTTCAAGATGGCAAAACACTGCTCATTTCTGTGTTCGAGGGATATCAGGCGAATGGTGTTTATGCTAAATCGCTGGTAAATGATAACAGTGAGCTCGTTCCGGTTTTCGACAAATGGGATGGCCGTTACGACCTAATTGGCGAGCATGACGACGAGTTATTTTTCACATCTACAGCAAATGCCCCTACAGGTAAGGTTATTAAGGTTGATTTCGATGGTGGCGTTAAAGCAACGGAAACCGTAATTGAAAGTACATCTGATACCTTGTCGAGCGTTTCACTATTGGGTGAAAAACTTTTTGCTCAGTATCTAAAAGATGTAAAAGGGCAGGTAAGTGTATTTGATTTAAACGGCAAGAAAATAGATGAAATTGCGTTTAATGATATTGGAAGTGTTAGCGGGTTTTACGGAAGCAAAAATGCCGATACAACGTTCTATAAACTTACGGGGTTCACTAACCCTGGCCAAGTATTTGCGTATGACGTAAAAAGCGGCGAGTCATCATTATTTAAATCCATCGATACAGGTGTTAATTATGATGATTACGAAACAAAGCAAATTTTTTACACCAGTAAAGATGGAACAAAAGTTCCCATGTTTATCGTGTATAAAAAAGGCTTGAAGCTAGATGGAAATAATAAAACGTTACTGTACGGGTATGGTGGTTTTAATATTTCACTGCTGCCCCGCTATTCAGTATCACGCATGGTATGGGTAGAGCAGGGCAATGTACTGGCCATAGCTAACTTACGTGGTGGTGGTGAGTATGGGCAACAGTGGCACAAGGCTGGGACTAAGTTAGATAAGCAAAACGTATTTGATGACTTTATCGCAGCGGGCGAGTATTTGGTTGAAAGTGGCTACACCACGCCTGAGAAAATGGGTATTCAAGGTGGCTCGAATGGCGGTTTGCTTGTTGGTGCGACCTTAACACAGCGCCCGGATCTCTTTTCTGCTGCCTTACCTGCAGTTGGCGTGTTAGATATGCTTCGCTATCACACACCTAGTGCAAATGCGCGAGCATGGTCCTCTGATTATGGGTTAAGTGAAAACAAAGACGAATTTGAAGCGCTTTATGCTTATTCGCCACTTCACAACACCAAGCCCGGCACGTGCTACCCGGCTACATTAGTCACTACAGGTGATCACGATGACCGTGTTGTGCCGTGGCATAGCTATAAATTTGCAGCTCAACTACAGGCTGACCAAAGCTGCGATAACCCAATTCTACTTCGTGTTGAAACTCGAGCTGGTCACGGTGCGGGTACGCCAACGTGGATGCAAATAGAAGGGTATGCCGACCAGTGGGCCTTTTTGGAGTCCGCTCTCAACTAGCGCATATATACTGCTATTAAATAGAAGCCGCTTTAAAAAGCGGCTTTTTTGTTTGCATTTTAAACAAATAAACATATACTGTATAAATATCAGTATGGTTTATTTTGAGTCTTATCTTGGTTCGCTAAAAAGCGCAACGTTTAGGAGATAGTTATGCAAACAGGCATTAAAGCGGTTGATCAGCTTATTTCAAAACACGGCATTATGGCAGAATTCGGATCAGACACGTTTCAACGCCGTAGCCGCTTGACTGGGGGCGACGAGCGTGCAAATGGGTTGCCTTTCTGTATGTATCAAAAGGTGGTACATGCCCCTTTGTCTCATCAATTTACCGTGCATCACTTTTATATGCCGGGTAATAAGGGGAAATTAGCGAGCTTTTTGTTTAATGAAAAAGGGCAGTTAATTGAGCAGGTCTACTACCAGAAAGTTGCCCGCTGGGTGGAAGTGTGCAGAAAATTACAGCAGCTAGTACAAATGCCTACGTCTGATATTCATATGGCGGCGTAACAGATAAAAAAGCGGTAACGTTTCTCAACGTCACCGCTTTTCTACTAAATAGATAGGTAGCTACAATGGAAGAGAGTAGCTACTTAACCTGTCTTAGTAATATGTGTACTTGAACTCAACACCCCAAATACGAGGTTCGTTTACAATACCCGTTAAGTTTGCAAAGTCGATTGCACCTTTAACGTTGTCTTCGTCTGTTATGTTACGGCCGAATAGCGCTACCGTGTAGTTGTGCGCAAAGTTCTCATAACCAATGCGTAGACCGCCTTCGAAATTGTCGTCTGTAGTAAACTCAACCGCTTCATATAGGAAGATGTTGGTTTCACCTTGGAACGCCCAATCAGTAAACACGAAGAACTCACCGTCATCACCCATAGGGATAGTGTAACGTGCAGTGAAGTTAAAGATTGATTCAGGTGCTTGCGGGAAAGGGTTTCCGTCAATGATTGCATTGAATCCATCTGGGCGGTCGTCAGTTACTGTACAGTAGCCAGTGAAGCCATCAGATGCGCTTGTACCACAAGGTGCAACCGTTAAAGAGTCATCTTTGATCTCAGTGTGGTTGTAGCTGTAGCCAGCAGTAAAGGTAAGTTCGTCAGTCGCTAGCCATTGAGCGTCTACTTCAAAACCATAAGCTTCACCTTCGTCAGCATTCACTAGCGCAGTAAAGTTGTTACCACCACCAATGGCCGAGAACTGCATGTCATCAACGGTGTAGTAGAACGCAGCAGCGTTTAGACGTAGCGTGTCGTCGAATAGGTCTGACTTAATACCCACTTCAAAAGAGTTGATCGTTTCTGCGTCTGCAACTGAAGGTGCACCTTCAAATGCAACGTCACGACCTTGGATAGTTTGCGCTCTGAAACCATTAGCATAGCGAGCAAAAACAGACATGTCGTCAGTTACACGGTAGTTTGCACTTAGTTCAAAGCTTGTTTGACCGTCATCTACATTAATATCGTCATAATCTTGAACAGATGCAATACCTAGAACAACGGCAAACCCGTCAACGTTTTGTTCGCCAACAACAAGAGATTTCTTGTCGTGAGTGTAACGGATACCACCAGTAACGTTTAGCTTGTCGTTAACTTGGTAAGATGACTGACCGAATACCGCCCATGTTTGGTTTTCATGGAATACCGTAGTCGCACCAAAGAAACCGTCGATGCTGGTTACGTTGAACGATGCATCGTAATAGAAAGCACCTACTTGCCAGTTCATTGGGTCGCTGGTGTTGCTTGCTAAACGAAATTCTTGCGTGTACTGCTCTAGATCGTCAAGGTTATCTTGAGTCACAAAGTTTTGTGAAGCAATCGCGTCGCCGTCGATGTCGCCAAGGCTTGAACCTTCAGCGGTTTCAATTGCAGAGATTGAAGTAAAGGTTACATCGTCCATGTCGTATTCTAGTTTAAGTGATGCACCTAAACCTTCATAAGACTGTGGGTTGTTATCTGTACCGTTACCTTCTAGATCGCCATCGTAGCTTACTGTTTCGCGGTCGTAGCTATCGTTAAGGTCATTGCTGCCTTTATTAAAAACGTTTCCACGGAAAATTGAAGCAGTACCGTCTAAGTCGCGGCCGTGTACGTTGAGAAGTGCAGAGAAGTCCGCCGATGGCTCCCAAAGAAGCTGTAAGCGCCATGCTTTTTCGTCGAAGCCCCCTAATGCGTCGTTTTGACCTGTTGCTGCGTTGTCGATGTAATCATCACGCTCTTGTGACAATACAGAAAGACGGGCAGAAAGTTCGTCAGTAAGGCCGCCGCTAATAGCGCCTTCGAAGTTCATTGTACCGTATGAACCGAAGCCTGCTTTCGCGTAACCTTCAACGTCTTGGGTTGGTTTTACTGTATCAAATTTGATGATACCAGCAGTGGTGTTACGACCAAATAGTGTACCTTGTGGGCCACGAAGTACTTCAACTTGCTGAACGTCGAAAAGCGGGAAGCTTTTAAGTACCACGTTTTCCATTACCACTTCGTCCATGATAATAGAAACAGGTTGTGATGCAGCAAGGTCGAAGTCGGTGTTACCTAGACCACGAATATAAAAACGCGGCGCAACACGACCATTTGATGACTCAGCATAAAGACCAGGTACGCGAACCGCTAGAGCAAGAATATCTTCACCGCCAGAGAATAGGCTTTCGAATTTCTCACCGCTTAGCGTCGCAACAGAAATAGGCACTTCCTGAATTGACTGAGTACGCTTTTGCGCAGTAACGGTAATCTGTTCAAGTGAGGCTTCTTTTTTTTCTGTCGTCGCGGCCTCTTGTGCAAGAACTGAAGAGCTGAACGCAGCACTAACGGCTAACGCTAGTGTGGCGATTTTGTGTGTTCTCATGTTTCCACCAAGATGATTTTAAATTTATACTTTTGTAGTGTTTTTAGCACAAAAAATAACAATCTATGCTTGGCGCTGCATTTTACACAAACTTTTACATAAAAACTTCAAATTTGTGCAAACCAAGGTGTTTTTCATCGAAAATGCACAATATTAGTTAGATTGAATGTAATTAAAAAGCCTGTGTGCACAGGCATGGAACATCAAACTTAATAGAGAGATATTTTTTGGTGCAAGTAGTCTACTAACTATCTAAATCAAATTAGCCTCGCTTGAATTTCGCTCGGTATTGAGAAGGTGATAAACCAGTTGTTTTTTTAAATAGTCGAGTGAACGAGCTAAGGTCTTCATAGCCTACAGCGCTAATCACGCTCTCTAACGGCATACTAGAGGTTTCTAAGAGCTTTCTCGCGTGCTCAATGCGCAGCGACTGTAAATACTGACCTGGTGTAATATCACACGCGTTTTTAAATCGGCGTATAAGTGTGCGTTCGGTCATATTATGCCGTAGCGCTAGTTCGCTTAGCGTACATTTATTTTGTACGTTCTTTTCCAGAAAAGACTGTACCGCTTTAATGTCCTTGTCTGAGTGAAATCGTCGCTGACGACTGCTGGCGTAAATAGTTTGGCTTGTTCTGGACACATCCAAAACGTGGGATTTTGCCGTATCGCTCGCAATCTGATGACCACAGTAGCGTTCTATCAACAAGATAGATAAATCAATCCACGCCATGCCGCCGCCTGCACAAAACACCGTATCATCTTCAGTAACCATTTTCTCGGGTTGTAAGTTAACGGTAGGGTACATGGTCTTAAATTTATCTGCATATCCCCAATGCGTAGTGGCAATTTTATTGTCCAATAATTCGGATTGGGCCAAAAGGAAAGTACCGGTGCAATTGGCGGCAATGTCGGCCCCCATTTTCTGCAGACGCCTTATGTGTACAAGCAGAGGCGCTGTGCTTTCTAGCACTTCATCAATATCGCCACCAATGGTGGGAATTAACAAGACATCAGTGTGTGAGACTTCTTCGATGGCGATATTGGGCTGTAGAACAACTTGATTAGAGCAAAGAATAGGCTGCCCATGGTGACTGGCCAACTGAACTTTAAACTGAGGGTTGGTTGGTAAGTTGTGTATTCGCTGCCAACTAATACCTGCGAAAGCAAATACATCGAGGGCTCCTGTAATGGCAGATGCCAAGGCTTGGTTAAAGCCGAGTACGGTAACGGTGAACTTCGTGTCATTCATAAAAATAATTCGAGTTATAAAATAAGATAAAACTCAGTGATTGTTGGCGTGATTGACCATTATTGTGTCATTAATGACAATAATGGCACGATAACGAATATGACACAATGTGTTAACAAGTTTTCGTAGAGGACAGGACACCATGGCCGACCAACTTATTCCCCGCCGTGAAATGCAATTTCAGCTGTACGAAGTATTAAACACCGCAGCCTTATGTGAAAAAGCTCGCTTCGAAGAGCACAATGTAGAAACCTTCAACGCTGTTATTGATATGGCCGAAAAAATGGCAGAAGAGTTATTTCTTCCACATAATGCCGTTGCTGATAAAAACGAGCCTACATTCGATGGCACTAAAGTCTCTATGATTGACGACGTAAAAGTGGCCTTCGATACTTATAGAGAATCGGGCTTTATCGCGGGTCACTTCGATTTTGAAGATGGCGGTATGCAGCTTCCTGTTACCGTGATGAATGCCTGCGCGGGCTATTTTTTAGCGGCAAACCCATCGTCAACCGCTTACCCTTTCTTAACTGCAGCGGCCGCCAATGTCATTAAGCATTTTGCCTCTGAGGATATCAAAAGTGCGTTTCTATCAAAAATGTTAGCGGGTGACTTCACTGGAACCATGGCACTTACCGAGCCCCATGCCGGTTCGTCACTTGCTGATATTCGTACATCAGCAAGGCCGCAAGATGATGGTACGTACCGAATCAAAGGCAGCAAGATTTATATATCAGGTGGTGAGCATGAGCTTTCTGACAACATCGTACATTTGGTGTTGGCGAAAATTCCAGGTGGTCCAGCTGGTGTAAAAGGCATCTCCTTATTTGCTGTACCTAAATACCGTCTCGACGCTGAAGGCAATCCAGATGTGCGCAACGATGTAACCCTTGCTGGTCTTATCCATAAAATGGGCTACCGAGGTACAACTTCAACCGCACTAACCTTTGGCGAAAATGGTGACTGCCACGGCTACCTTATTGGCGAGCCGCACCAGGGTTTGCGCTACATGTTCATGATGATGAACGAAGCACGCATTGGCGTGGGCTATGGTGCTGCCATGATAGGGTATCGCGGGTACCGTTACTCACTAGAATACGCAAAAGATCGTACCCAAGGTCGCGCTGCGCCTAATCTTGCGCCAGAAGACGAGCCTACACCTATTATCAATCACGGTGACGTGCGACGTATGTTGCTAGCGCAAAAGGCCTACTGTGAAGGCGGTATGTCCCTCTGCTTGTACGGCAGCATGCTGATTGATGAGATGGAAACGGAAACTGACAGCGAAAAGCGTACCGAACTTTCTCAGCTTTTAGATCTTTTAACACCCGTGTTCAAAGCATGGCCTTCGGAGTTTGGCCCTAAAGCCAACGATTTGGCAATTCAAATTCTAGGTGGCGCGGGCTACACCCGTGAATATCCTGTTGAGCAGTGCTGGCGCGATAACCGCTTAAACCCAATTCACGAGGGCACAAATGGTATTCAGGCGTTAGACCTGCTGGGAAGAAAGTTGTGGCAGCACGACGGCAAAGGTCTTCAGGTGCTGCTTTCTCGTGTAACAAGCGATATGAAGCGCGCAGAAACACCGCGAGCGCAGGCACTAGCTGCAAAATTGAAACCTTATCTAGACCAGCTTGGTGGTTTAATTCAACAGGCAGCAGCCGATTTGCGCTCTGATAAGCAACCAGTTTTGCTAACCAATGCGAGTTGCTTCTTAAACGTATTTTCAAGTTGTGTGGTGAGCTGGATTTGGCTGCGCCAGGCAAATGTTGCCGAACAAACACTTGCTAACGGTGCTGGCGAGCAAGACGTTGATTTTTACGAAGGTAAGTTAGCAGCAGCTGAATACTTCTTGAATTGGGAGTTACCGCTTGTCAGTCGCGATATTGAGGTGCTTTCTTCACGCGAGGCGACGTGTAACAACGTAAAAGCGAGTTATTTTTAATCGTTCAAATCAAGAAGCATGCGCAGTGACCAAAATTAATGGCGTTGCGCTTGTTCACTAAATTGGAGTACAGCTAATGAATGTAGCTGCAAATGTTGAAGGTAAACATATTCTTATTACTGGTGGCGGCTCGGGTATCGGTGCTGCTTCGGCTCGAGTATTGAGTGCGCGTGGTGCAACAGTTGGTATTGCCGACTTAAACGAAGGTAATGCCATAACATTGGCTGAAGAAATTGTTGCCTCAGGTGGCAAAGCCTATGCGGTGGCGGTGGATGTTACCGAACCGGCTCAGGTAAAAGCGATGTTCGACACGGCGCTTTCTCATAACGACAAGATTGACGTAATTATTAATAACGCGGGTATCGACCATTTTCCAGCTCCGCTAACTGAAGTCGATGACGCCATGTTTATGAAGAATATTCAGGTCAACTTAGCTGGCGTGTGGTATTGCATGAAGAACGCCCTTAAGCATATGACGACGACAGGCGGTGGCCACATCATCAATATTGCCTCTGTAGCTGGATTGCGCTCTGCGCCTATGATTAGTGCTTACAGCGCTTCAAAACATGGGGTAGTGGGGCTTACTAAATCGGCGGCGGTGGAATACGCAAGGGCGAACATACGCATAAACGCTGTTTGTCCAAGCTTTGTAGATACCCCTATGGTGCAAGGCGTTTTATCAAAATTGGATGAAAGAGGCCAAAAAGGGCTTATTGGCGCCAATCCAATGAAGCGTTTGGGTAAACCAGAAGAGATTGCTAACGCCATTGCTTGGTTGTGTAGTGATGAGTCGTCATTCATGACGGGTCAGTCCGTAGTACTCGACGGTGGTATGTTGGCCTAGAGCAGGCACCGCAACAAGCGTTAATAAGAGAAATTAAGCACAAAGCACTTTATCAGCAAGAATTAAGGATATGACAATGAAGAACCTTTTTGATTTAACAGGAAAAGTGGCACTGGTTACAGGTGCCAGTCGCGGTATCGGTGAATCTATTGCCCGTTTGCTTGCCCAGTATGGCGCGCATGTAATTGTATCAAGCCGCAAAATTGACGGCTGTGAAGCCGTTGCTTCTTCAATTCGTGACGCAGGTGGTAAGGCGACAGCGCTAGCGTGTCATGTGGGAGAAATGGAGCAAATTACAGAAGCATTTAACGTCATTAAACGCGATTTTGGAAAACTGGATATTCTAGTAAACAACGCGGCAGCCAATCCTTACTTTGGGCATATCTTAGATACTGACCTTGGTGCCTACAATAAAACTGTAGACGTCAATATTCGTGGCTACTTCTTCATGTCAATTGAAGCTGGCAAAATGATGAAAGAGCAGGGCGGTGGCGTCATTCTAAACACGGCATCGGTAAACGGTGTAACACCGGGTGACATGCAGGGGATTTATTCTATTACCAAAGCTGCGGTTATCAGCATGACTAAGTCATTTGCAAAAGAGTGCGGTAGCTTGAACATTCGCGTAAACGCATTATTGCCAGGTTTAACCGATACTAAATTTGCGTCAGCATTAACAACTAACGAGCAAATCTTGAAGCACGCGCTTAAAGTTATTCCACTAGGCCGTGTCGCTGACCCAGATGAAATGGCGGGCACGGTATTGTACTTAGTATCAGACGCTTCAACCTACACGACTGGCACGACAGTGGTGGTAGATGGTGGTATGCTAGCGTAATTAGATACAGTTATGAGATACGACCATGCATATATGGGTTGACGCCGACGCGTGCCCTGCAGTGATCAAAGACATTCTTTTTAAGGCAGCCAGACGTACCAAGCTGCCTTTGTCTTTGGTGGCTAACCATTCCATGTCTGTACCACCAGACAAGCACATAACCTTAACGCAAGTGCCGTCAGGCTTCGATGCCGCTGACGATTATATAGTAGAGAAGTGTGAAGCCGGTGACTTGGTGATTACCAATGACATTCCATTGGCCGCTGATGTACTGGCAAAAAATGCGCTAGCATTAAATAATCGTGGTGAAGAATACGATAAGTCGTCTATTAAGCAGATACTGGGCATGCGGGATTTCATGGAAACCATGCGCTCAAGTGGCGAACACACAGGCGGCCCAAAAGCCTTCTCCCAACGTGACAAACAAAACTTCGCCAACGCACTAGACCGACTCCTCACCCAAGGCCTCCGCAACCTCAAATAAAATAATGGGGTCAGAGTACATTTCTATAGCGCGATCTGATCAGCGAAAATAATGGTGTCCGAGTACTTTAAATACTGAAAAAAGTACTCTGACCCCCATTGGGTTTTAGCAATCTCCACCACCGCCATCACTGCTACAAGATGAGCTTGAGCTACTGTTTGGTGTGTATATCGCTGAGGCGCCATCGCTTTGAGAGCCTGGTGTACCGCCGCGAGTCTTGGAAATAAACGTAATTAGGAACATCAACGCACATAGCGAAATAATAGCGATAGATGCTTTCCATTCACCGGTTATAGCTCCGCTATAACACGAGTACGCAGCCACGGCTAAACTAACAAGCCTTATTAGTAACCTCATAACGATCTCCTTTTTACCGGAAGGCATTAGGGAGAAAATGTACTCTGCCCCCCATTTTGCCATTTTTTTGGGGGCAGAAAAGTACTCTGACCCCATTATTTGGTGGTTATTTAACGATGGTCATCTCTTCGATGAGGTTTGTTGCACCGTCAACGTATTCCATTACCCATAACATGTAGCGGCTATCTACATGGATGGTTCGGGTTGTTTTCGGGTCAAAATCCCAATCAGAATTGACGCTCTCGAATGTACCGTCAAACAACAAACCGATAAGCTCTGCTTTGGCGTTAAGCGTTGCTGAGCCTGAGTTACCGCCGGTTGAATCTAAATCGGTAAGGAAGTTCACCGGCACGCTGTTAATAGCTTCTAATTTGTAAGGTCCATATTTCTTGTCCTCAATAAGCGTAAGCTGCTTTTTAGGAGAGTCGAAAGGTGTCTCGCCTGTGTCTTTCTCAGTAATACCTTCAAGACGAGTGAACGGCTCGTAAATCAGACCGTCTTTTGGCGAGCCGCCCATTACGTTACCGTAAGTGACGCGCAGCGTACTGTTTGCATCTGGATAAGCAAGGCTGCCCAAAGATTTTTGCCACTCAATAATGGCACTCATGTATTTAGGGCGAAGCGCTGCAGCTTTACCGCTTAGCGTTTTGCTCTTATCTTCAATAGCCATCTCGGTATCGAACAGGGCAACCGCAAGTTTAATGAACGGGTCGTTGCTATTTTCGAAATCAGCGCGGCTTGCAGTTAACCATTTCAAACGTTCTTCAGTGTTAGTCAATAAAGTCTTGTCGTAAAACGCCTTTAACTTCTTCTGAAGTGTTTTTCCGTCGGTATCACCATCAATGCCTACTGCTTTATCGAACGCGGCTACTCGGTTTTCTTCTGGCTGTTCAAGGTACATACTAATCATTTTTTGCCAAACGGCCTGATCAACGGCCGGATCAAAGCGACGCTCAATACGCTCTACGCCTTCTTTCAGACGAATTTGATCGCGCTCCTGAAATCCAGATTCACGTTCTGCGTCCGGCTTTTCTTTTTCGATGGCATTGCGATAAAGGGTTTGGGCTGACGACAAGAGCTGTGCACGACTTAGGTTGTTGTACCAGAAGTTCTGCTTGTTCATTTGCATTTGTTCAGCACTAACCGCATCAAGATCGGCTAGTGCTTGCTTCATTTCACTCTTACCGTTTTTATCAAGCCATGCAGCTAGTTGCTCTTCACGCTCAGCGCGACGTGGAACAAGTCCAACGCGTTTAGCGCCAGAAAGCTGGCCCAACGTATTTTTGTGGAAGTTGTTAAGTCCCGCTAACAATGCTTCGTATTTGATACGCGCATCGCTGCCTTCTTCAGATGCACTTTCAATAGTTTTAATCCACGCGTCTACCAGTTCAAGGTAAGTGGGATATAACCAATCAAACGTGTACGACACTTGTGATAAACGCGCATAGCGATTAGTAGAGCCAGGGTAGCCCGCTGCCATAACAAAGTCGCCGTCTTCAAGTCCAGCTGCCGAAACTTTTAAGAAATGGTCAGGTTTAAACGGCACGTTCTCTTCACTGTAATCAGCGGGTTTACCGTCTTTACCCACATAAGCACGATAGAAAGAGAAGTCGCCAGTATGACGAGGCCACATCCAGTTATCTACATCACCACCGTATTTACCAATTGAATCAGCAGGCGCGTAGGCAATGCGCACGTCACGAATTTCCATTTGCTTAATTAGCTTATACTCAAGGCCTTGGAAAAACGAAGGCACAGAGCAGCGGAAGCCCGCTTCAGACTCACATTCTGCAATTAATGCTTTGCGGTTTGCTTCAATGAGGTCGTAGCGCTCGCGTCCTTGAACGTCATCGCTGATACCGCCAATGACGTTGTCGGTTACATCAGAAAAATCGACCGTAACGAACATGCGTGTACCCGGCGCGGCCGGCAGTTCTTCACCAATTTCTTTTGCTAGGAAACCATCTTTTAAATAGTTGTTTTCTGGGGTGCTGTTATATTGAACAGAGCCGCGCGCACAGTGGTGATTAGTAACGGCCAAGCCTTTTTCAGAGACAAACGATGCTGAACAGCCACCTAATGAAACAATCGCGCCCATAGGAAACGAGGTTAGGTCGTTAATACTACTAGCAGGGATTGCTAAGCCTGTTTCTTTTAAATCGCCGGCAATTGAAGGGAGTTGTTCTGGCGTGAACATGCCTTCCTTAGCATTTACTTGCATTGCACTGCCAAGTAGCGCGGCAGAAAGACAAAATACACTTACTTTAGACATGGGTGATCCTTGTTCTTGTCGTTAATCTCATCGTTATAAGTCAGTCGTAATAAATACCTAGTTAACGTGTACGTCAACATTGTTACAGTGTAACGATTATATCCTGCTTGCCCTACTAAAAAGCGTATAGCGCACCGCGTGAATTTGTTAAAAAGTGTAACTAGCCGCTACTGACAGCGTGGTTGGGGCGTTCATCGCAGAAATAGGAAGACGGGTAATTTGAAGGCAATAAAAAAGGCAGGGTGTGAACCCTGCCTTTCGAATCTTAAGAATCAATAGTTCGTACTTAAAGCACTGATACCAATGCTTTAGCAAGTGTTTCTACGTTTTCTTGGTTGATGCCCGCAATGTTCACGCGGCTAGAATCAACAAAATACACACTGTGCTTTTCACGCACTTCGCGCACTTGCTCTGGAGTAATACACAAGAACGAGAACATACCTTTTTGGTCGTTTACGAAGCTAAAGTCTTTAGGCGAGCCATTATCGTGAAGGTTTTGAACTAGCATTGCACGGAGTGATTTCATGCGATCGCGCATTTCGTTCACTTCAGATACCCACTCGTTGTTAAGTGCTTCGTCAGCTAGGATAATGTCTACCAACGCGCCGCCGTAGCTTGGTGGCATAGAGTAGATGCCACGTGCGATTGACTGAATTTGACCCTGAGCAATTTTACGGGTTGCTGAATCTTCAGTAATAATGGCAGCCAAACCAACACGTTCGCGATAAAGGCCAAAGTTCTTAGAGCAAGAAGCTGCAACGATAACCTCTGGTAGGTTTTCTACCAACAAACGCATGCCGTACGCGTCTTCTTCTAAACCTTCACCAAAACCTAGATAAGCCACATCGATGAAAGGCAGGAATTCTCGCTCTTTCGCTACTTCTAGTACTTCATCCCATTGTGCATTAGTAAGATCAGCACCTGTAGGGTTGTGACAGCAACCGTGTAGAAGAACGATATCGCCTTTTTCAGTTTTGCGAAGGGTTTCCATCATAGCGTCAAAGCGAATGCTTGCTGACGCTTTATCGAAGTACGGGTAGGTTTCGATTTTAAGACCCGCAGAGCCGATAAGTGGAATGTGGTTCGCCCATGTTGGGTCGCTTACCCATACTTTAGCGTTGTCGTTACAACGGGCAAGTAGTTCTGAAAGAATACGCAATGCACCGCAACCACCTGGAGCTTGAACCGCTGCAACGCGGTCTGCTAATAGAACGGGGCTAGTCTTACCTAATAGCAAAGACAACATACCGTCGATAAAACCTTGGTTGCCCTGAGGCGTGATGTAGGTTTTGCTAGTTTCGGTATCTAAAAGCACTTTTTGCGCTTTTGCGACACTTGAAAGAATAGGGGTATTACCTTGCTCATCTTTATATACGCCAACACCTAAATCGATTTTGTTTGGGTTGGTGTCTTCACGAAAAGCAGCTGACAGGCCAAGAATTGGATCTGGGGCGAGATGGGGTAATACTTCAAACACGATATGTCCTCACGTTACGTTGGTATGCAAAAGATAGCAGGCTGGCATTATGCCACCGATGGTAGAAAAAACGACCCCTAAAGGTTGAAAATATTTCAATTAGTCGAGGAAAGAAAACGTAAACGAAAGTTTCATTTCAAAAACACCCTAAATTGAAAAAGAAAAAGCGCGGGTTTCTTGTGCTTCGCCTTTGTCTGAAAAGCGTCGTTCTTTCCAGGTCAGCGTATTGTTTTTATCTACTAATAGCAGTGTAGAGGTACGCGTTCCGTATTTTTCGGATTGAATAAAAATGGAAGACAACGCCTTTTCCCACTCATAGCCTACGCCCGTGTCGGGTAACAAGGCATCGTCAGCTTTATTGTCGTAACGTAAAATATCAAATAAGTCTTCATCATTAATGATGTTTTGTTTGGTGACATAATTGTTCAATGCGGTAACGCCCTGCGTGACTTTTGGCCAAGGTGTGGCAATATCCGCGTTAGACAAACCGTAGACACCAGTGTCGATAATGTGGGTCGAATTGTTTACGTTGTTGTAAACCTTAAGCGAATTTATATCTCCGAATAACAGGTTGTAGCCGTTGTATCGGTGGCGCGTTTTTTCTAGCGTTGCCAAGTATTGTGATTGTGCAACAGACTTCATTTCGACTGAGTCGTGCTTCAGCCAGTTGGCGACTAATTCACCTCGCGATACCGCATTTTTATTGATGTTGTGTGGGTCCCTTACATTAGTAAGTGCCGCCACATATCCGTTACGCGTAACACCCATCCAGGCTCCATTAGCTTCTAAGTCTTGTCCGGCGAGCAAATGCGGGTGGCTTTTCCAGAATGAAGACGGCGCGGTTGGTCGTGCGTAAAACTCATCCCGATTCGCAGCGATGATAAGCGGGTAGTCATCTCGCATATTGTTTGCGATAAATAAAATACACATAGCTATATTAAGCCCATATTCTCTAAGAATTCAAAACGCTGCATTGTTAACAATTGCGTTACAAACCCATTTTGATTACTCTTCGCCAAATTGCGCACACTCCAACGTTTTACTCTGCTAATTAATATGCGGGTACAATATGGAAAGTAAAGCGCTTTTCGTTACGGCATTCCACTTCGAAGCCTCAGAAAATAAATTAGCAAATAGATAACCTAAGTGTAGTAAGCAGAGCAAAATAATAATGACAGAAACCTCACACCCTCAAACCCACTCTCAACGGGCCAATAGTGTTAAAGTTGGAGAGCATGTCCCTCGCAAGTGGCCCAACTGGTTGTCGTCGTTCGCAGCTTGGGTGCTGACAAAAAGGGGCTGGCGTGTAGAAGGTGAACTAATCAATCAGAAAAAAGCCATTTTAGCGGTAGCACCGCATACATCGAACTGGGACTTCTTTATTGGCTTGTTCGTGGTTTTTTCCTTTAAGCTAAACATTAATTTTTTCGGAAAGCACACCATTTTTGCGCCCCCTTTGGGCGCTATTGTTAAAAGATTAGGCGGCATTCCTATAGAGAGAAGTAAAGCGCATGGGGTGGTCACGTCTATAGCAAATAAGATAAAGGAAGCCGATCAATTAATACTCGCGTTAGCGCCAGAGGGTACGCGAAGCCCCATTTATCCATGGAAAACAGGCTTTATGCACATTGCACGAGAAGCCGAAATTCCTATACAAGTCATTGGGTTGGACTACGCCAGAAAGATGATTGTGTTGGGGCCAATTATTCAGAAAGTGACTAACATAGATGAACAAATGCAAACTATTTATACGTTTTATGATAATGTTTGCGCAAAATATCCTAAAAACTGCATTACAAAGCCATAATCATTTCTATTGAAGTGGTAAGTACGCAACCGTATCAACTCAGAGTACTGGTGCGCGCTCGGCTCGGTCGCAAACATCTATTTTCGGAGCTTCACCCGTGACAAAATTGGGATTCACAACCCGTCAGGTTCATTCTGATCGCATGCTAAATACGCCTGAACATGGTGGTGTTCACAGCAGCACGTCTAATTCAGTTCTTTTCGAGTTTAAAGATGCGCAGGGCATCATCGATGCGTTTCAAGGTAAACGAGCTGCTCATGTTTATTCTCGTTCATCGTCACCTTCTGTGGCGGCACTGCAAAATATGCTTAATGATCTGGAAGGCGGTGTGGGTACCTTATGTTACTCAACCGGAATGGCGGCGATAAGCAGCTCGTTATTTGCTTTACTCAAAGCCGGCGACCATTTAATTGTAAGCCAATACCTATTTGGTAATACGCGAAGCTTTTTTGAAACCATTAAAGATTTTGGTGTGCAGGTTACCTACACAGATGTGACCGACATTCAGCAAGTCAAAGAAGCTTACCAGCCAAACACAAAAGGCGTTTACACCGAAACCGTAGCTAACCCTGTGACACAGGTGGCCGACCTTCACGCCATTGGTCAATTCTGCGAAGAGAAGCACATGCTGTTTATGGTTGATAACACCATGACGCCACCCCCTGTTTTTTATGCTAAAGATGTTAAAGCGTCGTTAGTGTTTTGCTCGCTGACAAAATACATTGCAGGTCACGGTAACGTTTTAGGTGGTGCTGTCATTGATACGGGTAACTATGATTGGAGTAAGTTTAGTAACCTAAAACCGGCTTATCAGGTTGCAGATACTGCACAGTGGGGCATTACGCAAATTAAAAAGAAAGGTTTACGCGATTTAGGCGCTACATTGGCACCGCAATCAGCGACGGCCATTGCCCTAGGCATGGAAACCTTAGATTTACGTTTATCACGAAGTCAGCATAATGCTATGCAGTTGGCGACGTTCCTAGATAATCATCCCAAGGTATCTAAAGTCTTTTATCCAGGTCTTGCCGACCACCCTCAGCATTTCATGGCACGGGAATACCTAAACGACGGCTATGGCGCAATTTTGAGTTTTGACCTTATCGACGGTGCTGATCCAGTGGCGTTCTTAAACGAAATGAAGTTAGTTATTTGCGCCACGCACTTAGGGGATAATCGCACCTTAGCGCTTCCAGTTGCGCCTACTATTTATTTTGAGAACACGGCAGACGAGCGTGAGTTAATGGGTATTTCCGATACCATGCTGCGTATTTCGGTAGGTATTGAAGACACTCAGGATCTGATTGCAGATTTCGACACGGCGCTAAATACCATATAGATAAAATCTTCTTGTCGAGAAACACAAAAAAGGGGCGTTTGCCCCTTTTTTTATTTTAGATTAATTGGGTCTCAATATAATTGAAACACAATGGGTTTAGCTATTTTTGACTAGTCAAAACCTAGCGTAATTTGTCCACGAATTTCTCCGCTTGGGAATGCATCTGAGTGGAAGTTAGTGTAAAGACCTCCGTCTGCCATAACATTCATTTGCTCAGCAGTTAACGTAGTATTAGCTGGCACAGACCACATACCGCTGGTACCAGCAGTAAGTCCAATTAGAACATCTCCATTTACGCCCATTTCACCCTCGTGAATGTGAGCCATGTTTGCTGTCATACCGGTAATGGTAACGCTGCCTGACAGTGCACCTGTAGATGTATTCAAAGTAAATGCACCAGCGCCGCTTGCTGTTGTAGTTACTGCAGGCACTTCTTGTAGGCCGTTGGCAATGATGCCGTACACTTCAATATTATCAGGTGTGATTTGGCCGCGAATTTCACCACCAGTATTAGCTGCTGTATGCACATTCACATAATGACCACCTGCCAGTAGTTGCGTAGCTGTGGCTTCATCTAGTGCTATGCTTCCGTCTGTCATCCAAACGCCAGCGGTGCTTTCACTTTCCACAAGTCCTACAAGTACGTCACCATTTTCACCAGCAAACCCAGTATGAATGTGCGCCATAGTCGCATTTTCAATAGTGGTTACCGCCACAAGAGAAACGTTGTTGTTTGTGGTGTCGAAGAGCGCATAGCCAGACCCCATTGCCATGGTGTCAACTGCTGGTACCTCTTGGCTACCGCTTAGTGAGAATGTTACTACCGCAGTTGTATCGGGAACAATCTGACCACGCACTTCGCCATTAGGGTTAGCGGTAGTGTGAACATTTAAATACCACTCACCGCTAGTTAGCGCGTCTAAATTGCTAGGTGAAATATTAGTTTCAGCGAGAACATAAGTTCCATTACCAGCATCTGTCAGTGGGAAAGCAACCGGCCCATTCATACCAATGCCGCCATCGTGTACGTGTACACCAGTAACATCCGTTAAGCCTGATACGTCAACACTTACGCTAAACGCCGGTAAGTCTTCGTCAATTTCGACCACTGCAGTTGCCATAGACATAGTAGTTACGGCAGGCACTTCTTGTGACCCACTTAAGTTTACATTGTAAGTCATGTCAGCATTAAAAGCTGGTGGAGGTGGTGCTAGGCCATCAAGCAACGCTAATTGAGGTAAATCACCTTCCATCGCGCCATCTAGTGCGATAGCAGTGTAAATCTCACCATTCTCAAGCGTTAAAACGCCGGTTTCTATCGCTACTGTTTTGGTACCTGTTGGTGTAACAGTGACCACATAATCACCTTCAGCAAGACTTACATAACCAGTTTCAACCAAGTCACCTGTTTCATATGCTATATCAGCAAATGCTGGGTCGACAGCATCAATTTCGCCGTCTGCAGTTACATAAATATCGACGTTACCTGCTGAAGGTGAAGCATGTACAATACGCACTTTCGCTTCTGTCGCTACGGAGCGGGGCATATCAACAAGCACATCAAGTTCTGGTGCAGCCAAAACGTTGTTTGCGATAGCGGTATAAGACATACCTACTTCTAGCGTCAACTCAGCATCGTCAATTGCCACAACACTGTTGTCGCTATCGGCTACAACGTCAATGAGATAGTCACCGGCTGCAACAGACAAATAGTCTGTGGTGCGCGGGAACTGTATTCCGTCCACCAATACTATTTCGTTATTTGCTACAACATCAACCGCTGGTGCGTCGCTGATACCGTGCACAACGCGGATAGCAGCACCTGCTTCTGCATCCCATATCTTGAAGCTTCCATCACCGTCCGCGGCCAGTAATGTTACTGGTGAATCGCCTGTACCTACGTTATTAGTAGCAGCGATAAGCAAATCGGCACCGTCTGCAAGGTTTACCGTACCAGAGTCGTATACAACCGTTGTCTCACCGGCCGGTGTAATACGAATTTGATAATCGCCCGCGGGTACTTGAATCAAATCTGTCGCGTCAGTAAATTCAGCAGTAACAAGCGGCTGCTCGGCAGTGATATCTGTATCTGGTGCCGTAACATAAATATCAACCATAGGAGCCATTGATGCTGCATGTACAATCTGTACTTGAGCATTACCCGCGTCAACTGCGGTTTCCATACTGGTCACTGTTAAAAGCGATAACGACTCATCGCCAACATTACCTACGGCAAAAATATCGTAGTTCATGTCAGCTTCTAAAGTAACGTCAGCTTGCAGCACTTCAGCGTTTTCACCTGGAAGAATGCCTGTAACACCAATATCGTACATGCCTGTCTCGACTTCGAAGCGAGATGAAGCAACTTGGTAATCAACGCTTTCAAGATCGTTGAGTATGGCGTCATTAGCAGTGATATTTACCATTGGTGCGTCTGATGCTGCGTGAACAACTCGAACGTTTGCGTATTCTGGGGCGGGTGTGGGCTCTTGTACGACATCGTCGTCGTCATCCGAGCAGCCAATTAAAAACAGTGGTAATATTGAACATGCAAGGAGCGCTTTGGTCCTTCTCATATTTTGTATCCTCTTAATTGTGTTGTGGCAAACTCGGTTACGCTGAGCAAATAAGAGAAGATCAACCTCCTTGCAACATTAACGTAATGTAATGTTTTCAATAATTTCACATTTATTCTTTTCCTAGGCAGTTTGTTCTACAAAATAGAACGAAGCCTTCATGTTTTTGATATTTTCATCCCACCCGATTGCCGTAATATAGCCATATATTATCGAAACAACGAATATTGGAGTTCGGCATGAAAAAAGTACTGGCTATATTTTCCAGCCTAAATGGCAACCAAGGTAATTCTTCAAAGCTTGCAAACGAGTACCTTTCAAAAATTGAGAATGACGGTTCTGTGCACATTAACCGCGTGGATGTTGCCTCTCTAGCACTGCCTCATTTAACAGGTGAAGAAATGCAAGCGTGGATGACTGAGGCGTCTGAGCGAAATGAATCACAACAGGCATTGGCAAAAGTCTCTGATGACATTGTTGAAGCAGTAAAAGCGGCTGACGAAATTGTGCTAGCCGTGCCAATGTACAACTTTGGCATCCCATCGAGCTTAAAAGCTTACTTCGACCGTATTGCAAGAGCTGGTATAACATTTAAGTATACCGAGACAGGTCCTGTCGGATTGCTAGAAAATAAATCAGCGACTGTTTTTGCCGCGCGTGGTGGTGTGTATGCAGGTTCAGACTTTGATACGCAAACGCCGTATTTAAAACACTTTTTAAATTTTGTTGGTATCAGTGACGTTAAATTCGTTTACGCTGAAGGACTTAACATGGGCGAAGAGCAAGCAAACAAGGCTTTTTCTGAAGCAAGCGAAAAAATTATTGAACTAACCAACAACTAAACACACTAAATTAATGCAGTTAGCTAAAACGTAGGAAGTATGTTTTCAGCTAAAAGTGTGTTCCAAGTTGAGTGTGCTTGATTGCCCCGCGTGTTACGCGGGGCTTTTTTATGCGCGGCTTTTAGTATCTCGTTTGGTGTGACCTATAAGCAGCGTTGATATTCGCGGTTTTATTCGCTTTTGAGGAGTGCCTCTATGTCAGCGATAAAAGCCGGATCAGTAGGCTTTGTTGAACTAGGGTAGTGGGTTATTTGCTTACCGGAGCTGTCAATAAGGTACTTATTAAAGTTCCATGATGGCGCTTTGCCGGTGGCGGTTTTTAGCATTCTATACATAGGATCGGCGTCTTCACCTTTTACCGATATCGGTTCAAACATCGGAAACTTTACGCCATAAGTCAATTCACACAGTTCTGCCGTTTTGCCTTCATCATTATCTTCTTGGTTAAAATCGTGCGACGGGAAGCCAAGTACTACAAAATCTTTGTCTTTGTAGTCACTATAAAGGGCTTCTAAACCTTCAAATTGTGGCGTGTAGCCGCAATAGCTGGCTGTGTTCACCACTAAAAGGGTCTTTCCGGCATATTCGTTACACAAATTCACTGTTTCTTGTGAGTTGAGCTTACGCTTCATGAACTTTAGTACGCTGGGGCACTCGCTCGCAAAGCTAGGAGTCGTGAAAAAGCTGAGCGCAAGCAACGCAGGTACAAAACCTTTCGCTTTCATAGTGTTTTACCTCATCAGTGAATTTTTGTTATTTTGTTCAGGCCGACAGACCAGTTTCACAACCATAAACGCAGATGGTTTACGTTTGGTTCACTATCTCAATCGATGAACGTTGGCGCATTGGTAACTGCTCTGCGTATAATGTTAACGTTTTTTACATAACAACGACTTAAAATAATGAAAAAATACTCTTCTTTACTCATCGCGGCTAGCGTTACTTTTGCGTTGGGCGGATGTGCAAGCACGACTAACGAACCATCTAGCCAAACAGCGTCTACATCGCTTCCTGCTGCCACTGTCCAGCAAACCGTTACACCAGATGTCGCGCCTCAGAACAGCGCTAAAAATGGTGAAATTACTTTAAAGCAAATAATGTCAGACCCTCAATGGATGGGCGCGCTACCCGAAGGTATGGGGTGGTCGGTCAATGGCGATAAAATTGTTTTTGAAAAAGAAAGACAGAATAGCGCGTTAACAGATGTTTATGTTGCTGAACTCTCAAACCCTGCAAATGCCGTAAAAGCACCGTTGTCAGATTTGCACAAGTATCGTTTTGACGAACGTGTAGTAAGAAATGATGGAGTAATTGCTTATTCATTTGAAGACAGTGTTTATGTGCAATTTACCAACGGTGAAACCGTGCGTATCGCGCGTGGCGGGAATGCGCTGTCAACGCTTTCATTTATGACTGATGGCCGCTTAATGGCGTTAAGCGGTAACAAATTTATTGCTATAGACCTATCTAACGGCACCCGCGAAGAATTATTGAGCTGGGAGTTTAGCGACGAGCCTAAAGCGGTTGAGCCGCCTAAAGATTATATTGCCGGGCAGCAGCAGTCGCTGGTGGAATACATCAAACTACAGCGCAAAAACAGGCAAGAAAAAGACGACGCGCATAAAGCGTTGGCCAAAGAAAACAGCAGTGTAGCACCTACGCCTTTTTACTTTGATAAGTCGCATCGACTAGCGGGTATTAGCGTATCACCTGCGGGTAACTTTGCAGTAGTCGCCACCACGGAAAGTAAGCCGACTCGTGATGACAGCGACATCATGCCGCATTATATCCAAGAAGACAGCCGCATTGCCGCGAAGCCGGTACGCCAACGTGTTGCAGATGCAGAATCGGTAAATCATGAACTGTGGCTGCTTAATTTGAAAACTGGCGAGAAGAGTGAACTTAAATACTTTAATTTGCCTGGCTACAATGACGACGTACTTGCTGACGTAAAAGCAGAAAACGCGAAGGCAAAAGGCGAGACCTATGAAGTTAATCGTTTGCCGCGCGACATTACCTTACTGCAAAGCTGGTATTGGACTAAGCCTTCGATTCGCTGGCACAAAAACGGTAACGCTGTTGCCGTTATGCTAGAAGCGTGGGACAACAAAGACCGCTGGATTGCAACGGTCGACCTAGAAAATAAAACGCTAGAAAACCAACATAGGCTTCATGACGATGCGTGGGTAAACTACCGTTTCAACGCGTTTGATTGGCTAAATGACAGCGAGACGCTTTACTATCAGTCTGAGCATACTGGTTACTCTCACTTATACGTTCAAAAGCCTGGCGAGAAGCCTGTCGCGCTAACCAGCGGCCGTTTTATTGTTGACGATTTAACGCTTTCTAGCGATGACAATTATATCTACTTTAAAGCTAACATGGAGCATCCGGGGCTTTACGAAGTTTATCGTGCAGATTTAAGTGACAATACCATCGATACCATGACTGATTTGAATGGTATGACAGACTACTCACTTAGCCCTGATGGTAAAAATTTGCTGCTAAGCCATAGCAAGGTGAATCAACCACAAGAGCTTTACGTTAAGCCAGCAAACGAAACAACAGCGGCAAAGCAAATCACGCAAAGCACCAGTGCAGATTTTAATGCACTTCCATGGGCGGTGCCTAACATCGTTGCTATTGAATCGACGCATACCGATGCACCTATTTACGCACGAGTATATTTACCGGAAAATTACGACAAGACGGCACCAAATAAAGCGGTAGTGTTTAATCACGGTGCAGGCTACTTGCAAAACGCCCACATGGGGTGGTCTGGTTACTTCCGAGAATACATGTTCCATAGCATGCTCGTGCAGCAAGGCTATGTCGTACTAGATATGGACTATCGCGCTAGTGCTGGCTACGGACGTGATTGGCGAACCGCTATTTATCGTCAAATGGGTACGCCTGAAGTGCAAGATTTGCGTGATGGTGTTAACTGGCTTGTTGAAAATGCAAATGTAGATCGTAAGCGTATTGGCACATACGGCGGTTCATACGGCGGCTTCTTAACCTTTATGTCTATGTTTACCGCGCCAGATCTGTTTGCGGCAGGTGCAGCACTTCGTCCGGTAACCGATTGGGCCCATTACAACACGCCATATACGGCAAACATACTGAATACGCCTGATATCGATCCCATCGCTTTTGAGCGTAGCTCGCCGATTTATTTTGCCGATGGACTAGAAAAGCCTTTGCTTATCAATGCGCCAATGGTTGATGACAACGTGTTTTTCCACGACACCGTGCGATTGGTACAGCGCCTTATCGAGCTTGAGAAAGAAGATTTTGAAACGGCCATTTATCCGGTAGAGCCACATGGCTTTGTGCAGCCAAGCTCTTGGCTTGATGAATACCGTCGTATATACAAGCTATTCGAAGAAAACTTATAGGCAAAACTGCGAGTGCAACCCAGTGATTAAGAGCCACTGAGTTGCTCACAGCGCGGTAGCTATTAAGGACGGAAAAAGCTTACAAAAAAGGCCCAAATTCAATGAATTCGGGCCTTTTTTAAATCTTCTTTTTTTGCTTCAGCACGTTAATCTGTTTTAACAAATCAAAATGCGCAAAAAGAGTGACGCTATATCGCTCTAGTTTCTATTTTCTTTTCGCCGTAATAAACATAAGTAAAAAGATTGCGATACCCGTAAGCGCACCAAATAAGTGGGCGTCTACGGCAACTTTGGCGTCAATCAGGTTTGCAACTTGTTCGCTACTACCGTCAATTTGTTCGTATCCCACCTTGATGGCTAGACCTATAAGCAATAACCAACCCGACTTCATTTTCTCTTTTATATCAACACAGGCGCCCCATGCGAAAATACCGTGTAATGCGCCAGACAACCCCGCGTACCATATTAGATCTGGAGAGAAGAAATAAAGCCCGACACTGGTTCCTAAGCAGCACCATACAAAAACTTTTAAGTACAAACCAATGCGATAATGTTCACCGTGTAGGGCCCACAATAGCGCCAGACCTGCTAAATTTAAAAGTAGGTGGTAGCCATTGGTATGCACGATATTGCCACTGACTATTCGCCAAGTTTCTAGACCTTGAATGGCGTACCTGTCGTAAGCCAAATAATTGCCAGACATAGGCTCGAAGAAAAACGCGACAACGGAGCATAGCGCAATAAATAAAGGACCAGCGCTATACTTAAGCGAAAACGGCAGTGACATCATCAGTGTTAGTTATTTTTGAATTTAGAATTTGCTGGCTATGATACAGAAATTGCCTACAGGGTGAAAACTGAAGTACGCCCAAAACAAAAAGACGACAGTAAAGGAGTAATTATGTCTTACATTATTACCGAAACAAATCAGCAATGCTTAACCATTACACTTAACCGAACCGATAAGAAAAATGCGTTAACACGCGACATGTATCAAGAAATGGCGAATGCCATATTAGGTGTTAAAAACGATGGCTCAACCAAAGTGGTGGTTATTAAAGGCGCGGGCGATTGTTTTACTGCAGGAAATGACATTGGAGACTTCGCACAGCAACAAGATCACGCTCAGGTGCCAGAAACAGCTGCCTTTATGCGAGCTTTGGCGGCATGTAATTTACCGGTTATTGCACAAGTTCACGGATTAGCAGTGGGCATAGGCACAACGCTTTTACTTCATTGCGATTTTGTTTACGCCACTCCAGATACCCGATTTGTTCTACCATTCATCAACTTAGGGCTTGTTCCTGAATATGCATCAAGTTATCTTTTGCCTAAGGTTGCGGGTCATATAAAGGCGGCAGAGTGGCTAATGCTGGGCGAACCCTTTACCTCTGCTGATGCTTATCAATTTGGTATTCTGACAAAAATTGTCGACGCTCACGAAATAGATCAAACGGTTCAAACTACGGTAGAGAAACTCGTCGCCAAGCCTTCATTTTCGCTTAAACAAACAAAAGCGCTATTAAAAGGTGACGGAGAGCGAACAAACCAACAAATGAACGAAGAGTTTGATATATTTTTAGAAGCGTTGGGCACAACCGCAGCTCAAGAAGCGTTTGATGCGTTTCTTAAAAAACGCCCAATAAACCCCGAAAAATTTAAATAAGAGGAAGTATTATTTTGAGACGCAGTGCTTTTTTCAGAGCTTCAGTGGTAACTCTTGCATTATCTAGCTGTTTTATTTTTGGTGCGAACGCGAAGCAAACACGTGAAGTCGGAGAACCAGAAGCGGCAACAGGCTACATAGAGAAAAAGGCATTTGAAGCCGAAGATTATATGGTTGTAGCGGCAAATCCCTATGCGTCTTGGGCGGGAAAGAATATTTTAGAAAAGGGCGGAAGTGCGATCGATGCAGCGGTAGCTGTGCAATCGATGCTTTCGCTGGTTGAACCACAATCGTCAGGTATTGGTGGTGGTGCGTTTATCCTTTATTGGGATAATAAGAACAAAGTACTTCACACCTTTGACGGCCGTGAAACAGCACCGAAAGCTGTCAATTCTCATTGGTTTATTGAAGGTAATAAACCAATGCGCTGGTTAGATGCCGTAGTAGGCGGTAAGTCAGTTGGCGTGCCTGGAGCAGTAAAAGCGCTAGAAATGGCTCAGGGCGAGTTCGGCAAGCTGCCTTGGAATACGCTGTTCGACGATACAATCAAAACAGCTGAAGACGGCTTTAAAGTATCGCCGCGTTTAGCCAAACTTGTTGCATTAGACTATCACCCTGGCCTGAAAACTTTTCCTGCAAGCTCTACTTACTTCTTCCCGGCAGGCCTGCCGTTAAAAGAAGGCACGGTAAAGAAAAATAAGAAGCTGGCTAAAACCTTAAGAGGTATTGCTGAAAAAGGCAGCGATTATTTACTGAAAGGCGAAGTTGCCGAAAAAATAGTGGAAGCGGTTAATAATGCGGAGATTAACCCTGGCCAAATGTCGTTGGAAGACTTAGCAAGCTACGAACCAGTAAAACGTGAACCCGTATGTGGCCTGTACCACGAAAAACGCATTTGCGGTATGGCACCACCTAGCTCAGGTGGCGTAAACGTTTATCAAATTCTAAAAATGTTAGAAGGTTTTAACCTTAGTCAATACGCACCGGATTCAGTAGAGTTTGCCAACCTATATACGCAAGCAAGTGCGCTTTCATATGCCGACCGCGAGAAGTTCATTGCGGATAGCGATTTTACTAACTTGCCGTTTGCGGCCATGATTAATACCGCTTATCTTCAGCGCCGAGCCGAGAGTATTGCTGTTGATAAAGAGTGGCGCCGCAAACGCGCGGGCAATCCCTACGCCGATGCGAATGTAGCACTTGGTACGTCAATGGAGCTGCCCAATACCTCACACGTTTCTATAGTAGACAAAGAGGGCAATGCAGTATCAATGACTACCAGCATTGAATTTATGTTTGGTTCTGGGATTATGGTAGAAGGCTTCCTGCTTAATAATCAGCTTACCGACTTTTCATTTTCGCCAACCAAAAACCGTTTTCCAGTACCAAATCGCGTAGAGCCTGGTAAGCGTCCTAGAAGTGCTATGAGCCCTACAATGGTGTTCGACAAAGAAGGGAATTTAGAGGTGGTTGTAGGCTCGCCGGGCGGCTCTAGAATTGTAAGCTACGTCGCTCAAACCCTAATTGGAGTTTTAGACTTTGGCTTTGATATTCAGCAAGCCATCAATCTTCCTAAAATTACTAATCGAAACGACTACACTGCGTTAGAGAAGGGCACACCAATAGCTGAGCTTGAAGAGCCGTTAAAGGCACTCGGCCATAACGTTAAAGTAGTGGATTTAAACAGCGGTCTTCATGGCATTCAGTTTAAATCAGGTAAATTAATTGGCGGCGCAGATCCTCGCAGAGAGGGCATTGCAGTAGGGCGCTAATATTACATTTGCCTAGTTAAAACTAGATGCAGCAATGTGCTGTTGGGTGAGTGAAAGCGGAAGGTTAGATATCTTCCGCTTTTTTGTTTGAGGCGGGCAGCAACACTCGAGAGAAGAGTTCTCTTTTATCGACTAGTTCGTGTAAGGCAATCAACCATCAAATATTAATGTAACCTTCAAGGTAAGACACCGCTTGACCAGAAATAAGCACGCGGTCACCTGCCACCACACATTTTAATGTGCCGCCTCGTTTAGATGCCTGATAAGCCATAAGTTTTGATCGTCCAAATACTTTTGCCCAATAAGGCGCTAGCCCAGTGTGGATTGAACCGGTAACCGGGTCTTCATCACCGCCGTTCGCAGGCCAAAAATAACGCGAAACAAAATCAAATTGCGTACCAGGCGCTGTCACTACCACATCATAAGGCGCTAGTGTTTTTAGTTGTTCGCTGTCTTGAATTACGCTTAAAACGTCGTCTTCGTTAGAATAAACAGCAAAGTAAGCTTGGTTATTCTTTAAAATGCTTTTGGGCTTGATAGAGAGCCCTTTTAGTAACGCTTCAGGCACTTCACCGACAGGGCTGGGCATTCTATTAGGGAAATCCATCTGAATAAATCCGTCGCTCTTTTTAACGACTTTCATCATCCCAACCGACTTGGCGAATAGAGAAATGTGCGGTAATTGGTAATTTTCGCTAAAGATTACGAACGCGGATGCCAGCGTTGCATGACCACAAAAATCGATTTCCGTCACAGGGGAAAACCAGCGTATAGCGAATACGCCATTATCATCTTCAACTAAAAAGGCGGTTTCTGAAAGGTTATTTTCAGCAGCGATTTCTTGCATTTTTTCATCGCTAAGCCATTTACCCGTTATAACTACTGCAGCAGGATTGCCCTTAAACCTTACATTGGTAAATGCATCAACAACGTTAATCTTAATTTTCATTCGAACGCGCTTTTTTTATGATCGTATTTAAGTCTGGTTTAATTGGCATTGCCTTAAATGGGCTAACGTTAGCGCCACCTGTATTTCCATGAGGTACTAGCCCAAATACAGTTTTTGTGGCAGCGCCCGCAATTCTGAAAAGTTGACCAAAAAACTCACCAATATTGCCTTGTTTCACTGCCCACAAAAGCATTTGAACGTGTACTTTAACGTGTAGCCTTGTAGAGGCTTGACCAAGAACGTGGGCATTTTCTAAGTGTGAAAAAGCACACTGTTGGCTGTTTTGGTTTTGCTTTCTATGAGCTAGCGCTAGTTCAGCTTCTACATAAGGGCGAATATTGCGCGTAAAGCCTTTTGCTTTGAACATGGTGTGAGCACCTTTATTGAGGTTGATTTAAACCAAGCTCTTTTTGCATTTTCTTGGTTAACCCTAACGATACTAGTTTATAAGATGCGCTTAAATAGTATTTTAACGCTTCATCTTCATCACTCTCGCAATTGTACTGTTGTATCCATTTCATTCCACGACTAGCGAGATAGGGCGCAGGCCTATAGCCAGGCTTTTCTTCCAGAAAATAATAGTTTTGCTCAGATGTTTTAAAGGTAAAAGCAGGGTGTCCGTCCTTGCTAATGCTCCCTATAGCAAAGACTTTACCACCTACTTTCCATACTTCTGAATTCCCCCACTGAACGACGTGAGTAGTGTGAGGGAGTGCTTTGCAATAGTGATTGAATTCATCAATGGTCATATGATTCTATTTATTGAAGAAGCTGACTAGTGGTTATTGTGATTAGTAAGCATCTTAATAAAGGTTTGGTTCATATCGCTACCCTCTTTTAAGAACTCGTAGTTAAGCAAGTGGTCTGCCCCTTGGTAGTTTATGTGCTTACACTTCTGTTTAGTGCGCGCATTCATTTTTTCACAAACTGTTTCAGCCATAGTAGGCGAGGGCCAAATTTCATCGTTTTCGCCAGTCATTAACACAACATCGGCGCTGATTTTCTGTACAGGAATATTAGATTTACCGTTGTCTGCTCGATTTTCTAAAGATTGCGTATAGAGATCTAGCAAACCATTAACTTCACCCGACGGGTTGAAAGGAACAAACGCTAAGTCTTGCCCGTCGTAAGTCCAGCTGGAACCAGGCACTTTACTCCAATCTTTCAAAATACCTGCCCAAACAACAGAGCTAGGCGCAATAGCAACCACATTTGAAATACTTGGTTCTTTTGACGCTAGAAGAAGTGACAGTTCAGCGCCTTTCGACCAGCCAACTACAACGATGTTGTCCGGCGTGGTTTCGGGCTGTGATTTTAACCACGACATAGCCTGAATTACATATTCAAGAGGTATTCTCTCTAACTCTGGTGGTAAGCCTTCTTCCTTAAAATAAGCTAAAGCTAGGGTAGGGAATCCCGCTTCGACGATTGTACTAGCGAGTTTTTCTGGCACGCCTCCCTCGGATCCTCCAAGCACTAAAACGCCAACTTTACGTTCTTGTGACGCTGAAGAGTAATACGTAGCAACAAAACCATCATCTTCTATTTTTAGTGAGCGCGTAGAGGCTTCACACGAGAAAGAGACTAGCAAGGAAAAGAAAAAATAGATAAGTAAGGTTTGTGTTTTCATTTTTTTACCCGTTTTTTTAACATGAAATTAAGGTTGAGTACTCAACTGAAATAGCGTGCTCAATTATTCAATGGTCTTATGATTTTGTATATCGTTGCATATTTCGCAATGGATCCGCTTTTTAAAATTGTAAATGCGGCGAGCTGCAAATATAGAAATAGATATAAAAGCCCATGTAACCCCGAATTCAAGAGAGTAGGAAAAAGACTGGCCTTTAAAGTATTGAACACTGGCAAAAATAGTGGCCAGCAAGGGAAATGCGACTAGGTATTGTAAAGTCCATTTTTTTATAGGCATTGTCGTTCCTTCGTAAATTTTCAAAATATAGATTTAGGCTATCACTAGTGTTCATCTACATATAAGCGTTGATAAAATGCGTGTCAATTTTAACCTTAAGATTGCTCATACATTTTAATAGGCATTCCATTTTCATTTCTGAGTATTCTTTTTGATTTTTTTCTTTCTAACTCAGCTTTCCATTCTGGCTTAATCACAAGATAGTAATAAACGATAAAGCCTAGCCATGATAATAAAAACGACATCAAGAACCAGATGACCTTGTTATTACCAGAAGCCTTTTTAGATATAAGTGCTAGAACCCAAGGTAGGATATTTATTGTGAAAAAAGAGATAGAAAGTACAAGTAAAAACGATAAGTTCATAAAATATCCTTTCTTATTAAACTATCTAATAGAGAACACGGCAGCCATCTAAGATGTGAAACTCGTGTGCGAAAATTAGAATCTACGTGTCGGGATCCGTGCTTACGTATTTCAACGGCCAGTTCGAGCTTCTTACTAGTGTGCCTTCTGACCTTGGAAACATCAATGATTCTCCAATTCAGGCTTGGGGTAACTACTTTTAAAACTAAATGCATCCTGAGATTCTCCATTTTCCCGAAGATGGTCTAATTTAGTGATAGCTTCCTGAAGGGTTGGAATATGACCCTTCGGTATCCACCAAAGCACATAAGATGCTTCGCTTAAGGGCAAAAACCACTCTTTTTTACGCTTAAGGAAATCAATGTGATGCGTCTTGAACATGAAGTTCTTAAGGGACTCTACGCTTTCCCAAACAGACATGTTAACAATGATATCTGGGTTATTTTCTACCTCTATATTAGTGGCATCGCCTGATTCGTCTTTCAAACGCCAGATAAATCCTGGACTTTGTTCAGCAATGGCGTTGATAGGGTCTAAGTTATTTACAAAGTCCGCCATTTCGGGGGACTCCAAGTTAAACCTGACTTTTCCAATATTCAATTGAGCGAGATGCATATTGTCTCCTTGACTTTTAACTTAGAGAACGCGTTTTATAAAGTTAATCTAGGTCTAGTACTTTGAAATGCCTGTCTTGGAATTAGTTTACGCATTTTCCAAATAACTTACTTTTGAATGGAGAAAACGGATAGTTAGCTCCAATTTTAAAACAGTTGCTTGAGCAGTCTGCTCAGATGCCTGTTCAGCACATTGGCACCCAAAGAATCGGTGTAAGCCATCTTTAAAAGAATAAATAGGTTAACTGGTTCTTTTGAAAGGGGCGCTCGATTCATTATTTACCTTGATGCATACCGCCTAGCTAAACTGGCGCAAAATAGCAGGCTAAAATTAGCGACGAAGGAGCGCAAGCTTGCTGTTTTTCGTCCCTTGGTTAAAGCGTTTGTTATGTTTAAAACACTCTTAATTGTAAGGTTCAAGCTTAACATCTAACTCAGGCACACCAGTTAGAATTGGGGTTAATCGCCAACCATTTCTCAGATTATCGTAAGCCTCAGGGAAAAATAGAACACCAGACATTTTAATCGCTTTATTGGATATAAAACGTTTTAATTTTTTAAAGACATCTTTAGAGCGCTGAGTTTCACAAAAGCCATCAATCGTACTTTGTAAAATTGTACTTCCCTCAACCTTATCTAAACCACTACCCTAGGTGGTTTACCATGAAAGTCCAAGTACAGTTTTTTGAGATTATCTGGGACGAGAGGCCAGCCACGTTCAATACCTTCTTTGGTACCTTTCCAGAATAAGTGCTCTGTATAATATACATCTATGTACTCGAATTCTGCTTCGGTTGCAGTATCTAGTTTCTCGCTCATGTAATGCAACTGCTCAAGTGCTTCTTCTAAGTCGCCTTGGTTTAACAAAATAGTCGTCAAATTTGCAAACTCTCCCATTAGAAATGTAAGCGCCCAACTCTCATGTTTTTCCATAAGAGGCACAACGTCAGGAAACTTAGTGCGGATCTCTTTTAAGAATCGTCTTATTTCTGATTTAGCCATTGATTTCTCAGAAGCTTCTAACATTAAGCTAAGAGGCGCATATGCGCTGAGCATAATGGCGAAGCGGCCCCGCATATATGCCTTCTAGTGACCAACGGGAACGGCTTTATTTGTTTGTTACATCGCAAGACCTCTGAACCTCCCTAAGACCTTTTTATCGGGTATTTGACAATGCTTTGTACCACCGAAAAGCTTAATACGGTTGCGGGCAAAAATTCTGTAGAAGAAGTCTCTAAAAGAACTCGGCAAGATTTTAGTTACACCGAATAAAAACCAAAATCCGGTTAAGTCTTTTGCGATTTCTAGTGCAGCGTCAGACCAAAGAAAAACGTTTCCGTTCTTAACCAGCATAAAAGTATCAACACCTACAGTATCAACTTTGTAACGTTTGATAACTTCTTGAGCGTATTCTGATTGCATTGGTGAGAATATAAAACGTTCACTTTTGTCGCGCTTCAAAATAAAGGCAACTGCTCCATTACAGAAGTTACACACCCCATCGTAAATAACTAAGTCCTTGTCTTCCATCGAACTATCCCGCGATATAACGCTAAGCTTTGGGGCAGTGACGTAGCTAAATATTTACGAAGTGTCGCTGCGTTACTGTCCCAGTGGGCTTTAGCCTACGACTTGATTTTTTTGTTATACATAAAATGTTGAGAAAAGGGTAGTGGCGCCAATAGAAACTATTACGGTAACAATTAATGCAACAATCGCTTTAGATAGAAGAATCGTTCCGTGCTTTAGGCCATAAAATTTATAGGCGTACACCGGAACACCAATGAAGCCTATTAATGCACAAAACAAGGGATACATTCTGAGCTGTGTATGCCCATTCTCTCTACCGTGTTGTTTGGACCAAATGAAGAGGCAAATTGCTACGAAAATCGTATGAATGTGGTAGGTGAAGAGCTCGATACCGCGAGTAATTAAAAGGTATTCGTCCACTAATGAAGAAAGGATAAATGAAACAAAAATTATAAAAATTGTCTTGTGTGATGATTTCATAGTTTATGTACAACTTTTAAATATGGGGCACAAACATGCTGGCTATAATGGCGAAGCCGCCTGCCTGTTTGTGTCCCAGCCCGCCTGCGGGCGACATAATTTTTTTGTTATGTGCGTAGCCACTTACAGCGTTATTTCGCATTGAGTTTCCCGATTTCCTCTTGTGAAATTGCCCAAATGTGAACCCGCTCTAATTTCACTTTGCTGAGGGTAACCGCGATGATAAACGCAACAGGGGTAAGAATATATGCTAGCGGGGTGAGGCCCAACATATAGCAGCCGAAGATATGAAGTAATGCACCAATAGCGCCTACAGGAAGCCTATACTTCAAACTATACATTTGCCCGGTGAATCGAGCAAACAATCCAATTGATGCGGGCGGGACAGCAAGCATAATGATAATCGCTGCCCCCATTTGTGAAATGAAAAGATAAAAAACAAATCCGACAAATGCTCCGATGATTGCTCCAAAGAGTCCTTGCATCGGTTTTTGCTTTGCGTTCAATTCTTGTAACGCAGTTATCATTTCTTCATCGGTGAATCTCATAAAACTTCCTTATTTTCAAATTGACGCAAGCACATAACCTTTAAATAAGGGGCGATAGCACGTAGGGCATAATAGCGAAGCGGCCCTGCGTGTTAGCGTCCCAACGAGCGACAGCGAGTGACTTTATTTGTTTGTTATGCGCCATCTTTGTTCTTACAAATGAGCGTTTTACCACCATAAAATGACGTGTAATGAATCTCAAAATAGATTTGATGATAGAATCCTGATAGCTCTTGTTTATTTTCCTCTGAAAAATTATTGCACTGTAAACTCAAAATAGTTTCTTTGCTCCCAGGCAAATACGATGAGCCAACTACAGGCATATGGAATAAATAATGATATTTATTTGAAAGTTGAGAAAACATCTCAGGATATGGGTCTCTACTTGGGTTTTCGTATCTTCGACCATTAAATACAATAATGACCTTCTTCACGACCGCGGGGCCTAGTCCTACTGATTGAAGTTTTATGAATAAGCCATTTAAGTTACTTACATTGAAGTGTAGTAATGGTTGTACTGATAATTTGTTATGCCTTCGAGCCAGCCAGCCTTGCCACACAGCGACAACTAAGGCCGAAAGTGCCACAAAAGAAGAACCCAAAGCTATGACATCCGAATTTTCCAAACTAACCTCCATGGCGCATAACGTCTCAAGCAGAGGCGCGCGTTGTTTGCGCGTCCTGCTGACTTGATTTGTTAGGGCTCGCGATTACAGTTTCTGATATGTGTTTAGCGATAACATCTGAGTCTTTTACGCCAGCATAATGCAAAGATAAGTGTAACTTTAAAGAGTCTTGAGCGTCTGAGTTTACTATGTCATCACATAATTTTCTGGATTCAAGATGAAGTCTATCGCTACGCAACTTGTCAAAGAAATCTCCCATAGATTTTTGTGCATTTTTCGACTGCACAAAGAACAGACTGGCAACAGCTTCCATAATTGTGCCGGCCACAAATTGAGCTATTGTGGTTCCACTGCTTTCGGAAGTGTAGAAAAAAGCAGCCACCACTATAGCTACGAAACCTAATGAAGCGAATACTAGAGAAAACCAGAAAGCTATTTTGGATTGAGATAAAATTTGAGAATAGTAATTTGTTAATTGTTCAACTTCGAATGGAATATCATCTTTGCCTGTAACCGTCTGTTCTATGGCTGTTCTAATTCTTTGAGATTCTGGAGAGTTTGACGCAATCTCAAGCCCACCAACTCTGACTTTAGTCAAAACACCTGACCGAAAAGCCCCTATTAATGAAAAAATAGAAAACACGACTGTAATAGCAGTAATTCCAATCGTTGCTAGCTCTAATATTACTGATTTATCCATATCTACTCCGAATCCTAAAGAGCCCTAACGCCCGCATTTGCGGATGGTTTGGAGCGAAGCGGAAAGCCAGTCCGACAACATGCGCTTGTTAGCTGCCTAGTTTCCATTTCGTAAAACAACATTTTTGTATTCGGAGCACCGTATTTCGCTTTTCCCCCCAAAGTATCGAAATTCATTATCAGAATCGAAAAACAATGAGTAGGCATTGAAATTTGTTTCGAGATCTTCTTTTACGCCTAATGGAGATAAAAAAGCCTTATTAAAATCTTCAAATTTTCCATATTTGTTAAAATGCATGACTTCCATTGATTTCCCTTTAACCAAATTTGCAGACCCACTAAATACCTCGCAATCATCTTGGCTAATCCCACAATATATTTTTGCATGGAAATCGTTTGCCTGCTTGAGCTCTGATAATAAATCTGATCCAAGATCAAATTCACTTAACCTATCATATGATTCTTTATTTTCTTTTGAATAAGCTTTCTTAAAATTAGAAAATTGACCATACCTTAGTACAACCTTTGACTTTTTATGGTCCAATCGATTTATTAACTCAAGCCAAACATTCATCAGCTCGGCGGATTTCAACCATTGATGACCGATAAACGGGGTTATGATATAAACCTTATCAAACAGGAGCGTCCATCTCGGTATTAACTTGTAAAGCCATGAAACAGAATTATCTTTTGAGTAAACACCTGGTGAAATTATTTCATTAATTTTGCGAGAACCGGTTATATTGCAAATCGAAAAATCTTCAATTTCGACATTAAAAGATTCAACATACTTTTTGAAGAAGAAGCTTTTGCATTGATTTCCGCAGGTGCATTCTACGGAAAGCTTTACTATGATGTATTCCGGCCCTTGCCCGCGTCCATTCTTCAGCGACCAATTCACATAGTTGTAATGTTCATTATTGAAACGGTCAAAATGATTCTTGAATGTATTTAGGGATAACAGCTCAAGATTTTTACTGCACTTATTGCAAACATAAAGTGGATAATCATCATAAGTGTAATTAACATAATGTTGATTTAGTTTTTCGTCACCTTGTACTTTGGTCGAGGAAAACAACAGATCTTTATATAAGTCTTTTTTTGTTTCGCAATCAGTATCGAAATAGTAGTCAACTTTTTCGGCCCCGCCATTAAACTCTGCAAACTCAGGATTAATAACATTAACACCGAAGTCTTTATTGCAATCAGAACATTTTCCGATAATTACTCCGATCTCGTCGAATGCGGGTATGATAATTCCGTTTTCCAAAGAGCAAGACTTTGTAAATACTTCCGAAGTAGTTATAACTCTAGAACAGTTAGGACATTTTGTATTGTTTTGTGTCACCTGCTCATTTGATTCTATAAGAGAGCATTTGTTTCTTCTTAAAAAATCTGGAGGGAGGGATATTTTTCCATTTTCATCAATCATGATGTAATACTCGATGTGGCCTCTGCAGCTAACGCTAAGCTAACGGGCACAAACATGCGGCGCGAAAATGGCGAAGCCGCCGCGTGTTTGTGTCCCAGTGACCAAAGGGAGCGAGTTAAGCGCCTTGTTATGCCGCGTTTTTTGCATGTTTTACACTGTTGATAAAGTTGTCCGGTGAGTTTACACCTAAATACACGTCCGTTTTTCCGTTTATAGGCGAACAGAGTTTTATTGCAACATTTGGAACACCAGAATAGTTGAATCGTTTGACGTTGCTTGAGCGTTTCACAAACGCATTGTTTGGGCATATTTCTGAAACATTGCTCAGTGGAATTGTAAAGGGCGCATATACCCCGTAACGAATGATTAAATTATTCCCATGAATTGAAACAGGCCGCTTGCCGACGGCTTTGTATTCTGCAAAGAAAAATACTAACCCAAACAAAGTAAGTCCCGTTGCAATGTTTGCTGCGGTACTTGACCATAAAAAGTGAAGGAGCAGATGAGCGAGAGGAATTTCGATAACGATAAGTAGAATAAAACCTAAAAGGTTGCTGTGAGCGCCATCCTTTTTATCGTAGTAAAAATGCTGATTGCCGCGATAAGCGCTACTTTGTATTTGGGACGCAAAAAGTGCAAAGCTCCAAACGCGTCCTTCGAGTGAAAGGATTGAGCTGAACAAAGAGGAGCCAAAAACTTTTTCGATAGGATTAGCGACCGCTAAATCTGGATCTTCTTTTTTCGCAAGCGAAGCGCGAACGGCTAAACATACTGTAACCAGTGCTGAAAGCTCTAAAACAAGAATAATGGCCAACACAAAATAACGACCACTTTCGAGAAAATGGAAAATAACTTTGTTTTGTTCGGGAATGCTAAAGCTTCCAATGTATACAGAGGTGCAACATAAAATGGCCGCTTTCAGTAACGCTTTTTGTTTATCTGATTCGCAAAGGAAGCACAAGATTGGAAGCACCAAGAGAGCGTCAAGCATAAACAGCCACTCATGTTTCGCGTTTCCGTATTCGTTGAGAGCGTTTGATGATGCGTAATAATACCCCCACCAAATCGATATAAGGGTTAAAAACGCTAGTGGGATTTTGCTTTTAATACTCGGTTTCATAACATCCTTTGAGCGGCATAACGGCCCGCATAACGAGCAAAAATACGTAGGCTATAATACCGAGCGAAGCGAAGGGAGCCTACGTGTTTTTGTCCCAGCGAGCTTGCGAGCGAGTTCATGCGATTGTTAGGTGCGTGTTTAAACAAACCTTGAATTAACCTTTTCTGATTGCAGCCTTAGCGTGGCATCCTTTGCGATTTTAGAATAAGTCAATGCATGGCCTTTGTCACTTTGCGACAAATATATCTCTGAGATTTCCGTAGCAACTGATTCAATGTATTCAAGTAATTCGTACTTTTGTGCTAACTCAAGAGCCACAAAATACGCAGTTAACTGCTCTCCACTGTCAATGGTGAAGTCAGCCAAAGTTTCCCACTGAAACGGATGATCCAAAGTTGAGTTTTTGTGTGTTTCGCAGATGCCTCTTAGCTTATTGTGCGCTTCCCAGTAAACTTTTTTAGAAGGCTCGCTGGTCATAGTCAAAGCGAGTTCTAGTATTTGCTCATAGAAAGGTGGTTTGAATTTCATTGAAGCACCTAACTTTTAAATAAGGGGCGCAGACGCGTGGGCTAGAATGCGAAGCAGCCCACGTGTATGTGTCCCAACGAACGAAGTGAGTGACTTAATTTTTTTGTTATGTGCACTCACTAAGAACAACCTTGATTTACAAGGCGCTGAACTAATTTTGATGTTTGCTCTGCCTCTTGAACAAATTGTTGATGACTCTTTCCGAGGAACATACCGTCGATGGTTAGCTGATACCCACCGATTAAATTCTTAGAGTGAAAACTCAAACTAGTGCTATTTTCCAAATATGTGAATTCTAAAGATGAGTCTAAAGCAGTAACAGGCTGAAACGGTTGATACTCATTGATTGTGTTAATTAGGCACGACGCTTCAATCGGAATTTCGAAGTTCACTCCATAGCCGATTTTATTGTCGATGCTGGAGCATCCGTTTAGTAATAATAAAACTGACAGTATTTGAATTTTCATGTGCACATAACTTCCAAATATGGGGCGCAAACACGTGTGCAATAATGGCGAAGCCGCGCACGTGTTTGCGTCCCAGCGAGCGGCAGCGAGTGACATAATTTGTTTGTTATGTGGCACTTACTCGCACCTACTTCCTTTGTCTCTAACCACATAAGTAGCAAACTTATCAGATTCACTACCTGCGATAAGCTCATGTTCGAACCGACCATCCATTACATCAAACCAAAAGCATCTAATTTGTTTGTTTGGGTGATTAACCGAAATATCTTCGATCTTTTCATGAATTTCAGGGTCATCTAATAGTAGCTCGCCAAACAAAAAAGAAGCTTGAGCTTTATAAGTGTTGGGAGTTTCAGCATTAAGCAATTCCAAAACAACAGATTTGTAGCGGTGTTTATTACGAATAAATAACTCTGTTGCCCCATCGTCCATACCAGAACCTAAAGAGTACATCTTGTGGAGCAAGAAAACTTGAGCCTGGTTACTAAAGGCAATAATCGCAATCAAAGCTGACGTTAAAACTACAATTCCAATAAATATTTTCACTTAATCTTCCATGCCACATAACATTAAGCTAAGCGGCGCAGTTGCGTGGGGCATAATGGCGAAGCCGCCCCGCGTAAATGCGTCCGAGCGACCGAAGGGAGTGGTCTTTAGCGCTTTGTTATAAGCAGAGCCAGTTCCTTTGGTCTTTTTAAAAACTAATGAAGCCAGCATACGATTGATTGTTAACACAAACAAGCAAAACGACTGTGCAGTAATGTTTTTGATTTGATTGAAGCTAGCCGCCATCTGAGCTACCAAGTGTAATGGCGCTTACTTGCTGAAAATAAGCACTTGGTGATAAAGCGCCTATTACACCACCTTTGAGTTATGAGCGGCGGATTTAAACCTACCACAAGCTAGGGCGATGCTAATGAAAATAGGTGAGGGTAGTTGCGCTGAGGTTTTTATAGAGCCAAACACAGTTTAGGCTGACGCCTTATAACTTTTCAATAACGGGCGCAGGCACGTAGGGCATAATGGCGAAGCCGCCCTGCGTGTATGCGTCCCAGCGAACGAAGTGAGCGAGTTTATTGAGTTGTTAGCCATACTGCTTATAAATCCTAGAATAGTCTCTTTTGGCATTTACCAAAATGAACTAGCGGCTTACTATCTTCGAAAGAAAGTGATTGAGTAATTTCTCCGCTAAAGCGATTTATAGTTATGTTACGTGTGACATTTTTTCCTTGAATTTTAAATGACGTAGAGCCATTCAATTCTGTGCTGGTTAAATCGCCAAAATAAATTTCGTTTTCACTTGTTGTAAACGCGATGACGTCTCCATTTGTTGACGGAACATTAATTAATAAATCTCCGGTCGTCTCAATATAGTTATCATCGATATCCAGTGAACCGTGCCACACACATTTTAAAGAAAACTCATTTTCTCTTGACCAACTAAGTGCGGAAAAAACAACGAAAAGAAAACAGCATAATCTGCGCATAACTATCCTTGTATGGCTAACTTTTCAATAACGGGCGCAGACATGTGGGGCATAATGGTGAAGCCGCCCCACGTGTTTGCGTCCCAGCGAACGAAGTGAGTGAGTTTATTGAGTTGTTATGCACCTAAACCACCGTATATGAGAGTGTAACTGGTGAGCCAATAGAAAAAGAAGCTTTAGTGATAATATTTGGCAGATCAATGA
>NZ_JAKREX010000007.1:0-285732 GCF_022348355.1 Alteromonas sp. Cnat2-8
CCAGCGTTCAATCTGAGCCATGATCAAACTCTTCAATTAAATATATCGAAATATGAATCGTCGTTGTGACACTCTTAACGAGTGCCCACACAGATTGTCTTGTCTAAATTTTTAAAGAACATTCACTTGAAGCCGCTGCTTCTTAGTGACTCACCCTGTTCGAGTGAGGTGCGCATTATACGCTGGAAGTTTTCGTTGTCAACACTTTCTGAAAATTTATTTTCTGAAGCGTTTCTTCTAAACTCCCGTCTTTACTGGCCTATAAAGGTAGTAGAGACTTACTTCAGGATGCTTGCTGTTTTGCTTTTCCCCCGAAGCGGATGCGCATTTTAGGGAAATGAACGCTCACGTCAACAAGTATTTTAAAAAAATCCTTATTTTTCGATCGTTTGCATAAACAATGCGCAATACGTTCATAAAAACCACTAATTCACCGCGCTTTTCACGATCTATAAGGTTAGTTAATTGGTAAGTCACGCTGTGTACTATAAATTAATAGAACAGTATTTGAACGTGTACGTGGATTATTGAGGGGTTTGCATGAAGGTTTCTGAATTTAAAACCGCTGGAAAACTCATAACGGGTCTTGGCGCTATTAAAGCCCTCACGGATGAAATGGCGAGATTACCCATAAAGGAATGTGCCATCGTTACTGACAAGGGCGTTTCTTCATCTGGTCTTCTTGATCAACTACTCACACTATTACCCTCTTCACCCTTACTTATTATTGATGACATTCCACCTGAGCCTAAAGTGAATATCATAGAAGATAAGTTAGCGATACTTCGTGAGAAGCAAGTAGACGGAATTATTGCTCTTGGTGGAGGTAGCGCTATTGATAGTGCAAAAGTACTTGCAGCTACATACGATCATACTGGCTCCCTCAGTGAACTCTTCGGTGAAAATACGCTTTCAAAACGGCGTTTGCCTCTTATTGTTATTCCCACTACTGCCGGTACAGGTTCAGAAGTTACCAATATTGCTATCTTGTCAGATCCGATAGCACAGATGAAAAAAGGAATTGTTAGTCCCTGCCTTCTACCCGATGTTGCGATCGTTGCACCTGAAATGACAAAAACCTGCCCCCCGTCCATTACAGCAGCGAGCGGTATAGACGCATTCGTTCACGCGCTTGAAGCTTATATAAGTGTAAATGCCAGCCCAATTACCGACGCATTAGCAGAGAAAGCACTGAAGCTTATCTTTAATTCATTACTTCACGCTTATAATAACGGTGAGAACTTATCAGCACGTGAAGATATGGCCACCGGCAGTTTAATGGCCGGTCTTGCGTTTGGAAACGCGGGCGTGGGGGCAGTACATGCCTTAGCTTATCCACTAGGGGGACGGTTTCATCTGTCACATGGCATGAGTAACGCGGTAATGCTACCTCATGTATTGAAAGTAAATGCGCCGTTCTGCCAAGACAAACTTTATTGTGTGGCTAAGCTTTTAAAGGTATGTGAGCGCCACCACTCAAAAGAGGAAGCAATTAAACTGTTATTAGTTGCTATAGAAAAACTGTGTCGCGACGTAGGCATTCCCGCTTCACTCACCCACTTTAATATTCCACCTTCTTGTGTAGGGGAGTTAGCAGAAGAGGCGAGTAAAGTAACTCGCCTTCTTCGCAATAATCCCAAGCAATTGAGTATTGAAGAGATTGAAGATATCTATCGGCTAGCTTTTTAAAGTGGTCTTACCCACATATTCTTAAAGCTTACTAAGTTGCCGTGATCTTGTAATTGAAGCGGTGCGCATCCGTGAGCTTTGTACTTAGGTGCACCGATCCATTCTGTTGTCCCTTGAATTTCAGTATGATTCTGAACCACTACGCCGTTATGTATTACCGTAACATAACCTTTCGTTGCTAGCGCTTCACCGTTAAAGGTAGGCGCTTTATATATGATGTCGTAAGTTTGCCATTCGCCAGGCGCCTTCATAGCGTTGACTAAAGGAATAGTTTGCTTATATACGCTTGCCGCTTGTCCATTGGGATAGGTCTTATTCTGATATGAGTCTAAGACTTGAATTTCATATCGCTGCTGCAGGAAGATACCACTGTTATTGCGCTGTTGTCCTTCCATACCTGCTTCTGGCTGTGGCGCTTTCCACTCTACGTGCAACTGAACATCACAGAACTCTGCTTTCGTTTTGATATCGCCTGTTCCCGGCTTCACTGTTAGAACACCGTTTTCCAGCGTCCACTTAGCATCACCTTCCTTTACTGAAGTCCAGTTAGATAGGTCATCACCAATTAAAGAGATGGCATCAGAGGGCACGCCTGCCTTATCAAAAGAAACCACTTCAGGAACAGGTTCCCAAACTTCTGTTTTAGCGGCCTGTTGTTCGCGGGTTAACCGCGATTCGCTTTTCTCAGTATCTGCATCTGTCGTTGCGCATGCAGAGAGTGGCATAAGTAAAGCCACAGTTGAAGCGACGAGTGTTTTATTCATAGTGTCAGCACCTTGTTTTATCCGTTGTATAACTGTGTTGTGTTTGGCAGCTCGATAGCGCAGGCTTAGGTTGCCCACGCTTTGTCGCCCTTTTTATAAGGGAATGCACCGTCGTAACGTCCAGGAATAGCCACATATCGAAGTACTTTAGTCGCGCCAACTTGAGACGTGAAAAAGCAATAAAGTGTTAGCTGTTTTAATAACGTAAAGTAGTGAGGGGTTGGCTCATCGGTGCCTGGCTCCCACTGACTTGGCTTTCCTGTTTCAACACCTTGATAAACACCGTTAGCAAGATTCGCCGCTTTCGCTTCTACATCCAGGTCGTTAAATAAAGCCTCTCGTTCTTGCTTGGTAAGCTGAACAAATTGCTTGTTGAAACGACTTTGACTTAACGAAGATATTTTCTTAATGCCATCAAGAAAGGTTTTCTGAAGCAAAGGTGTGTAGCAATCGGTTATCAACACAGCCATTGTCGCGCCAACGTTGGCCGCTTTTGCTCCAGGCGTGTCAGTTTGAGGAATGATCACCTCACCCATTTCATTCAGCAAGGCCACATCTTTTTCATTAAATAATGTGTCGCTAAGCGGTACAGCGGGCACATCTGTGTAGGCAAGTACATTACCTGCGAACAATGCTGTGCCTGTAGCAGTTGCGATGAGTTTAAGTAGTTCTCTGCGTTCCATTATAGATTTCCTCGCTTTAACTCTTCTACGGCAAAGTCTGCGGCTCTTGCCGTTAATGCCATATAGGTCAGTGAAGGGTTAACACAGCTGGCCGATGTCATTGCCGCACCATCGGTCACGAATACGTTCGGTGCATCCCATACTTGGTTATGCGCGTTAAGCACAGAGCTTTTAGGATCTCTTCCCATACGCGCCGTACCCATTTCATGAATGCCCATACCAGGTGCGTAGTCTGCATCCCAGCCTTGAACATTTTTAAGGCCAGCCGCTTCAAACATCTCAATAGCGTCTTGCTGCATGTCCTTACGCATCTTAAGCTCGTTTTCTTTAATCTCTACATCCATTGCGAGTACTGGTAAGCCCCATTTGTCGGTGACTTTTTTATTCAAGTACACTTTGTTTTCGTGATACGGAAGAATTTCACCGAAGGCTGTCATGCCTATTGTCCAAGGACCTGGCTCGGTTATCGCATCTTTAAGCCCAGCACCTATACCAAGTTCCGCTATGTCTTTGCTCCAACCTGAACGGCTTGCACCGCCTTGATAACCAAATCCACGCAAGTAATCTCGCTTATCACTTCCCCAGTTTCTAAACCTTGGCACATAGAAGCCACTCGGTCTGCGACCGTAGGTATATTTGTCGTCAAAGCCTTCTACGTCTGCCGAAGCACCTACTCTAAAGTGGTGATCCATAACGTTGTGACCCAACTCGCCGCTGCTGCTTCCTAAGCCACCGTCCCATACGTCTGTGGCAGAGTTCATCAGTACCCACGCCGAGTTAAGTGCTGACGCATTTACAAAGATGATCTTGCTTTTAAATACATAGGTCTCGTTGGTTTCAGCATCGATAATTTCAACGCCAGTCGCGCGTTTCTTGTCTTTGTCGAACAAGATCTCTTTTACTATCGAAAAAGGTCGAAGGGTTAAGTTACCTGTTTTAACCGCAGCTGGAAGCGTAGATGCTTGTGTACTGAAGTAGCCACCGAAAGGACAACCCAACCAGCACTTATTGCGGTATTGGCAATGAACACGTCCTTCTTCGGGCTTGCTTTGTGTCATGTTTGAAGTGCGGCCATGCACCATGTGCCGCGCGCCTTCATAGGCCTTTTTCACCCGCGCCGCGACACTTTCCTCTACAATGTTCATTGGCATTGGTGGCTGGTATACACCATCAGGCAATACATCTAAGCCATCGCGATTACCACTGATACCCGCGAATTTTTCTACGTAGTCATACCATGGTGCCAAATCGTCGTAGCGAATAGGCCAGTCGACTGCAATGCCTTCTTTAGCATTGGCTTCGAAATCTTCTTTGTTCAAACGGTAGCTTTGGCGTCCCCACAACAGTGAGCGTCCACCTACGTGGTAACCTCTGTACCAGTCGAAGCGCTTGTCTTCGGTATAAGGGTTTTCTTTTTCATTTGCCCACATACCGTACGTTTTTTCATTTAGCGGGTAGTCGCGCTTAAGCACGGGATAATCCACTTTCATTGCTTGAGTAGGCAAGTCTCGGTGAGGAAAATCCCAATCTTCTTTGTGCGCATTTTTATAATCTTTAATGTGCTCGATATTTTGGCCACGTTCTAACATGAGCACTTTTAGGCCCTTCTCAGTTAGCTCCTTAGCAGCCCAACCGCCACTGATACCAGATCCAATAACTATTGCATCATATTCGTTACTCGCCATAACACGTCCTTAAAACTTAATTCGTCGCTGTGCCTGTTCGCACGTTACACATCACAGATATGGATCGCTTGTTGTAGCGACGCTATTCTGTTGGCTTTGGTTTTCGGTGTGGGTATAAACTCTTGTGCTAAGTAGCCTTTAAATCCGGTCTCGACAATGGCTTTAGCAATTGCTTCGTAATTGAGTTCTTGTGAAGCATCTATTTCGTGACGCCCAGGTACGCCGGCCGTATGGTAATGGCCAAAGTACTGATAGTTATCTCGAATAGTTCGGATGATATCTCCCTCATTAATTTGCATGTGGTAGATATCGTAAAGCAGTGAGAAGTGCTTAGAACCTAGGCGTTTGCAAAGTTCTATCGCCCATGCAGAATTGTCGGCCATGTAATCAGGGTGGTCGACTTTGCTGTTAAACAGCTCCATGAAAATCACTACGTTGCGTTTTTCAGCATGAGGTAAAATGCGTTTTAACCCTTTAACCGCATTTTCCAGTCCATCTTCTCGTGACATGCCTCGGGCATTGCCGCTAAAGCAGATAAGGTTTGTATAACCTGCATCAGCGACCAAATCGATGTGCTTTATATAACGCGCTTCTAGTTCGTCGTGGAGCTCACTGTGAATGAAGCCGTCTTCAAGACTTATCTCGGCGCCGTTACACATAGAAGAGTCGATGCCGTACTGCTTTAGCACAGGCCAATCTTCAGGGCCTACCAAGTCAATGGCTCCAAATCCTAATTGCTTAACGGTTTGGCACAACTCTTCAATGCTTAAATCGCCGTAGGTCCATCGGCTTACCGAATGATTTACATTTCCTTTAAGCGGCGTATTCATGGTGTTGCTACCTTTCGTGCCGTTTGTACTCGCTATAGCAGGCATCGCAGTGGCTAAACCAGCTGCTGCTAACCCTGTTCCGGCAATGCCTGCCCCTGTCATAGCCATACTTTGAAGTAATTTTCTGCGGGTAATGTTATGCATCTGCGTTCACCTTTTCCTTTCTGAACAGAATGGCGAATAGCACTAACACAACCGCGGCAAACCCTGCTGGGAATAACCAGACCTGCTGCCAACTATGCGCACCGGTTTCCATCGTGTAGGTGTCGGTAATTGCGCCTGCCACTGCAAAGCCCACCAGCATACCTACCCCATATGTCGCTAAGGTAATTAGCCCCTGCGCTGCACTTTTTACGTTTTCTCCCGCCTTTGCATTGGTATAGATTTGCCCTGATACAAAGAAGAAGTCGTAACAAATACCGTGCAGTGCAATACCAACAATAAGCATGAACAAACCTTCGTCAGCGTTTCCGAATGCGAACAGTGCATAACGTACTACCCACGCCGCCATACCTATCACCAACGTGGCTTTAATACCGAAACGGTTCAAAAATACTGGCAGAGCCAACATGAACAACACTTCGGAAACTTGACCTAGTGTCATTTTGCCCGTTGCATTTTCAACGCCTATTTCAGTAAGGAAAGGGTTTGCATTCTGATAGTAAAACGCCAGCGGAATACAAATAAGTACAGATGAAAGAAAGAATACAAAGAAGTTTTTGTCTTTTAACAGTGCCAACGCGTCCAAGCCAAGAATGTCGCGAATAGTTACCGCTTTACCGCTAGATTGAGGTGGCGTGTTTGGCAGTGTAAAACTGAATACGCCCAACATTAGCGAGGCAACGCTGCACAATAAGAACGTGTTTTTGAGCATACCATCGGCAATAGACTGTGCAGAATCCCATGAGAAGACATAGCTAATCATAAGGCCTGCCACAATCCAGCCGATAGTGCCCCACACACGAACTTTTCCGAACTCTTTTGACGGGTCGACCATTTGTCCGAATGACACTGAGTTAACCAATGCAAGCGTAGGCATGTATGCAATCATGTATGCCAACACATAAGGGTAAAAGCTGGCAAAATCATTCGCTTGGTACATACAGTACATAAGCACGGCGCCAACAATGTGTAGTAATCCGAGGATCTTTTCTGCATTAAAGAACCGGTCAGCAATAAGGCCCACAATAAAGGGGGCAATGATGGCGCCCCAACTTTGGGTTGAGAAGGCCATGCCAATTTGCCCACCATTGGCAGACAGGGTATTCGATAGATACGTGCCTAATGTTACAAACCAGCCTCCCCAAATGAAGAACTGGAGGAACATCATCAAACTAAGGCGTAGGGTTATCATAGTTATTGTTATCCTATTGATGGCGCTTAGCGCTCAAGGCCTAAAATACGATTATTCTTCGCTTCGCTTACGTCTCCACCAGCAAAGTCGTCAAACGCATATTTGCTTGGCTCGATAATGTGTGAAGCGATAAACGGTGCGCCTTCTGCCGCGCCTTGCGCACTGTCTTTTAAGCAGCATTCCCACTCTAGTACTGCCCAACCTGTGAAGCCATACTGGGTAAGCTTGCTGAAAATACCTTTGAAGTCGACTTGGCCGTCGCCAAGGGAACGAAAACGTCCTGCGCGGTCTTGCCAGTCTTGATAGCCGCCGTACACACCGTTTCTACCGTTCGGATTGAACTCGGCGTCTTTGACGTGAAACATTTTGATCCGGCTGTGGTAGCGGTCAATGAAGTCAAGGTAGTCAAGCTGCTGTAAAACAAAGTGACTTGGATCGAAAAGAATATTTGCTCGTGGGTGGTTATCTACAGCTTTTAAAAACTGTTCGAACGAAGCGCCATCGTGCAGGTCTTCCCCAGGGTGAATTTCGTAGCATACGTCAACACCCGCATCGTCGAATGCATCGAGAATGGGTTTCCAACGCTTGGCTAATTCAGCAAAGCCTTGCTCAACCAAGCCAGCAGGACGCTGAGGCCACGGGTAAACCAAGTGCCACATTAGTGCACCAGAAAAGGTAGCGTGAGCTTTCAATCCCAAGCGCTTACTGGCAATAGCCGCACATTTGAGCTGATTAATTGCCCATTCGGTTCGCTCTTGTGGCTTGCCGTGTAAGTGTGCCGGCGCAAAGTTATCGAATAACTCGTCGTAAGCGGGGTGAACCGCCACTAGCTGACCTTGTAAGTGCGTAGAAAGCTCAGTGATTTCTACCCCTGCGTCTTTACAAATTTTAGCAATGTTGTCGCAGTACTCTTGGCTCTCGGCTGCTTTTTCTAAATCAAACAAGCTAGGATCAGTAGGCACCTGTATTCCCTTGTAACCAAGCGACGCTGCCCACTTCGCCATATTTTCAAGCGTATCGAACGGCGCTTCTTTTCCCATGAACTGAGCAAGGAAAATAGCCGGCCCTTTTATAGGTTGTTGATTAGTAGCCATAAACGCTCACCTTTTTCATTGTATGTTTTAATTGCATTACTGCGTTCCTTCCTGACTGACCGACTCCCATTTGGTGTCGCTGTCAGTACTGGCAAGCATGGCATCTATAAATACCATTCCGCGTATACCTGAATTTATTCCTGGAACGCCATCAGCTTTGCCTTTTTGATTCGCGCGTACCGCTTTAGCAAAATCGGTATACAGGTTTGCCATTGCTTCTAGGTAGCCCTCTGGGTGGCCAGCTGGAACGCGACAACGTGCAGATGCAGCATCACATAACCCTACTTGACCTTGGCCGGCTCTGTACACTTGATAAGGGGCATCAACAGGGCGATAGATAACGGAGTTTGGTTCCATTTGACGCCACTCTAAACCGCCCTTGTCACCGTAGACGCGGATCTTCAACGCGTTTTCTTCACCAGCACATACCTGCGAAGCAATCAGCACACCCGATGCGCCCTTTTTAGTTTTAATAAGCGCGGCGCCGTCGTCATCTAAACGACGTCCTTCAACATGGGTGTTTAACTCGCCACATAACGAGGTAACACTATCGTTTAATACAAACTCAACAAGTCCAAAGGCATGAGTGCCGATGTCGCCCATTGCGCCCGTTGCCCCAGAAATTGCTGGATCGGTACGCCACTGCGCTTGCTTATTGTGCGTTTCTTCTTCGCCAGACAACCAGCCTTGCGGATACTCAACATACACTTTTCGAATTTTGCCCAGCTTACCGCTTTCAACGAGATGACGTGCTTGCCAAACCATAGGATAACCAAGGTAGGTATGAGCCAAGCCGTATAGCGATTCACTGGCGTGAATAACATCTTGAAGCTCTTTTACTTCTGCAAAACTAACGCCTGCTGGTTTTTCACAGAAAACATGAAAGCCCGCCTTAATTGCGGCAAGTGAAATAGGTACGTGAAGATGATTAGGCGTTACGATAACCACAACCTGCATGCGCTGCTGCTCAGGTAGTTTGGCTTCTTCTTCTAACATTGACTGCCAGCTATCGTATGTACGCGATGTTGATACGTTCAATGCAGCAGCAGTACGCGTATTATTTTCTTCGTTGCGGCTAAATGCGCCACACACCAACTGGTAGTTCCCATCTAACCCTGCGGCATGACGATGCACGGCACCGATAAACGCGCCTTCCCCGCCTCCGATCATTCCCATTCGAATTGGTTGCATTGAAATTCCTCTGAGTGCAAACGCACTATTGGTGTTACTAATGCCACAAAATGTAACCCGTTACATTTTAATGGTCAATACAAAAAACAGCATTTTATTAATCTAAAGTTTACAAATGGCAAGGTAATACCGGGGCTTTACTACCTTTAACCGCCTATTCCTGCACCAAATTTGAACATAACACTAGCTCAAATTTACATAAATCCTACAAATAACCTTTGACGTTTTAATGAAAGTGCGTATTCTTTTGCTTAAAATGAAAACGGTTACATATTAATTTCGCGTAAATTTTGAATTCGCTACCATCGTATAGACCACACCTCTACTGGGTTAGGTTTACAATGCGCGAGTGAATTAACAAACAACAACAACGTACATGGCAAATATTAGAGATGTAGCAGATAGTGCCGGCGTGTCGGTCGCTACCGTATCAAGAACATTACAACAACCAGAGCGTGTTTCTCCCAAAACGCGCAATAAGGTAATGGCCGCTGTTCAAGCAGTTGGATATAAACCTAACTTAATGGCGGTAAAGTTTCGCTCGGGAAAAACGCACAATTTAGTAGTATTGGTGCCCACAGTAGCGAACGTATTTTTTGCCCGTGTTATTAGCGGTATGCAGGAAGCGGCAGCCGAACTGGGCTATTCCATTTTACTTGCCAATACGCTTGGTAATAGTGAAATAGAAAGCCATTATGCCAAGATGGTAAGCACTTCTCAGGCTGATGGGCTTATACAGTTACGTGCGCACAACCCATTTGATGCCACGATGATCAACGACAATGGCCTGCTTCCCATGGTGAATGCCTGTGAGGTGATTGACGATGGCCAATATCCTGTTGTGTCGTTAGACAACCGTGCTGCAGCCAAAGCAATGACCGAGCACTTAATTTCATTAGGTCATACCCGTATAGCCATGATCAAAGGACCTAATTCAAGTCCGCTTACCCAAGAACGCTTGGTTGGATATAAAGACGCATTAGCGCAAGCCAATATTGCCTTTGATGAGAGCTTGTTGTTCCCGGGGGATTTTACATTACAGGCCGGATACAACGCAGGGGAAACCATTAGTCACCTTGAAAATAGACCCACCGCCGTATTTTGTGAGAACGACGAAACGGCTATTGGTGCCATGCAAGCCTTCAAGCAAGCCAACCTACATGTTCCTAATGACATATCGGTGGCAGGTTTCGATGACATTGCGTTTTCAGCATTTGTCGACCCACCGCTAACCACTATTGCCCAACCTGCAGAAGAATTTGGTAGAACGGCGGTTACGCTACTGGTGGACCTTCTTAACGGAAAAATTCGCAAGGCCCCCAAAGTTATTATGCCGTTTGAACTTATTGTGCGAGAGAGCACGGGCAAAGCTTTGGGTTAATTGATGATAGCAATGCGTCATCACCAATGTACCACTACAGAAAAGGAGCAAGCAGTGAATTTAAGTAAAACAAACTTAAGTAAGACAGCAATTTTAGACGCGGCCAGTAATATTGGCTCTGGCGTTTCAAGACGACAGTTCATTAAATATTCATCTGGTTTACTGGCGGCTATGAGCGCTCCTGCTGTTTTGGCGCACGGGCATGGTAGTGATAAAGGAGCTATGATGAAGGGCATGCACAAAAGTGCTGTTGGTCTGCAGCTTTACACGCTTAGAGATATTATGAAAGTAAGTGTGCCGGCTACACTGAAACTGGTTGCAGATGTTGGTTATTCGGAAATGGAATTTGCAGGCTACTTTGACCATAGCGCAAAGGAAATTAAGCAACTGCTTGATGACAATGGCCTTACTGCGCCTTCGGCTCATATTCAGTTAGACGCGTTCGATACTAACCTGTCACAAATTTTAGATGACGCACAAACCGTTGGTCACAAGTACTTGGTAGTTCCTTGGCTTAGCGAAGCCCAACGTGGTACGGGCATTGCGCCATACCAAGCCCTTGCCGATAAGCTAAATACCATTGGTGAAGCCTGTAAGAAGGAAGGTATTACTCTTGCCTACCACAACCACGATTTTGAATTTGAAGTACGCGACGGTAAGACACCATTAGACGTGCTTATAACTCAGACCGACCCAGACCTTGTTGCCATGGAACTGGATTTATACTGGACGGTAAAAGCAGGTAAAAATCCCATTGATTACTTTAAGCAGTACCCAGGCCGCTTTAAACTTTGGCATGTAAAAGATTTGGCTGAAGACGGCAGTTTTGCTGATGTGGGCACAGGCACCATTAACTTTAAAGAGATATTCGCGCACGGCAAGTTAGCCGGTATTGAACATAAATTTGTAGAGCGCGATCAAACCACCGACCGCATTGCCACTATTGAGCAAGGCTTTAAAGCAGTAAGCGCACTTAATAAAGGCGTTAGCTAACGCTTTTGACCTTACCGTGGTTATAATGGGCACACAGTAAAAACGTCATAATAGTAGTAATTTTATGAGTGAACTTTTCAGTGCCCTTTCTCGCGCCCTAAGCCCCTATTACACCGAAATGAGCATTATGCTTATGGCCACTATTCTAGTGGTGTACGGCGACCTGATTAACGGCCATGTGAAACGCATACTGGCACCTTACCATTTCACCATTCGCGTTAGTTTGTTTGTAGTGCTGTGTGCCTTCGGCTATGGCGCACTAACCTTGTACGGCGCACCATTCCTAAAACACACCCTAGCCTACTTGCCCTGGCAGTACCAAGGCGCAGGCTATGTGGCATCATTTCTATTGATTGGTTTTTTGGCGGAGAGACGTAGGTATATTTAGTTCTTTTAGATACTACCTTTACGCTACTGTTTTATTGTATTGCTCCACAAACTTTTTGGGTGGTAAGCTCATAACCTTTTTAAAGGACGTCGAAAAATAAGCTGCGGTGCCGAAGCCAACGTCTAGGCAGGTATCTAGAATGCTATTTCCCTCTAACAGTAACGGAATAGACTTTTCGATTCTGAAGCGTGAAAGAAACTCGCTGAAGTTGTATTCAAACAACTCTGACATTCTTCGGTTCAAACTTCTAGGACTTATCAATAACTGCGAGGCAGCTTGGTCTCTATTGAATGATTCATTGTGGTAGTTCTTTTCCAATACTGCGATAAAGTTCAAAAAGAACGCCATATCCTTTTCGTTATCAAACTCGGGGATTTTCAGGCATCCAAATTTAAATGCAGGCTCTTCGCTTTCCTCTTCCTCGCGCTCTTTTGCCTCTCTAACCGACAATAAATGCTCAACCCTAAGAGTAATTTCCTCTTTTGATGCAGGTTTTGCCAAAAAGTAGTCCACTTTTTCTTCTAGCGCTGATTTTTCTAATTCAGTTCCGGTTTCCGCAGTTAACATCAATATGGGAATACTGGCATAGCTTACATTACCGCGAATTTCTCTTATTAAACTCAGCCCGTCCATTTCGTGCATCATTTGATCTGTGATAACTAGATCGACAAGGTAATGCTGCATAACGTCTAACGCCTGCACACCATTTCGCGCAACTAAACAGCGATATTTGCTAGAAAACAAATCAAATAGATAAGAGCGGAACTCTCTGCTGTCATCAACTATTAATAGTGATTTCTTGTTCGATTTGGCATTTGCGGGTGACAATTTTTCAGCATGCGAATTTACATACTCAATATCATCAATGGGTAACGTTACGGTAACTTTAGTTCCAATGCCTTTTTGACTCTCTAACGCAATGTCGCCCTGGTTCAGTTCAACTAAGGTTTTCACCATTGCTAAGCCAACACCATGACCTTCATGCTCACTGCTCCCTTTAGTGAATCGCTCGAATACTTTTTTGTGAAAGTGCTCATCAATTCCTTCTCCGTCATCACTAACGATAACTTTAAGTACTTTACTATCTTGTATAGCGGCTACTTTTATTGTGCCAAGTTCTGGTGTGAACTTAATTGCATTTTGAATTAGGTTTGCCAGGATTTTCTCTAAGCTGTCGTTAATGAGCGAAATTTCTTTTTTCCCTTTAATACGCAATTCTAAATTCTGCCGCTTCTGCTTGGCTAATGGCTCTAGCGATAAGACGATGAATTTTATGTTGTCTGGCGAGTAGGACCTGTAGTAGTCAGCAGCAGCCAAGGCTTTAGGGACATCTTGACTCATTTGATTAATCAACTGTTCGACCCTTTTCATATTGTCCTGAACACATATCAGTTCTTTGCTCGCTGCATGAGCTGTTTTGGATATACCTTCTAACGATCCATTGATGAGCTGAATTGGGGTGCGAAGTTCGTGGGTGATTTCGTTAATGAAACGCTCTTTGCTGCGAAGCATCTTTTCAAATTTAGAGTGCCCGTCGGTTATTTCGTAGCGGGTAAGATGGTTGTAGAGTTTAGTAGTTTTGAATTTGTTATATAGCCTGCCTAAAACCCCTATTCTCCACAAACCCAAAACCCCAGCCAATATAAATAAATATATAGTAAAGCCGATATAAGAAGCCCAAATAGGTGGATCTATATCAAAACTAATTGTCAGTTCATTTGTAGTACTTTTATCTGCTGGAACACGGACTCTAAGAGTATGCACACCAACGTTCATATCACTTAATGTTAAATTCATTACAGGTTTATTGTGAGAAACCCAAGCGTCATCATCTAATTTAAATTCAATACTGCTGCTTTCATTGTAGAAATCACTGACGATAAAGTTGAATGTTACTTCCTTAAAGCTACTTTTAAACTTGAAGTCAAAGTCCTCAGGAAAATATGTGATATGTCGTCCTTCTCCATCTCCCCATTGAACATAACTAAGAATAGTAGACATCTCCCCAACTGAATTTGCATTGAGACTCTCAATTAGCTTTTCTTCATCCAACAGGTAACTATATTTATCCCCCTTAACTAGCACTTTCTCACCAAGCGCTTCAAAGCTCTTATACTCAAAGTCTGTATCGAAGAGTCCATAACGAATACCCACTTTAGAAGCTGAGTTGCTTATATTGGGCTTAACAAACAGGCCCATGTTAGACGCTACCCAGAGATTTTTCCCTTCGGTAACCATGGCACCTCTAATGAACCTTAGTTTCTCTAGGCCCAATATCGTGGAAGAGCTAACTTTTCCATTTTTCTTGTTGATTTCTTTTAGTCCAGCACCTGATGTACATACCAAATAGTTTTCTTGGAACTCTATTAAACATTGAAGCCCGAACCAGCCACCTTCTTTAGAGGTAACAGTACGCCAGTTGAATTTGGACAATTGAAAATGAACGTCATCAAATTCATCAATCGCAACGATTTCTCCACCACTCAACAAAGAGCTGAAGACCACTTTTTTAGGGGCTTTAATTGTGTCACGTATGGTGTTGTTAGCGATATAGTAGTAATTGGCATCGAGTCCATCATCAAAGTAGAAATAAAAGGCATTTTTACCGGCTTCTATATAATGGGAAAACTCGCTATTGCAGAGAACAGAAGGGTCTATTTCATTGAGACGTATAAAAGCTCTTTCCTGCCAAGAGGTACAAAACTCTGCCTTGTCTTTATCCAAATGAGTATTGACTAACTCCCCACTCTTCTCGTTTAACTGAAAGAGACCTTTTTCAGTTCGAACTATAGTTCCGTTTTCATTTATTGATGTCTTTTGAATATTTTCCCTTACAACGCTCCCATTAAATGACACTAGGTTTGTCACTAGCTTTGTTTTAGGTAATGAAACTAAGCCTAATTGTGAGGAGGCGATGAGGATGGAATTGTAGGGGTCTACAGCTATTTTGGTTACTGACCTTATCGCTTCAGACGTCAATATAGGATTCATGAAAGGGGGAGCCGATAGTTTTTCATCTTCTAGCAGTAAAAGGCGACCGTCGGAAACCCAGATCACCCCATCTTCACCTTTAACCACATCTTGGATGTAGGTGCCACTAATTCCCTCGGTTGGAACGAAGCGCTCGTTACTTCCTAATATGTACACCCCTTGTGGACCGCCGATATATAATTCATCATCAATTACTTTAATAAAAGTTGCATTTGATAGTAATGGTAGCTTGCTACTCAATTTAAATTCTTGCAGATTATCTAATGCCCCTTCAATTGAAAGATAGCCCTTATTAGATGCTATATACGCATTGTGATTGTTTGCAAAAAGCGAGTAAGTGCCGTTTAACTTGAAAGATTCTAATTTGGAATTTAGGCTTGTCGATTGCCCTGTAGTTCTATCTACTGCAATGACATCGTCAATGACTGAGAAATATAAATGAGTAGATGTCATTGCCATAGTCCAAATAGAACTCGACCATTCACGATCACTAAATACTTGCTGCGAGTTTTTATTTTCTAGATTAACTTTAAAAACACCAACTCCATATTCAACAACCCATAGGTCCGTTCCATTCAGTTGAATATCAGAGATAACCCCTGTGGCGTGATTAGAAGTGTTGAAGTCTAATTTCTCAGACTCGTGTCCAATAACTTCAAACACCCCGTTTTCTGCCGCTACATAAACTACTTTGTTTGAAACCTCTAAGTCTCGAATTACACCTGATGGAATTCCATCAAATGATGTCCTCCCCTCTAAGTTAATACCGATAGCATGGCTCAATTTTGGAATAACCAAGAAAAAAATAAGAAATATTGGGACACAAGTATGGATTTTCTGTCGATAAGGACAAACTGTCTCAGTAAACATGTCTTACATCCCTGTTTAATTATTACTTTATGTGTGCTCATTCGAGCTTGAGAATCAAAAAACAAAAAGGAAAAGACATGAATATCGAACAAAAAACAAACATGCAAGAGCTTGCCGAGGCAGAGTATACTAAAGTATATGCTGGAACTAATGCACCAACGTTGGAAATAGACTTTTACGTGATATTACCAATTGGGCCTATCAAGCCAAAGAAACCAGATGTAAATAGTTAATACCTAAACCAAAAACCACTTCATCCCAGCATTCTCGGCGGCTTGCTGGTCATAAATAAAGTCGCCTACATACAGGCAGTCTTCAGGTTGAAGCTGCCATGTGTTCGCCACCATCAATAATGCGGTTGGGTCGGGCTTGGCTGGGGCATCTTCGCGGGTTAGCACGTAGTCGATGGGTATGCCGTTATTAGCTACCTTAATTGCGGTGGCTTGGCGGCAGTTGCGGGTAACTATTGCCATGGGGAGCTTGTGTGCTTGCACCTTTTCTACCATGGCTTTGCCAATGGGTAACCACTTCGCATTTTGCGCATCGTCTAGTTCGTGCTGCAAAATAGCTCGGTGTGCATTCGCTTTGGTTTTAGCGCAGCTTAGGGCATTAACAAAGGTGAGAATGTCTTCGTTTTGTGGGCAGCCTACGTCGGCGCGCATTTGCGTGAAGTTAAGGCTAGACTCTACCAAGGTGCCGTCTAAATCGAATATTACACCTTTAATGCCGGTTAAGTTCATCTGCTCTACGCTCACGCTTTTCTCGTCCTTTTACTTCACTGTTATTCTTAAAGTTTGGTTAACGCTTACTTAATTGAGCACAGCGCTTAACTTACTCATAAATCTTACCGCCAACATAATGCCACGAAAGCCATTAGCCTTCAGTTACGTTTGCTTAAGGCTTCAATATATTTAGTTAAAAACTACTGATGTGATTTAAGTTTACCCCGCCCACACCTTGCATTAGCATAGCCGCTCTTTTTGGCAAGCTACTTATTTGCCCCAGCGTTTTTGGGCAAAATTTTAACAGGTAATTTATGGGTGTTTTTGCTGCGCTAGGTACAGCGCTTTGTTGGGCAATTGCTGCGCGTTTATTCCGTGGAACGGGTAACGCATTTTCGCCGCTTACCATGAACTTTTGGAAGGGGCTTATTTCTATTGCCATTTTGGCAGTGGTTTTAGTGGTAGTTCAGCCTACGGGGTTTAGCACTCATGCAGTTTTGTGGTTATTGCTTAGCGGGCTTATTGGTATAGGCATTGGCGACACTTGCTTTTTTAAAGCCTTACAAAGCATTGGCGATAGCCAAGCGGTGCTGGTCGCCGAAACCCTTGCGCCTTTATTCACTGCCCTTTTTGCTATGGCGTTTATTGGCGAATGGATTACCTGGCAGCAGTGGGTTGGCGTTGCAGTAGTACTGTTTTCGGTAGATATGGTTATAAAGGTACGCAAACGCAGCACTACACACGTGTTTGCAACCAGTGGCTATTTGTATGGTGTGGGCGCGGCGTTATGTCAGGCGGTTGGTGCCGTAGTTAGCCGCGACATTTTAAGTGCCGGTGAAATTGACGCTGCCAGCGCTGCGTTCTTACGCTTAGTTGGCGGTATGATCTTTGTGGTGCCATTTATAGCCATAACCAAAACGCGCTACATGCCCGTTATTAACTATGAAAGCGACAGTGGAAAACGTGTATGGCCTGCTTTTGTGTTAGCCACGTTACTTGGCACTACTGCTGCTATTTACCTACAAATGTTTGCGTTTGCTTATGCGAAAGCGGCCGTGGTTCAAACCCTTATTGCTACAAGCGCATTAATGTCGCTAGGGGTTGCATGGGTACTTGGTGAGCGGGCGACTAAGGCAACTATTGTATGGTCTGCCGTTGCCTTGGTTGGAGTAGCTATATTAGTTAGTTTTGGGTCGCCTACCCACTAGCAGGCATTGCTAACGCGCTGCACGTACTTACCTAGCTTAACGATTGGAAAACAGTAGACGCATTAAGATACAAAAAATAGCTAACTTTTAGGTGCTCCGTGTAGTAGTTCGGGGTTCAAATCGATATTATGAAGAAAAAACAAAAACGTTATTTCTCATGGTTCAAAGGTTATCCTTAACAGTATTCTCTTTCTTGAGCGTTGCGCTAGCTTCTTTTGCCGCGTTGGCAAACGACAACATCGATGCCGTTATCGAAAAGGTACGCACGCCTTCGTATGATTGCCCCAATCAGTCTCTACTTCCAGAACTTGAAGACACACTTGCGCTTGAGTCGCTTACATCACAACAACGTTTTGCCTTAACCGTAGCCAAAGGGCAGTTTTTAATTTGCCGTGGTAAGTACGAAGAAGCTGAAACTATGCTGCTTAAAGCCATTATGCAAAGCAATATTGATGAAAGCTCTTATGCGTTTGCATCGGCTATTTATCAAATTGGCTTTTCTTATGACGCCAGAGAAAACCCTGCACGCTGTAAGTACTACCAACAAGCCCAAGAACTATCATCGCCCGAGCGCCACAGCGATATCTTTACCAGCTCTTCTTTAGGCCTAATTAATTACTGTTCAGAAACCACTTCACCTGAAATAAGATTAGGTAAGATGTTTGGTGTGCTTAAGCGTTATTCAAACGACGGCAGCCCCGGTGAGTTAGCGCATATTCACAACGCAATTGGTTTACTATATGGCGATTTAGAGCAACATGCCTTAGCAGCAGAGCAATATCTAAAAGCACATGAAATGGGCTTGCTTGTATATAAAGGCAGTAATAAGGTAAGTATTCTTATCAGCGCCATTGTGTCATTGCTAAGCAGCGGTCAAACTGAGCGCGCCTACCAAAGCATTCTAGAACTAGGTGTACTCAATAGCGAAATAGACACACCGCTAACCAACTTCTTGTATCAGTATGCACTGTCTATTTACTATAGAAAAACAGAAAACTACAACCGACTTACCTACACCCTTCCCGATTTAGAAAAAGCGTCTTCGAACATCTCGAGTTCGTTAGGCGAACTTCTTGTTAACTGGCACAAAGCTGAGATTTGCTTACATGACAACGATCTCACCTGTATTAAGCAGTATATATCAGGTATTGAAGCGTTAAATGATGACGCGATACCGCCGGTCTTTCGTTCAAATTTGGATTACCTTAGCTTCAACGTGTCTATGTATATCGCACTGCAGGACTTAGCTAAGGCGAAAGAAGCGCACGAGATTTATTCTAAAGAAGTGACTAAGCGCCGTGAAGTTACTCAAGACTCGGCCTTAATTATTGGTGCTGCTAACTTGTATACCCGTATTTATGATTTGGAATCTGCGATTGAACAAGCGGAACAGCAACGAAAGAACACGCTGTATACCGCTATTGTTATTTTCCTTCTGGTAAGCGGTATTACTGGCTACGTACTTCGTAGAAAACACCTTGCGCGCAAAGCCATCGATCCCGTTACTCTGCTACTTAATGCGAATTCTGCGATAGCCCGCATTAACAAGCTTGATGCGCCGAAAAAAGGCCGGGCCATTGCCATTGCTATATTCGACATTAGCAACCTGCGTGAAATAACGCGGAAAATGGGGTCAACAAAAGGTGATTTAGTATTACGACAGATTGCACAAACTCTTCAAAATGTTACCCGCGGTAACGATATTTTAGGGCGATTTGGTACCGAGCAATTTATTTTATGTCTGCACAATATTGAAGAACGAAGTGCGCGACAGTTTTTCGACCGCGTACAGAACGCGTTAGACAATACCTTTGAAAACGATGCGACTTCCGACCATATTGTGCTTGAATCGCAGATGAGCGTATTTATCGCTAACGAGAAAATTACGGGACTAAACGACATACTCGATGATATTGCCATGTCGATTGATATGGGTAACCGCTCAGGGAACAATTAATATCTACACTACCAAAAAACGCGCGGCCCGTTGTTACGGTACCGCGCGTTTTTGTTTTAACCGAAGCGTGTTTACTGGTTCAGATATGTCTGAAAACGGGTATACACGCCATTGGTCCACCCGAAACCTAGCTGTACGTCGTATTCACCGCCACCTGCTTTTATTTCCGGTTCGCACACATTGTACTTTTCAAGTAGCACACCGCTTGATGCAAAGTGACGCTCAATGGTTTTACAAAAGCGCAGCATGATGGTTTGAGCCTGCATTTCAAACCCATAGTTGCGCAGCCCTTCAACGGCAAACAGTTGAAGCGGTGCCCAGCCATTTGGCGCATCCCATTGTTGCGACGTAGCGTTTGAAGTGGTTACCACGCCACCTTCTTTTAACAAGGAGTTCATTACCGCAGCGCGCACTCCCTCTGCCTGTTGTTCATTTGCAATACCAACGAACAACGGCACACACATAGCCGCTGACACTACATCGGTTTGAGTTTTTGTGGGGAAGTGATAGTCAAAATAGCCCGCCTTTTCAGCATTAAACAAATAGGTGTTTATTGCCTTAATTCGTGCTGTAGATGCCGCACTATAGCGAGCTTGCTCGGCACCTTTAGTCACGCTTGCCAGAGTCTGTTCAAGCGTTACCAAAAGCGCATTTAAATCTACGGGAATAATTTCAGTTGTACGAATACTTGCTAGTGAATTGGGATTAGCTAGCCAGCGCGAACTAAAGTCCCAACCCGATTCGCAAGCCGCGCGAACATGCTGGTAAAACTGACTTTTGTCAGCGCCTATGTGCTCTGCTGTTTCTATGTCTTCTCGATAAGACTCAGGGCGAGGCGTAGGCTCGGTGTCGAAGTAACGATTAAGTGTAGCGCCACACGGCATGGTAACCGTGCGCAGTTGTGCTGCGCCCTTCTGTGACGCGTTCTCGCCCGCTTCATTCATCCAAAACTGGTATTCTTTCTTTAAGCCCCAGATAACGTATTCTTTTTGCTGGTCGCTTAGTGCGTCTTTAAGCAAATTATAAAACAACGCCAAAATAGGAGGCTGACTGCGAGAGTAGTAATAGGCGCGGTTGCCATTAGGAATGCAGCCTACTTCATTTAAAATATCTACAAAATTCACCAACATGTTAATTGCCATGTCGGTGCGCCCCGCGTCAATTAGACCTAACGCGGTAAAATATGTATCCCAGTAATAGATTTCGCGAAAGCGTCCACCCGGCACTATGTATGGGCGGGTAAGCGCTATTAAGCTGTCTTTCTGCTCAGTGTCGGGGGTACGCGTTAGCACCTGCCACATATGCTCAATATAATCGGCTACATTTTCAAACTTGGTTTGCGATGTTGCGCTAATCATTTCTGGAATATCGAAATGGGTATTAACAAACGTAGCTAAGTCTACTGCTTCACCGCTTTTCTCAGCATCTAAACACGCTTGTTCATAAGCCGCTAAAACGGTGTTGAGATCGGTTTTAACAATAGCGTCAGCGAAGGTTTTGCTGTCTGGGAATAGCTGTGCCATTTGCACATGTTTAAACAGGTCGCTGGCAAAAAACGACAAGCTGTCGCGCCAGTTGTGTGAAAAAGAACTCATAGTTACTGCGCACCTTTAGGCGATAGAGAAGAAGACGCTCGTTTAAAGAAGAATAGGGTTACCACTAATGCACCGATTGGAATAAGCGATAGATAAAATGCTTGTTGGCCCCCTACTGCGTCGAAAATAAATCCAGTCACGATAGAACCTGTGGTTCCCCCAAGAGCCGAAAATACAACAATTAGCCCTGTCATAGGTGCATGTTGATGTTGAGGGAGCGCGCTTAGCATTACCGAGTTTAATACAGGGTAAATAGGCGCCATCATCAATCCAATTAATGGAATAAGGAACGCAGCTATTGGTGCGTCAGCCCAGCTGGCTATTGTGCTGTCTGCCACGTTTTCGGCAAGCGGTAAGCTTAGTAGCATTACCGTAGCCATACCCGCCAAACAGATATTTAAGAAGGGATACCAGTTCATTCGCGTAAGTACTGCGCCCGCAGTTAAGCGCCCAACGGCCAGCGCTATCGCAAAGATACTGGTTATTTGAATGCTGACTTGAGTAGGTAAGCCCAGCACCTCTTTGTTAAAAGTTGGCAGCCACGAACCTATGCCCTGCTCTATTAACACGTATAAGAAAATAGAGAAGATAAACACCAGCACTAAAGGCTTATACGCCAGTTTCAGCATGCTGAAGAACTCGCTTGCAAGGCCTTCTGATTGCGCTTTTTCCACAGGCTTTATAGGAGCCAATGCCACAACGATTAACGTAAAACCAACCAGCGCAGCTAGTAAGTAGTAAACGTTCAGCCAAGATAAAGAAGCATCGTTATTGGGGTCGATAAACCCAGCAAACACCCAGTAGCCAGACAACACGCCCAACATAAAAATACCTTCAATGGTGTTCATTAACGATGAGTGCGCTTTAGTGGTAGACGACAGCTGCCCAATAATGGCGTACACCGACACTTTCACTAGCGCAAATGCAGTACCTATGCAGGCAAACAACACTTTAATGAACCAGAAACTTGCGATAGAAGGCGTCAGCGCACAGGCAACGGCCACTAATGCTAAACCAAGTAACATTGAAAGCTTGTAGCCAACTCTTGGAATGAAGCTGGCCACTAGGAACGAGACAACAGCAATAGAAAGGTCTTTAAAGCCTTCTAGTGCGCTTGCCTCTGGCTTACTAATGTCGAAGCTATTGATCGATTGCAGAATAACAGTACCCACACTGTTAAGTAGTATGGCAAATACGTAGTAGCTAATGGCAATGGCTGCAATGACCATGAATCGGGACATGTGTAAACACTCTGTTAACTGAATTATGCAGGAGTGTAGTCGTAAGAAAATAAAAATGCAAACGTTTGCAAAACGCTTTTATTTTTTCGTTAGAGCTTAATATCGTCACCCTGTTACCGTTAAATAATAGCGTTTATGCGTTAAAAAGCTGATAAAAAAGCGAAATATTAGTCGCTGTGCTGCGTAGAGCGACGGGCAATTAAGGTTGTTTCCACTACCTGGCTTTCTGTAGGTTTGTTTTCAAACTGGTTTAATAGCTGCGTAACCATCTCTATTGCGGCTTGCTGAGTATTCTGACGCACCGTTGTTAACGACGGGTGCATAAGTTCAGCTAAAGAAATATCGTCGTAACCCACAATGCCTACATCGCTTGGAATACCTACATAGCGCTCTTTTAACGCTTTTAACGCGCCTAATGCCACCATATCACTTACACAAACGATCCCGTCGAAATCTAACCCATTCGCCTTTATACGCTCGTTAATGTATTGGTATGCTGCTTTCGACGTAATATCGATGGCGCAGGTGCACTGCGTGTCTATTGGCACATTCGCATCGCGGTGGGCTTGCGAATATCCCTTGTGACGTTCCTGCATTTCCGCGTGTTCAGAGTCTCCAAGAAACAAGATGCGTTTGGCGCCGTGGCTCAGCAAATGCTGGGTTGCCGTATAGCCACCCAAATAGTTGTCGCCGCCGATAATGGGATATGGCGCGTCTGTTTTTGCATCGCCCCACACGACAATGGGAATGCCCGACTGTGCTGCTCGGTCGATTTTGGCCGTGGATTTGCCTTGCCCAATGACAATAATGCCGTCGGCGCGCTGGCTGCGAATAAAGTAGTTCGCCCAATCGTCAGATGCCATAAATGAATTAGACAGCAGTAGCTCGTAGCCTTTGGCATTTAGCGCCTGATTTAGCTCTCCCACCAGCTTAAGCAGGAATGGGTCTGTAGTGCTTTGTTCGGTGTTGTCGATTAGATTTAAAATCACCGCTATCACGTGAGTTTTCTGTGTTCTTAAGCGGCTAGCGGCCGCGTTAATACTAAAATTGTGCTCTTTAGCTAGTGCCTGAATTCTGTTTCGGGTTTCCTGCTTAATAAGCGGGTTGTCTTTCAGTGCCCGTGATGCTGTCGATGTTGATACACCAGCAATATCAGCCAGCTTCGCTAAGGTGAGTTTTGTTTCAGAAACCAATGTGACCATTCTCTAATAATTTTCGGTATATCGGGTTACCCGTGATAGCACTACAAAATATAAGCGTAAAACCGCTACCTAAACCGGATAAATCGTCGACTCTACAGCCGAATTCACAATATAGCGCGAATCGTCTTGGCGTAAAACCATGTTAACAACAATAAACAAAAAATTTGCAAACGATTGCATTTTATTCTTGCAATCGTTTGCAAACAGATCTATTTTGTTTCGCAATCGTGATGCGTATAACAATTTTTAAACCTGTTTAACGCATTCAGTTAACAACGCAATAGAACATTTTCGGGAGCACACACCATGAAAACGTTGTTTACAAAAGGAATGCTGGCGAGTGCAGTAGCGGTAGCACTAACGCAGCCTGCCATGGCACAAGAAGACGTAAAACAACAAGCGAAAGACAACGCAGAGATCATTGTTGTCAGCGGTACGCCAGGCGGCGCAGGGATTAGAAAGATTGACGCAAGCTTCGCGGTAACCAACATCGACGCTAGCGACATTGAAAAATTGGCACCTAAGTCTACGGCCGATTTGTTTAAGGCCATTCCAGGTGTTTGGGTTGAAAGCTCAGGCGGTGAGTCAGGCGCGAACGTATTTGTGCGTGGTTTTCCAGGTGGTGGCGATGCGCCGTTCTTAACGATTGCGCTTGAGAACTCTCCTATCTACCCTGCACCTACGCTATCTTTCCTTGAGAACTCTCAGCTGTTTCGCATAGACGATACCATTGAAATGGTTGAAGGTTTACGCGGTGGTCCAAACCCAGTAGTAAGCAACGGTCAACCAGGCCTTACAACAAACTTCCGCCTCAAACGTGGTGGCGAGTCGACAGAAGCGTCAGCGAAGTACACTATCTCTGACTACGGCCTAAACCGCATTGACGTGGTTGCAAGCGGCGCACTAGATGACGACTTGTACTACATGGTAGGTGGCTACATTAAGAGCTCAGAAGGTATTCGTGATGCCGGCTTTAACTCTGAGCAGGGTAACCAGTTCACCGTAAACATCACTAAAGTTTTCGAAAAAGGCGAGCTTAACCTTTATACCCGTCAAACTGACGATCGCGGTACTTGGTACTTACCTACACCTTTAAACGTTGAAGGTATCGACGCAAACTATACGCAAATTGGTCCATTGAATCGCCAAGGCACCATTACGTATGGCCCTAACGATACCACTGAGTCATTCGACTTTGGCGAAGGTCGTGGATGGGACGGACACGTAAGTGGCGGTAGCATTAAGCTTGACTTAGGCAACGACTGGCAGCTAGTTGACCGCTTTAACCTTACCAAAGGTGAAGCCAATACTTTTGGTCTTGTACCGAATGGTTCTGCAACTACCGTTGCAAATGTTGCCGACAATGGCGAATCAGCCACTGGTGCAGTAACTGGCACAGTGTATGACGGTGATACGCCTATTCAGCAAATCGGTCGTTGGGTAGTACTTAAAGATATTGAAGCTTTCACTAACGACCTTGCTGTGTCGAAAAGCTGGGAAGACTTCGATACATCATTTGGTATTTACAGTGCATCAACCAAAGCTAATGACTGGTGGAGCATTGGTAACACGGCTTACCACGTGTTGCAGCCAGGCGGCGAATTGTTAGACGGGATCGAATGTAACACTGACGCACAAGGCTGCGATTGGAACTACGACATCAGCTCTGTAGGTGATGCAAGCACGTTCGCACTTTATGCAACGGGTACGTGGTACGCAACCACAGACCTGAGTATCGACTTAGGGCTACGCCGTGAAAATCACGAAGTGAACTATTCAGTAGATGAAGATCTTGATGGCAAAATAACTAAAGCGCTTGAGTACGACGAAACCAAAACATCGTGGACAGTGGGCGCAAATTACGCGCTTAATGACACCAGCGGTGTATTCGTTCGCATGAACCGAGGCTATAAAATGCCTTACTTCGACGACTTCAGAGACAACTGGGGTGCCTACACTGGCGGTAACGACTTGATTCAAGAAGTTACTCAAGGCGAGCTTGGTTATAAGTTCATGAATGACAACATCCAGTTCTTTGCAACTGCATTCGCAAACGAAGTAAAAGGCGATACGTTTGTACGCCGTCCGGGCGCACCGGCTGAAATTCTTACTAACGAAGCTTACGGTATAGAACTTGACGGTCGCTATAGCCACGATTCAGGCTTCTCGTTAAGCGTGAACGGAACTATTCAGGAAACTGAAATTACTGCCAGCGCCAATAACGAAGGCAATGAATCTCAGCGTCAGCCTGGTTGGCAAGTACGTGTAACACCAAGCTACGGCTTCGATATCGGCGATATGTATGCCACGGTATACGGTACATTATCAGCGGTTGATGATCGCTTTGGTAACAACGAAAACACAGTTGTACTAGAAGGATACGAAAAGATTGATGTGGGTCTAACGCTAGAGCCAACTGAATCACTTCGTCTTCAGTTCTCTGTTGATAACCTGACCGACGAACAAGGTATTACCGAGGGTGACCCGCGTAATCCAGATTCACCAAACGGCCGCTACATTATGCCTCGTAGCATGAAGCTTAGCGTTTCTTATTTGTTCTTCTAAGAACAAAATGCGCAACACCTAAAAATAAAGCCGGCCTTAGTGCCGGCTTTTTGTTGTTCATTTTTCTCAATATATTTCGTTCAGGATTTATGAGGCTATTGCTGCCTTTTCTTGCACCCCTTTCTTGTTAGATTCTTCTTATATCCTGTCAGCGTTAATTCATCGACATTGGTCGTAATGTGCTTTAGCAAAACCAATTCTGTTTTACAGTGGTATAAGCAACGAACAAGCTAAAAACGAAACGTACCGTTTACTATCATCAACTATAGGAAGGTGAATCGTGACGCCAAAGGTTATTTTCTTCGATATTAATGAAACACTACTAGACATGCAGGCCATAAAAACAGGCTTAGCGTCGGTGCTAAACGGCGATGAGACACTGGTAGACTTATGGTTTGCTAACTTATTGCATCACAGTTTAGTGGATGTTGCGTCTGGACAGTTTCACGATTTCATTGATATTGGAGCCGCAGCGCTTACCATGGTAGCTCACAGTAAGGATATATCTGTTGATGAGGCTACCGCAAAAGATATCATCAAACAGCATATTACCCGATTGCCAGCGCACGACGATGTTGTTCCTACATTAAAGGCGCTTCAAAGTGCTGGTGTAACCTTGGTCGCCCTTTCAAACTCATCTAAAGCCGGACTAGACGCACAGCTTGAGTTTGCCAATATTAAGCCCTATTTTTCCCATATATTAAGTGTGGAAAGTGTACGTACCTACAAACCACATGCAGCGGTTTATCACTGGGCCTGTCAGCAGGCTAACGTAAAGAACGAAGATGCCATGATGGTGGCGGCTCATGGTTGGGATGTAAGTGGTGCTAAGGCGACAGGTATGCAAACCGCATTCGTAGAACGCTCGGGGAAAATGATGTACCCGTTAGGTCTTGCTCCCGATCACAGCATTGCTTCGCTTACTGCGCTTATCGAAATGATAAGTTCGTAACGTGTTCTGTGTGAGGGCACAACGACCTCACTGTGCCTGAACGCTATAAATCTAGCGTAGTTGCAAAATAGTTAGGCGCAAACAAAAAAGTCTTACCGAAGTAAGACTTTTTTCAAATCGAAATACAAAACAATTAAACTTTTGCTAGCTCGGGCTGGTTTGGCTTAAAACCTTGTGTGCTGCAAGAATTGCGTTTCGTTTCTAGTGCGCTTAATTGACGCTTAAGCCATGACTTCTGAATACCTGACTTAGCTGCGTCCATTTCAGTGCTTACGCGAGTGATTTCTTTTCCGACGTTCACGCATGCTTTCTTATTCGGTTCAAAGCCGCCATTAGCCAAAACAGAAGAAGAAAACATTAAAGCTGATACTGCTATAAGCGTTTGCTGTTTCATAAGAGTCCCCAACTACTCGTTATAATCCCGGGTTAGTGTCATACCGTAAGAATGAGCATATATTTGCTCTCAAATCTGTAAGGAATATAGCAGGCCTTTTATTCTAGTTAGGTACTACAAAACATACGCAGTAATAAAACTTTGCCTACCTTGTTCTTGCTAACGCACATAAGCCATTGTCTTTTATATTATTATGTCGACAATGATTTACCTTACCATTCCACTTACGTATCGATTTTTATATTTTTACGCACTAAATAGTGAGCCTATCCATAGTATCGGCTACAGCAACAGCATTCTGCAGCAGCATTACTCACTATTAAGCGTTGCTATTAAAACACCTTAGCTTTTCTGGAACAAGAAAAGTTATAACAATCCTTTTACAGGTTTTAGGACAGAAATTGCATTCTGTAAGTATTTACTCACTATACTTACAAGCGACTACCTGCCGAGAGCTTTTCTACGGTTTGCATAACACTTCTGCCCATATCATCTAGGCTTATTACGCGCTTAGCGGCGCCCTTTTCTATGGCTACTTTGGGCATACCAAAAACTATACAACTAGCTTCGTCCTGACAAAATGTTTCGCAGCCCGCGTTAAACATTTCGTGAAGGCCGCTTGCGCCGTCGCTACCCATGCCCGTAAGTAAAACGCCTAACGCATTGCTACCAGCACTTTTACAGATAGAATTAAATAACACATCCACCGAGGGCTTGTGACCCGATACGCGCGCGCCATCGGTCAATCTAATCCGGTAATCAGCCCCGCTTCTTTCAATTTCCATGTGTTTATCGCCAGGTGCAAGGTAGGCTTGGCCTGGTAGTAAACGTTCTCCGCCTTTCGCTTCTTTGACCTGCATTTGGCACACGGCATCTAGTCGTTTAGCGTAAGTCGAAGTAAACCCTGCTGGCATGTGTTGTGTGATCACGGTGGCAGGAGCGTTCGCCGGAAAGGTGCGTAACACCTCTTTTATGGCTTCTGTCCCACCGGTCGAGGCACCAATTGCAATGATTTTCTCAGTACCCGAATAATTGACTTTGCTCACGGTAGACACTTTCGAAGGCGCTGATTTTTTCACTTTAGAGCGCGCAGCTGTACGTATTTTCTCAACAATCAACTGGTGATAGTCTGCCATGCCTTGCGCCACACCTATTTTGGGCTTTGCAACAAAGTCGATAGCTCCTAACTCCAAGGACCTCAGCGTGGCATCAGCGCCTTTTTCAGTTAGCGTAGAAATCATGACTACGGGCGTTGGCCTCGCATTCATCAGCACTTCTAGAAAGCGTAATCCGTCCACTTTAGGCATTTCTATATCAAGCGTAATAACATCTGGCGACTTTTCTAGAACCAGCTTTTTTGCCACGAAAGCATCGGGAGCAGCACCCACTAATGCCATGTCTGGCTCACTTTTTATAATTTCACTTAGAATTTGCCGGATCAGTGCCGAGTCATCTACCACCAAAACTTTTATCGTCATTGTTAGTCCTCGAAGATATCTACGCTACCAGTAGGTGCACGTCTAGACAGTTCCCACCGATGCTGACTTTCTCTTTCAATAATAGTGGCGTTATTAAGCTCGTGAATTCGCTTCATAAAGACATTGCCGTTGCTTGGAAAAAAGTAAACCTTGCGCGCGTAAACATCACATAAGTCACTGGCCAATATCGGTATGCCTTCCGTGCTTAAAAAGTCTGTTACGAATTCTGCGTTGAACTTCCCAACATCGTGCTGCACGAAGGACGGCACCACTTTTCCACCACCAAACACTTTTGCTTTTATTCGGGCTTTATTGGCACCGGCTTTCACTAAGTCGTTGATAAGAATTTCCATGGCATGCACGCCGTATTTGGCAGCCATACCTTGTGTTTTTTCGAACTCACTGGCAGTTTTATTTACTGTAGGCAACATAAAGTGATTCATGCCGCCAATGCCCGTTTCAGGGTCGTATAAACATGCCGCCACACACGAGCCCAATACCGTAACCAACATTTTATCTTGTGTTGTTACGAAGTATTGTCCAGGTAATAGCTTTACTGCGTCGATAGAAAAACGTTTGTCGTAATAGCTAATAGGTACTTCGAAATTACAAGATTCCACACGTGCTCCTAATGAACCGGGCGATATATAGTTTTACCTACCGGTCTCACAAGATTAGTACACATATTGAAGTTTTCAGAATGCCCTGCCATATAAAGTCCTGCAGGCTTTAACATACCCACCATTCTTTGTAACACGTTTAATTGCGTGGGCTTGTCGAAGTAAATCATTACGTTTCGACAAAAAATGATATCGAGTGGACCTTTTACATCCCACTTTGCATCGGTAAGATTGAGTTTTTTGAACTGCACCATATGTCTTAGCTCATCCACTACTTTCACTTTTCCCTCGTTTGCACCTTTACCTTTATGGAAGAATTGTTTTTGTCTTTGGACGGGTATTTTCGCGATCGATGCTAAAGGATAAATACCCGCTTTGGCTTTTTGCAGTACCTTACTGTCTATGTCTGATGCAATGATTTTCACAGGCGTTTTGAAGCTTCCAAACGCCTCTGCGACGACCATGGCAATAGAGTAAGGCTCTTCTCCGGTGGAGCTGGCAGCACACCAGATAGTGGTTACTTCTGGATGTTGTTTTAAGTGCTCGGCCAGTGCAGTGAAGTGGTGTGGCTCGCGAAAAAACGACGTAAGATTGGTCGTCAATGCATTGATGAACTGCTCTAGCTCAGGTTCAGACTTATCAACTACGCCTAGATAATCGTTAAAGCTTGTGAGCTGAAGGGCTCTGATACGCCGAGCCAATCTGCTGTATACCATCGCTTCTTTAGCGTCTGACAACTTTATACCTGCTTTTTTGAAAAGCATGTTTTGCACTTTGTGGAAGTCCGCCTTTTCAAAGGCGAACTCCCGAGTGCTATCGCGTGATGAAAGAACCGTTGTCATTAGAACGACTCCCACTCGGCTTCATCAGGCAGTGCGGGTTTCAGTGCTTGTGCTTGAGGCGCGTTGTTAATCACTGAGGCTACGCGTGGCTGCTTGAAGTCGGTGTGAGAGAGCGCAGCGATGTGCTTTTGCTCCATTGACAAGCCCTTTCCAACTTCAAATACCGATACCCGTTCATTAAGTTGCAACGACTGCTGCTTCAAACTGTCCGCGGCGGCGGCAGCCTCTTCTACCAGTGCTGCATTTTGTTGGGTCATTTCATCCATTTGAATGACCGCTTTGCTCACCTCTTCAATGCCCGCCGCTTGCTCGGCAGACGCAGCGGCAATTTCAGACATAATGTCGTTTACGCGCTTAATGGAAGTTACTACCTCAGCCATGGTGTCACCCGATTTCACAACCAGCTCGTTACCGCTGGCTATTTTGGTTACAGAGTCAGAAATCAGTTCTTTGATGTCTTTCGCTGCTTCGGCTGAGCGCTGAGCTAAGTTTCTTACCTCTGAAGCAACTACCGCAAAGCCTCGCCCCTGTTCGCCCGCGCGAGCAGCTTCAACGGCTGCGTTTAAAGCAAGAATATTAGTTTGAAAAGCGATGCCGTCTATAACACCAATAATGTCAGAGATCTCTTGTGCCGAGTCGTTGATTTGGGTCATGGTTTTCACCACTTCACCTATAACCTGCCCCCCTTCTGAAGCAATTTTACTCGCCTGTGCGGCTAGGCCATTCGCTTGCTCTGCATTCTCTGCGTTGAGTTTTACGGTTCCCGTTAGCTCTTCCATACTCGATGCAGTTTCTTCCAGACTGGATGCCTGCTGCTCGGTGCGGCTTGATAAGTCAGCATTGCCCGTTGCAATCTCACCCGACGCCACATTAATGGTTTCTACTGCTTCGTTAATACTTGTGATGGTGCCTCGCATTTCGTTGATGAACTGATTAATGGCCTCGCCCAATACAGCAAAGTCACCGTCTAAAGCATGTTCAATGTTGACCGTTAAGTCGCCCTCAGTCAGCTTGGTCATTACGTGTTTAATTTCATCAACAGCTTGGGTTCTACCCGTAATATCGGTAGCAAACTTAACTACACGGAAAGGCTTACCGTTGTGGTCTAAAATAGGGTTATACGTGGCTTGAATAAATATCTCTTTGCCGTTTTTACCCAATCGACGATATTCACCTGAAGAAAAAGTGCCGCTGCGTAGCGCATCCCAAAACGCCGCGTATTCAGGGCTAGCTCGGTGAGCAGGGTCGACGAACATGCTGTGATGCTTACCTTTGATTTCATCTAAGGTGTAGCCCACCGTAGTTAGAAAGTTTTCATTGGCATGCTGAATAATGCCATCCATATTGAACTCTATGACGGCCTGAGACTTTCCTATTGCAGCTAACTGCCCTTCAAAGTAGGCATTTTTAACTTTCTGTTCGGTGATATTACTGGCGTACTTCACCACTTTAACTACATTCCCACTCATGTCTAAAATAGGATTGTAGGTCGCTTGAATCCAAATATCTGAGCCGTCTTTCGCAATTCTGTGAAATTCACCCGAGTAAAATTGGCCTTCTGCCAGTTTTTTCCAAAACGATTGGTACTGTTCAGATTCTCGCTCTTGTTTAGTGACAAAAATGCGGTGGTGTTTGCCCTCAATTTCATCTAGGGAATAGCCAACCGTTGCCAGAAAGTTATCGTTGGCGACGAGAATATTGCCCTTTGTATCAAACTCGATCACCGCTTGTGATTTACTTATTGCGTCTATTTGCCCTGTGTTAAACGCGTTTTGTAGCTTTTGTTCAGTCACATCAGAGGCATATTTCACCACTTTTATTGGCTGGCCGAACTCGTCAAAAATAGGGTTATAAGACGCTTGGATCCAAAGCTCACTGCCATCTTTTTTTACCCGTTTGAATTCGCCTGACTTAAAGTCACCTTTCTTTAAGTCACGCCAGAACGCTGCATACTCAGGGCTCATTTTATAGTTGGGTTCAACAAACATACTATGATGCTGACCTTTGATTTCGTTCAGCTCATATCCCGTTGTTGCGCAGAAGTTTGCGTTGGCGTTTTGAATAACGCCTTCAAGGTCGAACTCAATCACAGCAAGGGACTTGTCGATGGCATTTATTTGGCCTTCGTAGTCTGCATTTTTGCGTTTTTGCTCCGTTACATCGGTAGCAAATTTTACTACACGAACAATATTTCCGAGCTTGTCATAGATAGGGTTGTAAGAGGCTTGAATCCATACTTTGTCGCCGTTTTTCGCTACGCGGCAATATTCACCGCTGCTGTGCTCACCGTTTCGCAGCGATTCCCAGAATGATTTATATTCTTCAGACACGCCGTAGTCTGGCAATACAAAAAGGCGATGATGCTTACCAACAATGTCTTCTTTCGAATAGCCTGTAACCTTCAAAAAGTTTTCATTGGCGTCTTCTACTATTCCCTCCGGCGTAAAGGAAATAATGGCTTGGCAACGATCTAACCCTGCCAGTAAACCTGTTTTATATTGCAGCTCCTGATCATTAAGCCATTCCACCATGGTGCCGAGCTTGTCGCCTTCAACGCTTTTAATGGTAGATAACTTAAGGGTAAAGAGTAAGTCGCCCACAGGCAGTAAAAAGGTATCGCTGCTATCACAGCTTTTGTAACGCAAATTCAGGTCGCTATTGTTGGCGAAAAACGCGGCCATAGTAGAGCCCGTCAGGCCTTGAAAATTAATGCCTGGTAAAGCACGCTCGAACTGCGTTTGATGCTCGTTGGCTAAAGCATAAAATGCTTTGTTGGCGAAGGTGATCGTTCCCTCGGCATCGACCAACATCAAACATGCGGTACTTTCGCTTAGCGCTTGCTCTTGAAAGCGTGAAAGACTTTGTGCCGCTACTAACTCTTCATTATGAAATATATTAAATACGCCCATTATTCCATCCACCTGATTTGCGACGCTCTGTTCTAAAAGCGTCAAACTAAATGCCGTGTAATAAAAAAGGCGAATTCCTTTTCAAGAATTCGCCTTCGCTTTTTTAGAACGACTCCCAATCGTCACTGCTTGGTACTTTTGGAGCCAGTTTCTTTTGCGTTTTAATTGCTGTAACCGGTGCAACGTGTTTATTCTTGTTTACTGATGCAACCTTTATTGGCTTTTCTTCACTGACCGTCGCTTTATCACCGATGTTAAATGCTGATACGCGTTCAGATAAACTTCCCGCTTGCTGCTGCAAACTTTCTGCGGCAGCCGCAGCCTCTTCCACCAGCGCTGCATTTTGTTGCGTCATTTCATCCATTTGCACAACGGCTTTACTTACCTCTTCAATTCCAGAAGCTTGCTCAGAACTCGCCGCTGCAATTTCCGACATAATGTCGTTAACTCGCTTAATGGAAGTCACCACTTCTTCCATGGTGTCGCCTGACTGATTGACGAGTTTGTTACCGCCATCAATCTTGCTTACCGAGTCTGATATAAGCTCTTTGATTTCTTTTGCTGCTTCGGCAGAACGCTGAGCCAGGCTTCGTACCTCTGACGCAACTACCGCAAAGCCACGGCCCTGCTCACCTGCTCGTGCAGCTTCTACGGCAGCGTTTAATGCCAGAATATTAGTTTGGAATGCGATGCCGTCGATTACGCCGATGATGTCTGAAATTTCCTGCGCAGACTCGTTGATAGACGACATGGTGTCCACAACCTGACGGATTAGCTCACCGCCCCGCGACGCGATTTCACAGCTCTGAGACGCTAAGCTATTGGCTTGTTCCGCATTTTCAGCGTTGAGCTTGACGGTACCGGTAAGCTCTTCCATGCTCGACGCCGTTTCTTCAAGACTAGACGCCTGCTGTTCGGTACGACTTGATAGGTCTGAATTCCCCGTGGCAATTTCAGACGAGGCCGTATTGATTGTCTCTACTGCTTGGTAAATTGAACCGATAGTGCCAGACATTTCACTAACGAATTGATTGATAGCATCGCCTAGTACTTGGAACTCTCCCTCGAACTGTTCATCAAGCTCCGCCGTTAAATCACCGCCAGATAAGCGGGTCATCACATCACTGATAGAACCGATAATGCGACGCATATCGTCGATAAAGCGGTTTATTGACGTGCCAAGCTCTTTGAATTCACCCTCGAACTCATGCTCAATGCGGCAATCTAAATTACCCTGAACCAATTCATTCATGGCGGTTTTGATATCGCTAATGGCCTGTTTTCTACCAGTAATATCAATGGCATATTTCACCACACGGTGAGGTCTACCGTTTTGATCCAAAATAGGGTTATAAGACGCTTGGATCCAAACTTCTTTCCCACCTTTGCCCACGCGCTTAAATTCGTCAGTGAACTGCACGCCTTGGCGCAACTGTTCCCAAAACTGACTGTACTCAACACTGCGCTTATACTCATCTTCCACAAACATACTGTGATGCTTGCCTTTAATTTCATCTAGGCTGTAGCCAACCGTGTTTGTGAAATTCTCGTTGGCGTTTAAAATTTTGCCCTCAAGGTCAAATTCAATAACGGCCTGCGCTTTGTTTATTGCGTCTATTTGTCCTTCGAAATAGGCATTGCGTAACTTAGATGCAGTGATGTCGGTGGCGAATTTCACAACGCGAATAACTTTACCTTCGCCATCGAAAACCGGGTTGTAGGTGGCTTGGATCCAAATCTCTTTCCCCATTTTGTCGAATCGACAAAACTCGCCGTTTTGTGACTTGCCCTCTTTGAGGTCGCGCCAAAATTGGGCGTACTCTTCTGAGCGAATGTATTGTGCGTCACAGAACATTTTGTGATGGTTGCCAACAATTTCATTGAGGCTGTAGCCAAGCGCATTAAGGAAATTGTCGTTCGCATTTTGGATAACACCATCGGCGTTAAATTCGATAACAGCCTGGGCATTATTCAATACGTTTAGCATTGTGCTTTTGATGAGTAATTCTGACTGATCAACCCACTCAACCATGGTGCCTATATTGTTATTCTCTTGGTCAAAAAACGGCGTAAGGGTGAGTTTGAAGTTTAAGTCGCCAATGCTAATCGTAGAGGTCATTGTCGATTTCAATTCAGCAAGGATATTGCGCTGATGCGAAGGATTACGATGAAACTGGTCGATGTTTTGACCTTCCAAGTTGTCAGCAGAAAAACTGGGGAGGACAGCCTGAAGTTTCTTCTCGTTTTCTTTGAGCAGCGACTTTACAGACTGATTAGCATAGATAATATTTCTGTCAGCGTCGGCCATCATGATGCAACAGGTTGTAGCATCAAGTGCCTGTTTGTTTCTTAATGCTTGGTTAACGTCCGTTGCTTTTGTGAAGTCTTCTAACCACGTCATAATTCCCATTTTCTCAGCCCTCAACCACTTGTGCTTTTGTTTCAACTAAACCCAATTCGTTACTTGTAATTAAGCTTTCAATATTGACTAAAATAACCATGTGCTCATCGACATCGGCCAGTCCGTGAAGGTACTTGCTATCGAACGCCACACCGAACTCTGGTGGCGGCAGCATGTCTTCTTCGGAAAGGCGAATGACGTCAGACACGCCATCTACCACAATGCCAACGATCCGCTCGTGAACGTTAAGCATAATGACGATAGTAAAATCGTTATAAGTGGCTTCACCTACGTTGAACTTAATGCGTAAGTCGACGATAGGTACAATGTCGCCACGAAGGTTTATCACGCCTTTAATGAAGTTTGGCGCATTGGCAATTTTGGTAACCTGTTCGTAACCACGAATTTCCTTCACGGTTGTGATATCAAGGGCATAGTGCTCCTCGCCCAAGACAAAACTTAAGAACTCGTTCTCTTTCGATGCGCTAACGGCTTGTTGTAAGGCTGCTTCGCTCATAGTGAAACCTCTTCATTTGGAACATTTGTACAGTTAGTAGCCACCGAGTCTGCATCCAAAATCATGGCTACCTTGCCATCCCCCATAATGGTTGCACCTGCGATCCCTGCTACTTTTTTGTAATGTTGCTCAAGGCTCTTAATTACGACTTGTTGTTGACCCACAAGCGAATCCACCAGCACGCCATAGCGCTTCTTACTGCTTTCTAGTAGCACGACGATGCCTTTGGTTGGCTCAGTGATGCCGTCGTCTACCTGCATAAGTTGAGTAAGTGACACCAGCGGCCAGTACTGGTCTCTAATCCACAGTACTTTGTCATTGCCAAGGGTTTTCACTTGAGATGATGTGGGTTGAAATGATTCGATAACGTTAAGTAGTGGGATAACGAAAATTTGATCGCCAACCGATACACACATGCCGTCTACGATAGCGAGCGTGAGTGGTAAGTGAATATAAAACGCAGAGCCCTCACCCTGCGATGATTCAATTTCAATGCGCCCGCCAATAGACTCGATGTTTCTGCGAACCACATCCATGCCGACACCTCTGCCCGACACATCAGTAACTTCTGCAGCAGTCGAAAAGCCCGCTTGAAAGATAAGCTGCCAAATTTCACTGTCGGGCATATCTGGCGTAACCGTGAGGCCGTTTTGTGTGGCTTTCTCTACAATGCGTGCTTTGTTTAAACCGGCTCCATCGTCGATAATACCAATGATGATACTGCTACCTTTCTGCTCTGCACTTAAGATAACTGTGCCGTTTTCGGCTTTGCCAGCTTCAAGGCGTTTTTCAGGACTTTCTATACCGTGATCGATACTGTTCCTTACTAAATGCGTAAGCGGGTCGACCAGTTTTTCGATTAGGCTCTTATCTATTTCGGTGTTGCCACCTTGAATCACCAAATCCACTTTTTTGCCTAGCTTCGAAGACAAATCACGTACCACACGAGGGAAGCGATTAAACGTCATGTTTACCGGCAACATGCGCATAGACATGACTGATTCTTGAATTTCACGGGTATTGCGCTGCAACTCGTCTATAGCAAGCTGGAGGCGCTCTCCGACTTGCCCTTCAACTTCCTGCCCCACGTTTGAAAGCATGGATTGAGTAATCACCAGTTCGCCGACCAGATTAACCATCGCATCGATTTTGGTGGTATCGACACGAATTGATGCTGCCTCTTTCGTCGCTGCTTTTGGCTTGGTTTTAACGGGCTTCACAATAGGTTGTTTTGGTGTAACTTGTTGCGAAGAAGTTTCAGTAGCGTCTGTTTTTACAGGAAGGGGGTCGGGTTCGAAAAAGCCAAAGCCCTCATCAGCTATGCCGACCTTGGTATTCGCTTCACCTTTAGCCTGCGTCTCTTCTGATGCTGCTTCATCTTCGAAAAGTCCGAAGCCTTCAATGTCATCTGAGGTATTTTGACTTTGAGAACTTTCTAAATTGGTTTCTTGAGATTCAGTCTCGCCTTCATCAAAGAATCCAAATCCATCAATCTCGTTGTCTGTATTAGCTTCACCTTGAGCAGTTTGATCACATGTTTCTTCTGCGTTTTGTGGCATTTGTCCTGACGCACTTGCGAGGGTATCTTCAAGGACTTTTATGCTTGCATCAATTTGTTCTTGGGGAAGATCTGTTTGTTCTTTATATGCAGATAAGGTGTCTTTCAATACATCAAGGGTTTGCAAAAATATGTCGACGATGTCTGCCGTAACCTGAATTTCCTGGTTTCGGGCTTTGTCGAGCAAATTCTCCATTACGTGAGTCAGATTCATTAGTGCATCAAACCCGAAAATCCCACTGCCGCCTTTGATAGAGTGCGCCGCTCTAAAGATACTGTTCAGCTCTTCGGGGTCGGGCGCATCCACATCCAAGGTCATGAGCAACTGCTCCATATCTTGGAGATGCTCATCACTCTCGTCAAAAAACACACCGTGAAATTGGTTTACATCAATGGTCATGACTGACTCCCATTTACCCTATTCAAACCGACTCTGTTAACCTAGAACGCGCTTCATCACATCGAGCAGCTTATTGGGGTCGAAAGGTTTCACCATCCATCCGGTTGCTCCCGCGGCTTTGCCTTTGGCTTTCATGTCATCACCGGCTTCAGTGGTCAGCATGACAATTGGCGTCGACTTGAAGTTCGCTAAACCTCTGAGCGATTTGATAAGCGTTAATCCGTCCATGCGAGGCATGTTTTGATCGGTAAGCACGAAGTCAAAACGCGCGCCTTGGCATTTGTCCAGCGCATCTTGGCCGTCTTGTGCAGTAGTAACGTTGTAGTTCGCTGACTTAAGGGTCATTTCTACCATCTGGCGGATGGACACAGAGTCGTCCACAATCAGTATGCTTTTGCTCATAACTCAATCACCTATAAAAATGTCAGGGTTAATCACACATCGTTGTGTAACTATTTATTCTTGCTGTTAAAAAAGTTCTACGTCACCTGCGTCCATTGACGTTGACGAAACAGGGTTGTGATCTGCTTGCCCTTTTTCCGTCAACGAAATCTGGTAGTTAGCTAGGTTGTCTTTCACTTTTGTCGCAGACTCAGGGCTTAGTTCTGAAAGCTGCAACACAATGAAATCAATAATCTCGCGGGTGTAGGTAAGGTTTTGACCGTTTATATCGCCGAATTGTAAGCCGCGAATAGCGGCAGCAGTTGAGTCTGCAAGTTGTTGGCGAATAGCTTCAAGCTCACTTGCGCCCTGTATGTCGGCTTCGGCTTTTTTGATAATGCCTTTTAGCTGCTCGCTAATGGCGTCTTTCGCGTTGACCACGTGAGAAATGTCCTGAGAAGCAACCACTTCTGCAGTTTCCGTTAGTTTATCGATGAGCGATTTGATGTTTTCTATTTGCGTTTTTATAACGTCGCTAAACTGTGTAGAGCGGGTAGATAGCGCACGGACCTCATCGGCAACAACAGCAAAACCGCGTCCTGCTTCACCAGCACGCGCTGCTTCAATGGCAGCGTTTAGCGCCAAAAGATTGGTCTGAGAAGAAATATCATCAATACCACTTAACGCCTCAATGACAGTAGGCATGGCCTGCTGAATGGTTTGTACTTGGGTTTCTAACGCCCTTGTAGACTCGGTCATTTCAGTTGTTGAGGCGATGAATTGCGTTAGTGTGATGTCAGTATCAGAAGCAAATGTCCGCATTTTATCGGCATAGGCACAGTCGCTGTCGTCATCATCTGTCAGCAGATTATTGATGCTAGTTTCTTGTTGGCCTAGAAGGGTTTGTAGCGAAATAAACGAGTCGCTTAATGTGGCAACCGCGTCATTTTGTGTTGAGAATATGTCGGCCAGGTTTGATGAGGTGATCGTCAATATGCTGCTTGCTTCAGAGACAGCAACATCCATAGAGTCATTGGCTAACGAGTTTGTGTTTGAATATGAAAAATCTTGTGATGGCCTGCTTGTGCTATTGGCTGCAGAGTCCTGATTACCCTTTGTCACTTTGAGAAGTACGAAAAGCAAAAATAAAACGCAAACAGAGCTGATAGCAAGCCCCAAGTGCGCTATCGAGGTGAAAGCCAGACTCCAACTCGCCAACATCATAAGAAACGCGATAATAAACGCGTTGCTCTTATTAGAGAAAAAGTTATCCAGATAATTTGCTGCAATGGCGACCACAATCCCACCTCAATTGTTACTACCGCGTTAACGGATGTACAAAACACAATCAAATTATGGTCAAGTTTCCAGCCTCAACAATTATACTTTTGAATATTTTTGTTAACTTATTACTTTAGTGACATTTGCGACAACCAATCATCAACATTGCGCTAGACTAAAAAGCTCCAATAGTTCAGCACTGTGGGCATTGCCTTAAGATTAAAGGCGCGAGCCCGCGCCCAATGCTTCTAGCGTATCTAGAATTGCATCTGAGATATCTTCTAACGGCTTGATAAAACTAGCGGCTTTCATTTCTACAGCCACTTTAGGCATACCGTAAACAACGCAGGTTTTTTCATCCTGACAAAACGTAACAGAGCCTTTTGTGTGCATACTCTTAAGGCCTTTTGCTCCATCCCGTCCCATGCCTGTAAGCAGCACACCCACCGCGTTTGCGCCAGCATGCTCAGCCAGCGAGTCAAACATCACATCAACAGAGGGCTTGTGTCCTGATACCTTAGGGCCATCATCAAGGCTTAAACGATAGTCAGCGCCGCTACGCTCTACTTTTAAATGTTTATTACCTGGTGCCAAGTACGCAAATCCAGGCAATAAACGCTCCCCTCCGTGCGCTTCTCTCACGGTTATTTCACAAAGGCTATCGAGCCGCTTGGCGTAGGTGGTTGTGAACCCTGGAGGCATGTGTTGGGAAATAATGGTGGCCGGTGCATTGCGGGGAAAATGCATGATGACGTCTTTTATTGCTTCGGTTCCCCCAGTTGATGCGCCTATACCAATTAACTTTTCGGTTCCTGTGTAGCGCATAGAAGCATGTTTTGTGCAGCGTGTTTGCGTTGGTTGGCCTAACCTCGAATGCGCTGCTGCTTTTATCTTTTCAACAATAACCGCCGCATATTCAGCCATACCTTGCGCTACGCCGAGCTTTGGCTTTGCCATAAAATCCACAGCGCCTAGTTCGAGCGCACGCAGTGTTGCGTCGGCACCTCTTTCAGTCAGCGTAGATATCATCACAACTGGGGTCGGCATCGCCTTCATCATTACTTCTAAAAAACGTAACCCGTCTACCTTCGGCATTTCAATGTCCAGTGTAATAACGTCTGGCCTAAACTCTTGCACCATTCGCTTCGCCGCATAAGCATCCGGCGCTGCACCCACAAGCGTTAAACCTGGATCACGGGTTACTATTTCTGAAAGAATTTGGCGGATTAACGCAGAGTCATCAACTACGAGGACTTTTATAGGCATGTGACTGTTCCGAAAATGAGATTACACCCGTCTTAGCTTGTTCAGAAAGTAGAACCCGGTGGGTAGATTCGCGCTCGTAGAGGGTAGCATTGTTAAACTCGCGAATACGCTTCATATAAACATTACCGTCGGCAGGAAAGTAATAAATTTTGCGAGCATAAGTAGACATTAAATCACTACTTATTAACGGTATGTGCGCGTCATCCAAATACTCCAAGACAAATTCAGCGTTGACTCGTCCAATGTCTTGCTGCACAAACCCAGGAAGCACCTTTCCTCCCCCGAATGCTTTAGCCATCAACTTATTTCGCCGTGCGCCAAGGTGCACAAGCTGATCAATTAACATGTTCATCGCGTGTACACCGTACTTTGTGGCTAGGCAAGCGTCGAGATTGGTGGTGAAGTTGAGGTCGGGCAACATAAAGTGATTCATACCGCCAATCTTCTTTTCTTGATCGAAAATACACGCTGCTACGCAAGAACCAAGAATGGTTACCAGCGCTTTGTCTGAAGCAGTGGCATAGTACTGACCCGGCAATAGTTTAACGGCTTCTTTTTGAAGGCGGTTATCAAAGTATCGAATGGGGTTTTCGTCCTGACTCATACTGCAAATTCCTTTTAAACGACTGGCCGATAAATGGTTTTCCCCATGGGAGCGACCAGTTCAGGATACATCGTGAAGTTCTCAGAGTGCCCTGCGACATACATCCCGTCATTGCACATCATTTTAACCATTCGCGCTAAAATTTTGCGCTGCGTGGGTCGATCGAAATAAATCATGACGTTACGGCAAAAAATCACGTCCACTGGCGCATCTACACACCAGTTTGGCGACATCAAATTTAGTGGTTCGAACTGCACCATTTTTCTCAGCTCATCCACTACTCTTACTCTTCCGGTTTGTGCGCCTTTTCCCCTATAGAAAAATTGCGTTTTATAATCGTAAGACAGCTGGCTGATACTGTTTTGGGCATACACTCCTTCCCGAGCCTTTTGCAGTACTTTACTGTCGATATCAGTGGCAAGTATTTGTACATTGGGAGTAAAGGTGCCAAACACCGACGCCACTGTCATTGCAATACTATAAGGCTCTTCGCCAGTGCTGCTTGCGGCACACCAAATACGCTTGGTTTGAGGTCGCTTTGTCAGGTAATTGGCGAGTGCGTCAAAGTGATGTGGCTCTCTGAAAAATGCCGTGAGGTTAGTAGTGAGCGCATTAATGAAGTGTTCCATTTCATCTTTACAGCTTCCTACATACGCTAAGTACTCTTTAAAGCTGTGTATCTCTAGTGCACGCAGCCGCCTGGCAAGGCGGCTGTATACCATCGCATCTTTTGAATCAGCTAAGTTAATTCCGGCTTGTTTAAACAGCAAGCCTTTTACCCGTTCAAAATCTCTTCGGCTATATGGAAATTCCCTTTGCGCATCCGTGCTTTGTAGAGCGGTCATACACTAAAACGCCTCCCAATCTGACGCATCTGGTGCCGCTGGATTCAGCGCTTTCATTCGCTGCTTGGGCACTTCACGCTCTTTAGGTAATGCTTTGCTGCCGTTTAGCGACTGAATGTCAGCATTCTGAGTGGGCTTGCGACTACTTCCCACTTTGAACACAGACACCCGTTGGGCTAGTTCACCCGATTGCTGTCTCATACTGTCTGCAGCCGCTGCTGCTTGTTCAACTAACGCAGCATTTTGCTGAGTCATTTCGTCCATTTGAACCACCGCATTGCTCACTTCCTGTATTCCGGTGGCTTGCTCAGACGATGCCGCTGCAATTTCAGACATAATGTCGTTAACGCGTTTAATTGCAGTGACGATGTTGGCCATGGTTTCCCCAGACTTATTCACCAACACGTTGCCATCACCAATTTTATCGACCGACGCAGAAATTAGTGCCTTTATGTCTTTTGCCGCCTCGGCAGAACGCTGTGCCAGCGTTCTCACCTCAGAGGCAACAACGGCAAACCCGCGACCTTGCTCGCCCGCTCTTGCAGCTTCAACTGCTGCGTTCAGTGCGAGTATGTTCGTTTGGAAAGCAATGCCATCAATAACGCCGATGATGTCAGATATACGCTGGGCAGAGTCGTTAATTTCACCCATGGTATGCACTACTTGTTCAATGACCTTTCCGCCCTCTGATGCTACTTCTGATGCCTGGCTTGCCAAGCCTTTTGCTTGATCGGCATTCTCTGCATTTAGCTTCACTGTGCCCGTTAACTCTTCCATGGCTGACGCTGTTTCTTCTAAGCTAGACGCTTGCTGCTCGGTACGACTAGACAAATCGGCGTTGCCGGTGGCGATTTCATTTGAAGCCGTATCGATGGTTTCCACAGCGGTGTGAATTTTCACTATGGTGTCGCGCAGTTCACCAATAAAGTGATTAATAGATTCGCCAAGCACCTTGAAGTCACCTTCTAATGGCTCTTCTATCGTTTTCAGTAAATCACCGTCTGTCAGACTTGCCATAATAGACTTAATGCTTTCTACCGCTAAGGTTCTTCCTGTCACGTCCGTGGCATATTTCACGACTCTAAACGGCGTGCCGTTTTGGTCTAGGATTGGGTTGTAAGAGGCTTGAATGTAAACTGGTTTTCCTGACTTGTTGAAACGCTTGTATTCTCCGCTAGCATAAACGCCTTGGCGCAATTGCTCCCAGAATGCTGCGTATTCAGGGCTGTTTTTGAAAGCAGGGTCCACAAAAATACTGTGATGCTTTCCTTTCACTTCATCTAGGGTATATCCCATCGCGGCTAAGAAGTTGCTGTTTGCGTTTAAAATTACCCCCTCAAGGTCAAACTCAATGACAGCCTGTGACTTGCTAATGGCATTTAACTGACCTTCAAAGTAGGCGTTTTTCAACTTCTCTTCGGTAATGTTAGTCGCGTATTTGACCACCCTAAACGGGCTGCCATTCATGTCTTCTATAGGGTTGTAAGAAGCTTGGATCCAAACGGCTTTTCCTGCTTTGCTTACGCGCTTAAATTCTCCTGAGAAGAAATTACCTTCTTTAAGTTCAGACCAAAAACGCTGGTACGACTCTGACTGTCTGGTTTCTTCATCCACAAATAGTTGGTGATGTTTACCTTTGATTTCGTCTAGTCGGTAGCCCATGGTGTTGAGGAAGTTGTCGTTAGCAGTAATGATAGTGCCGTCGACATCAAACTCGATCACAGCCTGAGATTTACTGATAGCGTTAATTTGTCCTTCGAAATACGCATTTTTTAACTTGTCTTGCGTTACATCGGTGGCAAATTTAACGACTTTAAATGGCTTACCCGAGCTGTCGAAAATGGGGTTGTACGATGCGCGGATCCATATTTCCCTGCCACCTTTTGCAATGCGTTTATATTCACCCTCACTGTGCTCTCCGGCTTTTAAGCTTTGCCAAAAAGCAGCATATTCAGCGCTTAACTTATAGCTTGGGTCAACAAACATGCTGTGATGCTGACCTTTAATTTCAGACAGGCTGTAACCCATTGCGGCGAGGAAGTTTTCGTTGGCGTTAAGAATATTACCTTCTAGATCGAACTCAATAACGGCCTGTGACTTATTAATGGCAGTAATCTGTCCTTCGTAATCGGCATTTCTTTGTTTTTGCGCTGTAATATCAGAGGCAAACTTGATGATGTAATCTACGTCACCGTTGTCATCAAATACTGGGTTGTAGGTCGCTTGGATCCACACCTCTTCGCCTTGCTTGTTAATTCTGCAAAACTCGCCGCTGTGTACGTCGCCGCTTTTTAGTTTTTTCCAAAACTGCTGATATTCTTCGCTTTGAGCGTAATCACTGTCGACAAAAATGCGATGGTGCTTTCCCACCACCTCACTTTCGCTATAACCCATTGCGGATAAAAAGTTATCGTTGACCGACAAGATTTCTCCGTCTTTCGTAAACGATATCACCGCCTGGCTTCGCATAATGGCATCGACCATACCTTTGTTGCGTTTATTTTCAGTGTTGTCCTGCCACTCAGTGACATAAAGCTGAGTGCCATTCTCGTCTATCGTTATTGTAGATGCACTTACACAAAAGCCGTGCTCAGCAAGAGAAACGAGGTGCTTATCGCCCGAAGTATGGGTAAGTAAATAAGACAGGTTTTCTGAAGCGCTTGCCCCATTTGCAATGTCGTCTATGTGCTTTCCTGATAGTGAAGACTCACCATCGTTGACAGTAAAGTCCTTAGGGTAGGCCTTTGTCATTCGCAGGAATGCGGGAGTGTGGTAGTGAATAACCCCCGACTTGTCGATAACCAACAAGTTTGAGGCACTGGCCTTTAGAATATTCGACTTCAATAGCGAGTCGTGCTTCGCTATTTTTAACTCTTCGCCGTTCAGAAAATTAAATACGCCCATAACTAATATTTCCCAATGTCAGGTGTTTCCGTTTAGTGAAGGACCTTGTAACTACGCGTCGTCTTTTACGCTCTCAGGTGCGACTAAACCCAGCTCTTCGCTGGTTATTAAGCTTTCTATGTTCACCAGAATGACCATGTTTTCATCTACATCAGCTAAACCGTGTAGATACCTGCTGTCAAAAGCTACGCCAAACTCTGGTGGCGGAAGTACTTGTTCTTCAGACAAGCGAATAACATCGGATACACCATCTACCACGATGCCAACAATACGCTCTTGAATGTTCAGCATTATCACTATTGTGAAGTCGTTATATGTGGCCTCGCCTACGTTAAACTTAATGCGCAAGTCCACGATAGGAACGATGTCACCACGCAAATTAATCACGCCTTTTATGAAGGCTGGCGCATTCGCAATCTTAGTGACTTGTTCGTACCCTCTAATTTCTTTTACTGTGGTGATGTCCAAGGCGTAATGCTCATCGCCAAGCACAAAACTTAAATACTCTTTGTCCTGTCCGCCGGTAACCGCTTGATGCAAGGCAGTTTCACTCATGAAAGTAACTCCTCTATTTGACTGGAGGTATACGTTGTAGCAATGGAGTCTGCATCGATAATAAGTGCGACTTTTCCGTCGCCCATAATGGTTGCCCCCGCTATTCCAGCCACCTTACGGTAGTGCTCTTCTAAGCTTTTAATCACCACCTGCTGCTGACCGACGAGTGCATCAACCAAAACACCAAAGCGTTTTTTACTGCTTTCAAGCAACACCACAATGCCTTCTGTGGGAGAAAGCGCGGCATCCTCTACTTCCATGAAGTCGTAGAGGGGCACCAAAGGCCAGTATTGATCTCGTATATAGAGAACGGTGTCGTTGCCCAAGGTCTTCAGCTGCTGCTTAGTAGGCTGGAAGGATTCAATAATATTTAAAAGTGGGATCACGAAGATTTGCTTACCCACCGACACACACATGCCATCAACTATGGCTAGCGTAAGCGGCAGGTGAATGAAAAACGCTGAACCTTCACCGGCGCTAGACTCGATATCGATACGACCGCCAATCGATTCGATATTGCGGCGCACCACATCCATACCTACCCCTCTTCCCGATACATCGGTAATGGCTTCGGCAGTTGAAAACCCAGGTTGGAATATAAGCTGCCATACTTCTGAATCAGGCATGTCATCAGATACGGTGAGCCCGTTACTTCGCGCTTTATCGAGAATTTTGTCGCGGTGAAGACCACCGCCATCATCAATAATGCTGATAATAATGCTACCGCCTTTCTGCTCGGCACTTAGAATAACCGTGCCTTTCTCTGGTTTGCCAGCAGCGACGCGTTTGTCGGGCATTTCTATGCCGTGATCGATGCTGTTGCGAACGAGATGGGTAAGGGGGTCGACGATCTTTTCAATTAAACTTTTATCAATTTCCGTGCTGCCTCCCTGGAGCACCAGTTCTACCTGTTTACCTAACTTACCTGCCAAATCTCTTACTAAACGCGGAAAACGATTAAAGGTTGCGGTTAGCGGGAGCATGCGCATAGACATCACTGATTCTTGAATTTCCCGGGTGTTTCGCTGCAGCTCATCAATAGCTAGCTGCAACCGTTCGCCAACTTGCCCTTCAACGTCTTGCCCTATCATAGACAGCATAGACTGGGTGATAACCAGCTCTCCGACTAAGTTAACCATGGCATCAATTTTAGTGGTGTCTACACGAATAGAGGCCGATTCACGGGCGGTGCTCTTTTTCGCTGGCGGTTTTAGTGGCGTTTTGGCTTGTGTTGTCGTGGGGGCAACGCCAGTAGTTGGCGCTTTATCATTGTTAGATGTTGTTGCTGTATTTAATTGAGTACTCGCGCTTTGCGCGTTATTACTACTCGCAATTTCTAGGGAAGTATTGATATTGGTAGCTGACGGTGCGTCTTCAAAAAAACCAAAACCCTGCTCTACTTCAGCTGTTTCGGCTTTAGTCGTTTCAGTTTGTGCGTCGACGGTATTATTCGATATTTCATCATCGAAGAAGCCAAAGCCGTCATCGTCATTATTCTCACTTTTAGTGTTGTCGCCGTGAGAGAGCGCTTCGTTAACTGGTTCGTCGTCGAAAAAACCAAAACTGTCGTCAGCGGCTTCAATAGCACTATTAGGCTCATCGTCAAAGAAACCAAAGCTGTCGTCCTGAGCGCTTTCGTTTTGCGCATTCACGCTTACTTCTGAAGCATCGTCACCATCGCCTGAGGCTGCGTCTGTAGATTGACCGTTGATTACGCCATTTAGAATTTTAATGCGCTCGGCAATACTGTCTTCTGGTACGGGGGTCTCATCGCGGTAGGCGTTAAGCGTGTCTTTTAAAACATCGAGAGTTTCTAAAAGCACATTTACAATGTCAGCGGTAACACTAAGCTCATTGTTGCGGGCTTTATCTAACAAGTTTTCCATCACATGCGTTAAATTCATCAACGCATCAAAACCGAAAATACCGCTGCCACCTTTAATCGAATGGGCAGCGCGAAAAATGCTATTTAGCTCTTCAGGATCAGGGGATTCAACATCTAAACTCATCAATAGCTGTTCCATATCGTCGAGATGCTCATCGCTCTCGTCGAAAAACACGCCATGAAACTGTTCTATATCGATGCTCATTCCGAATCCTTCCAGATTTTAGGAGTGGGTGGGCGATTTAGCCCAGCACGCGCTTCGTTACATCAAGAAGCTTGTTTGGATCGAAAGGCTTTACCATCCAGCCTGTGGCGCCAGCGGCTTTACCTTTTGCTTTCATATCGTCGCCTGCTTCTGTAGTAAGCATAACAACAGGCGTTCTGCTGTAAGTCCCCAAGCCGCGCAAATTTTTTATAAGCGTAAGGCCATCCATTCGTGGCATATTCTGATCGGTTAAAACAAAATTAAATTGCTGACTTTTGCATTTATCTAACGCATCTTGCCCGTCTTGGGCTGTCGTAACGGTATAGCCCGCACCTTTTAGGGTCATTTCTACCATCTGACGAATGGACACTGAATCGTCAACAACTAGAATGTGTTTGCTCATATGCTCACTTCTCCAAAGTAGGTCATTACTGACTGTGCTTCCTGTTCCTTGCTTAGCTAGAACAATTCGACTTCCCCAGCGTCCATAGATGTTGCAGACACAGGGTTGTGGTCATTTTTCCCTTTCGCAGCGAGTCCTTTTTGGTACTCGTTTAATGCACTGACGAAACGCTCGATATTGTTGACATCTAACGTTGCCAACTGCTCTAAAATGAACTTGATCATATCTTGGGTATACTGAATGTGTTGGCCGTTGATATCGCCAAACTGCATACCCCGAATGGCCGCATTTATCGACTCGTCAAGCTGAGAGCCAATGTCTTCAATCTGTTTAGTGGTTACAAGGTCAGCCTCCGCTTTCTTGATAATCTCAGACAACTGCTCACTAATATGTGATTTAGCATTAACCACCTGAGAAATATCCTGAGACGCTACAAATTCAGCAGTGTCTGTGAGCTTATCTACCAGACTTCTTATGTTCTCGACCTGGGTTTTAATCACATCACTAAACTGAGTGGAGCGAGTTGAGAGCGCCCTGACTTCATCAGCAACAACAGCGAAGCCACGACCAGCCTCACCTGCTCGCGCCGCCTCTATAGCCGCATTCAAAGCAAGTAAATTAGTTTGTGCAGCGATGTCATCAATACCACTCAGTGCTTCAATTACCGTAGGCATGGCCTGTTGAATGGTTTGCACTTGCTCCATTAGGTGCTTTGTCGACGACGACATCTGTTCTGTAGAATCAATGAATTGCGTTAGTGTTCCATCGGTTTCGCGGGCGAAATTGCGCATTCGGTCGGAGTAAGACTGCGTATGCGCTTCGTCCACACTTAGCAGATCTTCAATACACTCAATTTGTTGAGAAACTAGTGATTTCAAACTGCTAAAGGCGTGAGACAAAGTTTCTACTGCGTCATCCTGCGTTGATTTGATGTCCGATAAATTGGCGTCACAAGTGCCAAGTGAAACACTTAACCCCTCACTGGCTTTTTCAATATCAGCATTTCTGCTTGTCGCCATATCCGCAGCACTATTCTCTGTCGGGTATATCTCGTCGCTTTCTCTGTTATTTTTTGAGTGAATGAGGGCACAAATCACCACTGCGCCGGTTAGCACAGCGAGAGCGGCTAACGCCGATACTGAAAAGTAGAGCACCCACGAAGCGATAACTCCAATACCTGAAATAGCAAATATGGTGTTTACTGCGCTCTGCTGATTTGAAGATGTGTTGTTAGCTGACAAAAAACTCTCCTTGAGAATTACGCGCGGCTTAGTTTCACCCTGAACATTCAACTGCCGGTTGCTTCTTTTAGACAAAGGCAGTTGAACGAAGCAGCTAGCTTCCTATCATTATTAACAGTTCGAAGTTTCTCACTCCGCTTAAAATCACAGGTGTTAAGCCAAAAACTATCTCTTTAAAACACAGAGCAATGGCGCGTTACCTCTTTTAAAAAGTAACAACGTTATATTTCGCTGCGTTTTTAACATATGAAGTAAGCGTAGTACCCATTTTGAAAAGTAGGCAAGAACATGCATAAGTTTTTTATTAAAAAAGCGTTTTTTGGCTTTAACTGCGCCTAAAAAGCGCAAACTAGTTCTTATCAGGCTTGTTTTCAGAGTATTTGGCGTAATTCCACTATGCGACAAGTGCGCGACTATGCAGGTTGCTCTTTCTGAAATCGAAACATTCATGTGCGACTATGGTGCACACCACTCCCTAGTAATTTATCCATACATGCCATTAATTATTTTTGATCTCGACAACTGCATAGCTCCGGGCAATAGTGTAGGTGAAGACATATTGCTACCTCTATTCGATGTCATCGAGTCAGATAAGAGTAACGATTTAACTCCCTCTATGAGACAAGAAATGCGTTTGGATTTTTGGCGTAAACCTTTGGACTATATTGTTGAAAAATATAAGTTCTCTGAGCATTCAAAATCTGCGAGTTATGCTTACTTTTCGCAGTTGAGTATTGCGCACCCTATAGAAGGCTATGAAGACACTCATTTAGTTAATGCGTTTGAAGGGGTGAAGCTACTTGTAACTTCTGGATTCCAAAAATTTCAACATTCGAAAATTCGCCAATTAGGCGTTGAAGATGCTTTTGAAGACATTTACTACGATGACCCAGGTAACCCGCCTAGAAAAGGCAAAGCATTCTACTTCGACATTATTGCCAAAAAATATAATACAGCTCCGAGTGAGGTATGGGTTATTGGAGACAGTGAGGAGTCAGAAATTAGTGCGGGTAATAGTTTAGGTATGAAAACGGTTCAAATACTTCGACCGGGCGTTAAAAAGTCACCAAAGGCACAATTCCATGTGTCTTCGCTTCAAGAGTTTTTAAGTTTGGTACAGATGTCTTAGCGCCTGTTGGACTAGGTCTGCGATTAGCGCTAGAAAAGACATAAAGCGGAAACAAAAAAGCCCCGCATTTCTGCAAGTGCTTAAATAATGGTGCCTCGACCCGGGATTGAACCAGGGACACGCGAATTTTCAATCCAAAATTGAAAGTAAAATCAAAATATTGATTTATATACACTTTAAATCATAAACCTTCCAAATAAATCCCTAATTAAATGCTCTGAAAACCGCATAACTTCATCTTCCTGTTATGCGTTATTGGAAAAAGTTTTAAGGGGAATTAATCGCATGAATTTTCACTGGGGCTAAAAAGCAAAAAACCGAGCTTCAAGTCGGGTTTTAGATATCAGTCAATTTTCGCAAGACGACCAATCAAATTTCAGTTTCATACTAGCTGAGGGGAATCCTTACATACGACTCAGAGTGCGACGCGCACCGCGACACTCTGAGTTCGCAATTCAGAGGCGCTTACACACTAGTGGGCAACGGGGAACCAACCACGGCCACCACATAAAAACGGCGCGGCAGTCTAGTCAACAGACGGGGGTTAAAGTAAGCGCAGTTCGTCATAGGTGTGTCTCTCCAACGCGTAAGGGGGGCAAGAACCTAGCAGGTTCTACCAATAGTGGAGAGCAATGCGGACTATCCTAAAATCTTTTGGTTGCAGGAGGTCGAGCCTATCTTGGAGCGCAGCGAAAAGATAGGCTTGACTGCTAATCCAAAGGAGTCTTAGCTTCGTAAAGCCGCATTGAAGACTATACTCCCTCTATGAAGCATCTTTAATATCATTCATTGCGGCTACAACGGTTTCAATCTTGAGGAACATCAGAGTCAATTCGAAGTCACCAACTGTCTGTTGGCCGATAGACACCATCCCGAGCTTTTGGTAAAAGCCTAAGGCTCTAGGGTGGGACCATAACGCTATGCCCGCTAAGCCAGCTTCTTCACTAATAATTGCTGCACTTTTAAATGCTTCTGCTAACAGATCTCTTCCAATACCCATCCCTTGATGCGAACTATCCGTAGCAATTTGATCTATCATCAATACGGGAACTTGGTTTGGATGGCTTCCCATTTGCACAAACCAGTCTTTTTCAAGGCTGTGTACTTGCAGAGTAATATACCCAACTACTTTACCGCTGTTTAAGGCAACATGGCCTCTAATTAAATTCTTCTGTACTTTTTTCGCACAACTCTTTTTTAAGAATTCGTTAAGGAATTTGTCACCGCAGTCAAATTCCTTCGTCATGCTTTTTTCAAGTTTTACTTTTGTTAGCGGCAAAATTGCCAACTGGCTTGCTTCGGGCATATTGTTATTACCTTCTTTTCATTAAGGCCCTCAGTTCAGCAGTTGGTTCGGCAGGTTTAGCCATAGCTCTATCTAATGCATCCCAGGAGTCACGCGTTAATCTAGTAACATGGCTAGATTCAATAACCTGTTGAGCTTTTTCTTGAGCAATTGACAACATAAACGCTGTCAGACTAATTCCTTTTAAATCTGCCGCCATTTCCAAAACTTGCTTTACTGTTGGCGTAGTTTTAAGTTCTATACGCGCTGGCTTCTCAGTACCAAACGGTTTCTCAAATTCTTTATTTGCTATTGCACTCATATTTACTAATCCTATTTACTTTTGATTTAAGTCATAAATACCTCCAAGGACTATGTACCCATTACAAGTACTTCTATTAAATTCATCATGGTTAATCTCCGCTTTTTAGTTAATTAAAATGATTTTTTTCAGTTAATTATGAATATTTTTAGTAATTTTCTATTATTTTTAAAATCCGTACAATTTACGGATTTTTAGATAATAATACAAACACCTACAACATGTCAACATTCCGTACTATGTACGTCTTAATCCACACTGAGACACTGATTACGTATAACTCGAGGGAATCCACATCTATGGGCGTTGGTAGATTCAACCAACAACCTCAAATCTATTGCTGGAGCACAGGCTGTCGAAAGAAATGACAATTTAAGTATCCTGTACTAGAATCGCCTAGTCGTTAGTTGCTCTAACTGCTGCGTTTATTTAATCCAGCATATTGTTGATGCTTCGGTAACCTTGCCATTAGGTAACTTTCTATATAACAGGCCCTCATCCGATACCAAACTGAAACATACAAGTATGCCTACGATGACTCTATCTACTTTTTTAAGGTGAATTGTGAGGGATAATTTAAAACCCTTTTTGTTTCTCTTACCCATGTCGGCTTTACTCCACTATTTGTTAACCGACTCCTATTGTACACACGTTTTTATACCCCCTTGTCCATTAGCCTCCCTAAATTTCTTTCTTAAATGCCTAATGACAGCATTAAATTATGTTACGGGAGGTCTTTATCAATAATTTCATGTTATTGCCACATCGCTACAAGTATTGAAGAAAAGTATTATCCCATTTGTGAACCTCAGCCCATTGAAATAATTCGCGTCAAAGTTGGGTAAGCAGGCATCGTACGGTGTGACTTAGTGCCTTAACAAGAAAGACTAGTCGTGCGAAGGCGTTTTTGAGAAGTTTTAAGAATCGAGTGTTTCTCTGTTCATTCAGAAGTCTGAAGTCAAAGCTGTTGAGAGGAAGTTGAAAGGATCCAAATGTACACTGGCGATGGATTTCACAGCATTTGGCATAATTGGATGGTGAAAGCGCTAGATAAAGAACTCTTATCGGAAAGGTTTCAAGAACGAGACATTCGTAAGAATACAGCAAGTGAAGTCGAGCTTGAGCATACACAATTGCTCTTGGGCCATGATAGTGTTAAGACAACTATCCGAAACTATAGATTGCTGCCCATTAAGGTAAAGCTTTCTAAATAGTTTTTGGAAAAACCGGATTTATTTGGAAACTAGGGACTGGCTGGCAGATACAAAAAAGCCCCGCATTTTCATGCAGGGCTTTCTGAATAATGGTGCCTCGACCCGGGATCGAACCAGGGACACGCGGATTTTCAATCCGCTGCTCTACCAACTGAGCTATCGAGGCTGAAACTTGTTAGCGTTCTAGGCATTTACTGCCTGTCCTGCTGTGGGTGCGTATTAAACGGTTTTCGCCTTCACAAGTCAACCGTTTTTCTCGCTTTTTTTGCGCTTTTATTACTGTTTGCGCATTGTTTGCTCAAAAAACGCTTTTTTGCTTATTTTTCAGGCGGAACGTAGCCTTCAATCGTAGGCTCTACGTCGTCAAACAAGTATGCCGACATCTTTTCTTCTAAAAACTTACGGGCATTCGGTTCCATCATATTCAACTTGTGTTCGTTAATTAGCATAGTTTGCTTTTTCTGCCATTCGGCCCATGCTTCTTTAGAAATGTTGTCGAAAATATGCTTACCCAGCTCCCCCGGGTAAAGTTGGAAATCTAAGCCGTCAGCTTCTTTTTGAAGCTTGCGACAAAATACCGTTCTTGCCATGTTATTTCCTTTCGTTCGCTATCTGCTTAGCAAAAAATATTGCGTTGGGCTTAGAACGCCTAACGCATTAACTGCTGAATAATCTTGGTTGTAGGTGCCGCCAAACCAACTTCAATAGGCTCGTTCAACGAAAACCAACGAAATGGCGTTTCGGCTACGCGCTTTGTTGGAGCAGAGTTTACCACGGCCACTACTGGGGTGATATCTAAATGAAAATGGCTAAAGGTATGACGGAACCCTTCAAGCGTTCGGGTTTCGTCGACACTGATACCTCGCTTGGCCAACTGCTCAATCCCCTCTTCTATTGAATACACCTCAATAAAACCATATAGGCCACCCCACAGCCCTGTTGAGGGACGCTGCTCTAAATACACTTGGCTGTTAAACTGTGCCACCATCATATAGGTGGATTTCTCCGGTAGCGCCTTTTTCGGCTTCTTACCCGGGTAGTCGGCTTGCGCGCCTTGGGCGTAGGCAATACAGTCGGCTTGAAGCGGGCACTCATCACACTTTGGCTTGCTTCGCGTACAGATCATCGCGCCCAAGTCCATCATCACCTGCGTATAGTTGGCACAACGTCCGCCTTCTGAATTGGTAGGCGTGTTTTTCTCGGCCACTTCCCAAAGCTGATTCTCTACCTTTTTCTGTCCCGGCCACCCGCCGATTGCATAGTATCGGGCCAACACACGCTTCACATTGCCATCTAATATAGGAAAGCGCATATTGCGAGATAGCGAAAGTATCGCCCCAGCGGTAGAGCGCCCTATGCCGGGCAAATCCATGACTTCTTCCAGACTATAGGGAAACTCGCCGTTGTATTTTTCTACCAGCGTATTCGCAGCTTTGTGAAGATTTCTTGCTCTTGCGTAGTAGCCAAGCCCAGTCCAATGATGAAGCACGTCGTCTTGAGAAGCCTTAGCCAAGTCGTGCACGGTGGGAAAAGACGCCATAAAGTGTTTAAAGTAGGGAATTACCGTGGTGACTTGAGTTTGCTGCAGCATTATTTCCGACACCCACACCTTATAAGGCGTAACGTCTTGTTGCCAAGGCAAATGCTTTCGCCCGTGTTTATCAAACCATGCGAGTGCTCGCTCTGCAAAGCTACCTGTATATTGTTGTTCTGTCATAATCGTCTGTATGGGCAGTTACTACCGCTTGGTCGTTTTCTACTTAGCGACCATTCATTAAAAAGCGCGCTATGGTAGCATGTAACTAGCCAGTTTATTGTTAAGGAGCACACGTGTCTGTGCAGCACCCTGTTTTATTTTTTCCCGGTACGCTCTGTGACGAGCGCGTATTTCTACCGCTTTGGCGCGAACTAAATATTGCACAACGTCGTTATGTACCGCTTCAATGGGCAGCATCGCTAGAAGAAATGCTGGCATTAAGTGAAGATCGTATTCTTGATAACGAAAAAGTGCACCTTGTGGGTTATTCGATGGGCGGGTTTATAGCTGCATTAGTAGCACAGCGCAACCCTGCCAATATTGCTTCGCTAACCTTAATCGGTTACAACCCAGAAGGGTTATCAAAAGAAGAAATTGCAAAGCGCAAGCAGCTTACTACTATGCTCAAGCAAGGTAACTTTAAGCCCGACAACGACGCTTATCTTTCGCGATTTATCCACCCTTCCCGCTTAGCGGATGAAAACGTGGCTGGTGTTGTAAAATCGATGGCGCAGGATTTAGGTAAAACAACGTTACTCAACCACACGCTAGCAACCACACCACGAGAAAGTACCGTTAAAGCGCTCGCAAAGATCAACGCGTCAGTAACGTTTATTACTGCCCAGCAAGACGCCATTGCACCAGCAGAAACAATTAAGCAGCTAAAAAATGTACTACCCAAAGCGACGTTCCACACCATTAGTGACGCCGGGCATATGGTAGTACTTGAGAAAACTGACGCCGTAGCGTCTATTATTGCGAAACAAATTGGCGTATAAAATTACAGCATTTTTGCCACGATAGCGTTGCATAAGCCGTGGGTAAGTGGATAATGCGCCACCATAAAATTGGGTAAGAAAGGCATTGCAAATGAGGCAATTCAAAAGTCAGGCGGAAGCAGAAGCCGCTGGAGTATACGTAAGCAAGGTAAAAAGCTTCGTGAAACGCGAAGGTAGACTTACTAAAGCACAAGAAAAAGCGCTAGAAGATCACTGGCCAACCAAGGGCATTGACTACGCTGAAACACCGTTATCGTTGTCAGAAATTTTTGGCCGAAGTGCGCCTGTTGTTGTAGAAATTGGCTTCGGTATGGGCAAGTCATTGGTTGAAATGGCCGCAAACGCACCTGAGAAAGACTTTATCGGCATTGAAGTTCACCGTCCAGGCGTTGGCGCATGCTTAGCTGAAGCAAGCGAACAAGGCGTCGAGAACTTGCGTGTAATGGACCATGATGCAGTAGAAGTGCTTAAGAATATGATCCCAGACGGTTCGTTGTCTCGCCTACAGCTATTTTTCCCAGACCCTTGGCACAAGAAGCGTCACCACAAACGCCGTATTGTTCAGCCTGAATTTGTTGAGCTGGTTCGCACCAAATTAGCTATTGGCGGTTGTTTTCATATGGCGACGGATTGGGAGCAATATGCTGAGCACATGTTAGACGTTATGATCAATGCCGACGGTTACACTAATACTGCACCTGACGGCGACTATGTACCTCGTCCAGACTACCGCCCAATTACTAAGTTTGAAACCCGTGGCCAAAAATTAGGTCATGGCGTTTGGGATCTAATTTTCGAGCGTACTAAGTAATGATTTTATCTCCTCAAAGCCAACTGTTAGAACGTAATATCGCGCTTTTCGACGAAGGTCAGTGGGCATTTATCAACCCTTCTGATGCGTATTTTCTGGACGGTCTTAAATCGCAAGAAGTCACGGTAATTCACCAATATTTCGATATTTTTTCAGAGTGCGTAAGAGTCGTACCCTCGGTATCGTTTGATAGCCGAGATATTACGCGCACAGGTTTTGAGGTGACGCAAAAAGTCGGAAATCATACTCATATATTTACGCCTTTCGTTGCACTAGAGAAATCTCACACTGACGTGATGATTTTCTTACCCAAAGCAAAAACCCATTTTCAGATGCTATTGCGAATGGCAGCCAGCATGGTGGGCCAAAATGGTCGTATTCACGTGGTGGGTGAAAATAAGGGCGGTATAAAAAGTGCTGCTAAGTTGATGGACCAATACGGCCCAACCCAAAAGGTTGATTCTGCTCGCCACTGCAGTCTTATCACCGTTTTAGTTGAAGAGCCACATCTTGCCTTTGAACCGGATGCATGGCTTGACATGAATACGTATCACGTTGAGGGCACGGCTTGGCAAGTGGCCTCTATGCCTGGCGTATTCAGCTACAAGGAACTGGATGCGGGAACTGAGCTTTTACTAGAAAAACTCTCAACATCATTGAGTGGTGAAATTCTGGATTTCGCATGCGGCGCTGGCGTGATTGCCAGTTATATAATGCTTAAGTATCCGCATTTGAAGCTTCATCTTACTGATGTTAGCGCACTTGCAGTTTACTGTAGTGCACTCACCCTAGCAGACAACGGATTATCAGCAACACTCTATGCTGCAGATGGATTGCACGGTTTTACCCAAAAAGTACAGCATATTGTCACCAACCCGCCATTTCATACTGGCATTAAAACTGACTACACCATCACTAAGCGCTTTATTTCTGACGCTAAAGCAAGCTTAAGTCGTGGCGGCACTATGCAGATGGTGGCAAACCGATTCTTACCCTACCCAGGTTTACTCGCTGAGCACTTCCAAACGGTCTATACCACAGCACAAACGTCGCAATTTTCTGTTTATCAAGCGGCTTTGTAATTAAAAAAACCATTAGCTTGTGCTAATTTAGCTTTTCTACCTGTTGCTCATGCCATTGCGTACTCCACGCAATGGCATACGGCGCTTTTTCCGTACACTATATTTAAGCATTACAAGTGCACTGCACGTTACGCTCTGGGGGATCACCTGTGAATATTGTATTTGCTATTTCAGAAGTTGAAGAATTGGTAAAAACCGGCGGCCTTGCAGACGTTGGAAAAGCACTCCCACTCGCGCTTGATACCTTGGGCGAAAGCATCACCATTGTTATGCCTTATTACCAAGTACTGGCTGAACAGTTGAACCTACCAACTGTAACCGAGCAACAAACCCTGTTTACTGAAGGTCAGGTGTACCATTTTGATATTCGCTACATGCAATGGCACGGTATTCCTATTTACTTTGTAGACTCGCCCGAATACTTTATGCGTGAAGGGCTATACGCCAACGCATTTGAGGCCTATGAAGACAATGGTGAGCGCTTTAGCTTTTTCAGTGGCGCCGTACTTCAAACGCTAAAAGCTATTGATAAAAAGCCTGACATTATTCACTGTCACGACTGGCATGCGGCCATGCTGCCGTTTTTACTTACCCACGACAAATCTGGGTATTTTGACGGTACTAAAACCATATTCACTATTCATAACGCGGCTTTTCAAGGCGTGCATAAGCTTGAGAGCATTCCCTTTCTTCGCCATCATCCAAACATTCTGGCGCAAGTGCACGGCGGTTACATCAATATGCTGCAAAGCGGAATTGAGTTTGCCACGAAAGTGACAACCGTAAGCCCTAACTATGCGAGCGAGTTACTTACTGACCTAGGTAGTCATGGCCTGCACGAGCGGCTTGTAAATCGTCAAGCCGACTTAAGCGGTATTCTTAACGGATGTGACTACACGCAGTGGAACCCCGAGACAGATACATTCCTACCTGAGAATTACAGTGTAGAGAATCTTCATCCAAAGACCGCATGTAAACGAGCATTACAGGAGAAGTCGGGATTACCTGAGAATGGCAACGTACCGCTTATTGGAATGGTGTGCCGGCTGACTGAACAAAAAGGCTTTGGCTACATACTGCCCATTTTGGACGATTTAATTAAGCACAATGTTCAAATGGTAATTGTGGGCACGGGCGACCCTAAAGTGTGTATGGACCTTGGCGAATTCGCTCAACAACACCCTGACCAATTCGCGTTTATAAATGGGTTTAGTTCCGAACATGCCCATTTGGTAGAAGCCGGCGCTGATTTCTTCCTAATGCCTTCTCAATTTGAGCCGTGCGGATTGAACCAGATGTACAGCTTAGCTTATGGAACCATCCCCATCGTACGTTCGGTAGGCGGACTCAAAGACACGGTTATCGATTACAGCAACGATAGCGAAGGTACGGGTTTTGTGTTTGATGATCCTACGCCATATGCACTGCTATCTTGCATTCGTCGAGCTCTGCTGGCGTTCTACGAAGATGCCGGAAAATTCAGGGCGATGCAGCAACGTGGAATGCGAACGCGATTCACATGGGAAGCAGCGGCGAAGAATTACCAGCAACTATACGTTTCAACCCTCAACTAAAGGGCTTTGCGTACATTAATTATTGTTTATGGGCGTCTTCCTTTTTGCGCATTTTTGCGCCACTATGAATATATGGAAGACGCGAATGGACAATACGCAAAACGGATATGACGGATAAAGTAGTCAAGCTTACGATTAAAAGCCTTTTCATTTGGGTGGTAATGTCAATTACTACGTTTTCGCTTGCAGTGTTATCCAGTCTTGCCGTCTACACGCAAATTAAAACCTACCGTCATGAACTTGAGTCTAACGCACTCATGTTGGCCAAGTTGGTCGCAAGCAGTTCAGCTATGTATCTTTATGACGAAACGCCAGAGCGCATTGAACTTGCCCTAAGTAACCTTGCTGCCGCCGACCATGTTTTAAATGCCCATGTTTACAAAGCGCAAAGCGGTAACCTAGAGCCCCAGATTTTCGCCTCTTATAACAAGGAAGGCCAGTTATTGTTAGGAGGCAAGGAAAATCAACTGGCGTCCATGTTTATGACACCTCAATTGGCCGACAATGGTCAATACCTTGAATTAAGTGCAAAAGTCTTCGACACTGAGACGAACATTCAGTTGGGCTGGATTTATTTACGAATTTCCTCAGAGAATTTTAACCAGCTTGTTGGAAAGTCGATTTGGCTTAATTTGGCAGTAGCCTTGGCGCTATTGGCTATTAGCTTTTACTTTGCAGTGCGTATGCAGCGTATTGTAACTGGCCCCGTTGAGGACATTGCCAACTTCTTGCAGCGTACTTCACGACAACGTGATTATTCAGCCCGTGCCAGCGGCTCCACCATTAGAGAACTCGATATCTTGGCTGACGCCGTGAATGTGATGCTGTTTCGCATGCAAGAGTACATGCAAAAGCAACGACAGGCGGAGGAGCAACATAGAAAGCTCAATGCCAGCCTAGAAGATATGGTAAGTCACCGAACCACCGCCCTTAAGGATGCAAACCAGGAACTTATTCAAACGTTAGAAAAGCTACATCAGTTCCAGCGTCAAATTGTACAGAATGAAAAAATGGCCTCGCTTGGTGATATGGTTGCGGGCGTTGCGCACGAGGTAAATACTCCGATAGGTTTAGGCGTTACTGCGTCGACAATGATGTTAGACAGGTTAGCGGTTATTCAAAAAGACTTTGAAAATAAGACGCTGAAAGCCAGTGCAATGAAACGCTTTTTGGATGAAAGTAACGAAAACCTCAACATTATTTACCGCAATTTGAACAGAGCTGCCGAACTTATTAGCAGTTTTAAGCAGGTTGCTGTAGATCAAACCTCAGAATCTAGCCGAAGTTTTTGCGTTGTACAGCTAGTTAATGAGATACTATTGTCATTGCAGCCTCGACTCAAAAAATTAAAACACAACATCAACGTAGATTGCGACCCTACCCTTAGCGTTGAAACGAAGGCTGGCCCAATAAATCAAATCTTGATTAATTTAATCATGAATTCGGTTATTCATGGGTTTGAAACCATGGATGAAGGCACTATTGATATTCGTGCCGAAATGGTGAGTAGCAATAAGCTCAAGCTTGTTTATACCGATAACGGAAAAGGCATTTCCCCAGAAATTCGCAAACGGATATTTGACCCCTTTGTCACTACGAAGCGTGGGCAAGGTGGTTCCGGATTGGGAATGCACTTGGTATACAACTTAGTAACGCAAGCCCTTAATGGTTCAATATCGATTACCAGTGAGGAAGGCAACGGCGTAGAATTTGTAATTATCTTCCCCGTTGTTAATGCGAAAACGTCAGAATAGTTGTATAAAGTATGAACTTTTCTTGATTTTTATTGGCTAACCCCAATACCTTAACAGTAAGAATATTCACAAGTTGCTTGCAATCAAGTACATGAATATTAAAATTTAACCAGTTAGTTGCTTAAATCGTATTTTAGAAAGAGTGTAGAACACCATGCAGACGCCAAATGTGTTAATTGTTGAAGATGAGGTGGTAACCCGTACCACGCTTAAGAGTTTATTTGAAGCGGAAGGGTATAATGTGTTTGAGGCCGAGAACGGTGATCAAATGCATGATTTCTTCGAGAATCACGCTATCAATTTGGTTATCATGGACATTAACCTACCGGGTAAAAATGGCCTTATTTTGGCACGTGAAGTACGTGACCGTAAAAACGTCGGGCTTATCTTCCTAACGGGTCGTGATAACGACGTTGACCGTATTCTAGGTCTTGAAATTGGCGCAGACGATTATCTGACTAAGCCATTCAACCCTCGTGAATTGACTATTCGCGCGCGCAACTTACTGTCTCGTACTACAAACTCTTCAGAAGACGACGATTTACCAAGCCGTGTAAGCTTCAACGGTTGGACGCTTGACGGTGATAGCCGTTCACTGATTTCGCCTAGCGGGAAAGAGTTCCGTCTACCACGCAGTGAATTCCGCGCTCTTCACCTTTTCCTAAGCAATCCAGGTAAGATCCTTACCCGTGAGCAGCTAATTATGGAAATGACGGGGCGTGAACTTCGTCCGAATGACCGTACGGTTGACGTAACGATTCGTCGTATTCGTAAGCACTTCGAATCAGATCCTTCAGATGAAGAATTGATTGTAACCATTCACGGTGAAGGTTACCGTTTCTGCGGTCAGGTTGACGGCTAAGACGTTGTCTGAACGAGTTTTGAATTAATGAAAAGCCGCTACTGTGTAGCGGCTTTTTTATATGTAGACACTTTATCCCAATGACGGCATAGCTTAGCTATGCCGCGAATTGTCACTTGAGATATCGAGTGCTAAATGATCGACTTCACACTGAGGATTAACTGTCAGCAGCGCTAAAGCAAACTGAGTAGCGGTATTGCTTCTCTTCCAACAAGAATGCTTTATGTGTACTTGGGCTCCATGAATCATCGCCGCCTACGCCCATGTGAGCATGATCAATGTACACAAACACACAATCTTGAGATGTTAAATCACAGGTGTGTTTTGCCTCGTCTAGCTGGGATTGACCATATTCGCTCACGTTAAAATAGAACTGTCCTTTTGCTTTCAGGCCGCTAACTTCAAGTTGTTTACAGCCACAGCGCAAGCCGTTGTCCGTTGGGAATATGTAGCACGTTTGCATCTCTTCTATAGGTAAGGTGTAGCGACCATAACGCGCTGCCGCTTTTCTGTCAGGATAGTTCTCAAATGGCCCTAGTCCTTGCCAGGTAATCGACGTTGGCTTATCGGCTACAGGTACCGCCGTTTGCATACCAATACGCGGCATAGGCGGTAAACCATCATCCAAAAGCACTTCAACGTCTACCGATAGCTTGGCCTGTACATTTATGGTGTAAACCCACTTTGTTGCCGCTACCAGCTTTTCTGAATGGTGATAATCGAATAACGATGTTATACGCACGTCTTGCGCGCCCTGCTCAACGGTTACGCCCGTGCAAGTGCGTGTCCACTTGCCAATTCCAGCACGACGCCAGCGAGACTCCCACGCATTTGGGTCTGGATTATCAACTTCGCTTACCCCAATGTCGTTATCTAGCGGCGCTCTGAAAAAGTTATCTTCTAGCGGCGCGCTAAGTGTTTCCTCCGCGCCTTGAAGCCACGAGGTTAATAGCCCGCTCTCACTATTAAAGCTAAATACGTTATTTTGCGCATGTACCAGCAACATCCCATCCTGAGCTTCAATTGATAGCTCACTTGTGCCGCTTGTTGTGTCGTTATCATTAAGAGAAAACGATACTATTCCACGCTTGTTGACTAGCGCTAACTGGGCGGTGTCCATAACATGCCCAGCTTTAGCCCACGAGCAGTCATTCGCTAGTACCACATCAATATTTAAGTGGTAGTCAGCGCCTGCTTTAAACGTAATATCTGGGCTAAGACTGAGCGTTTGTGCTTGTTGTGGCGCTATGTCGATTTCGCATTCGCCCTTCGCCTCAGCAATCGGTTGTCCATTTTCTAACACTTGCCAACGTAATAACTCGTTGTCTGTGCGTCTAAATAAGTAATCGCTGCTTACTGTAAGCTCAAACTTGTTGTCTTTCTCAACCAACGAAAAGCTTAAGTGCTGCTGACAATATTTAGCTTCTAATAAGTGCGGATGTGGCGTTCTGTCTGGAAATAACAGACCGTTTATACAGAATTGTCTGTCGTTTTCAGTATCGCCGAAGTCTCCGCCGTAAGCCCAGTATGCTTCGCCGCTATTAGTGTGCTTTACTAACCCTTGATCAACCCAGTCCCAAATAAAGCCACCTTGAAGGCGAGGATAAGCCTTAAACGCTTTCCAGTATTCATCAAAGCTACCCAAGCTATTACCCATAGCATGCGCATATTCGCATAGAATAACGGGGCGGTTTTCCCCCGGCATCGACAACCATTTTTTAATGGCCCACTTAGGGACTGCATCGTCTTTAATGTCGGTATCAACCCGTGCGTACATTGGCGCAATAATGTCGGTAGCCGAAGTATCAGCGCCGCCGCCTTCGTACTGTACAGGGCGCGATGGGTCAAATGACTTTGCCCAGCCATACATTGCATCGTGGGTAGGGCCATGACCAGACTCATTCCCCAACGACCAAATAATGATGCTGGGGTGGTTTTTGTCTCGCTCGACCATTTGCGTAAAGCGCGCCATGTAAGCGCCGGCCCAGAGCGGGTCGCGAGAAAGCCTTCCCATCGGGAACATACCGTGGGTTTCGATGTTGGCTTCATCTACCACATAAAGCCCGTATTCATCACAAAGCTCATACCAACGAGGGTGATTTGGATAATGAGCGGTACGCACAGCATTGAAGTTGTTTTGCTTTAACAACTTAATGTCTTCAAGCATGTCATTTTCATTGATTGCATGCCCTTTCGTTTGATGGTGTTCGTGACGGTTAACCCCACGAATTAGCACGGCTTTACCATTTACCAGTAATTGGCCGTTTTTGATTTCAATGTTTCTAAAGCCAACGTTATAGGCCTCAACATCAACGGCATTGCCATCCTCATCAATAAGCGAGACTACGATGCGGTACAGATTCGGTGTTTCAGCAGTCCAGTGTTTAGGTTCATTCACATGAAGCGTTTGAAAAACTACATCATCCCAACCGCCCTTTTCATCAATACGCTTATTGTTAGTGCCGGTAATGACTTGCTCGGTGACAGCGTTATCGCCATCAAAAAGCTGGATGCCCACTTTGTAAGTAGAAGGCGCATTGATGGCGGTACGTACGGTTACTGTTGCGTCGCGATAGCATGCGTCAAGGCTTGGCGTAACAAACACGTCCTGAATGTGATGCTGAGGTTTGGTGACTAGATTTACGTCGCGGAAGATACCGCTAAGCCACCACATGTCCTGATCTTCTAAGTAGCTGCCGTCTGACCATCGGATCACCATTACCGCTAGTCGGTTTTCACCTTCGACCAAGTAGCCAGACAAATCGAATTCAGCCGGTAGTCGACTGTCTTGGGAATAGCCTACATACTCGCCGTTGCACCACAAGTGAAACGCGCTATTTACCCCTTCAAAGACAATATGATTGCGCTGTTTTAACTCATCCTCGGTAACGTTGAACGTTGTTCGGTAGCAACCCGTTGGATTCTCGCTGGGTACCACTGGAGGGTTCACCGCGAAAGGATATTTAACGTTACAGTAAATCGGTTTGTCGTGACCTTGCAGCTGCCAATTAGAAGGTACCGCAATAGGCTGCCAATTAGCAGATTCATCATCACTTAATGTTTTAGAAAGCAGGCTTTCAGGTACTTTTGCTGGTGCTTCAAATAAACGGAAATCCCACTGACCGTTTAAACTACGTTTTTGCGCATTGGTATTTTGCAATGCGTCTTTTAGCGTTTTGTATCCGTGATGTGGACTGTGGGCATTGATGCGATTCCTCTGAAATACAACCGGGTTTTGCCAATCGTTTTGAGCCACTACTTGCGCAACATTAAGCATGTCATATCCTTTACTTTTTCGTTAAGCGCAATATAGCTAACTTTCATTAAATCCTTTATGCTCTAATCTTTCATATATTTATCCAAAACTATCATTTCACATTTATGCAACTTAGCTTTAGAGACATTGTAGACATAGGCCCTAAGTGCTTTGAACGCTTTATTGATAGTAGTAATACGCCTGAAATCAGCGACCTGGAGATTGAACTAGCAGGATGCTCTAACTTATCAGGTAACTATACGGTAGGTCGCGTTTCGCCTCCTAACCACACCTTGTTTTACAGCATTCATGGTCAAGGAAAATTTCGTGTCCCGTCAGGCGAGATGCAATTGGATGAAGGACAGCTAATTATTTTACCCGCTGGACAAAGTTTCGAAGTCACAATAGTCAGTGAGCAATGGGATATAATTTGGGTAAACTTGGCAGACTCCGAACGCTGGACACCATTTAATAAGCTAGGTGCTGTGATAGTGGATAATGCCATGCTGGAAGGACTGCATCATGCAATGGAACTTTTGTATTTAGAGCGTGACGTCGAGAATCGAAATTCGGCGATGCAAGTTGTGTCTCGCTACCTGTACCGTATTATTGATGCGCCTTTGAGTGACGTACATACTCACGATGAGAAAGAACGACGCCAAGTAAGCAGACTACACAGCCTCTTTTCTGCGGTTGAAAAACAGCTTCAGTTTGATTGGGATATGGAAAGCTTAAGTGAGAAAGCGCATTATTCTGCCCCTCACCTTCACAGGCTGTGCTTACAAGTATTTGGGAGAAGCCCCAAACAGCACGTTATCCATTTGCGTATGACACGAGCCAAAAGCTTATTACTAAGCACGCAGTGGCCCGTATCTTATATCGCCAGTTATGTAGGCTACGCAAATGTATTTACGTTCTCGAAACGCTTTAAGAAGTCCACCGGGCTGTCTCCTTCAGCGTTTCGAGAAAGCGTAAACTAGCTGCCTGCTATCTTCATTTGGTCAATAAGCACAGAACCGGTCTGTACACTACCGCGCACATCTTTTTCAGCGCCAATTGCCACAATGCCTTTAAACATATCTTTCAGATTGCCAGCAATAGTTACCTCGTGAACTGGGTATTGGATGATGCCATTTTCAACCCAGTATCCCGCTGCGCCGCGCGAGTAATCGCCCGTCACACCGTTAACGCCCTGCCCCATCAGTTCGGTTACGAACAAACCTGTGCCCATTTCTTTAAGCAGGTCGGCGTCGCTGTGACCCGTATCACCTACTAGCCAGTTATGAATACCACCGGCGTGGCCATTCGAGCGGGTGTTTAGCTTACGCGACGAGTAGGTAGTATAAAGGTATGTAGCCAATTTACCCGCATCGACAATGGTCATGTCAGAACATGCCACACCTTCGTTATCGAAGCTTGAGCTTGCCAGACCGCCTTTAATAAACGGACGCTCTTCAATATTAAGCCATTCTGGGAAAACTTGTTTACCCAAGCTATCTAGCAAGAAGCTAGAGCGACGGTAAAGGCTGCCACCACTAATGGCTCCTACGTAATGACCAAACAAACTAGATGCGATGTCACGGTGTAAAAGCACAGGCACGTTTGCCGTGTTGATTTTACGAGCCCCCAAACGGTCTACAGTAGCTTTAGCGGCATCAATACCCACTGCACTTGCTGATTGCAGCAAAGACGCTTTACGACTTACTGTGTAAGCGTAATCGCGCTGCATATCGTTATCTTGTGCGCCAATAACCATACAGCTTAGTGAATAACGGCTGCTAGGATAACCTGCATTGATACCGTGCGTGTTGCCGTAAACGCGCATACCTAGATTTGCGTTATACGACGCGCCATCTGAATTTGTAATGCGCGAGTCGTAATTCATTGCCGCCGTTTCGGCTTCAATAGCAGTTTTAATGGCCTTTTCAGTATCTAATTCTTCAGGGTGATACAGATCTAAATCAGGGAACTCGGTAGCAATAAGGTCGGCATCGGCCAAACCTGTACAAGGATCTTCACTGGTATAGCGAGCAATATCGACGGCTTTTTCTACCGCGAGTGTTAGCGCCGCTTTGCTCAGATCTGCGGTAGACGCACTCCCCTTTCGCTTGCCTACGTATACGCTTATACCTAAGCCACCGTCGTTGGTAAATTCAACGTTTTCAACTTCTTGCATACGTGAAGAAACGGCGATGCCCTGCACTTTAGACATGCTGGCTTCGGCTTGTGTTGCGCCTTTAGAAAGGGCTAATTTCAGTACATCATCTACGACATTTTGAATGTCGGCTAACTGCTGCTCAATTTGCATAGTAAGTTTCGCTGTCTTAATTCGACTGTGATAGTTACAATTTAGCTAAAGTGTAACACTAATGAGTTTGAAATGAGTGATCAGAAATACAATTCTCCTGAAGATCCTTACTTCGAAGATGCGCAAGCAGATGAGTTCGAAGAGGAAGAATTAATCAGTAAAACTGAGCTGAAGCGTCAAGCTAAAGAACTTCACAAACTAGGTGAAACGTTGGTTAACCTGACCGATGCTCACATAGCGACGATTCCAATGGATGAAGAGCTTGCTGACGCCGTAGCTATTGCCCGCAAAGTGAATAAGAAAAAAGACGGTTACCGCCGTCAGCTTCAGTTTATCGGCAAAGCTTTACGTCATAGAGATACCGCCCCTATTGAAGAGGCGTTGGCTAAAATTACACATCAGCATCAGGCAAGCAATGCGGCCTTTCATGCACTAGAAAAAGCCCGTGAAGCCGTGATTGAACAGGGCGACCCCGCTATTCAAAAGCTGATTGAAGCGCATCCTGAACTGGACCGCCAAAAGCTGCGCCAATTTCATCGCCAAGTTAAAAAAGAGCGTGAAAAAAATGCGCCGCCTAAAGCATTCAGAGAGCTGTTTCAGTATTTGAAAGACGTTATTCATGAGGATTAACGGTCTGCAATTAAAGTAATCTCAACATCAAAGTTTCGTTCACCAGCCAAAGGGGGATAGTGTGAAAATATTTTCTAACCCTAACGCAACACTGAAAAGCAAGTACGGTCAGTATCAAATTGCTGTGCTTGGTAGCATTGTTGGCGTGTCGGCTGAAGGTATTGCCGATGGTTCAGCCATTGAACGCTATGCGCGGGATATGATGGATGTGATTAATAGCTTTGGTGGGGATAGCTGGGCATTTTTAGGTTTTTTGCATGGTTCTGCCCTTCTCACTAAAGCAGGTGAGACAGAACTGCAGCGTTCGATAGAGTGGCGTGCGAAGCACGGAATGGCGCTTGGCGCGCTGGTTATCGGCGATACCACGGTGCAGCCCATTGTAAGAGCGCAATTTCAGAGAATTTACGACAATGCAGGCCTTGAGCTAGGTATTTTTACCAACGAAGAAGATGCTATTGAGTGGTTGAATGGAAAAGGATTTGAAAGTTAGCCACGACTTATACCAGTTTGCATACAAAAAAGGTTGGTGCCTAGGCCCAACCTTTTTTAATTTTCCAGTTTACGGGTTTGAGCTGAATTAAGCCGTACCACCCACCGTCAACTCGTCAATTTTAAGTGTGGGCTGACCTACACCCACCGGCACGCTTTGACCGTCTTTACCACATACACCCACGCCTTTATCTAGGGCAGTGTCGTTGCCAATCATTGAGATTTTTTGCATAACCTCTGGACCGTTACCAATTAAGGTAGCCCCTTTCACTGGTGCAGTAATTTTACCGTTTTCAATTAAGTAGGCTTCCGCGCTAGAAAATACAAATTTGCCTGACGTAATGTCTACCTGTCCGCCAGCAAAGTTCGGCGCGTAAATACCTTTGTCGATAGACGCGATAATTTCCTGCGGATCGTGTTGGCCTTCCAACATATAAGTATTCGTCATGCGGGGCATAGGCAAGTGCGCATAGGATTCACGACGACCGTTACCGGTAGGCGCAACGCCCATAAGCTTGGCGTTATGTTTATCCTGCATATAACCTTTCAAGATACCATCTTCAATAAGCACGTTGTGCGCTGTTGGTGTGCCTTCATCGTCTACCGACAACGAGCCACGACGGTCGTTTAATGTGCCATCGTCAACAACCGTCACGCCTTTTGCTGCAACGCGCTGACCAATACGGCCACTAAATGTTGATGCACCCTTACGGTTAAAGTCGCCTTCAAGACCGTGCCCTACCGCTTCGTGAAGTAATACACCGGGCCAACCGTTACCTAATACTACAGGCATAGCGCCTGCCGGCGATGCCACAGCTTGCATGTTAACCCGCGCCATGTGAAGGGCATCTTCTGCCAACGTCTCGTAATACGGTTTGCCGTTTTCGTCTTGTTTAAAGAACGAGTAGGCATAACGACCACCAGCTCCAGCTGAACCACGTTCACGTCTATCGCCTTGTTCTAGCAATACCGAGCAGTTCAAGCGCACCAGCGGGCGAATATCAGTAGCTAAAGTACCGTCACTGCCAGCAACTAAAATTTCTTCATACACACCGCTTAAGCTCACCACTACCTGATTGGCAGACGGCTCTTGTTTGCGGATATAGGCATCTACTGCTTTTAAAAGCGAAATTTTCTCAGCGTCTTGCATCGCAAGAATAGGGTTATTTTCGCTGTATCGCGCTTGCACTGGTTTTTGTCCAAGCGAAGCAACCTGTTGTGAACCGCCGCTTGGCGCAATGCCACGAGCCGCTTTACACGCTTTGGTCAACGCTTCTTCGCTTATTTCGTCTGAATAAGCGAACCCTGTTTTCTCGCCGCTAATTGCACGCACGCCTACGCCGCGCTCTATGTTATAGCTGCCTTCTTTAATAATGCCATCTTCCAACACCCAGCTTTCGTGCTGGCTTGACTGAAAATATAAATCGGCATAGTCGGTATCGTGACGATGAATAGTCGCTAAAGCACGCTCTAGCTTAGAGATATCTAGCCCTGAGTCAGATAATAAATGACGCTCAACAGATTTAGACAAAGTGACTCCTGAATCGGTTATGTTCGGCAACCGGCATATTCTGTTTAATGGTTTCTCTTTCTGCAATATCTACTTTTGCCGAGACTAACCCTACGTCGGTTTTGCGTTCGGCAAGGGTCTCCCCCCAAGGCGACAGTACAAGACTGTGACCGTATGTTTCACGGCCATTTGCATGCACACCACTTTGATTTGCAGCTACCACAAAGCACTGCTTTTCAATGGCTCTGGCTTGCAACAACGCATGCCAATGCGCTTCTCCGGTGCGCTGGGTAAAGGCCGCTGGCAACACCAAAATATCGATATCGCCCATTGCAGTAAATAATCCTGGAAAGCGTACATCATAGCACACCGCAAGACCAATGTTGCCTATTGGCGTTTCAACAGTAACCACCTTGCTGCCCGCTTCGGTTGTCGCCGATTCACGATAACTGCCCGTGTTGTCGTTAACTGATACATCGAACATGTGAATTTTGCGGTAGTCTGCCAACACATCACCATCGGGGCCAAACAGCATGCAGGCTGCGGAAAACTTCTCTGGGCTATTGGTTTTCACTGGAAACGTACCCGAAACCAGATAGCACTGATATTGTGCAGCAAGCGCTGACAAACGTCGCTGAATCTCACCTTCGCCCTTTGTTTCTGCCACAGCAAGTTGGCCTTTGTCTTTACCGCCGAAATAAGCAAAACACTCTGGAAGCACAACTAAACTGTTTTTCTCAATCTTTGCCGATGCCATTTCGTTTGCAACGGTGTCGAGATTTTCTTCCACGCTTGGCGCAGATGTCATTTGTAATGCAACTAAATTAACCATCGATCACCTCCATTTTAAGCCTGCGTACGTCATCTTCCGTTAATGGCCTGTCTTGCGGGTTGGCCGGTACAGGCGCATTTTGCGCAGGTAAGCTGATGTCTTTGCTGTTGCGCTCAACTTCGTCGAACTTAGGATCTTTTATGGTACCTGTAACGCGATAGTTCACATTTGAAATGACTTTCGCAGAGGTTAGCACCTGATCTATGGCAAGAGCAGCGAGTGCAGTAGGCGGCGTAGCCAAGAAATACACTAAAAACGGTAAGTTCCCAGTTACGTTCGGTGCGAACGATACGTTGTAATTTAATCCACCGGTATTGAGGTCTGTGAAGCCCGTGATCTCTATTTCACCAGCGCCGCCGTCAATTTCAGTATCGTCGGTATACGCTTTGCCATCAACAATACTTAACGTACCGCCCATATCGTCGTAGAAAAAACCCTTAGCAAAAACGTCTCGAAAATCGAGGCTGAGCTTCCGCACTAACGAGTTCAAGCTAAACAGGGTAAAGATACGTGACCCCTTATCACTCAACTCAGTTAGATACCCATCTGAGAGCGACCACTCAACATTACCGTTTAGCTGTTCAAACCCGAAATCCATCGGCGCATTTGGCCAGTTGATATCAAACACCACATTTGCGCTAGAATCTTTTATACCTGATTCAACACCGTACTCTTTTAGCATCTGCCCAACGTCGGGAGACGTTAATGTTCCGTTTAACGCGCTTTGAATCTCGCCTCCCATGTGCTTCCAATAACCCGTTGCGGTAACGTTAGTTTCATCAGATTTCACTAGAAGCTGGCGAATGGCTAAACCATTCTCTTCCTTCGCGATGTCTAAGGTAATTTCACCTAAATCGATGCCGTGCACGCCACAGGACTGACAATAAAAATAAATGGGCGGTAGCGTATTTGGGTCAATATTGTAGGGCGACTCGCCTTCCTCACTTGGCATAGCACTATTCGTAGCTAACTCAACGCCGCTCTCTGAACCGGTTTTTGTCGCTCCCCCGGCTTGAGCAGGCTTCTCTAGTGATAAATAGTCGGCATTTATCTCAATGCCCTGCTCGTCTAAATCACTATTAATACGAATAGTGGCTCTTGCCTGAGGCGACGCTAAGTCTAGGATCCAATCTTTATTGCGTTCTGTTGCACTGAGCTGCGCATCATTAATACTGTGGCCAGCAAAATTTAGCTTGTCGGCTTTGGCGAATATCCGCGAGGGAGTACCAAACAAATTCGCTTTTTTGCTTTCGTTTGATTGGATACTCGATTGAGCATTTGTTTTTGCAACGGCGGTGCTGGTGTCTTTCCCTTTACCGGAAAGTAACATATTTATAGTGGTAAACCATTCTTGCACATCAGCTTGAGCTAGATTAGCACTGATACTAAAACCTGTACCAATGTTGGCTATATCGCTTTCGCCAAGTGCCAAGTGCGCACGTGAAAACTGCATTTCTTTGTGCGGTAGTACGCCATCAAAACGAATGTTATCACCAAGTGACGCCTCCACATTTGATGCTTTGCCATCGCCTTTACTGGTAATAAGCAGCGGTAAACTGCTGCCCGCTGGCGTATCGAAGGGAGCAGGCAATACACTTTGTGTCGCCGTTAAATCTGCAGTTAAATTGGCAGTATAGTTAAACCCACTGTTTGAAAGCGACAGTTGAACTGTAGTGTTCCAATCACTTTCGCCGTCGATGTATTCGGTGAGGTCTGTATTCACATAGTTAGCCAGCGGGTGTACATGCCATCGCCCACCTAACTCTACATTTAGGTCGTATGTGTCGCCCTGTCTACCGGATAGCGACAAGTTCACCGGCTGTTTAAGAAACTGCGCCTGAAGCCCACTTGCGTCTATATCGCCATTAACAAATGACACCTTTCCCGATGCCTTATCAAATAGCATATTTGTGGTCGCAACAAAAACGGGATTATTCGACAAGTGCGCCGTTCCCGATGCCACCACATCTTTGCCTTTAAACGGGATATCAAGCTTTATATCGGCAGATAGAGGCCCGCCAATTTGCACGTCTTCGTTAAGTACTTTGCCTAAAGATTTTTTAAGGGACGAATCCATCATTAACGCGGTTAGCGCGTTACCAGTGCCAGTACCATTGGCATAAATAATCAGGCGAGCATCTGGACTAAAGCTTGGAATGGCAGCCGACATATCACTGATTTTCATACCAGCAAGCGTCGCACTAGGGCTCTCCATCACTAATGCATTATTCACAAAATACAAAGATAGGTCTAAGTTATTAAGTGCCGGCCAGTCTGGCGCAAAAAGAAAATCCCCCTGCTCAATATCGACATACGCCTGAAAAATGCCCGTGTTGTCGTCAAACGGAAAGTCACTCGTGCGACCGTGCCACAGCACGCGCGCATTTGCGATTTCACCTTCTCCTGTAAACGCACGAGTAAGGTATTTGTCGGTATTGGCCCCCATTAAAGAAGGGGGAAATAAACTGCTCACCTCATTTAGCGCCAATGGGCTTACATCCACATAAAGCGACATAAACCCTGTCGACGTATTCAGTTTAAACTGCGGATGAAGAGTAACGGCATCACTATCGAACAGCATATCGCTGCCTTTTACTACCCACTGCTTGTCTTCGCTATCTATCTGCTCTGGGTAAATATAAAACTGAGATTTAAACAGGTTTATATTGACGTCTTTCTTAATTACGCCGTTGGCACTTAGTAAGCTATCCGCACTCTCTAAGTAGATAGCGCCATTATTTTTATACCAGAAAAAGTCTGCATCTAGCGACGAAAGACCTGGTACCTTATCTGTTTTGTCCCACTGCAAATCTAGCACTTTAGCCGCTAAAGAAGGCTGGCCGTTGTGCCATTGAACCTGCAACGTGGCCAACTCGCCTTTTGGATTAAGCCCGCGTATTTCTTCTTCACTGGTATCATCCATGAAAAGCGGTAACAGCAGCAGAAAGGGGTTAATTTGCACCGGCTTTACGGTGTTTATCAGCGCATCACCATTTGCACTTATACTGCCAATTAGGTCTGTTGTAAGGGTCTCGTTGCTCGAATTAAGCACCAATTGATCCACTCGGACATTCCAGCCTCCCTGTCTGTTCTCGTCGTTAGGCAACGCCTGAAGACTACCACCGCTTATACCTGTTATTGTTTTCGCGCGGCCACTACCCCACTCTAGAAGACTCTCACTTAGCTCAGCTTGTACGCTAGTAACTTCACTTTGGGAAAAGTTAGTCCATACTTCAAAGTTTGCGCGGCTTTGCGCTAGTGGGCGCTTGGTTTTGATGAGATCGCTTACCCACGGAGAAATATCGAGCTCTTCTGCTTTGGCGTAAAACACGCCGTCAAAGTCTTCCCGCGTGCCCGTGATATCAATGATAAACGACGCCGAGTTAGCCGCTAAATCTGCAACCTTAAGCTGACCTAAACCTTGGTGTCGCTCTTCATGGTTGTTCCACGATAAACTTTCAATATCAAATGAATTGGTTTCATTAAGGTGAGTGACAGATACCACCCCGTCTTCTAACGAGAAGCTTTGAAGCTGCTCTAAAAACAGACGCTCTAGTGCATTTACTACAGGGAAGTTATTCTTATCGCCTCCAGAAAGGCGATCGGCGTCAATATCAAGCTTAAGACCACGCAGCTCAAAACGGGTAGATGAGATAAGTTGGTGGCGTAGCGATTCCCAAAAATCTAGCTCGACGTAGATTTGCCTGATATCCAATGCAACAGGGGAAGCATCGTTTTTAGCCAACGACACCGAATTGAGCACAATACTTGGACCATTGCGCTGCCAAACAGCATGCACACTTTGGATGGATAGGTTTACGCCATACTGCTCATTAATATAATTTTCCAACAGGTGTTTGTTGTGCTCAATATGCGGCAGAGCATAGCGTGCAGCGCTTAAAACAAGCGCGAAAAGTACAAGCAATACGGCGAGTAGCAGCCAAAACTTCTTAAGTAGATAAGCGGCTACCGACGAAAAATTTGTCACATTTTGCCTTTGTATACGTTAATGCGTTACATCATGACGACGTCGTACTTATCCTGATTGTACAATGTTTCTGTTTGAACCTTGATTTGTTTAGACACAAATACTTCCAGTTCTGCCAGCATATGAGACTCTTCACCCATTAAGGCTTCCGCCACTTTTGGTGAAGCGTAAACCACAAACTTGTCTGCGTCGTAGGCGCGATTCACCCGTACAATTTCACGCATAATTTCAAAGCAAATGGTTTCAATGGTTTTTACCGTGCCTCGCCCTTTACACACCGGGCATTCTCCGCACAATATATGCTCAATGCTTTCACGGGTGCGTTTACGGGTCATTTCAATTAGCCCTAGCGCAGTAAAACCGTGAATATTTATCTTGGCTCTGTCCTTGTTCGTCGCCACCTCTAGTGAGTGTAAGACACGTCGTTTGTGGTCTGGTTCAATCATATCGATGAAGTCGATAAGGATCATCCCACCCAAGTTGCGCAATCTTAACTGACGGGCAATTGCCTGCGTCGCCTCAATATTGGTGTTAAAAATTGTTTCTTCTAAGTTCCGGTGGCCAACAAAAGCGCCCGTATTAATATCGATTGTGGTCATCGCTTCGGTCTGATCAATGATCAAGTAGCCGCCAGATTTTAAATCGACACGGCGTTCCAAGGCTCGCTGCGCCTCATTTTCCACATCGTATAAATCAAAAATAGGTCTATCACCCGGGTAGTATTCGAGCTTGCCGTTCATTTCAGGCACATACTCTTTGGTGAACTGGTGAAGTTCATTGAATGATAGTTTCGAGTCGATACGAATTCTGTCGAGCTCTGTACCAACAAAGTCGCGTAGCACTCGTCGTGCTAGCGGTAAGTCTTCGTAAAGCACGTTCGACTTACGCTTTTTCATACGCGACTGAATTTTATCCCACAGCCTTCGCAAAAATGCTGCGTCGGACTGCAGTTCGTTTTTGCCCACGCCTTCCGCCGCAGTACGCAGAATGAAGCCACCGTTTTCATCACAAAACTCTTGCACCAGCGACTTTAAGCGCTCTCTTTCTGCTTCTTCTTCAATGCGTTGAGATACGCCTACGTGAGTTACCGAAGGCATAAATACAAGATAACGGCTGGGGATAGTAATGTCTGTGGTAAGGCGTGCGCCTTTGGTACCGATAGGATCTTTCACCACCTGAACCACAATATCTTGACCGTCTCGCACCAACTCGCGAATGTCTTGCTTTTGAATATGGCTTGCCGAGACTTCTTCAGCAATTTCATTGTGAATGACAATGTCAGATGCATGTAAGAAGGCGGCCTTTTCTAAACCGATATCAACAAATGCTGCCTGCATTCCCGGTAATACACGGCTAACTTTACCGCGATAGATATTGCCAACCAAACCGCGTTTGGTATGACGCTCTACGTGAATTTCTTGCAGTATTCCGTTTTCAATAAGCGCCACCCGTGACTCTGACGGGGTAACGTTAATAAGCAGTTCAGCACTCACGACACAACTCCAAATGCATTAAGTAATTGGCGGGTTTCGTACAGTGGTAGGCCTATTACGGCACTTGCACTGCCGTTAATGGAAACTACAAACTCACCACCAATACCTTGAATAGCGTAACTCCCTGCTTTGTCGGCAGGTTCTCCTGTTTCCCAGTATGCGTCAATTTGCTCATCCGTCAATGCTGCAAAAGTCACAGATGTGGTAATTACTTGAGTCTGTTGCTGAGCGTTATCAAGCACACAAATAGCGGTAAGGACGTCATGAGTTTTACCAGAAAGCATAGTGAGGATGCGCTTAGAATCTGCTTTATCTTCTGGCTTGCCAACACTTTGTCCGTTAAACGATATTAGGGTGTCGCTGGCCAGAATAACCTTGTCGTCGGTCATTGCCTGCTGATCCTCAAGGTATGCTTTCACCGCTTGGGCTTTTTCACTGGCTAGCCTTGCGACAAGCTCCATCGGTGGCTCGTTGTCACGGGGCGACTCGTCAATATCGGCAGGCTGTATTGTATGGGCTATGTTCATTTGCTTGAGCAAAGCGGTGCGTCGTGGAGAGGCTGACGCTAACACTACCGATTTTGTCATTGGCTTACCTTTGGTTTAATCGAGAACGTGTTCGGGTTACGAAATTGAAAACTGTCTGCGCGTGCGTCGAAGCAGCCAAAATACCCACGGCCACAACACCATTGACGTTATCACCGGCCACAGGTAATCGACTTGGAAATAAATATCAGTCAGTAGATGCTGCACCCAAAATGTAAGTAAGTGGTATAGCGCTGATAGTAGACCGATAATAATGGCTTGCTGCCAAACGGAGTAATTTCTTAGTCTTTGGTAATTAGCCGCTAATATATAAACACAAATACTTAAGCCGAAACTATGAATGCCCAAGGTTGTGCCTACAAGCACATCCATGGCTACGCCCGTTAAGAAGGCTACACCCACATTCACTCTGTGGGGCAACGCCATGCTCCAATATGCTAATACAACCAGCACCCAGTCAGGCCGGTACACATCTACTTGAGTGGGCAGTGGAACAATTTGCAGTACCAGAGCAACTAACAGACTAATCCATATAACGAGGTTACGTTTACGCATCTGAAGATTCTTCCTCGTTTACAGCTGGCTTATCAGTGTCGTCAGTTGAGTTAGCATCAGACTCATTTTCTGACTCAGGCGTGTGCCATAACAGCAATAGGTGTCGAAGCCTGTCTAGGTTTGCTAAAGGTGTGACAATAACACGAGCAAAAGGGCGGCTTTCATCTCGGACGACTTGTGACACTCTTGCCACAGGGTAACCTTCTGGAAAGACTTTTCCTAAGCCAGACGAAATTAATGTATCACCTTCTTGAATATCGACACTATGAGGAACATGCTCTAGATACAGCTCGTTTAGTGCGCCGCTTCCGGTTGCGATAAAGCGAATATCGTTTCGAAGAGATCGCACAGGAATAGCGTGGGTAACATCGGCAATCAGCAATACACGGCTGTTTGTAGACCCAACTTCCATTACCTGACCCACTATGCCCTTATCATCAATAACTGGCTGAGACAGATATACGCCGTCTATCGCACCCTTGTTGATAACCACCTGCTGGCTATACGGGTTTTTATCCACCGCCATTAACTCAGCAACCATTTTTCGAGAAGAAACCCGAATAGGTGCCTGCAGTAACTCTCGTAATTGTGCATTTTCTTTTGCAATGACATCGAACTGCTGGAGCTTTTCGCTCATTAGCAACAGCTGATTATTAAGTTTCTGGTTTTCGGCCAGCAATTGTTCTTGAGAGGTAAGACGCTGGGCACTTTCATTTAGCATTAAACCGGGAAGGTTTGCTAAATACTGAAGTGGGCTCATTAATGAGTTGAGATAAACCCGCGTTGATTTGAAACCGTCTAGCTTATGGTCGACAAATATCAGAATCACCGACAGCACAAGCGCCAGTGTAAGCCTGTTATTTAACGAAGGGCCGCGGGTAAAAATAGTATCCATGATACAAATAAGGCAACCTTACGGTTGCCTTTCCTGTTTATTCGTAGCTAAACAGGTCGCCACCGTGAAGGTCAATCATATCGAATGCCTTACCACCGCCGCGTGCTACACAAGTAAGCGGATCATCAGCAATAACAACTGGAATGCCCGTTTCTTCCATTAGCAATCTATCTAAGTCTTTAAGTAACGCGCCACCACCGGTAAGTACCATACCGCGCTCAGAAATGTCTGAAGCAAGCTCTGGCGGAGACTGTTCAAGCGCCACCATAACGGCTGAAACAATGCCGGTTAGTGGTTCTTGAAGCGCTTCAAGAATTTCGTTTGAGTTTAGCGTGAACCCGCGAGGGACGCCTTCTGCTAGGTTGCGACCGCGCACTTCAATTTCGCGCACTTCTTCACCTGGGTAGGCAGCACCTATTTCATGCTTAATGCGTTCAGCGGTTGCTTCACCAATTAGTGAACCGAAGTTACGACGAATGTAGTTGATAATAGCTTCATCAAACTTGTCACCACCAATACGAACAGATGATGAATAAACTACGCCGTTAAGTGAGATAATGGCAACTTCTGTTGTACCACCACCAATATCGACCACCATTGAACCTGTTGCTTCTGATACAGGTAAACCCGCACCAATAGCAGCCGCCATTGGCTCGTCGATAAGATAAACTTCGCGGGCACCTGCACCCAGTGCAGATTCTTTAATTGCGCGGCGCTCAACTTGTGTTGAGCCACAAGGAACACACACTAATACACGAGGACTTGGGCGCAAGAAATTATTGTCATGCACTTGTTTAATAAAGTGCTGAAGCATTTTTTCAGTGACGTAAAAGTCGGCAATAACACCGTCTTTCATCGGACGAATTGCACGTATATTACCCGGCGTACGACCAAGCATTCGCTTAGCTTCTGCACCTACCGCTGCAACACTTTTTGGTCCTGCTGCGCGCTCTTGACGAATAGCTACTACTGAAGGCTCGTTCAGAACAATACCTTGGTCTTTTACATAAATCAGCGTATTAGCTGTTCCGAGGTCGATGGACAGATCGTTAGAGAACATGCCTCGAAGCTTTTTAAACATGAAGAGTGTATTCCTGTTTCTGTGTTAACGCGTATTTGCAAAGGTGAGATGGCGACGCTTTAACGTGAAGTCGATATTTATTCGCACACTTTAACAATGGGGGCTATTTTGGGCAAGTAATGCTGTAATTAAGTGACGAAATAACTGCATTTTTGCTTAGTAGTTTTAGCGCTTTACCCATGAAGGGATACCACACACGCGTTTCCAAATAATTTTAAAACTAGACCCACATAGTGACCCTGTGAAAATTAGAAGGTTCAAAAACAATTTGCTAATAATTTACATCTCTTTATGTTGGCGCCACTACGGTGTGCTACGCAACCAGCATTACAATCAAGCGGGATAACCTTCTTTGCTAATTATTGATTTGCTCGCGCTTGTAAATGATATTGTCGTTTCCTCGATACACACCATACGTGAGCGTTGCGTTTGGAGGGTTATCAGCTTCGCCATCTCCATCCCAATCCCACAATAGCCAAGCATCAGGCGTATAACTAACAGGATAATTGCCAGCACCGTTTGGTGATGACAGGCGTATTCCGTCACTATTTCTATAGGCTCCTTCACTTAACGACTCTTCCCCCGAAGAAACCAATTCACCAGATTCGTCATTCACGTTGTCGTGATCATAAGCCGTACAACTGTCATACTTATTAATTCGCCAATTATTTCCGTCCCAATATTGAGTGCGAAGCGGTAACAAAAGCGCTTCGTCGGCTGCACCGTAGTTATTTATCAACGTTGCACGACCGTAGGCAAAGCTGATTGAATCACCAAAATCGTCAACGCACTGACCGGAACAAGAAAGTCCATTGAAGTTTGCGCCCTCAATTTGTGCTTGGTCTGCCACCAGTACGACAGCAGCATCGATATATGCCCCATCCTGCGTTGCGCTACCTAAGCGGCTAAATGCAATGTCATTATCAGAGAAAGTAATTTGTCCTGTCGCTCCGCTTTGAGGCCAGCCTATCGAGTTGATATTTTCCAAACGGTTTAGCAAATTACCGTCATGCTCAACCTGCAAACCGAGACTGGTTAGCTTATTAAAACCATCGTAGTAGTTTGTGGTGCGGCTGCCATTTTGGTTAAGTGCGGTTAGCGAGAAGCTTACTTCACTAATAGGTTGTTCAAAGTAATTAAATGCACCATTGACGTTACATGCTGCTTCAACACTTCCGCTCAAGGCAAAATTAGAAGGTGCGAAACGCCCAACGTTTTGCACCAGCCCTTGCACGTTGGTATCTGACAAATAAGTACTCTGTGCAGCAATGGAAATTGTACCTACCTCATCGTAATTAACACCAACGTTAACTTTACCTTCGTCGCTAAATAAAACACTGGGCACGCTCAATGTACCCGTTGCGCCGCCACTAGGAAGTATATTTAAGGGTGTTAACAACGCGCTACCTGAAAAATGCTCCGCGGTATTATTGTTTTCCAGTGCTGCAAAGTTATCTGGTATTCCATCGTCGTTACTGTCTTCACCATCGACCCACTGTACTGTTCGCAAGCCTAAGACAAAGTCTTCCCCTGTCAGTTTGAGCAGCGAACCATTCGCACTATTCGCGTAACCGTTAAGATTGGAGCTCGTGCCGCTATCATTTAAGATATTCATAGCAAAGCCGAATGGACGCACTTTAAAAGTATTAGAAGAACCTGCAATACCGCTTCGATTAGTTATGTCTGCTGACAACGACAACTCTCCCGCATCTGGGTATTGAATTGTAAATGCAGCTCGCGAGTCAGCATCAAATTGGATAGGAAAGGTGCGTGGGGTTAGCCCCAGTTGATGTTCATTACCGTTATTGATAAGCAGTAGGGTGTTAGAACAATTGCTCGAACTAGCACAGTTATAATTTAATTCAACATCGACAATTTGATTTTTTAGCGTGTCAGAATTCCCACATGCTTCGATTGCATAGGTCTTGCTGTTAAAGCCAGTGTCTGAAGGCTTACCAGAAAGCTGAGTAACGATGGTTTCTGAATCATCAGTGATATTCTTAAACACCAGCCCGTCGGATTCATACTTTATTTTACAGCTACCTAAATTCACTTCTTTACCACCGATAAAGCAACGCAATTGAGAAGATGGATTTTCTCCCGAAGTAGCAAGTTCAGGATCTGCGCCTCTAAGGCTATCGAGTGTTAGCGAGGTCTGCCCGATAAACGTTACGCTGTCGTCAGGCGACCATCGATAGTTACCGCTATTAACGGGCACTAAGTTGACTGTAGATGGCTGAGAGTAGAGTAAATCACAGTTGACGTCTGCACAGGCTTTTAGGGTAACTTCTTTCGCGGCGCAGCTGCTACCCTTGTTATCAGCCAGTTCAAAACGATAGTGATTCAGTACTTCAATGACTTCCCGACCGCAGATGCCAGGAATATTGTTTGGCACGTCATTAGCCGTTACCCTCAGAGTAGCAGGTGAGCCAACGCCTCCTCCCGCGGTAAAGCGGCCTCTCAATGTGCCTTCAGACACATTGGCAAAGCTTATTTCACCTTTTGCTAAAACCAATGCGTTGGGGTTTGAGCCATCGATGACCACATCTCCATCGACATAAATAGCGAGATAAGCCCCTTCAGCGACAGTGATATTTGCGTTCACCATGGTGAACTTTGTAGCCACACCACCTATATTGTCCCCTGGGTCAGAAACATAAATTCGCGTGGGTGCAATTACGTTGTAGTTACCCGCCGCCATGGTTACCAGTTGACGGTTAAAATAATAATCCCCTGCTAAATCCCCTTCTGCTATCTCTGGGCCGCTATCGTCAATGGTAATTGTTGGTATCGCTCTCGCTTGTGAGTCGGTAAGCGCATCTGTGTTGTTCACGGTACAGTCGACAGGGTTCTGTCCGCATTTTGGGTAGTCTGCAGATCCACTTGTAGCGTCGGTGATAAACTGCTGTGCTGACAACACACCTGCATTTTCATCAATCATTCGGCTACCGGCTGCGAGTGAAATTGCGGAACCACCAAAAGCGGCAACCGCGCCAGGAAAGGCGTCATCACAACTAGGAACTTCGCCACTAAACACAAACTCTGAAGTCATAGCCAGAATGCTAGCGTCTTCTTCAGTGTGGTTGCGCTCAGAGTCTAAGCTCCTATCCTCATCTACACGAAGTCCAAGCCTATTTTTGTTTACGCCGCAGCTGCGAAGCCAACCGCCATCGCCGCCGTTTCTACTTATTTTACTGGCTGCAACCAAAGGAGTTTGCGTATAGTTGTTTTTAAAGTCATTTCGAAAGCAACCATCGTCCCACCCCTGTATGCGTACGTCGGCAAAATCGGCTTCCCAAACCACTTCAATACCATTGTCATCGAAAAATCTACGATTGAATCCCTCTGTTGTCGCCATGTAAGCTACCGTTTCATTGTGTGTAACTGGCGCATAATCTGTTTCAGACGCTTCCAACGCCATAAAATAAGACGGTGCTTCATACTTTGCTGCAATAGTTAGAAACGGCAACAAATGTTCGTTGGGTGGCTTCTTTCCATTAACGTCAACTTGGTTGTTTAACGTTTGAATAGAGTGAAAGAAAACAGGCTGTTCACCAAAATCAGTTTCAAGTGAAACGCGAGCATATCTCGCATTTTCTTCGCCCACCTTCAAGGGGCCGTCAGGTTCATACCAAGGAGAGCTTGTCGATGCCTGAATAGTCCCCCCTCCGAGCTCCATCTTACCGACTTCAACAATATCACCGTCAGGGAATTCATGAACGCCATACGCAATCGCTAAGTAATGTGCTCCCATCGTGATATGCGGACCATCTTCTCCAGAAGGCTCAAGGGGCAAAGCTTCAAAACCTGTGCGGGTAACGTTGCGAATTTTGACAATCGCTGGGTTGCTACCTTGATTAGTAGAGAGCATAAACACCGCTGGCGGCTCGTCGTATACCTGTGAAAAGCTAATGGTCGTCCACTCTGCTTTATTGTAGGTGTTTTGAAGCTCGATGAACCTGCCTTCGATTTGAGGGACGGCTTGCACGGGCAGTGCAACACATAACGTGAGAAACAAACAAAACAGCGAAATAGACTTTAAGTTCATTATTGTTCCTGCCTTACTTCCACAGTTACACTTCTAGAGGTATCAATTTGCCCGCTTCTACAACTTGCCGTTGCAGTAAATTCGTAGACATCTATCTTTCCGGACGTGACATCAGGCTCAATTACGTCGTCTGGTGTCTCAACGCATTCAACGCGAATAACACAATTAGGGAAAGAGACCGTACTTTGCGGCATAAGCTCATATTCGTCTGGACACAGCGGGTCCTCAAGTTCGACAAGTCTAGATACCAACATCTCAACACCGCTCTGCGCTGCTAAATAGGCGCGAGCGCCATAATACTCAATGGATTGCTGACGTATGTTTGACGAAATCTGATTAGACAACGCAATGCCAAGTCCTAGAAGTACAATGCTAATAATGATAGCCACAATGGTGGTAGAGCCACGTTGTTTTGATAGAGTGCGAGAAGGCGATAAAGTATATTGTCTATTAGGGAACATTGGGGAAATGTACCTCGTGCGAGAAAGCCAACGCCTCGTCATCATTACCGATGAGCGTTAAGTCTAATTTGACCAAAGCATTTTGGCGCAAACTTACCGTTATTACGTCTGCACTCCAACTACTTACATTCGTTGCGATAATACCTGTAATCGTTCCATCTCTTCGCACCAAGGCCTCACCTTGCGGCCTTGTTTCCTTACACACTGACACTGGATTTTCGTTAAACACAAAAAAACGCTTCCCTGGGGAGGATTGAGTGTTTACGGCTCCTAACTCAATTATGTATTGGTGATCTAAAACATTTCCTTCGTTATCGGTCGCGGCGGTATATCCATTATAGTCTACGCTGTTATCAATCGCACTTTGCGGACTCGTTGGGTAGATAACTAATTTATCTCCAGATGCGGGGGCTTTCATTTTAAAAACGACAGAATGTAGCTCATCATCAAAAGGGTCTGCGGTATATGTACCGCTCATAACGATTGGATAGTAGGTTAAGCACCCTAAACTAGCGTCAAAAGAGACCGAGTTAGGCACAATATTTCGAAGTTCTTTTTCCAATCGCAAAATAATAAAGCGCGCATCTGAAACAAGTCGGGTACGCTCTGCGCCAGTTATATAGATTTGTGCGCTTAAAGAAATAACCTGTGCCACGGATACGCTAATCACGCCTAAAATAGTGATCACTAAGATAAGCTCTATAAGTGTAAAACCGCGTTGGCGTCTTGCTTTTGGTAGGGACATTAATAGCTCCCTCGATAAGCACTGAAGTTGTAAACTTGGCCGTCTGGAGCTGTGACCGCGATATCGATACGCTTGTATTGTTTATTTTCGGGAACCACGCAGGCATTAATTGCCTCTTCTGGGTCTGGGCAATATACAACTGCTTGAGGATCAGAAGTCACATCTATTGAAGAGTCATACGTAACATCTACTTTGTATGCAAAGCCATTATAATTGCCGCCAACATTGCTAATAGCATAACCATTATAATCATCTACATCGTCATAAGCTTCTTCAGAGGTTTCACCAGCGTCGGGACCTAGAAGGTCGGAACACAAGTTATCATTGGCATCAGACGGATCAGGTTTATCGACGCAGGTGACAAATGGCGGGCTTCTGTCACTATTTTCATCATAAGAGCGACTAAGAATGTCATTCATTAAAGACTGCCCTAATTTCGCCGCTTTCACCTGACGAAATGGCTCTGCGGTTTGTTCAGCTTGCGGGACAATAAGCGACAGTACTACGGTTAGGCTAATCGTAAATACAACAATGCCAATCACCAGCTCTAGCAGGGTAAAGCCGTTCTCGCATTTTCTATGTACAGGCAACACAACCCTAGCACGCATAAACTGCCCCTTCGCTTTGTAAACACATGGCAAAGGTACTTATTTGAATTCTACAATTCGTTGAACACGCTATATTTCGCGGCCTGCCAAACCCGTCAAACTGAATTTGAGAAAAGCTATCGCCATTTTCATCGGCAGTTTGAAAAGTAAAGTCGGTGCTTGATGCATCGACTACCTGATCGGCATCAAAAGCGGTAGAAAGGGCGTTTGTACAATCGTGGCCAGCGGGAGGGGCAATGATTGTGGCGGTTATTTTCACACAGCTAGTGTCTTGCACATTTTGCATAGCACGAAACTGCATGTTACGAACGACTTGAAGCGTGCGATCGCGAAGGGCGATAGCTTCTTCCGTATCGTTACCAAGAAAGCGAGGTGCGGCGGTTACCGCCAGCACCCCAATAACCAATATGGTTATGATAAGTTCTACTAATGTAAAACCGGTTTTCTTCACATTACTGAACGCAAGTTTCAACGTTAATAGAGGGTCTCTCACCAATAGCAGAAGGAGCTGTGTAGGTGATAGCACAATTTGAGTCTGCGTCAGTAGGAGCTGTAGTGTAGCCAGTGTAACCTTTATAATAAATTAGGATTTGAGCTGGATCCGAATTCGGTACAGGATTAGTTAGATAATCGTTGCCAATATCTGAGTCTAATAGATCATTCAAATTATCAAGTGTTGCATCTGGATAACCGTACACTGTTTCCACAGTGATGTTATTACCAATGTCTACCGTACCTGTTTCGGCATTGGCTTGGCCATTGATCAATGCTTTGCCATAGACCACTGACGAAGCAGATTCCAAAGCTCCGGCAATTCCCTGTAATACAGAATCACGCGCATCATCTTGAAGGTTCAAAAACTTAGGTGCTGCGGTTACCGCTAGAATACCCAGCAGTACAATAACAATGATTAACTCGATTAGGGTAAAACCCTGTTGTGTTGATACTTTTTGCATAATTAAACTTCCTAGGTATTAATTAAAAAACAGTAACCTGGCCAGTGGCTGGGTTGTAAGTGAAACCGTCGTACGTTGTGCCGTCTGGCGTTCCGTCTGCCGGTGCTGAACTATTAGGTAAACCCATAGATTCAACTAAGTAGTAAACACAAAGTGTATTTGCACCTGAGTCGTCCTCACGAACGGCATATCTGAAATCAGCAACAACGGTGTCGTTCGTCGACGTTGTGTTTGTTGGTGCTGACTGAAGAATTAGGTCAAATACGTTTTTGCATTCAGTGTCGTTAACGGTAGAAATAAGTGTGTTGCCTGTAGAGCTTCCCGTTGGGTAACCAATGGTGCCGTCTACCCCTACTTGCGTTTGATCGTAAGTGATTACAGTGCCGTTCCCATTTCCATTGTTTCCGCTCGGACGGCCTTCAACTTCCCACTGCGCTCTTACAAGACCTACCGCGGCTGCAAAACCGCCGGCAACACCTTCAACACTTGCTTCACGAGCTTCATCAGTAACATCAATAAAGCGTGGTAATGCTGTGGCCGCAAGCAACCCTAGAATGATTACAACAATTATCAGCTCGATTAGCGTAAAGCCTTGTTGTTTGGTGTTCATAACATCTCCTTGATGACGATAAAGGCGAATTGTGCCGCCGTTTAATCAACTGTTTCTTTGCCTGACAACGCCGCTACCAGCGTTATATTCAAACCAAATCTCTCTTCCCCAAAAGAATGCACATTGTAAGTGACCGTTTGCATACTGGTCGCTTACAGTCACTGTTGACAGCGCTTCACCTTCTCTTAAGGTTGCAAGTGTCAGCATGTATTCGCACGCATTCCCCTGTTCTTTTTCAAGCCCTTCGGGCCAGCCTTTTTCATTAATGTATAGCTCTGCCGCCACATCTTTGCGCTGTTTAACTTTGCCACCAGCGTCAAACTCAGTTTCGTAAATAAGCACAGTATCTTGCTTAGTCTTTATCCATTGTGCCCTGGCTAACATCACCACTCGCTGAAACTGTGCAACCGCGTTCTCTTTGTTAACCTTTTCCGCTTCATCAATAATTGGTGTCGCGTAAAACACGTATGTTGTCCCAATAACAGCAAGCAATACGCCTATAACAACAAAATTAAGTAACCCCGTTTTGGTGCTTGCCACGCTTTTCCCCAGTTATAAAGCGCTTTATCAGCCGCCTTTCACCGCCGACATCATGTTCCACATTGGCGTAAATATGCCAAGCGCCAGGATCAATACCATTACCGCAACAAAACCAATCAAAATAGGTTCGATTTTGGCCGTTAAACTTTTCAAGTCGAAGTCGACTTCACGTTCGTAATAGTCAGCACTTTCTTCTAACAATGGTTCTAGTCGCCCCGTCTCCTCACCTACTGCAATCATCTGTAGTACAAGTGTAGAAAACAGTTCGCTATTTTTCGAAACTCTAAGCAAACTTTCGCCTTTTTCGATCCCTTGCCGCATTTCTTTGATGCGCTTTTGCATGTGCGCGTTGTCAACGGCGTCGGCAGTAAGTGAAAGCCCTGCGGTTAACGGCACGCCTGCACGTAAGATCATTGAAAAACTTCGGCTATATCTTGAAAGTAATGATCGCTCAATAATGCTGCCCACGATAGGCAACTTTAGTTTAAATTTGTCCCATTTGAGTCGTCCATTAGTCGAACTAACGTATTGTTTAACAGCGAAAATCCCTCCCACAATCACAATAATTAGCAGCCACCAATAGTTCACAAAGAAATTGGAAGTTCCAATTAACACGCGGGTCATAATTGGAAGTTCAGTGTCAAAGCGCTCAAACATTTGGGTGAACACTGGCACAACAAATAGATTCAAAATAAACATGGCAATTGCTAGCGCAATTAACACAAAAGTGGGATAGCGCAGCGCCGATTTGATGCGCTTGCGGGTTTCTTGCTCGCGTTCGAAATAGAGGGCAAGCTGTAGGAATACGTCGTCTAATTTACCGGTATTTTCACCTACCACCACCACGGATATGGTAAGTCTCGTAAACACTTTTTCATATTTAGCCATGGAAGAAGACAGACTTCGTCCCTGCTCTAACTGGTCTGCAATATCTTTCAAAATCTCTTGAAAGCGTTTATGCGATGCATTTTCGCTTAGGCCTTTAATGGCGCGAATAATGGGAATACCGGCCTTTAGCAATGAGTACATTTGGCGGGAGAATATGATCATTTCATCCAGTCCCACCTTTTGTTGAAATAAACGCGTGATATCGAAGCCGTCTCCTTCATTTTCTGCACTGCGTTTTTTTGATTCAACAATGGTAAGAGGCACAATGTTTTGTGACAGCAAGGCTTGTGCTGCGGCTTGCGATGACGCGGCTTCAATAACCCCTTTTTGAGGCCCGCCTTGCGTTGACTTACCTGCGTACTTGAACTGTGGCATTAGTGATTCACCACTTCAGGAACAAATTCAGCGACTTTGAACACTTCATCTAAAGAAGTTTTGCCCTGAGCTGCGTAGTCCAGTGCCATGTGAGATAAAGGAACAAAGTCTTTATTCGCCTTAGTCGCATCTACGAAGCCCTGCGTGTCGTCTTCACGCAAGGCCTCCATCATGTCCTCGTTCATTTCCAGAAATTCAAAAACACCTATCCGGCCTTTGTATCCTGTGTGATTACAACTGTTGCACCCGCGCCCTTTATAGAAGGTGGCAGTGGCTAATTCAGGTTTCAAGAAGCCAACCCACGCTTGTTCTTGGGCGGTTGCAGGCTTTTCTTCTTTACAGTTTTCACACACCCTACGAACCAGACGCTGTGCAAGCACTCCTCGTAATGAAGTAGCAACCAAATACGGCGCCGCGCCCATATCGATAAGGCGAATAGCGCTGGTTACTGAGTCGTTGGTGTGAAGCGTACTTAATACCAAATGGCCGGTTAATGCACCTCGAAGACCAATCTCTACGGTTTCTTGGTCACGCATTTCCCCCACCATTATAATGTCAGGGTCTTGACGTAACGTAGTGCGAAGAATGGCGGCAAAGTCCAGCCCAATTTTGGCATTAACCTGAACTTGGTTGATTCGCGGTAGACGGTATTCAATGGGGTCTTCAGCCGTTATGATTTTAAGGTCAGGCTTATTGAGTTCGCTAAGTGCCCCATACAGAGTCGTAGTTTTACCGGAACCCGTAGGCCCCGTTACCAGGATCATACCGTGGGGACGATTAATGGCAGCTCTAAATTTCTCTGCCATAGCATCGGGCATACCGGTTTGGTCTAGCGTTAGTAGGCCAGCAGACTGGTCTAACAAACGCATAACAACCGCTTCTCCATTGGCTACCGGCATGGTCGACACACGCACATCTAAGGTGTGTCCTTTCACTTTAATATTAAATCGTCCGTCTTGTGGAATACGCTTTTCAGATATATCCAAGCCAGACATGAGTTTGAGTCGTAGTACCAGCGCCGACGCTATTTTCACTTGGTTGAGCGTGTTTTCTTGCAAAACGCCGTCGACACGTTGACGAATACGCAGGATTTTTTCATCGGGCTCGATGTGAATATCTGATGCCCTAACTTGAACGGCATCTTCAAATATGGAGTGAAGTAGCTTAACGACCGTGGCATCCGAGGTGGTGTCATCAAGGGCTGACAACTCAAAATCAGCCTCGTCTGCATACTCTTCACCTAGTTTTTCAGCAAACGACGCAATGTCCTGGGTACGGCGGTAAACAGAATCAAATGCCTCTAGCATTTGGTTCTCTTGTACAATAGCCAGCTCAATGGTTCGAGGAGCGACTAACGGGCCCAGCTGGTCTAAGCCTCCCAAGTCCGTTGGGTCGCTCATGCCCAGCAGCACTTCATCGTCGTCCGCCTCTAACACCAAGGCACGGTAGCGACGTGCGTAAGTCTCTGGGATTAGCTGAGCTTGCTCTGGATCTATACGGCGCTGTGTTATATCCAAGAAAGGAATATTTAGCTGCTGTGCCAAGAAGCGGAGAAGCTGAGGTTCGCCGATAAAGCCCAAATCGATAAGTGTATCCCCCAGTTTGCGCCCTGACGTTCGCTGCGCCGCAAGCGCATTGTCAAGCTGCTCACTGGAGATAATGTTTTCGTGAACGAGTAAGTCGCCAAGGCGCATCTTTAATCGAGGTCGCATTAAGGCTGCTCCTGTAAATCAGTTAGACGCGAGTTTGCATATTGTGCAGATGCAGAGGAAAGCCCGCCAATGGCGAGTGCCCTGGAATAAGATGATATCGCCAGGCGCTCATCTGCCAATGCGTCATAATTCACCCCTAGTGCCAACCACCATTTCGCATTATTAGGCTGTAGCGATGTCATAGCGCTGAATGCTGATATCGCTTGCTCTGACTTATTGATGGTTTGAGCAGAGGTGCCCTTTAAAATTAGATAGTCGGCACGGCCTTCGGCTAACGCTTTAGCATCCAAGCTATCAGGCATCAAATTCAATACTTCTTCGAAGCGGCTTTCCTGCACCAGAATTTTGGCCATTAGCTCTCGCCAAATTAATTCGCTAGGCGAGATCACAATGCCCTCTGAAAGTACCTGCAGTGCCTGTAAATTATTGTTTTGTCCAAAATAAAGTGCAGCTAGCTGCTTGCGCGCCTCGTCATTTTGCGGAAAGGTTGCCAGTGCTAGCGTGAAGCTTTTTTGAGCCTCATTAAAAATGCCAAAGTTATACGCTTTAAGTCCTGCTTCTAAATGCATTGCACTTTGTCGTTCAGGTGACTTAGGTGCTACCTCAACTACAGGCTCTCTGGTTATGATATTTGTGGGTTTAGGCTCTACGGCCTTCGAGCTTGAGGGTTGTGTTTTGCTAACCGCAGACAGTTCTGATTGAGGGCTACTGGCGTTTGCGCTGTTATTGACGCTTGACGCATTCACATCATCAGCTGTGCTGGTTGCTGATACCGTAGTTGTAACCCTTTTTCTGTATTGAGCTTCATCATCTTCTAATGACTCATCAACGGTATTGAAAACCAACTCAGCCACATCTGACGCACGGTTTTGTAGCGCCATATCACTTTCAGATAACGGGGTCGATTGCATTCCTTGTGACGGCGCATTTATATCTGCTGTGCTATCGGCAACGCGCTCTGATATTGTACTTTCAGCAGGCGGGTTGTTAACGCTCGGGGCACTTGAAACGGCCGTTGTGCTTAATTCATCTTCATTTTTTTCGCGATGGGAAGTACCAGATAAAAGTGTAATTACTAACCATACTACAAACACCAAAACGGCGATGATCATGAGCGCTTTTGGCCAAACTGGACGTTGACTGACTTCAACGGTTGGCGGCAAACCAAAGTCTTCACTTTTATTGCGTTCATCCAGTGACTTTAAGGTGTCATTCAAAATACTCATATGCCACCTGCGCCGTATACATGTAGTACACTTGCAACTGCCACCACAGCAAGCGACAAAATAACAAGACTCTGCCTTGGGACAAGTCTGCGTTTACAGTCATGTGTATCGAAAACGGCGCTTAGTGTATGTGACCAGGTCGCCGACGCCTTGCCCTGACCATATGCGCGCAAAAGAATCTTATGACAAACTATGTTAACCAAGCGAGGCGTACCCTTGGTAACCAACGCTATAAATGCGCGCAGTCCTCTAGATATCAACTGCTCGTTACCACCTGCTGTCGTCAACCGGTGACCAATGTAGTAATCGACTTCGGCTGACGTCATTGTGCGTAAAGTGTAAGAAAAACTTATTCGCTGGCGGATTTGTCTTACTTTAGGGTTTGCCAGGTTGTCATCAAGTTCAGGCTGTCCAAACAAGACAATTTGAAGCAGCTTACTTTTTTCCGTTTCCAAATTGCTAAAAAGACGCAGCATCTCAAGAGCATCCCAACTCAGCGACTGCGCTTCGTCAATGATTAATACCGCTTGTCGCCCCTCTTTTTTAAGGGCTAATAGCTTTGTCTCTATTGCATTATGCAAGCCTTGATTATCACTATTTCCTTCCGTAACAATACCTAACTCTTTCGCAAATGCTTGGCGTAATTCATCAGGCGAAAGGTATGGATTGGGTAAATAGCAGGCTACAAATTTATCAGACAGATGATTAATTAATTTACGGCATAACAATGTCTTACCTGTACCGACTTCACCGGTTACTTTTATAAAGCCTTCAGACATACTTAATGCTGATAAAATGACTTTTAACGCTTCATTGTGTGGCGCAAGCGCACAAAAGAAATCCGTATTCGGGGTAAGCGAAAACGGCATATCTGTGAAGTGAAAAAAGCCCTGATACATAATTAGTTTCTATACCACTGATCAAGTAATGACTGAGTGCGAAGACGTTGTTTTTCCCACGTGTCCGGTTGCACAACTGATGGGCGTATCAAGATCACCAGCTCGCGCTTACTTTGCGTTTTGGCTTTGTTTTTAAACGCGTTACCAATGAATGGAATGTCGCCCAACAAAGGCGTTTTTGATTCTTGCTCACTGGTAACGGTTTCCATCAAACCGCCAATCACGACAATTTCTCCATCGCGGGCACGAATTACCGTATCTGACTCTCGGATATTACTTTGTGCCAGTGGCAGCAAGATTTGCTGATCGCCCACCTGAATGACTTTAGTCTGCTCTGCCGTTTCCGTTACTGATGGGTGAACGTGCAATATAACCGAGCCGCTTCTGTCAATTTGAGGGGTAACATCTAAGGCAATACCTGAAAAAAACGGGGTAAGTTCGATGTCATTTTCGTTTTCGGTTTGTGTCGCGCTTTGATCTTCACTGGTCGACACATCGGTGACAAAGTATTCGTCCTGACCGACTTTAATCACTGCTTTCTGGTTGTTAGTGACGGTCACTCTGGGGTTACTCAACATCTGAACATCACCTTGGGTTTGCAGCATATTGATAACGCCGTCAAAGTCACCTCGGGAAATTCTCAATGTAGAAACGCCGCCAATATCTGTAGATATTGAGTTCCCTATGCCGTTAACTGCATTAATGGCTGGATCTATACCTGCAGCGGTATTTGCAGCAAAGTTTGACGCTATAGCTCCGCCGCTGAAGCCAAAGTTCACACTGCCCGTCAAGCCGCTTGCAATGCGATCCCAGCGCACGCCTTGCTGATAGCCATCGTTTAGCGTGACTTCAATAATGCGCGCTTCTAATACCACCTGTCGCTGTAAGCTCTCTTGGCTTTGGTTTAAAAAGTCTTTCACCACTGCGATTTCGCTGGGCAATGCTCGAACGGTCACTAAGCCTGCTTGGGGTGAAACCACAACTTGGCGACCTTCTGTTGGAGAGACCAGTACTTTTAGTGCCTCCTTTAAATCGCTCCAAAAGTCGTTTTCACTGGTAGTCTGAATGTTTGAGCCATTGAGCTGTTGGATGTTATTGCCGCCAAGTCCGCCTTGGCCTCCAAAACCACCCTGACCACCTAGCGCGTTCCCGCTAATGTTATTATTGCCGTTAATTCCACCGTTGTTGCCACCATTGTTTTGGTCTTGCTCACTTACCCCACCGGCAATAACGCTTACGTTAGATACACCGAAGCGCTTGATCATAAGAAAGTTAACCGGGATAGATTCCGTCTTTAGTTGAGAAGGCATAACCTGAATTACCTTCCCTTCTAAAAACACGTCTAACGGATACATTCTCGAAATAATGGTTAACACATCTTCTAACGCCACTTCTTTGAGCGTTAAGCTAATTTGCCCTGACACGGCTGGATGAACGGCGACACTGTAAGGTGTGTCTTCAATTAACGCGTCGAAAAACGGACGCACGTCTACATTGTTAGCAGAAACTGCGAACATTTTCTGTGATGTTGGCGCAGGTAACGCTTGATAACGGGCAACCTCTGCCAGCAGTTCTTGATTAAGCTGAGGGGGCGGTGTTGGTTTACTTGATGTCGTATTCTGAGAACGTGCTAGTTCATCGCGAATATGAGGTTTTACTTCCTCGCCAACACCATAAGATTGGCAACCTGCCACAACTAACGCTGCAGACAAAACCAATGTGTTAACAATGAGGCTATTTTTTAATTTCATATGCATACATTCTTAGTATTTTCTGCTGACGTCCGTCAGTGATAACCACGTTCTTGGGGTTAATTTTTGATACGGTGTATTCGTTCAGTGTGTCGCCCACGCGGTAAGATTTACCCGATATGATCGCGCTATAACCTGTACTGCGTTTAAAGATAGATTGAAGTGCTAGCTCTCCTGCTACCGCTTCATCATTGCTAGACACTGATGCACTGGCGATTGCAGGCCTAGTCGGGTCGACAGACGCAACTGCAGGTAAGCATGTTGCTATCGCTAAAGCTGTGACCACAATTCTTAACCGTTTCACACTCTCTCCTTACAGCGAGATAAAGGTTTCATTATTGCTTACCGTTGCTAACCCCAGTGCTAACGTGGCACTTGGGTAAGCTTCAACGTTGTAAGCAAAATCTGTTACTACGACTTTTTCAGGGGCGGCTTGAAGGCGCGCTAGGTAGCTACGCAGGTCAAAGTAACTTCCCTCAATAATTAAGCGCATGTTATGACGGTAAAACGGTGTGCTTTGAGACTCACCGTCACCAAAGCGTACTGTTTCGGTAGGCTCGACCTTAAAATTCACTAAACGTACGTTGTCTTCTTCGTTTAGAAGCGTCATAAGCAGCTCGGGCATTCGATCGGCTGCGACAAACCCTTCATTAAGTGAAAGTAGTGCCTCATCAATTGATAGTAGGTCTTTTCTGGCCTTATCGAGTTCTAGCTGCGTGCGCTTTGTATAATCGATGGTTAGCGCTTCTTGAATAGCATCTCTTTGAATGACCAATGCTTTGTGCTCGCTCTCCTTTCTGATGACTGCTTTATCGGTTGCAGACAAGTCATCAAGTGCAGGCGAAACACCGAACCAGAAGAATAGATAGATAATGAGAGCAAAACTCACCCATGTAATTAGCTGTTTTTCTCTGCTTTCAAGAGCGGAGAATTTCTCAGAGAGCTGCTGGTACTGATTCATCAGCGTCTCCTTCAAAATCTGTGGATATCAAGAATTGTTTCACGTTTTCTTTGCCGTCTACTTCATCAAACTGCACTGAAGAAAATGACTTACCTTGGAAAAACGGAGACTGCTGCAACTTTTTAAGCCACACAGGTATAGATGAAGGCGCCAAGGTTTGGCCTGACAGGCGAATGGTTTGTGTATCGATATCAATACTCGTCAGCCATAGGTTCTGATTGTGGAAATTAGCCAAGTCGTCCATCACCTCGCCGTACTTTGTTGCGTCAAATGACAACTCTCCGCTATCAAGATACGCTAACAGACGTCTTCGGTTTTCAATTTTGGCGTTCACCTTTTCAAGCTGTTGCTGAAGCGACTGGGTGTCTCGTTTCTTCTCGAGTGCAGCGCTTAAGGTTTTAATTTCGCTATTCAGTTGGCTAATCGCGTTTGTTTTTTCATTTAACTTTTTCTGCTTCGCCCCCAACGTAATATTGAGCGCGATTACCACCACCAACATGACACCTATTGCCGCGCCATTAAGCCAAAGTACCTTCGAGAATGGTAACCGCTCTTTCTTTGGTTTAAGAGAGTCCTGATAGAGGTTTATCGTTCTTTTCATGCCACCTCTCTCGCTGCAACAAGTGCACTTGCTAACGCAAAGTGGCAGGCAGGTTCAACTACATCGGCTAAATTAAGCTGTGAAGTAAAGACATTCATGGCAACGGGCTGAAACGGCTTCAGCCGTTCGATCACTGGCACACAGTCAAATTGAGTTTTAAACAGAATTTCTTTTAAAGGCGGCTGCTTAAGTTGCGACTCATAGAAATCCATTGAGCGTTGAATTTCTAATCCCAAAGTATCACTTAGCTGTGACAGGTCTGTTTGCTCATTAACTTTGCTTACAAATCCACGTAAGCGACGTGCCAACCAAATAGCCTGAGAGCGCACTATCATTAAAAACGGTTCACTGTTGGGCTCTTGGATGATGAGTAGTCGCGCATAGTCATCATTTGGCACCATTTCAGTTGCTAACACTTCTTTGGTGTGGATATGTGTAAGCTGCTTGTCTTTCTTTTTTGCCATGCTCGCTGCGACGGCAGCAAGTGAGGACCTTTCGGCAGCGAATACATTTATCTTTTGGCCGCCACTCCGACTTTTAACCGGGTAGTCGACATAGTCTAAAACCATGTTGCTGGAGTCATAGGGAACCAGCTCTCCGAGAGTCCACGGTAACGCTGTTGTAATATCCTCTTCTGCCATTTCTGGCTTATCAACCTGTACCATGTGGTACATATGCTGTGAAAGCACTATAGAAACATTACAGGTCGACTTAGCAAACGGGCTTAACGCCGCCGATAGCTGTTGCTTGAGAGGCTGATGCTGATCATAGGGAATTGAAGAAACAGAATTAAGTGAAACAGCGTCGCCACTGCGCTCTATAGCCACAATGTGTAGCTCAGAAGCACAGACCGATACGCCTACAGTGACGCTAGTTTTTTTACTTTTCGAAGAAAATAAGCGTGAAAGCATATATCTACTTAATTCGTTAATGCCGAGTATTATCTTATAATCAACAATACCTTATGGCGCCAATAAGTAACATGGCATTAACTCAAAAGTAGACTAATTATCTAAATAGAACAAATACCTATATAAGCATAGGCCTATATTGTGCACCCTCGTTTATGTGGCCAGTTTAATCGCTTAAATTTGTTACTGTTCCATTTGCAGGAAAATAGTCGAAATACGCGCCGCTACTTAAGCTGAAGCGACACCAATAGTTGTCTTCGTTCTCTTCAAGTTCAGCATAGTAGTCTGCATGGATCTTAAAGCCGTCCACGCGCAGTGGTGTCGCCATTAGCGACGTCCATATTTTTTCACACCCTTCACTAGAAAGCTCTGCGGTCGGCCATCCGTTGTGATTCATTCGCACCGGAGTACGATTCGTTTCTTTGCCCGACTCGTTGTAGTGAATCAGCATTATCATAGTGGTGGGTTGGCGGACTCGCCATTGCCAGTGAGACGAGACGACGTGACGCTTAAACGTATCTAGATTTAGTGCAAATGCGGTGATTGTGGTGTCTTGCTCGTCGGTATGAAGAAAGTTGATAGTGACGCCAAAGGTAATTGCAAAAATAGCTGCAATAGCCGCTTTAAAAACATTAGACGTGGAAGGTTTCTTTTTGTTGGTTTTATTCATTGTCGATTCCCCATGCCTTTGTTCAAGTCGTTAGCGCTTGTTAGGCATTGTTCTATTTTATCGACATTTTGAAGAAAAAATGAAGTAGGTATAAATAAACCTTAAGAATTTCTGGTTAAAAACGAAGGCTCAGCATTATGGCAACGGCTTGTGCAATATCGTAATTCCCCAAAAATCACCGTCTTTTTGCTTTAATTGCCAGCCATTTTTTATGAGTAATTTTCGGGTGTAATAGTTAGTCATACCATGCCCGAATAGCACTATCCGCTCGTGTTTCTCACACAGTTTTTCAATACGCTCGGAAACAAGATTAACCCTTTGCTTGGCAGCTTTGAAACTTTCAAATCGACCTTTAAATCCTATAAACCATAATGCACGGCTTAAGACGACCCAGTGCCAACTGCGCAAGGTGAACGGAAGTTTGTAGTAAGGAATATCCATTTCTTTAAGATGGGGCAACTCTTCATCAATTTGAGTCGCGCCGTAATAAGCCGCAGACAATTTAGCCCTTAGTAACGGGCTAACCACAATGTAGCTGTCGTCGATATGGGTCTTCTGCTTTGGGTGACTTGTTGGATCGAGTATCGATTTATCATAGTTACGCACCCACTGAGCATATTGAGCTGAGTTTACTTTGTCATTATGCGCCGAGAGAGGCTTACCGTGTCTAATAAGTACGACTTCCTTGACGGAAGTATTGTTTATCACGTCCATGTTCATTTTAAGTCGTCTACTTTATCCTGCTGGGCTAGCTAATCAATGGCGATTGAGCCACCTTATTGCTTTTCAAGCAAAGATGGCTCCTTCTAATGCGTAACTTTCACGGGTTATGCGCTTGCCAATACAGCATCCACAGGCTCATCCGATTGAGCTGCGCCAGAAACTTTCATTGAGATATAAGAAGACAGCGCTTCCTGTTGTGCTTTGTCCAAGCGTAATCCATGTTTTGTTCTGCGCCAAATCACGTCTTCTAGACAACAAGCCCACTCGCACTCTATAAGGTAATCAACTTCTGCCTGATACATACCAGCCCCGAAATGAGTCCCCATAGCATCGACTGACACTTTACCTTTAAGAAACTTATAACATAGCAAACCATACTGTCTTGCGTAGCGTTCAGCGATAGCGTTGTCCAGCCAAGAAAACTCGGAAGTTAGTTGAGCAACTAACGATTCTTGACTCTCAAATGCACCACCTGGTAGCGGTACTTCTTTGGTCCACGCTTTTTTCGCTTTCGGGAAACATGAGACAAGTTTATCTACCGCGTGCTCTGAAAGCTTTCGATAGGTTGTAATCTTGCCGCCGAAGATATTAAGTAATACGGGCTTTCCAGCCTCACCCTTAAGCTCTACTTTATAGTCCCGAGTAAGTTCTTGTGCTGACGCGTTTTTCTCTTCTAAGAGTGGGCGCACGCCACTGTAAGTATGGACTATATCTTCGCGTGTTATCTTGGACTTGAAGTAGTTGTTTACGACGTCAATTAAGTAATCAGTCTCTTCGTTTGAAATTGCAGCGTCAGACGGATTACCTTTAAAGTCTTCGTCTGTTGTGCCCACAAGTGAGAAATCACCTTCGTAAGGGATCACAAATACAATACGCCCGTCTTTATTTTGCAGAATGTACGCTTCATCAGAGTTATATAGCTTGGGAACGACAAAGTGGCTTCCCTTCACCATGCGCATCGCATTGGGGTTGTGAATATTTACCAAGCGATCTAGAAACGATACTGCCCACGGCCCAGCCGCATTGACAATTGATCTGGCCTCAACTGAAAACGTTTTCCCTTGAGACGTTTTAAGCTCCACATTCCACAAATTATCTAACTTTTCAGCTTTAACGCATTCAGTACGCGTATATATCTTCGCCCCCTGATCTCGGGCAGCTAGCGCATTTAGAACCACTAAGCGTGCGTCATCTACCCAACCATCTGAGTATTCAAAACACGTTGAAATATCGCTAACCAGCGGGCTTTCACTGGTGGTCGTTAGCTTACGTGAGCGCGGTAACATATTGCGCTTAGCCAGTGAGTCATAGAGGAATAAACCAATTCGTATCATCCACGCAGGGCGTAAATGCTTTTGGTGAGGCAAACGAAAACGTAGCGGCCACATGATGTGAGGCGCTTTCTTCAACAACACTTCACGTTCTGCCAGCGCTTCTTTCACTAAGCGAAATTCATAATGTTCTAAATACCTAAGTCCACCATGAATTAATTTGCTGCTAGAAGAAGACGTTGCGCCTGCGAGGTCACCTTTCTCGCACAAAGCAACCGAAAGCCCGCGTCCCGCAGCGTCAAGCGCGACGCCTACGCCGTTAACACCGCCGCCAACGACTAAAACGTCGACTGTCTGTTCAGTTTGATTGCTTTGACTCATACATTGCCTCTAGTGGTATTTATATGGATATCCTCATATGGTTGTCTATTTGACAAGCAAAAAGAAAACATGTCAACACAAAACGAACATTTACGAACATTAAAGAAAGTTAAAATTCGTAGTTAAAAGGAATGAACAAATCCAATCGCAACAATATTTGACTGATTTACATTGAAAAATACGTGGTGTGTAAAAGCGCTTGCGGCAACAGTGCGTAATGTTTAAAGAAGGCTGCCAAAAAGTACAATGCGAGCAAAACCGAGAACAGGTTTAAAAGTAGTGGAAAACTATAGCAAATAGATGGTCACGCTTTGACAAAGGTGATGTTATTTTCTTCGATTATCTTGCTTATGCTGGGCGGCGGCGTTTTATCACAAACTAAGCAATCAACCTGTGAAATGTGCCCCTGCTCCACCATTGCGCGGCGTTCAAACTTACTGTAGTCGGCAGCTAATATAACGTGTTGAGTATGTTCCAAAATAGCTTGGGACACTTTCACTTCTCTGAAATCAAAGTCAAGTAGTGCACCGTCCGAACTAATGCCACTGATACCGATTATGCCGTAATCCATGCGGAACTGGCTTATAAAATCGCAGGTTGCCTCGCCAATGATTCCGCCATCGCGATAGCGAACTTCACCGGCAGCAATTATGACGGAGAAATCCTCTTTAGCCGAAAGAATGGTAGCAACGTGAATATTGTTGGTTACCACGTGAAGGTTTTTGTGGTTGAGCAACTTAGTTGCAATCATTTCCGTCGTCGTACCGATATTAATGAACAACGATGCGCCGTCGGGGATCATCGCAGCCACTGCTTCAGCAATTTTCTCTTTGACTTCGCTGTTTTGGGTTTTCCTTTCCTGATATGGCGTGTTTTCCCAACTTCTGTTAAGGCCAGCACCACCATGATAGCGGCTAACCACACCATTTTCAGCAAGCTGGTTAAGGTCTCGGCGGATTGTTTGCGGCGTAACTTCGCAAGCACTGACCAAATCGTCAATAGACATAAAACCATGTAGCTTTATAAGCCCAACAATTTTTTCGTGTCTTTGCGTTTGATTCATCGTGAGTCCTCAGAATTAGAAAATTACATCAATTATACGTGCTTAACTTCAATGTTCCCATAACAAAACGAAACGCCAATGTTCGTTTTCGAAAATATAGCATTGTTAATCCTGTGTAAATGATGCAAACTCTATTAAAACTATCTTCAGGAGTGACCTTATGGGACAACATATCCTTGCCATTGACCAAGGCACAACAAGCTCTCGCAGCATCATTTTTTCTCCAAAGGGCAGTATAGACGCTATTGCACAGCAGGAATTCTCTCAAAAATATCCGAAAGATGGCTGGGTTGAGCATGATCCAGAGGAAATTTGGGAAAGCGTTGTCTCTACCCTCAAAGATGTTTTCAAGAAATGTTCATTAACACCATCAGATATCGCAGCCGTTGGTATCACTAACCAGCGCGAAACAACCTTAGTGTGGAATAAAAACACTGGCGAGCCTGTCTACCCGGCTATCGTTTGGCAAGACAGACGCACAGCCCAGCTTTGTCGTGATTTAAGTGAAGACGAAGAGCTCGTCTCACACATTACTGAATCGACAGGGCTTCTGTTAGACCCTTATTTCTCTGCCACAAAAGTAGCTTGGATATTAGACAATGTAGAAGGTGCAAGACAGCAAGCCGAGGATGGAGAGCTGCTGTTTGGAACCGTAGACACGTTCCTTATATGGCGCTTAACGGGTGGTGAGTCACACAAAACTGATGCCACCAATGCCTCGCGTACAATGCTGTTCGACATCAATAACCAATGCTGGGATGAGAAGTTACTAGATAAATTCAATATCCCACGCTCAATGCTACCCGAGGTGATGGACTGTGCGGCTGACTTTGGTGTAATGAAAGAAGACATCATAGGTAGAGCTATTCCTATCCAAGGCGTAGCAGGCGACCAGCAAGCAGCATTAGTAGGCCAAGCGTGCTTTGAAAAAGGCATGGCCAAGAGCACCTACGGTACCGGCTGTTTTATGATATTGAACACTGGTGACGCCCCTTTGCAATCGAAAAACCGATTACTCACCACCGTTGGGTATCGTTTAAACGGCAAAACGACTTATGCGCTTGAAGGCAGTATTTTTATGGCCGGCGCAACCGTTCAATGGCTCAGAGATGGTCTGAAGCTTATCGACGATGCCGCCGAATCTGAGGCACTTGCACAGCGAGCAAGACAAGATAACGGCGTCTTCCTTGTCCCGGCATTTACTGGTTTAGGCGCACCTTATTGGGATCCAGATGCCCGTGGCGCAATTTTAGGTTTAACCCGCGACACAGGCATTAGCGAAATCGTTGCTGCGGGACTTCAGTCTGTTTGCTACCAGACGAAGGACCTGCAAAAAGCAATGGAAAGCGATGGTGCTCGCCCCACAACTATTCGTGTAGATGGCGGTATGTCGCGTAATGATTGGGTTATGGGCTTTCTTTCAGACATATTGGGCGCTGAAGTAGAGCGCCCTGAGATCACGGAAACCACCGCTCTTGGTGCTGCCTTCTTAGCAGGATTACAATCTGGTGTCTTCAATTCAATCGACGATTTAACCCATTGTTGGAAGAGTGATAGCGTTTTCACTCCAAGATTGACCAAGCAAGAACGTGATCAAGCCTATGATGGTTGGAAAGCCGCCGTCGACCGTATCCGCTGCAGCTAATTTTCCTTTATTTTTCTGATTGTTAATAAAGTGCGGCTATAGGCCGCACTTTTTTTATACAAAAAAATTTTTTATAACATTGTAATTACATTGTCATTTTGTGCTAGTATTGGATCCAAGGTAAACGTTTCACCTTTTACCTTAAATCAGAAACGCTATATTTTTCATAAAGTTACAAATAATAATCACGAAAATATAACGTTAAATGTGTAAAAATATTGTTAATAATCTTGATCCGCACATACTAAAAACGTAATTTAAGTGCAAAGTACGTTAAAACGTAGCCTACTCACGGAGAAAACACAGTGACACATAAAATTAACACATCACAGTTAGGCCCTATCGCGAAACGCTCACTTTTAGGTGTTGCTATCGCCTCTGCCCTACACGCCCCTATTTCACTGGCACAGGAAGCAACTACTGCTACTGATAAAGAAGTGGAAGTTATCGAAGTTAAAGGTTTTACCAGCTCTCTGAAAGCATCAATGCTAGATAAGAAAGCATCTGATGTTGTTTACGACGGTATTACGGCTGAAGACCTAGGTAAATTTCCAGACCAAAACGTAGCTGAATCACTACAAAGAATTACTGGTGTTGCCATTGATCGTTCAGGTGGTGAAGGTCAATTTATTACTGTGCGTGGTTTCGGCCCAGATTTTAACACCGTACTTGTTAACGGCCGCCAGATTGCTACAGAAAACCAAGGTCGTGCTTTTAGTTTCGATACGCTTCCAGCTGAACTAATCAGCGGTGCAAAAGTTTACAAGAGCCCTCTCGCTTCTATGCAAGAAGGTGGTATCGGTTCAACCGTAGAAATCACAACTGCTCGCCCATTCGCATTTGACGGCTTCAAGGCCGTTGCAAGTGTAAAAGGCATGTACGAAGACATTTCTGAAGAAACAACGCCACAAATGTCGGGCTTAATTACCAATACCTTTATGGATGGTAAACTAGGTGTGTTAGCTGCTGCATCATTCCAACAGCGTAAGCTACAAACAAACATGCTAGAAACGCGTTACTGGCGTCCTGAAGTAAGCCTAACCAATCGTTCTGAGCTAGATAACCCTGATTACGCTGACAATGCTCAGTTCAACGGTGTGTACATTCCGCAGAACTTTGACCAAATCGTTGATTTAGTCGATCGTGAAAGAACATCTGGTAACCTTGTTGTTCAGTATGCTCCTAACGATGACATGACGCTTACTTTAGATGGTCTTTACTCTAAATTTGAAGTTGACTCAGACGCACACAGTGTTGGCCATTGGTTCTCTGATAGCAACCTCGACAACATGTCTTTTACTGACAACGGTAGTCTATCAGGTGTAACAAGCACCGTTGTAGACGGTGTTGGTGGTGCGACTGACTTTATTCGCCGCCGCTACGGCCGAGATGTTGAAATCCAAGCATTCGGTGCAAACTTTGAGTGGTTAGTAAACGACAACTTGACTGCAAACATTGATATCTCAACTTCAACTGCCGAAGACAGCAGTGGCGGTGACAACTTCTTCACTGTTGTGGGTTATAACAATGAATACAGTGTAGATTTCACAGGTGCTACCCCATCATTGACTGTTGCCGGTGGTGATGCCGCTTTGCAAACACCTTCACTAGGTCGTATGCACTACAATGAGCGTAACGGTTTTGACACGGAAGATACCATCAGTGAATACCGTGCAGACTTCTCTTGGGTACCTGATTCAGACAATGCGTTCTATAAAGCAGATTTCGGTATCTATTTCCAAGATCGTGAAAAATCTAACACTCGCTTGTTCGCTTCTGGTTGTGACATTTATTGTGGCTACACATTCGATCTTCCTGACGAGCTTCTAAGTGTATTTACTGCACAAAACTACTTCGGTGGTGTGCCTAATCAGTGGCTAACTTACGACCCTGAAGCGTTCTTTGACTACGCAACGTCTGATGCAGCAGTACAGCAAATTGCAGACGCTACAGGTGAATCATTCGATGATGTTCGCGCAGCGATTGATGCAACAAATATTGGCAACCCACAGCCAAGCAATGACTCATTCGTAGTGAGCGAAGAAGTATTAAGTGCGTACGCACAATTCTACTTCACTACTGAAATCTCAGAGATGCCACTTGATGTGAATTTTGGCTTCCGCTACAGCGAAACTGACACTTCAGTAGACGGGACAAGTCAGATTGTAAGAGATCTTCAGCCAATCCCTAACGATCCGTCAGACCTTAATGTAGTTTATGAAACAGAAGTAGGTGCGCCGGTTAACGAGAAAAACAGCTACTCTTCGCTGCTTCCTAACTTAAACGTTAAGCTACAGTTAACAGACGATTTATACCTACGTTATGCGTTTTCTGAAACGCTAACGCGTCCAATGATGGATGACTTAGTGCCTGTATTTAATGTTACTGTGAGCCGTCCGGGTAACTTGCAAGCACAAGCGGGTAACACTGAACTTAAGCCATATAAAGCGACCAGCTGGGATGTATCTTTAGAATGGTACTACGATGATACTAGCTACTTCTCAGCAGCAGCCTTTAACAAAGAAGTGGAAGACTTCATTGCAGGTGATGTTGCTGATGAGTCTCTTTTCTTAGAAAGTGGCGAGTATGTATTTAGCGTTCTGCGCCCTCGTAACGGCGATACGCTTGAAGTTGAAGGTTTAGAGCTTGCTTGGTTGCACACGCTTGAAAGCGGCTTCGGTATCCAAGCTAATGCTACTATCGTTAACTCAGATGCAGAATTTAGCCTACCAGGTTTAGGTAACTCACAAAACATTACATTGTTCTACGAAAAAGATGCGTTCCAAGCGCGTGTTGCACTGAACAATCGTGAAACCTTTATGCAAGAAGCGGTAAGTACTCTTGGTGGTACTGAGCCTCGTTTCACTGAGACTTACACCCAAGTTGATATGAGTGTAAGTTACGATGTAACTGAGTCTCTTACGGTATTCTTCGAAGGAATTAATATTACTGACGAAGAGCTAACGCGTCGCGGTCGCTTATCAGAACATTTCGTTCAACAAGTTGCTGACGGTGCTCGTTACGCTGTTGGTGTTCGTGCTAGCTTCTAATAACAACTAGTCTATCAAGGGGGCGCTGTTGCCCCCTTTTGTCTTTATTCTGCTGAGGAGTTTTTCGTGTCAGGCAGCTTAACCCAACTTGTCGTTTTTATTTTCATCACCGCACTTATCGGGCTTCTTACCTATTTAAAGTGTCGCGGTCATGGGCATAGTAAAGCCAACGAAAACAAAGAATATTTCTTAGCTGGCGGCGGACTAACATGGATATACGTCGCGGGCTCAATAACGTTAACTAATTTAAGTACCGATCAACTTGTAGGGATGAACGGTAACCAAATGGCACTGCTTGCGTGGTGGGAATTTGCCGCGGTGGCGGGCCTAATCATTCTCGCGCGAGTTTTTCTTCCCGTCTATTATCATTATCAGTGCACCACAACCACCGAATTACTGGAAATGCGCTATAACAACAAGCATATAAGAGCACTAATAGGCCTTCTTTTCTTCCTAGGTAGCAGCCTTATTTTCATGCCTGCCGTAATCTACACCGGCTCGCTTTTCATGATTAACATGTTCAATGTAGACATTCCACTTATGTATGTTGCCACCGCTTTTGCATTGATTGGTGCCTTCTACGCTATCTTTGGTGGGCTTCGCGCGGTTGCAGTTTCAGATACCTATTCTGGCGTATTGCTTTTGACTATGGCGATTGTTGTTGTCGTTCTTGCACTATTCGCAATCGATTTTGATTTCTCGGGCATACCTGCCGAACGCTTAACCCTAATTGGTGATAATGATTCACCTCTACCATGGCACACGTTATTAACCGGTATGGTGTTTATCCAGACTTTCTACTGGAGTACGAATCAGGTAATCACTCAGCGCGCCATGGCTGCACCTAATTTAAAAGAAGCACAGAAAGGCGTATACGCTGCAGCGATCATCCGCTTTATCGTTGTTCCTACCATTATCGTAGTTCCAGGTATCATTTCGTATAAGCTGTACGGCGATATCAACGATGCCGCTTACGGTACGTTGGTAGGTGATGTTTTACCTAGCTGGCTATCAGGTGTATTTGCAGCGGCCCTCGCTGCAGCAGTACTCACTACTTACAACAGTAACCTCAACTCTGCGACTGCACTTTATGTCTGCGATATACACGAGGCGTATTTTCAGAAGAAGCCAAACGTTGCGCGCTTAAGCGGCTTTGTGACCGCGGCGCTTACTATTGTATCGCTAGTTATGGTTCCTGTGTATGCGCAAGCAGAAAGCATCATCAACCTGCTTCAACAACTTTTCGGGTTGTTAAGTATGCCTATTCTTTCCATCTTTATTGTTGGATTACTATTTAATAACGTAAACGCCAACGCGGGAATAGCGGCAGTTGTCTTTGGTGTGGGTCTATACGCTTTCTTTAGCTTTGTACACGCTCCTTTCGGCCTGCACTACATTCACCTGATGTTGGTCACATTGGTTTGCTGTATTGCCCTCGCCCTTGTCTTAAATCGGGTTGTATTTAAGCAAAAGGCAGAGTGGCGTGGTCGTTTGATAGAGAGCGAAGAAGCACACGGCTAATAAGGTCAGCCATATATTGGCTGGTTCAGATAACTAGGATTACTACGGTTGTGGCGGAGCAAAAGTACGGTTTGTTGCTTACTTTTGTTCCGCCACACGCTGTGAAGTAGATGAAAGCAGAGAGAAGACTCTGTAAGCGTGATTGAAACAGATTTAATTACTCGACGACCGTGCAAGAAAGCAGGTATTAAGCTCGATAAACCGTTGTAAAACCATAAAACCGTACGGATGTTCCTTCTGTACTTTTCAGTCATCTTTTCTTTTAACAACATGCGCTATAAACATCTAGGCATGTAAAATGAGGTTTTTATGTCGTCACTCACATCATTCGTTCGTTTGTCGAACGAGAAAGCCACATTAATATTCGACTGCCAGGGTCGTATGCCCAAAGTCATTTACTATGGTGCGCCATTAAGTGACAGTACAACACCAGAAATGCTGAGCGTTTTAAACACCCGTCAAGAAGCCAAATGCGCACCCGTAATTGAACCGCCGATTACGTTGGTACCGACTCACGGTGACGGCTGGACGGGTCAGCCAGGTCTTGAAGTGTCGGGCGATGCCGACCAGTGGTCAGCAGGCTTTAGCCTGACCGAAATAAATGAAGATGCACAGTCTGTTGCTTTCGTAAGCGAAGACGCTCGCCGCGGTATGCGTCTTATCACAACTGTTGAGCTCGATAACAAAACAAGCGTAGTAAAATACGTTTCTCGTCTCGAAAACAGTGGCGAAACACCGCTCAATTTAGGCTATTTGAATGCCGCTAGCCTGCCCTTGCCTACTTCCGTAAGTAAAATTAAAACATTTGAAGGCCGCTGGTCAGCAGAGTTTCAAACCAAAGATCACGATCTCTTCTTTGGAAGTTATGTACGTGAAAATCGCCGAGGCAAAACATCTCACGACACCTTCCCTGGCCTGATTGCATTCCCTCAAGGCACGGGTGAACTTAACGGTGAGTGCTATGGCTATCACCTTGGCGCTTCTGCAAACCACAAGCTTCGCGCCGAGCTTATGGCTGATGGCAGAAGCTATGTGCAGTTTGGTGAGTTATTATTTCCAGGTGAATTGGTACTTAACGCTGGCGAAAGCTATACATCCCCCGTGCTTTACACAGGCTATGGCTGTGAAGGTTTCTCTTCGCTATCACAACAGTTCCATAACTTCATTCGCAGCAACGTGCTAAACCACAGTGCTGAATCGAAGCCTCGCCCAGTGCACTACAACACATGGGAAGGAATTTATTTCGATCATAACGAAGATGAACTTAAAGCCTTAGCCGATAAAGTTGCACCACTGGGCATTGAGCGCTTTGTGTTAGATGATGGTTGGTTTAAAGGGCGCAGAAACGACAAGGCAGGGCTTGGCGACTGGTTTGTTGATGAAGCTATCTATCCTGAAGGACTAGACGGGCTAATTGACCATGTTACTGGCCTTGGCATGGAATTCGGTATTTGGTTTGAGCCAGAGATGGTAAACCCTGACAGCGACCTTTACCGCGCACATCCTGAGTGGGCGCTGCAAACCGAGAATAACCCTCACGTTCCTTTTAGAAATCAGTACGTATTGGATTTAACCAACCCTGAAGTGGTTGAGTACCTTTATAAAGTGATTACTGATGTACTGAAGACGTACCCCAAAATCAGCTACATCAAATGGGACATGAACCGCGACGTAAACCACCCCGGCAACCTTCACGGTAAACCTGCGATGCATGGTCAAATGGCTGCGCTTTACAGCTTAATAGACCGCGTTAAGGCAGCGAAGCCAGGCATTGAGATAGAAAGCTGTTGTTCAGGAGGCGGCCGTGTAGATTTAGGTATTTTGCCACACACAGATCGTTTCTGGACGTCGGATTCTAACGACGCACTAGACCGTTTGTATGTTCAGCGTGGTTGTTCTTATTTCTTCCCGGCTGAAGTAATGGGCGCACACGTTGGCCCGCGCGACTGCCATATAACGGGTAGACACTTACCTGTTGAGATACGTTCGGCAGTAGCCTTGTTTGGCCATATGGGTATAGAGATGGACCCACGTGAACTTACTGACCACGAGCAAAGAGTGCTTACTGATGCTATTTCACTTTACAAAAAGTATCGTCATATCACCCACGGCGGCGACCTATTCCGCATGGACGATGACGGCATGAACGTAAAATTTGGTTATGTATCTAAAGACAAGCAAGAAGGTATTTTTGCATATAACAGCGTTTTGGAAACTGTTCGCACTACGCCAAACCGCTTCTACTTTGCAGGTCTTGATGCTAACAAACAATACACCATTGAGCGTGTATGGCCTGAAAAGCTAAAAGAATACACCCCGTCTATTTTGCAACAAACTGAAGGGCAAGTATTCTCTGGCGAAGTATTGATGAAATACGGTATGCAGCTGCCGGTGCTCTTCCCACAAACTGCATTGATTTATACCGTTAAAGCGGTATAGAGCTGAAGACTCGACTCGAAAGCTAGAAGCTAAAGCGAGCTAAGCGGTGTTACGCCGCTGCTCGCTTTTTTGTGGTGCTTACTTGCTTTGCATCTCCAAGCCTAACGCCCAGCGATCGTCAAACCCTTTCCAAGGCTCTGGCTTTTTGCCGTTAACAGGGACTTGTGCACTGCTGCCATCTACATTTAGGTAGCCGCAATACTCAGGTAAGGCTTTCACATGGCAGTTCATAAGCGCAAGCGCAAAATGCTCGTTAATGGCATTAAGCTTTTGCACTTCCCATGCCGGCTCAATGTAACTTCCCAAATCAAATTCACTGCCATAAGCTTCTTTAGGTGCAGGGTGAGGTGCAACATTGTGGCGTGCATTCTTAATGGTTAGTAACTTAGATTCTTTACTGCCGGTATTATCGAATAACCACTTTATACCGTCGTAGCCAGAAATATCGTCGTTATCCCCAGCAACATAAAGAACAGGAACTTTAATATTGTTTAGCGATTGCACATCAAATAGCTGATGTTGCCCGCCCCATGGCGCAAGTGCTAGCGCCGCTTTCCAGGCTGGTAATGCTTCTTCGCTACTGGCCTTGCCACCTGCGCAGGTGTTAAGCGCTTCTTTAATTAACGCCGCCGTTTTAGGATCTTGTGTACCAGTGAAGGTTGCAGCGGTTTGGTCGTTAAAAGCATAGCATCCTCCTACCGTGCTAACTGCGCCGTAGCCCCCCATTGAATAGCCAATCACTCCCGCTTTGCTTGCATCTACACTCTCTTTAAAAAAGGTATTTTCGCTGATGCTGTTCAATGTAAGAACTTGGTCTCGTGAACGATTTAATAACGTACTTGGAAAACCTGAATACGGATTTTCTGCAAAATTAACATCTTTGTTTGTGGAATCTGTGTGGTCGATTGCCGCTACTACATAACCGTGAGACGCGAGGTGTTCGCCTAAATAAAACATAAGGGTGCGGTAACCGGTATAACCATGAGAGATAACAATTACCGGAAAATCAGTGTCAGCAGCGGCAATAGGCGCATCACGGCTTGCATCAGCTTGTACCTCAAACACCTGACCACTTCTTGTTTCATTAATGTACGTGGCCTTTTGAGCCGAGCTTGCTGCAGGATACCAAACCTCCAAAGTAAGTGATCGCTCGACTTCATTACCAGCAATGTCTTTTACTTTAGCAGGATAAGCCGCTTCGATTGTCTTTACGCCAACATCATAGTTACCTTTCTCACTTAACGATGGCATTACGTCGGCTGGAAACGGCTTATAAAGCGTTTGAGCAGCTGATACCGAAGGAGATATGGCCGCGGTCGCTGAAACCAGAACAGCACCGCCAAAAAGCAGGGATAACGTTTTCATAATTTGGGGAATTTTCTCGTTATTAACAGGCAAATTTATAATACCTCGTCACGGGTATCACACAAGCCAAACACTATTATTATTGTTGATTAGGAAGAATAAGGGGAGGTAATAAAATAGGCTGCTTTACGTATGAATTGTCGTGAAAGTAATGGTAAAACGTAAAACCTTGAAAGCCTTCAGTTTGAAAGGTATTGCTTCCACCTTTCATCAAAAAGTGGTTTAAGAAATAAAGGGTATCCATCTGCCACAAAGTTAATGTCTCTTAAGGTTTGGCTTTTCATAGGCGTAGATGTAATGTGAGTTAGCGCGCTGTCTAGATCACTCGTTACCGCTTGTCCTAGCTCACTCTTAGAACACAGTAAGCGCTTTGTTCCTCTTAGCTGCTGTGACAGTTCACTGATTTGATAAACATTAAGCGCATCGAGTTCTTCTTCTGGTAATGCTGAAAGCTCGCGGTGCCCTACATAGCCAAAGTCTATTCTTCCACTTTCCAGAAGGGCAATGGTATGCATGCCTAAGTCTTTGCTTAACCCATTTAAACGAACCACATTGTTTTTTGTAGCCCATTGCTCAACAGTATCGGCGTATACGTTATTCACATCGTTGTAGAGTACCGTTCTCAAATTTTGCTGAAGCAGAGCACGTAAAGAAATGGACTCAAAATATCCCTGTGTTGGCTGAGACTGCGCGGTATCTAATTCATTTTTCAGTGAAGGCTGAAGCGCTTTTCTTGCAACAATGAGTAGCGGTAAGTTTATAGAGGTTGGCTGAGAGTAATATCCCCACTCAGCGCGTTCTTCTTGGTAAGCGGCGCCATAAAAACAATACACTTTTTGTGCGGATTGTTGATGCTGTACCAACGACCATGCGCGTTTAACCGGATAAGCTTCAAATTGGTGGTCGTAGTTATGCAGGTGTGTAGAGAGGTACGCCATGACGTCATAGATCGGCCCTGAAGTGATACTGACACCACTGCCTTCAATTCCAAGCTCGGGTGGTCGCAACCATACTACTGTAGGCTTTTTGGAGACGCAGCTTTCCCCTTCACATTCGCCGTCTGTTTGCGCAAACAGCACGCTGCTTTTAAGACACAACAAAACAAAAGCCACCAAGGTTACTACTACTGACACTGCAAAAACCCAACCTTTTACACGTAATTCTTAAAGCTCACTCATCGCGTTTATGGGAAAACAACAATGGGAATATGATGAAATTATTTTAAGGTAATCGGGGGAAGAAAGGCGGGCACCAATCTCATAATTGGGCGAACTTAGCTCAAAAAAAGAGCCGCTATTAAAGCGGCTCTTAGAATATTTTCAACACATGAACTGTTTTTGCTTAGAACGGAATGTCATCGTCGAAGTCAAAATCTGGCTCAGCCATTGGTGGGTTCTTTGGCTGACCTTGATTGCCACCTTGAGGCGCTTGATTGTAGCCGCCACCTTGGTTTGAGTTGTAGCCGCCCTGCTGACCACCACCTTGCTGTGGCGCTTGGTTATAACCGCCTTGTGCAGGCGCCTGGTTGTAACCACCTTGGTTGTTCTGAGGACGTTGGTAACCACCGTTACCACCACCGCCTTCACCGCCGCGACCGCCAAGCATTTGCATTTGGTCTACGATAATTTCAGTGGTGTATTTATCTTGGCCTTGCTGATCTTGCCACTTACGTGTTTGCAATTTACCTTCAACATAAATTTGCGAGCCCTTTTTCAGGTACTCTCCGGCAATTTCTGCTAAGCGACGGTACATTGTAAGGCGGTGCCACTCAGTGCGCTCTTGAACCTGACCCTGTTGGTCTTTCCAGCTTTCGCTAGTTGCTAGGCTTAAGTTCGCAACGGCGTTTCCGTTAGGCATGTATCTAACTTCAGGATCATTGCCAAGGTTTCCAACAAGAATAACCTTATTAACGCCTTTCGTTGCCATTGATGTCTCCTGTAACGTTTTTAGTGGCTTGCTGTATAACTCTTCTTAGTAAGACATCAGCAAGCGCGAAAGTTCATCGAATATTAGCCGGTTAGTATACCGCATTTTATGAGGGAAAATTGAAGTTTTTCACCACAGGTTTACGTTACTAACTGCAACACGTTCTAGAACTTAACAAAATTTATTGTCAGCGTCTTCTGAACTTTCGCGTTGTTTTTAGCTAATTTTAGCAAGGGCGTTGCGATTAAAAACGCCCTTCCTTGTCTGCTACCACCACGTAATGTAAAACGCTGCTGTAAGGATAACTACAGCGATAGATGCTACATTAAATCCGCTTGTGGTTTTGAACTGCACTTCGTTTAGGTCGACAGCGTTTTCACTGACACCTTTTTTCTCTAGCAGAGAAACAACCACAGCTAAAGCGACACAAAGCAGGAACACAAGACCAACACGGTCAATAAACGGCAGTTCAGGCCAGAATTGTCTAAATACAATGCTTAAAACAAATGAGCCTAATGCGGCCAATAGACCACCGTTTGCTGTGGTTTTCTTCCAGAACATACCTAAAACGAACAATGCGCAGATACCTGGTGTAAAGAAGCCCGTGAATTCCTGGATATACTGGAATGCTTGATCGAAATTACCCAACAGCGGCTTGGCCACCACCATAGCAATGATTAGCGCGACCAAGCTAACGATACGACCCACTTTCACATAATGCTGCTGCGACTCGTTTGGACGCTTATCTTTATAAAGGTCCATGGTAAAAATAGTAGAAACGCTATTTGTCATCGACGCTAGCGAGGACACAATCGCCGCCACCAAGGCTGCGAAGATAATACCTTTAAGGCCAACAGGCATCAGCGTCATTAGGCTTGGGTATGCTTGGTCCGGTTTAGCTAAGTCTGGCACAATTAGCACTGCTGCAATCCCTGGCAATACCACAATTAGCGGCATTAGCAGTTTTAGGAAAGCCGCAAACGCAATACCTTTTTGCGCTTCTTGAACGCTCTTTGCCGCCAACGTGCGCTGAATGATGTACTGGTTAAAGCCCCAATACGATAGGTTCATGATCCACATACCGCCAATCAATACAGAAATGCCCGGCAAGTCCATATAGTGCGGGTTGTCTTCTGACAATATCATGTCGAATTTCTCAGGGAGCTTGTTAGTAAGGTCAACAAAACCTTGGATGGCACCATTGCCGTCGCTGATTAGGTTTAACGCCGTATACGACAGGAACAAGCCACCAATAACCAACAACACGACTTGAATAATGTCGGTGAGTGCTACCGCTTTCAAGCCGCCGTAAAGTGAATAGGTTAACGAGAAAAGGCCTAAGAACATCATGCCGTAAACCATATCAACACCCGCGATGGTATTGATGGCCAATGCACCTAACCACAGCACAGCAGTTAGGTTTACAAAAACATAAACACCTAGCCAGAATATTGCCATTACCTTGCGAACGCGATGATCATATCGCTGCTCAAGAAATTGAGGCATGGTGTAAATTTTATGCTTAAGAAAGATAGGTAAGAAGAACTTGCCGACAATAAGCAGCGTAATGGCGGCCATCCACTCATAAGACGCAATGGCAAGCCCCAACTGGTAACCTGACCCCGACATGCCGATGATTTGTTCGGCAGAGATATTGGCAGCGATGAGTGATGCGCCAATTGCCCACCATGGCAAGCTTGAGCCCGCTAGAAAGTAATCATTTGTATCTTTTTGATGACCCTGCTTTTCGCGAGAAACCCACCACGCAATTCCGACAAGCGCGACGACGTATACCACGAACAACGTGATATCTATTGATGCTAATTTCATAGTTTTTCCCAAAGTTCTTATTTTGGGTGCGGCGATTGTTATGCAGGGTACACAGGTGAAAAATTGTTTTTATTATTATATTGGTTGTTGCCACACCAGTGTCACGTTATTAAAACGCGTTTCGCAAAGCACAATAAATCATAAATGGGTGAAAAACTCACCGTTAAACTTATCGCGTTATTGCGGGTAGTATTAGTATCACACTTTGTTTACTTTTTTTAACTAGAAATGTGCACTTTTTGTAAAAAAAAAGCCGCAACCAATGGATGCGGCTTAAGGGACACAAACAATTCTAAAGAATAGGATTGTTTAGAAAGGGGAGAGGTTTGTGCATTAATGCTGTATTTAAATCGATAATTAGGCAAACGCGCCCTGTGTAGCCGTACACACATAAATGTCAGCACTGTATCCTGTTTCATCAGAGTACTTGTCGGCCACGACTTGCTTCACCGCTTCAACTTTGTCGGTAGGTACAAGGGCCACTACGCAGCCGCCGAATCCACCGCCAGTCATGCGAACACCACCCGATTTACCCAGCACTTCACCAATGATCTCAACCAAGTAGTCGATTGGGCGAACGGTAATTTCAAAGTCATCACGCATGGAGATGTGAGATTGCGCCATGGCTTCACTCACCGTTTCGATGTCGCCAGCTTTTAAGGCTTGGCTTGCTGCCAGTGTTCTAGCGTTTTCGGTAACAATATGCTTCGCGCGGCGATAAACCACCTCTGGCATATGTGCTTTAGCGCCTTCTAGCATTTCCATAGTTGCTTCGCGTAACGATGACACACCCAATAACGACGCGCCTTGTTCACACTGCTGACGACGCAAGTTGTATTCACTGTCAACCAAACCACGTTTAACATTCGAATTGATGATAACGATTTGATGCGAGTCTGGTAGTGGTGAATGCTCAATGGCTAGCGACTGGCAATCAAGCAGCATTGCCATGCCTTCATTACCCATAGCAGAGATTAACTGATCCATAATTCCGCATGAGCAGCCTACGAACGTATTCTCGGCTTTCTGGCCTAGCAGTGCAGCCTGTACGCCATCGAGGGGCAACTCATACAGCGCGCTTAACGCTTTTAGTATAGCCACTTCAAAAGATGCCGAAGAGCTTAACCCAGCACCTTGTGGCACATTGCCCGTAACCAATAAGTTAGCGCCGCCAAAATCTGGCATGGCCTCTTTAAGTACTTTCACTACGCCGCGAACATAGTTTGCCCACCCTTGTTCTTCGTCATAGTTAATGTCTGACAACGAAAACTGGTTTTGCTGATTTTCGTAATCCATCGCGGTAACCACGATGTCATTATCTGCGCGCTTTGTTGCCGCAACCCACGTTCCAAAGTTGATTGCAGCCGGAAATACGAACCCTTCGTTATAATCGGTGTGCTCACCAATAATGTTCACTCGACCCGGCGCATGTGCGATTAACGCTGGCGCCTCGCCGTAGTGCGTTTCAAAATTAGAAGAAAGTACTTGATTATCCATTCGCATTCTCACGTTTCTTATAGTGCACTGTGGATAGTGCTTTTAATCTGTCTGCCGCTTGTTCAGGGGTCAAATCTCGCTGTGCCTCTGCCATCATTTCGTACCCAACCATAAACTTGCGTACACTTGCTGAGCGCAGAAGTGGTGGGAAGAAATGCGCATGTAGCGTCCATTCAGGGTGCGCTTCACTATCAAATGGGGCACTGTGCCATCCCATAGAGTATGGGAAAGACGTTTCAAATAAGTTGTCGTACTTCGCTGTAATTTCGCCAATGATCTTAGCAAGAGATAGCGACTGAGAATCCGAGAGCATGTGCATAGATTGCACGTCAAATCTCGGTAACAGTAGCGTCTCAAAAGGCCAAGCGGCCCAGTATGGTACAACTACAACCCAATCATCATTTTGACACACGACTCGCTCTTGCTTCGCTACTTCTTGTTCGGCATAGTCCAACAGCATAGGCGTGCCGTTATCACCAAAGTATTGCTGTAGCTGCACGACTTTTTTCGCTGGGTCGGTAGGCACATGCTGCTGCGCCCATACTTGACCATGAGGGTGAGGATTTGAACACCCCATCATTGAGCCTTTGTTTTCAAAAACTTGTACCCAGCGATAGGTTTCACCAAGTTCAGCGGTTTGTGCTTTCCACGTGTTGACTACGTCTACGCGTTCTTCATCGGAAAGCTCAGGTAATGTTTTGCTGTGATCAGGGGAAAAACAAATAACACGACTGCAGCCTTGCTCAGTTTCGAACTGAAACAGCCCCTTTTTCTCACTGGCTTGTTCTGTATCTTGCTTAAGGGCAGCAAAATCGTTTTGAAAAACAAACGTACCTTTGTAATCAGGGTTAACTTCACCATTCACGCGGGTGTTTGTTGGACATAAATAACACGTAGAGTCGTAAGATGGCTTTTGTTCGTTGTTTGGCTCTTCTGAGGCTCCCTGCCAAGGGCGCTTCGCTCTGTGAGGCGACACTAACACCCACTCACCCAACAAAGGGTTGTAACGGCGATGTGGATCGTTGGTAGGGTCGAAAGGGGTTCCCATAATCACTCTCTCTGAATTAGCCTGCTACGCTCTAATGCGCAACATTAAATAGGGTTAAACGTTTACCCTGATAATGATATAGCAAGCTTCTACGTTTATCAATTGCGTAACAAAGAAAATTAATTGTTAAATTGATAACAAATAATTTTCTTTTGTCACTACATAACGATTTCTATGCGCTGAACTTGTATCGCATACTTGCTTTGAAGGTTTCCCCGGGTTTTACGAAACAGTTTGGAAACTCGGGCTTATTGGGTGCATCCGGGAAATGCTGTGGTTCTAAGCACAAGGCACCAAGCTGATCGTCGGTTTTCAACCCGCCAGTATAAAACTGCAAACCCGGCAAGTTAGTAAATAACGACATAGCAATACCTGTATCAAGTGCTTTTACGGTTGCTTGTGGGGTATGCTCAGGCGTATCACGGAGTACATAGTTGTGGTCGTAGCCTCCCACCCTATCAAATAATGGATGGGAATTAGATTGCTCTGCCCTTTCTTTTATTGCTGTAGGTTTCGTGAAATCAAAGGGAGTATTGGCAACTTCGACCAGTTTTCCAGTTGGCAGCAAGGTGCTATCTGCGTCCGTTACTTTGTCAGCATCTATATGTAGCAATGTATTACCCACTTGCGGGTCGTTGCTCAACGTGAAGTAAGCATGCTGCGTGAAACTAAGCGGGGTTTCTTTGTCTGTGTTTGCGGTGATCACAAGAGATAACTCGTTGTTTTGATCAAGGGAATAGCATGCCTCTACATTAACAGTTCCGGGAAAGCCACCTTCCCCATCAGGACTAGTTAAGGTAAATGTTACAGCCACACTGTCTGTCGTCTCTTGGACGCTTGCCGCCCAAACCTTCTTATGAAATCCAGCTAGGCCGCCGTGTAGATTATGTTCACCGCCATTTTTATCTAAGGTGTACTCTGTTCCATTTAACGCAAACGAGCCATGTCCAATTCGGTTTGCGTAGCGTCCTACGATCGCACCGCGATAGCTCGGGTCATCTATATAGTCTTGTAGAGTCTCGAAAGTTTGGACACAACTTACCGATTCACCTTCTGCATTCGGGAAGTGAATTTCTTTAATAATTCCACCGTAGTTAAGCAAGGTAACTGACATGCCGTTGTCGTTAGTTAACGTAAAGGCGTTTATGACTTCGCCTTCAACTTCACCAAATGCAGATACATTTATTTTCATAACAAAATTTTTACCTTAAGACGTGCTTAGTAAACTGACGCGTTCCAACCTACCACACATTTTTTATACATTAATGAATAATGCAATCTTTCAGAATGCCTAGGAGGTTATACGTTTTCCATTCTTTTTTACAGCGGTTTGATTAACAATCATAGAAGGTAAAACCACTTAGGTAATCTAACGCTCTTCATCTCTCTAATGCATCTCAGCCCCGTAAAAGACACCACAAGCTAAGCGTTAGAATTTTATCTTTTTTTGTAAATATAATGTACGCTATGGCAATCAGGTCAATCGACACTCCACGCAATAAAACGAAGTTTGAAAGAAAATGGCAACAATAAAAGATATCGCCCAAGCCGCTGGCGTTTCATTAGCGACCGTATCAAGAGTTATTAATAATGGTCCTAAAGTGGGCAATGATACTCGCAAGCGTGTCAAAAAAATCATGGAAGAAATGGGTTATCGTCCCAACGCTAATGCGCGGGCACTTGTAACCAAACGTAGCGCATCTTTAGGCGTTGTCATTGCTGAGCTCCACGACCCATTTTTCGCTATGTTAGCCCACGGTGTGGAGTCCATTACTCGCAAAAATAACGTTCAAATTTTATTAAGTGCCGGCTCTATTGAAAAAGAGACTGAACTTCGCGCTATTGAAACACTGCTAGAGCATCGAGTAGAAGCCATGGTAGTGCACAGCAAAGCACTTGATGACGAGACCCTGATCGGTTTTGCAAACCAAGTTCCAGGCTTTGTATTAATTAACCGCTATATACCAGAAATAGCAAATCGTTGTGTGTGGCTTGATAACGTTACCGGTGGTCGCCTTATGGCGGAATATGCCATCAACCAAGGCCATGAACATGTCGCGGTGATAAGCAGTCAGTATCGCATAGACGATCCTAATCATCGCCTCGAAGGGATTAGAAACGCAGTTAACAATGCGAATTTAAGCTTGCCTGAAAGCATGATTGAGTATGCTACGCCCGATCAGGAAGGTGGTGAACTGGCAATGCAAAACTTGCTTGCTACTGGTGCAAAATTCACTGCTGTTTTGGCTTATAACGATGCTATGGCATCTGGTGCTATGACCATGCTGCAGGATCATGGTATTTCAGTTCCAGAACAAGTTTCTGTGATGGGATACGATGATGTGCTGTTAGCAAAGTACTGTCGTCCTAAATTAACGACTCTGCGTTATCCAGTAGAAATGATGGCGGCAAAAGCGGCGGAACTTGCATTGAAGTATGCATCGGGAAGCAAACCAGAAGATGGGCTTACCTTTAAATATACTCCTACAGTAGTAAAACGAGATTCAATGGTTAGGGTTTAGCTGTTCGTTTTCCTTTCAAAAATTAATAGACCAAAAAAAGTACCCGCCTATGGCGGGTATTTTATTTAATCACTTACAAGCCAGTTTGATGGATGATTAATCGTAATTCGATGTATAGTTGAGCAACTGTGTTCTAAAAATTTCATGACACGAAACTATTGACAAAAATACCCGCTTGATCGTTTTGCCTCGAACTTTTATCCCCAAAGAGCAAAATTGCCTGATCCTGCACAGCTTTACGATCAAAAAAGATTAAGATCGAGCACAGTTGCTCTACAGCGCTTGATTTAACTGACATTTCGTGATCCGACCAGAAAGTGGTGAAAAGATCGTGATCTGTTGTTCTATATGGCTATTAACAGACTTACCAACAAGGTTTTCCACTACTTATCCACAACGAGTAAGGTTTCTATTACTGAGTGAATCTTGCTAAAAACTGCTTGTACTCTTGTATGGCATAGTCACTTTTTAGCGTTGCGTTGTGCGTCGCACCAGGAATGACCGAAATATACTTTTCGCTACTTGATGCATCTTCTAATAGCTGCTGACTAATCGGGTAAGGCGTTATTTTGTCTTCCTCACCCACCACCAGCCATAGCGGTCCCTCATAGTGACGCAAGATTGGGGCTATTTGCATACTATGAACTTCATCGTGAAGCTTCATGTTTGTGAATGAATTAGAGAAGCCTGGCACCATGTTGGCAATTAAATCAGAGATATTATTGAAAGCGCCGTCTAATACTAAAGCGTCTATCTTTCTATTTGCAGCAACATAGCTTGCGAAATAGCTGCCTATACCTCGGCCGTGAACGATAGTGGGAATTGAGGCGTCAAACGCACTTGCTACATAGTCAAACTGGGTTAACGCATCTTGTTTAATAGCGTTAATACTTAAGTCCTTCGCTTTATCACTGGCTCCTACTCCCTGATAATCGAGCCACAATATATTAGCGGGCAACTTACCCAGTCTATGAATAACGCTGTTGTTTTCGCTTACAGGCATACGATTGTCTGCAAAGAAAACAATGTTAACAATAGGGTCAGGGTAAGAAACAGCAACGCCTCTCAAAGTTAACCCAGCGTCATTTTTAACTTCAACACGGGTTATGCCCGCCGAGGTTTTGTCTTTTTGAATTGCCGCGTGTAGCTTCGTAGTATCAAGGGGCTTTTGCTGAGTGTCTTGATAAAAGAAGGCCGAAGGGGACACGTTAATTGCGCACCCAATAAGTGACACACTTGCAACTACACTAATTACCGCGTTTTTTAAGCTCATCATTAAAGAACTGTCCGTGTTGAATGGTTATGGCGAAATTTTTATTCAGGTTACATAGGTGTAATGGTTGTGTCGCTGATCAAAAACTCGCTCAGCAAAATCAACAGTCCCACACCTATGCTAAACAAGCTGTAACAGTTTGCAACAGTTGTTCTGTTTCTTAGCGATACAAACTTTCTTATACTAAAGACAATATTACTTGCATAATTTATCTGCATAAAACAAAAATAATTTAATGAAAAGTAGAACATTTTCCATGTCTTACGCTACATCACCAGCTCGACTTATTGTTGCCTGTTGTGCCCTACCCTTACTTATTGCCTGCGAGTCTACGCCACCCGAGCTTGACTCATCATTAATTCCTGCGTCGCAGAGAAAAGACTATCAGCTAACCATGTCTAAAGCGAAAGCTTGTCCAATTAACTTGGCAGAACTAATCGACATACGGTCGAGTAAAGACTTGCTCGTTGGAAGCAGTAATGTAACAGAAGACACGCTCTATTCACTGCTACAGCAAAGCTTAGAAGCGATGAATGTCAGCCCAGATATTGAAGCAGCCAACAGCGTGAAAGTAGTACTAAACCGCGCGTTTATAAAAAGCTTAGGAAGTAATATGGTTGCCACCGTGGTGCTTAATGTTAAGTACAAACCTGACTATGCCGATGAGTATTCACCCGCCACCACCTTCAGAGGGCAAAGCATGAGTGTGAACGCCAGTGTCAGTGAAAAAGAGAGCAGTCAGATTGCTATCGATGCAATGAAAACCGCCATTGATGATGCCACCAAACGTATAAAGTCTTCACTGTTACACAACTGCGGAAATGCGCTAAGCGAACTAGAGGCGGTATAAGCCTAAGAAACTATAAAGTGAACGCGATTGAGTGAGCGTAAGCCCTAAGCTCGAACTTTCAATCAGGGTAAGATTCAGTAGATAAGCCGCGTATTGTCGACCATAAAGCACGCCATGCCACCGTCAACCGCCGCTTTTCGTCCCATGTCGGTATCTTCAAACACCACACAATGCTGTGGTGCTACACCCATTAATTCTGCCGCACGCACAAAGGTTTCAGGGTGAGGTTTACCTTGAGTGACGTCATCGGCTGTAACCAGCGCAGATAGTTGGGCTAGAAGGCCGTGTTCATTTAACACCATTTGAGCGTGCTGCCTATCTGAGCCTGTCCCCACTGCAATGGGCATGCTTCCCTTATAATGGTTAAACACGTCCAGGGTATCTGGGATAAGCCTTGGCAAATGGTCTAGCCCTTCAAACGCCTGTTTTTTATATAGAGCAACCTCTGCTGGATCGTGGCTTTTTCCATACTTTGCATTCATAAGATGTACGGTTTCAAAGGTAGGAACACCACCTAAACTGTATTGGTAGTCTCGGTCGAAGGGATAACCAAACGCATCGCACGTAAGCTGCCACGCATCAATATGCGCGCCCATTGAATCGACCAAGGTGCCATCCATATCAAAAATAATGGCTTTGTAGCTGCTTAGGTCAATCATGGTGTTCGCTTCCTTTTCAAAATGGTGTAGTGCTAGCCCTTCATGGTTGCAATGCGATGAGCAACTATGCAGACAACACGTCTCGCGCTTTTACCGCATCAAAATCACGATCAACTTTCAGGTATACCGCGTTATTTTGGCTGTTTAATGTCACTTCCAACACACCAGGCACTAACAGCAGCTCGGCTTCAATGCTGGAAACATTTGAACTATCAAAATCTCCATTCATCATCACACGCTTAACCCGGCTCACTTCTTTAACACCAAGAATAATAAAAAGCCAAAGCAGAGTGCTAGCAGCACCAATGCCATAAGCTAACTCTTGCGACCAAATATCGGTGACGAAACCTGAAATTACACCGCCCAAAAATGCACCAAAAAATTGAAAACTGGCGTAGAGGCCCATGGCCGTTCCTTTTTGTCCCGCAGGCGCAATGCTCGACACCAATGCAGGGAAATTCGCTTCCAAATAATTAAAGCCAGTAAAGAAAAGCACCACGGCAGCGGTAACCCACCACCAGCTATGGTCCTCTAAACTCAGCGCCAAAAACGCGCCGCCCATTAATACAACGCCGGTTACAAGGAGCGATTTAGGCGTACGGCCTCTTGCTGCCCCCATCATGATAATTAGACCTACAATTGACGCGCCTAAAACGGGTAAGTAAACCGTCCAGTGACTATCTAGCGTCATATCAAAATTCAGTAGCGTTACGGGCAGTTGAACAAACAACAGCGTTATCATCATATGTAGAATCATCACGCTGATATTTAAACGCCATAACTGAGAAGAAAAGATTAAGCGCTTTAGCTGGTCTTTTTGTGGCAGTGTATCGCCACTGCTCAGCTGCACACCGTTTGGCACTACCCATTTAACCAGCGGCATGCAAAGAATCGCCAGAATACCAGTAATACCAAACACACCAGCAAGCCCGTAGCTGTTCGCAATAAGAGGTCCTAAAATAACGGCTAAATAGAATGAAAAGCCAATGGCTATGCCTATGATAGCTAACACTTTGGCTCGCTGACTTTCCCGGCTTACATCCGTAGCCAGCGCCATTATCGCTCCTGCAATTGCCCCAGCGCCTTGAAGAATACGCCCAACAATCATCATGGCCATACTGTCGGCGTTTGCTGCTACAAAGCTTCCTAATGCAAATACAGCAAGCCCTAGCAAAATAACGGGTTTACGCCCCCATTTGTCAGACATCATACCCATAGGAATTTGCAGCGCAGCTTGGGTTAGGCCATATCCACCCACGGCAAGTCCTACCAACAGCGGCGAGTAATCCGGGTAGTCCATTGCGGCTACAGCCAACACGGGCATAACCATGAACAGCCCCATCATGCGTAATACGTAAACGGAGGCGAGTGCAAGCGCAGCGCGTAATTCCAAAGCGTTCAAAGCGTCTGTTTCCCTCAATAAATAAAATCAAAAAAACATAAAAGCGCGCAGAGAACACCTGTTTCTGCTGCATTAAGAATAAGGTCGCGAAGTGTAGCATAATACAATTGGTATTTTCTTCTGCTCGCGAGGTAGATTTAGCCCTCTCGCACTACTCTTTTTCTTACTAGGGGTTTAAAAGTGGGGATAAAATCACCCTTTTGCAATGTCGATAAGCGAGAGCTAATCGTAAGCTTATGTCCGTGAGGTGATCTGCTTACTCCGCTTACAGTATAACTTGAATGTCATATCACTTTACTTGACACCTATGGCATACTGATTCTTTTTCTCTCATTTAGGCTTCAATGGATAAAATCGAAATTCGCGGTGCTCGCACCCACAACTTGAAAAACATCGATTTAACACTGCCACGAGACAAACTGGTGGTGATAACCGGCCTTTCTGGCTCGGGTAAATCGTCTCTTGCATTCGACACGCTTTATGCAGAAGGCCAGCGTCGTTACGTTGAGTCTTTGTCTGCCTATGCTCGTCAGTTTCTATCTATGATGGAAAAACCAGATGTTGATCATATTGAGGGTTTATCACCAGCAATATCCATTGAGCAGAAATCAACATCGCATAACCCCCGTTCAACGGTGGGTACCATCACTGAAATATACGACTATCTGCGTTTGATGTTCGCGCGAGTGGGCACGCCACGCTGTCCAGACCACGATGTACCGCTAGATGCACAAACGGTCAGCCAAATGGTCGATAAAGTGTTAGCAATGCCCGAGGGCAGTAAGTTAATGCTGCTAGCGCCTATTGTTAAAGAGCGAAAAGGCGAGCACGTTAAGACGCTGCAAAACCTGTCTGCTCAGGGCTTTATTCGCGCGCGTATCGACGGTGAAGTGTGTGATCTATCCGATCCGCCACCTCTCGATTTGCACAAGAAGCACACCATTGAAGTTGTGGTCGACCGCTTTAAAGTGCGCGACGATATGGCACTGCGTTTGGCTGAATCATTCGAGACGGCGCTTAGCCTTGCTGGCGGCAACGCGGTTGTGGCTGATATGGACGATAAAGACGCAGAAGAAATTGTATTTTCTGCTAACTTCGCCTGTCCACACTGTGGTTACAGCATTAGTGAACTTGAACCTCGTCTGTTTTCATTTAATAACCCAGCGGGTGCATGCCCAACTTGTGACGGGCTAGGTACAAGACAGTTTTTTGACCCAGCACGCGTAGTCGGCAATACCGAATTGAGTCTGTCTGGCGGCGCTATTCGCGGATGGGACAAGCGCAGCTATTACTATTTTCAAATGCTACAGGCAGTAGCAGACCATTATAAATTTAGCCTTACCGCGCCATTTGAAGAGCTCGATAAAAAGCACCAAGACATTGTGCTTTACGGGTCTAAAGGCAAGTCGCTGTCGTTTAAGTACATAAACGAGCGTGGCGACGTGATGGAGCGTAAGCATCCATTTGAGGGCATTATCCCTAATATGGAGCGTCGCTATCGCGAGACCGAGTCAAACTCGGTGCGAGAAGAGCTAGCAAAATATTTAAGCCAACAGCACTGCAGTAGCTGTAACGGCACGCGTCTGCGCGTTGAAGCACGTAATGTATTTATACAAGACACCAACCTGCCAGCCATTGCTGACATGTCAATTGCCGACGCGTATGGCTTTTTCGAGACACTCAACCTTGAAGGCCAACGTGCTCAGATAGCTGAAAAGATTTTGAAAGAAATCATGGACCGCTTGCGCTTCTTGGTAAACGTAGGTCTTAACTATCTTTCTATGTCGCGCAGCGCCGATACCCTATCGGGCGGTGAAGCTCAGCGCATTCGACTGGCAAGTCAAATTGGCGCAGGCTTAGTAGGCGTTATGTACGTGCTGGATGAGCCCTCTATCGGACTTCACCAACGGGATAACGAGCGCTTACTTGGTACGCTTACGCATTTGCGTGACCTGGGTAACACTGTGTTAGTTGTAGAGCACGACGAGGATGCCATTCGCGAAGCCGATTACATTGTAGATATTGGCCCGGGGGCGGGTGTACATGGCGGTGAGATAATTGCCGAAGGTTCGCTGGAAGATATTAAGAACAGTGAACACTCACTTACTGGAAAATACTTATCTGGTAGAGAGAAGATTGATATTCCTGCAACACGCACACCGGTTAAAGACGACAAGTGGCTAGAGCTTTTAGGCGCTACCGGCAACAACTTGAAGTCTGTTGATTTACGTATACCTACCGGTGTAATGACCTGTGTGACGGGTGTATCGGGCTCGGGTAAATCAACGCTGATTAATGACACCTTCTACAAAATTGCGCAGCGCGAGCTGAACAAGGCGACCACGTCTGAACCGGCACCGCATAAGTCGATGACCGGATTAGACCAGCTCGACAAAGTGGTCGATATTGACCAAAGCCCTATCGGCAGAACACCGCGCTCTAACCCAGCGACTTACGCTGGCATTTTCACTCCAATTCGTGAAATGTTCGCCGGCACACAAGAGTCGCGTTCACGAGGTTACAAACCTGGCCGCTTTAGCTTTAACGTGAAAGGCGGTCGCTGTGAGGCGTGTCAGGGTGACGGCGTAATTAAAGTGGAAATGCACTTTTTGCCAGACGTATATGTGCCTTGTGACGTGTGTCAGGGCAAACGCTATAACCGTGAAACCCTTGAGATAAAATACAAAGATAAGAACATCCACGAAGTGTTGGAAATGACGGTGGAAGATGCCCGTGAGTTCTTTGATGCTATCCCGGCTATTTCGCGTAAATTGCAGACGCTCATGGACGTGGGCTTGTCATATATTCGACTAGGCCAAGCAGCCACTACCTTATCAGGTGGTGAAGCGCAGCGCGTAAAATTGGCGAAAGAGTTGTCAAAAAGAGACACTGGGCAAACACTCTATATCTTGGATGAGCCAACCACCGGGTTGCACTTCCACGATATTAAACAGTTATTAGCCGTCCTTCACAGACTGCGCGATCACGGTAATACCGTTGTGGTTATTGAGCATAACTTAGATGTGATTAAAACCGCAGACTGGATTGTTGACCTTGGACCCGAAGGTGGATCCGGAGGTGGCCAGATTATTGCAGAGGGAACACCTGAGCATGTGGCACAACAAGAAGTTTCGCACACAGGTCGATTCCTGAAACCCATGCTCACACAAGCTTGAGCCGGTAACGAGGTAAATCCGTTAGCGTAAAGCGCACTCGTTTTCTATTTTGTTGCTGTGTAATTTACACAGCAACTTGTAAGAAGTGCGCGTTGACGTTTATTTACACGTTTTTCCATGCTGGTCAGAGCTTGTATTGGCAAATCATACGTTACGATGATTTTTGTGTATTTTTGCAGTAAGAATTGCTGGAGCGACAACTAATGAACCAAACGCCGCCATTAGCCTTAGTGAAAACATGGTATCACCTACTGTCATCATCAGAAGACAATGATGTGAAAGCACGCGCACAAGAAATGCTGTTAAAAGCCTTCGAGTCGCCTGAGGCCATCGCGATTTATCTAAAAGAACACAATATCCTTAAGCACTGATCAAAAAAGCCTTAGCGTAGTAAAGGCTACTACGCTAAGGCTTAGTGTTTTTCATATCGAAAAAAGAATAGAAAAGGTTAAGCGTGCTTCGCCGCTTGAATAGCTAATCCTTCGCACACCGAGTTGAAGGCGTCATTCTCTAATCGCGGTAAACCGGTAAGCAGGTTTTCATACAGCGCATCAACGACGATTGGCGATAAGCTCATACCACCTGTGATCATCACCACTTCTGGCTTTTCACTGCTGTTTTCCAAGCATTCCACCACTAGCGCTTTCACTTTATCAAGCCAAGGTTTTAATGCCTTTTTGAGCGAGTCTTGCGAAATCTCCACGTCAAAATCATCTTCGATATAGTGCAGCGGCAAGGTAATGTTCTGCTTACTCGACAGTAGTTCCTTGGCTAATCGAGCCGAGTTCACCACACGGGCAGACAACTTGTTCTCCTGAACAATAAGCAAGCGTTCTAGTTGGGCTGGCTCTTTAATCACAGACATGGTTTGAGAAATATCTAACCCGTAATCGTCAGAGAAAAAGCGAGTAAGAGCAGGAATGTTATCAACCGCACACATGTCAGAGAAGTACGTAGGAGGAACAGGAAGCCCGTTAATCATCTTAAGGCCCATTCCCATTTCTGGGGCAATAGCCTTAAGCACCAAGCTTTTATCGCAATCCATACCGCCTAATCGTCTGCCTGTTACCGACAGAACATCATCTTTGCGATCAAGCTGATTTGAACGCTCTGGGGAAAGCTTAATACAGCAAATATCCGTGGTCCCCCCACCAATATCGACAATCAGCGTAGTGGTATCCCTTGGTAGGGTTTGCTCAATTTTATACGCCGCTGCGATAGGTTCATCTAGGAAATTAACCCCTGTAAACCCGGCTTTCGTCGCCGCTTCAGTCATAATTTGAATGGCTTGCGCGTTCCCCTCTTCACCGCGGGTGCCGTGAAACTTAACAGGACGGCCAATAACTGCATTATTAACAGCCTTGCCTAGCTGTTGCTCTGCACACTGTTTAAAATAGGCCAGCTGCTTAGCAATAATACCGATGAATGCTTGTTTTTGGTCACCGTCTAGCGAGGCGCCTAGAAAGTTCTTAGGTGAATAAATTAGACGGCCTTTATCAGGCATTTTAAGAAAGCGTCTAAACCCTTCTTCACCAAACGCAAACTTACCGTGCTCTACCAACCGCAGCAAAGGGATTTCGTCTAGCGACATGGCATGCATCAATTGCGCAATAGCTTTACGCTGTAATGCAGGCTTGTTGTGCAAATCACCGCGCAGCGAGTCGATACGGTCGCTATACATCGCCTGTTCTTTTGGATCTTTTGCCGAATAATAGCCGTCCTTCGCCTTATCTATTTGCTCACTGATGACGCGCTGTAACTGCGCCACTTTCGCTTCAACCATGGCATCAGGAGGCGGCGGCAGTTCATCTTCAAAATAGATGAACACCGAAGAACGGATTTTATTGCCCTTCTTATCTAACGGGTCGAGTTTGATGTGCTGATGGGCCGTTCCATCAAAATACACAACCTCAGAATTTGATGTACCGTAGTCAATCCCAATCGCAGTCATAGTATGTTCGCTCAAAAAGTTAGAAGCGGATTGTAAGTAAATACGAAAGTGCTTTCTAGCTTTGTATGTAATTGAGCTATATTGCTTTTAACAGAGCTATTGCAGCATTTAATTCTGAGTCACTGGCTGTATGCCCGTCCCAAGATACCGCCTGGGGCACAAAGTCCTCTCGATATGAGCCGTTCACATGGTAAAGACGTTCAAAACCCAGCTCTAAAGTTATGGTCGATTCAGGTAGTTGAAATTGATTTATCCCGCCAAGTAAATCAGCCATGGGTGTGCCGATTACCGCCTTTGCACCAATGGCATCAAAGCCAATAGCCATACCTTCTCCCATACTGCCGGTCCAATGACCAACGAGTACCACTACTGGCTTACTGTAATAAGGTAATGAAGGGGTAACATAGGCCAAGTGTAGCTCTGCTTCTTGGTAGGGTTTTCCCGCATTTTGAATTTTGTAACCTTGATATGCGGTTTTGGCATTTACAAAGTGCCCCAAGATAGGCTCAGCTACACCAGTGTTTCCCCCGCTCGGCGTATTACGCAGGTCAATCACTAACCCCTGTGTTGATTCAAGTGACTCAAGAGCTTCTTTGAACGCACGAACGGTTTCAGAATTACCTAGATTGTTATTAAAGCGGATGTACCCGATTCCCTCTTTCTGCTTAACTATCAGAGGGGCTTTTGTTCGAAGTAGATTAATAGCGTCGTAGCTAGCTGCTAATAGCACGCGTTTGGCATCATCAAAATCAGACGCCACTTCAATGTGCCTCTCTTGATTGCGACGCCCACCTAAAGCCACATTAACCGCCCACGTTTTATGTGCGTCAGTAAGCGGTAGCAATGTGTTTCCAAAAACGCGATGTATTGCGGCTTCAGTAGACTCGCCGTCAATACCCACAATCACGTCACCTAAGGCTAACTGGCTATTGGCAGCAGCACTGCCCGCTTTAATACGTGTTATAACAAAGTCATCGCCTTGCTTTTCCACCCAAATATCAGACCCCGTTGGCGTGACGCTGTAGTCCGCTTCGTTTAGCGGTGATACGTTAAAATGCGGGTCGATAAAAAACTGCTTCACCACCTGCAATACGTCGACAAACTCCTCTTGCGTTGTCGCGTTTATTGCAAGGGGTTGGTAGTACGCTTTTAAAGCTTCCCAGTCGGTAGGTGCCGTATCTAAGTAAGCGTAGTTATCTTCAACAGTTTGAACAAAGGCTTGCCAGCTTTCTTTCGTATTGAAACCCTGGCTTTGTGCGCAGCTGCTTAGCGGAAGGAGTAATGACAGCAATATAATAATTCGATAAATCATAATGTTCCCTATTATGAATTGGAGTGATAAGGAAATTGTTCATTTAAGCGCGTAAGAAGCGATTGTTTTTTTAGCGCCTGCTCCATGCTTTTGAGAGAGGCTTCAAGATTGACCTCTATCTCTTCCCAAAGGGCATCATATACGTCTTCAAATTCTTGCATTATCGTCACTATCTGCGCCGCCTCGGCCTTTGCTTTGGGCGCAATATCGTACACGCGCTTTCGCGAGTCTCGTTCATCGGGCACAGAAACAAAAAAGCCGTCTGCAACACTTTGCTTCAACCGACTTTCAATAAGTTGACGTGAAAGACCAATGTGACTTGCTAGCTCAGTTGACGAAAGAGGCCCTTGAGTATGAATCGCCAGTACCAGAGAAATACGATTTGCAGGCAGACTAATATTAAGCGCTTCAAATACCTCTTGGCCTTGAGTTGCAATAAGCTCGCTAGCACGCAAAAGTATTGCGCCAAACTGAGGACTTCTGATCATAAATAGGCACCTTGTGATTTTTCTTCAAACTCATTTATGAAAATATTTGCGCAAAAATTTTCGCAAATCAACTTATTTTTGAATATGTATGTTTTGGTTAGGTGTTAAAAATGTTTTCCAACCGGATCAATTACTGTTTGATAAATGACTGAAATAGCCGCGGCATAATGCTAGAGTGAAAGCTAAATAAACAACGAACCCTACTAAAAAAATATGAGCCATTCAGTACCATTAGTTACGTCATTCGACGTACGTTTTTGTGAAACAGATGCCTTACAACATGTAAGTAACACAGCATTAGTCGCTTGGTTTGAAGCAGCCAGAGAGCCTATTTTCAGAATGTTTACCCCTGAACTAGACTTACAAAATTGGCCGCTAATTTTAGCCAGCTACAAAGTCGATTTTTTAGCTCAAATTTTTTATGGCAAACCTGTGACGGTTAAAACTTACGTTAGCCGGCTAGGCAACAGTGCATTCGACGTGTTTCAAGAGTTATGGCAAGACGATAAGCTGTGCTCAACAGGCATTACCACCATGGTACATTTTGACTATAAAACACAGCGCTCTGCGCCTATCCCGGATAAAGTGAAATCAGAACTACAATCTCACTTTAAAGAAGTACCAACTCAGTAATAAAGCGCAGTACGAGGTCTCCATGAGCGATTTAATTGAAGTTATTGATGATGTGTTACCACCAGAGCTGTGCAAACAACTCATGGAACGCTTTGAAAGCAGCCCTAATTTATCTCAAGGCCGCACCGGTGGTGGCGTCGACTTAGATAAAAAGCGCAGCATGGATGTATCGATAAGTCGCAACCCGGAATTTAAAGACTTATTTCAACTAGTGATGCAGCACACTGGGCAGCAGCTGGTCTCCTACATTGAAAAGTACTATTTTGCGCTTGTTGGGCCCATTGGCTTAACCGTACGCCATCCCAAAACTGGCGAACCGGTGAAAGTAACAGGTGAAAATTTTGATGAAGTGGGTAAACCCAATTTGGCTAATTTGGTGAATTACCTGTTTCGGGTTGGCGATGTAAATGCACAGCGCTACACCGCGGGCAATGGTGGCTACCCATACTGGCATTCAGAAGTCTATCCACAGCTTCAACATAACGATGCGCTGCACCGCGTGTTGCTGTTTATGTACTACTTAAACGATGTGGAAGAAGGCGGCGAGACGGAATTTTATTATCAAAACCGTGCGGTTAAGCCTAAAGCAGGCAGAATGGTGATTGCGCCAGCCTATTTTACTCACACGCATCGCGGCCAAATTCCAAAAAGTAACGACAAGTACATTTTAACGTCTTGGCTTCTGTTTAACCGCGCTGAACAGATTTATACGCAGGGCTAGCTTAACGATAACTTCGAGATGATGTGCTCTAGCTCGCTGTACTCTTTCTTGTCGATAGGTAAAAAGGGTGCAGGCAAGCTAGGCGTTTCACAATAGCCCAAGATTTCTGCTGCGGCAGCAACCACACGCAAACCACCGCCATTGCGCGCAAACATGCTCCATATTCCGCTTAACGCTTGTGACTGAGCCTGTGCATCAACAGCATTACCTGACTGAGCGGCGTCGATAATACGCATTACGGTTCGCGGGAATATTCCCCCTATAACAGAGAGCCAAAGGTCACAACCTTCACTCATTCCTGCTGCGCCAAAACTATCACCACTCACGCCTATAGCAATGTTTGCAGGCATTATCTCTCGTAATGATGCTAATCGACGAGCGCCTTCGCTACTGCTTGCTTCACAGGGTGGGATATCCTTGCTCGAACTATTATCCATTGAGCTTTTGGCAAACGGAGTACCGGGTATTTTAATCGCTCCGATATTCGGTAATTTTCCAATGCGGCGGTATAAATCTTCGCTGAAGGTAAAATTAGTCACGCGAGGATTTTCGTAAACGCAGATAGGCACAGATACCTCGTGACTCACTGCCTCATATAGGCCATACACTTCTTCTTCGTTAAGCACTTGATAGGAAACGGGTGCTAACAGCACAGCATTAACACCTGCTTGCTGCACAGCTTCAACGTTTTTTAGCACGTCATAGGTTCTCAGCGCCCCAACGCCTGCCATAACAGGAATGCCATTTGCGTGGTCGACGGCGAGCTTGGCTACGTCGTACTTTTCCCCTCGCGTTAGATAAGGATACAGCCCAGTAGAGCCTATCGCGCAAATTGAATCTACATTCGCCGAAGCCAAATTCTCAACAAGCCCTTTAAATGCTTTGTAATCAATAGCTTCTTGTTTGAATGGAGTAATGGGAAACGCTGATAATCCTGTAAACACCTGATATCCTTTTTAAACGTTTTATGCTTAAAACCCTTCTACGGCTTCGCCTTTCAAACGGTAACCTACAGACGCAATGTCGCCTTTCCAACCGTCAGTCGACAGTTCGCCGGTTACCCAAATTGCATCGTAAATATTATCTATGCGCACACCTTCTTCAAATTTTACGTAAACAATTTGATTAGACGGCGGCGGTGGTACGTGAATACAGGCTCCGAAATATGGAACAAGTAAGAACTCAGTGGTTAGCTCTGCCGTACCTTCTAGCGGCACAACAAAACCCGGGATTTTCACCCGTTTACCATCAAAGGTATCGACAACCGGTGCGTCAGGCTGAAGCTGACTCATCTCGCCATTGTGTTGAACTGAAGGTGGCGCGAGCTCATTAAAGCCCTCTGGCACTAGGTCTTCCCAGTATACTTCAGTAGGAGTTTCATCTGCCAGTGCGTTGAAAGTTACAACCATCATTATTACAGCAAACAATGAAGTCATGGATAATTTATGGTGAATCATACTGCTCTCTATCGTTGAGTATTTTGTTCGCTTTTTTGTATCGGCTTTTGCTTGTCGTTTTCAATCTTCACTTTTTAGCCACATACAAAAAGGGCTGGTATTACACCAGCCCTTTGTATCATCAATTTAAAGCAGCGTGAATTATTCTGCTTCGAAACGCGCGATGCTTGCGGTAATTTCTTCTTTTGCAGCGGCAGCGTCTGCCCAACCGTCAATCTTCACCCATTTGCCTTCTTCAAGATCTTTATAGTGCTCGAAGAAGTGCTCAATTTGCTTAAGAAGAAGCGGAGGTACGTCTGCAATTTCTTTAACGTCACGATAGATAGTAGAAAGCTTGTCTACTGGTACCGCTAGTACTTTTGCGTCTTTACCAGACTCGTCAGTCATGTTTAGTACGCCAACTGGACGACACTTAATGACAGAACCTGCAAGTAGTGGGAACGGAGTCATTACTAGAACGTCAACTGGGTCGCCATCTTCAGACAACGTGTTGTTCACGTAACCGTAGTTAGTTGGGTAGTGCATGCAAGTTGCCATGAAACGGTCAACAAATAGTGCACCTGTGTCTTTGTCTACTTCGTACTTCACCGGGTCAGCGTGTGCTGGAATTTCGATGATCACATTTACTTCGTCTGGTACGTTTTTACCAGCAGAAATAGCACTTAAGCTCATTCTTTGGTCCTTTCAATGATGTATAAGAAATTTTGGGTTAAGTATACGGTGACAGCAGCAAAATAAAAACGCTTTACGACCCATGTCGTACTAATCTCTTTATTTTTCGTCAAATTTTGCTGCTTTTTCGCTATTTCGCGTTGTCGTTGTAGCTCAAGCACATCTCAACTTCTTCTTTAGAGCCGATAATGCACGGTACACGTTGATGAATTTCTTCAGGCATAACTTCCAGAATTCGGCCTGTGCCTGTTTCTGCTTTTCCACCTGCTTGCTCCATTAAGAATGCCATCGGGTTAGCTTCGTAAAGCAAGCGTAATTTACCTGGCTTAGACGGGTCCCTGTTATCGAATGGATACATAAAGATGCCACCGCGACAAAGCAAACGATGAATATCACCCACCATTGCCGCTACCCAGCGCATATTAAAGTTTTTGCCTCTAGGGCCATCTTTACCTGCTAGAAGGTCGGCAATGTATGCCTGCATTGCAGGTTCCCAATGACGCTGGTTGGACGCATTAATCGAAAACTCTGACGTTTGCTCAGGTACTTGAATATTAGGGTGAGTAAGCAGGAAACCACCGTGGGTTTTATCAAGCGTATAAATATGCGTGCCGCGACCCGTCGTCAACGCCAGCATAGTAGACGGGCCATACAGCACATAGCCTGCAGCTACCATCTGCGTTCCAGGCTGTAAGAAAGCAGACGGATCGTCTGGTTTCATCCACTGTGGCGCATGGGTAATAGAGAAAATAGTACCAATTAGGCTGTTAATTTCAGTGTTTGACGACCCATCTAGCGGATCGAAGCTTACTAAGTAATTACCGTCTGGATTACACGGTACAACGTCATCTTCTTCTTCAGACGAAATGGCTTTTACGTAGCCAGATTCCCTTAGCGTGTCTTTTAAAATGTGGTTAGAGATAACGTCGAGCTTTTTCTGTGTTTCGCCCTGTACGTTTTCTGAAAGGGTTGAACCGAGCACGCCAGCAAGTGCGCCTTGACTCACGCGGAAAGAGATTTCTTTACAGCCCGCTAGCAGTGTACGAATGAGTAAAATTAACTCAAGCGGTGCACCGTCTTGTTGCAATTGGGAATTTAAACGTTTCATTGAATGTAAGCCTTTTTTTCGTGTGTAGGGTGTTGTGCTACCAGTCGCTCAGCTTTCCTTACCGGCGTTTGTCTGAAGCACACACAGGTTTTAAACCTGTGGTTAGATTGTAACCGTGTTCTTGGGTAAGTGGAACACGCGCGTAAAATGTCATACACACACCATACCAGTTTGCACATCATAGATTCATAGGTGTTTAGCGTATTACAACGGCTTAAGGCATTTATTGAATGATTAAAATTGAATTATCTATAGGCCACGGGGTTCTGATACAGTACCCCAATAACATGATAATTCATTGAGAATGCGCTATGCATGTACATATTTTAGGCATTTGTGGAAGTTTTATGGGCGGCATCGCCGCTATTGCTAAATCACTCGGCCACAAAGTAACAGGGTCTGATAAAAACGTTTATCCGCCCATGAGCACCCAGCTTGAAGCATTAGGCATCGAGTTGACCGAAGGTTATTGCGAAAGCCAGTTTGATCCAGCGCCAGATATGGTAGTAATTGGTAACGCGATGTCGCGCGGTAACCCCGCCGTTGAATACGTGTTAAACCGAAACCTGCCTTACACTAGCGGCCCACAATGGCTGCTTGATAACTTACTAAAAGATCGTTGGGTCATTGGTTTATCAGGTACCCACGGTAAAACGACTACTAGCAGTATGGTCGCGTGGATTTTAGAACACGCTGGTCTTAACCCTGGTTATTTGATTGGCGGCGTACCAGAGAATTTTGGCGTATCGGCTCGCGTGGGTGAAAGCCCCTTTTTTGTCATTGAAGCTGACGAATACGACAGCGCATTTTTCGATAAGCGTTCTAAGTTCGTACACTATCGTCCAAAAACCTTGGTAATTAACAACCTTGAGTTTGACCATGCAGATATTTTTGCTGACCTTGGGGCTATTCAAACCCAGTTCCACCATTTGGTTCGCATGGTGCCAGAAAACGGGCTTATTCTTACACCTAACAATACGGCCGCAATTGAGGAAATGCTTAAGAAAGGTTGCTGGTCTTCTCGCCAATCGTTGGGCAAAGAGTGGCATGCAGAACTGTTAAAGAAAGACGGCAGTGAATTCAATGTATTACATAACGGCGTTATAGCTGGAACGGTAACCTGGGCTTTGGTTGGTCAACACAATGTGGACAATGCTTTAATGGCCATAGCTGCCGCCCACCATGCAGGTGTTACCTTACCTGTTGCCATAGAAGCCTTATCATTTTTTAAGAATGTTAAGCGTCGCATGGAGGTAAAGGGTGAAGTAAACAACATCACCCTTTATGACGACTTTGCACACCACCCTACTGCAATTGCGACTACACTTGATGGATTGCGCAAAAAAGTGGGTAATGCCCGTATTCTGGCTGTGCTAGAGCCGCGCTCTAACACGATGAAAATGGGGGTGCACAAAGATACGCTGGCAAACTCATGGCAGAAAGCCGATGAGGTTTACCTTTATGAACCTGAAGGCATGGACTGGTCGTTAGTCGATTCGGTAGCGGACAGCAACGCGCCTACGCACTGCTTCAGAGATGTAGAGAAGATCGTTCAAGGCGTTTGCAACGTAGCACAACCGGGCGATCATATTCTTGTAATGAGTAACGGCGGTTTTGAAGGCATTCATGGCCGAATACTCGACGCCCTAAAAATGAAGTCCAAATTGTAAATAGACAGAATAAAACGAAGTGTTACCCGATAGACAAGCGCATTACGCTTGTCATCTACAGAGGCTATACAATGAAACATGACAAGCAAGTCACGCTTGCTATCACAGGCGCATCTGGCGCGCCTTATGCGCTTACACTATTGAAATCGCTAGTTAACGCCGATTACCAAGTGTATGTATTAATCTCTTCCGCTGCCAAAGTGGTGTTTGCCACCGAAGAGAACGTCAAGATACCCGGGCGACCAGAAGACGCTGCCGCGTTTTTTACCGAGCATTGCAATGCAAAGCCAGACCAAATCAAGGTTTTCGGCAAAGAAGAGTGGTTTTCACCAGTAGCTTCAGGCTCAGCGGCCCCCGCAAAAATGGTGGTTTGCCCGTGTTCAACAGGCACCCTCTCGGCCATTAGCATTGGCGCTAGCGACAACCTTATTGAGCGCGCAGCTGATGTTGTTCTAAAAGAGCGTGGACAACTTATTTTGGTGCCTCGTGAAATGCCACTTTCTTCTATTCATCTAGAAAATATGCTCAAGCTTTCGCAAATGGGTGCTACTATTATGCCTGCAGCGCCTGGCTTTTATCACAATCCTAAAACTATCGATGACTTGGTAGATTTTGTGGTGGCGCGCATACTAGATCACCTAGGTATTGAGCAGTCTCTTGTCGCAAGATGGGGCTACCAGTCTTCCAAACATTCTGAGGATTAACCATGTTCGCGTTTGCAAACAGGATTTGCGCAGTTGCGCTGAGCACGCTATTTACATTGTGTATTTCATCACCCGCTTTCGGATGGGGGCAAACCGGTCACCGAGTGACTGGCGCTATTGCCGAGCAATATCTTAGCCCTCTTTCACAAGCTGCACTAATGGAGTTATTACCACACGGTTCGTTGGCTGAAGCCTCAACTCACGCTGACGAAATGCGTTCTGACCCCAGCGAATTTTGGCAGAAAACCGCAAGCCCTTGGCACTATGTATCTGTACCTGAAGGAAAGACCTACGAAGAAGTTGGCGCACCAAAGCAAGGTGATGCGGTTACCGCGTTAAAGCAGTTTACTGAAACGTTAAAAAGCGACACCGCCACCGTTGAAGAAAAGCGTCTGGCCCTTCAGTTCATTGTACATATTATTGGCGACCTTCATCAGCCGCTTCATGCCGGCAATGGTACTGATCGTGGTGGTAACGACGTAAAAGTGCGCTTCTTCTGGCAAGACTCTAACCTACACCGAGTGTGGGACTCGCAAATGCTAGATCAGCGCGACCTGTCGTACTCAGAGTGGACGTCTTGGTTAACAAAAGCTATTACGGCTAAGGATATTCGCAGTTGGGCCACCACCGACCCCATGGTGTGGATTGAAGAAAGCACCGCTATTCGCGATACCATTTATCCTGATGACGCTAACAATATGAGCTATGACTACTTATACAACCACCTGCCTACTGCAAAAAAGCGTTTGCAGATGGCCGGAATTCGCATTGCCATGTATTTGAACAGCGTGTTTGACGAAGCAGAGCACTAGTCAAAAGTTAAGCTCGATTAGCATCTCGCAGTTAATCGAGCTGATACACTTCCAACCTTAGCGCTTCAAGAGCCTCTGTCGTACTACCTACATCTGCTGATTTCATAAAGTCTCTCAACAGTGTCATGGCAGGTTCTGCGAATTCGTGAGGCACGACCCTATCGAAATATGGACTTGTGCTTTCTGCCGTATTTAACTGCTTAGCGCCCATATCATTAAAGTAATTCGGAAAATGCTCACTTCCCGCCAAAGGAGAAAATCCCCCTGCGTGAAGATTAAATCGCGACTGGGCCTTGTGTGTCGCCATGAACGACAAAAATTGTCGCGCCGCTTTTTGCTTCGAAGAACTAGCCCGAACAAAAAACACATCCAAAGGAGCTAGCTCAATGGTTTCTTGACCAGGACTGAGCTCTGGGAAAGAAAATATCCTAATTTTTGACTCTGCACTTTCAGGAATACGAGAGCTTAGAAAATGTCCAATTAACGTAACGCCTGCCAAGCCTCGGTACAGATAAGGCATGGGATCATACCAGTCCATGTTCTCTCCCGTATCCATGAAATAGCCCTTATCAATGAGTACTTTCCACAGAAGAAAAACCTGCACGACTCGCTCATCTTTATATGAGACACGGCCTGATAACAGTTCGTGGTGAAAGGACTCTCCATAAAGCCGTAAACTAATGAATTCAAACCAGCTTGTTAATACCCACGGCGCATCATACCCAATGGCTATGGGCGTAATACCTTTCTCTTTTAAAGCCTGACAGAGGTGAAGAAATTCGTCCCACGTACTTGGCTCTGCGAGTCCCATAGAATCAAAAAGCTCAGCATTATAAAAAAATGACCACGGATAATGGGATACCGGAATAGCGTAGAAGCGGCCATTAAGGCTAACTTGAGAGGACACCGACACTCTAAACGCATCTGTTAGTCGCTGTGCTTGCCAAACGTCACTTATGTCGCTCACCCATCCACTGCGAACAAGGTCGAGCAGCCGCTCGTCGCCATACCAATAAAGTACGTCTGGCCCTTCACCCGTTTTAAGCCATTTGAGAACTTGCTGCTTATACTTATCGGTATGTACGCCCACCGCATTGAGCGTAATATCAGGCGCTACTTTGGCAAATTCTTGCTCAATGTCAGAGATTAAGTAACGTTCGTTAACGTTATCATTCAGCCATCCGACAGTAAGCGTCTCTGCCTTTGAGGGCAAGGCCAACATAGCCAAAAAAACGGTTAGATAACAAGGATATAACCCGTAAATTGCTCGCACCAAAAGCCCCTGCTTAAACTGAGTTTGCAGAACTTATCGGTTAATAAACGCCAGGTGCGCCCCTAAAATTACGCGCTATTTATGGCACTCAGTCCAGATCGAGAGGTTCAGGAGAGAGAATAACGCCCGTGCTATCAGCATAAAGATGATCTTCTGGTAAAAACGTAACGCCACCAAAGTTAACGGGCACGTCTACCTCACCAATACTTTCACACTCAGCATTTACTGGAATGGCGGCTACCGCCAAAACACCGATATCTAATTCGGCAAGGCTATCAACTTCTCGCACGCTGCCGTATATCACAACCCCTTCCCAATCGTTGTCGATTGCAACTTGAGCAGAGGATGCATCGAACAGTGCACGACGGCTAGAACCACCGCCATCAATAAGCAGTACTTTTCCAGCGCCGGGCTGAGCAAGTACTCGGTCGATAAGGCCTCTGTCTTCAAAGCATTTAATTGTGGTAATTTCACCACCGAAAGAATACCGGCCACCAAAGCTCGCGAAAATTGGATCTACCACGTCTACGCTATCAGCAAACAAATCGCATAATTCAGATGTGTTGTATTCCATCGTTCTGCCTTACTAAAATTGAGAAGACTAAAATTAAGTGAAAACAAAGCGCTGCTTACGCTTCTAAAACTAGCATAGCATTAAATGTGGCAATGCAAACGTTTGATTTAACGCCTTTCGTCGAATTTTCTACTTTTTTCAAAACTCATCAAAACTTGCTCTCCCCTCCCCCAAATGAGCACATATTTTGCTTAGCTTTCTGTCTTTTACAGCCATTCCCAATATCTGTTCGCCAGGACAAAAGAAAAAGTAAAAGCGAAGCTCGCTGTCAAAAAAGTTTCTTTTTTTCGTCACCCACTGGTCACAGATGAACTTTAGCCTGTGCAGTAATTAACCGATAGGGGACAAGGCGATGTTGATTAAATCCTTGACCAAATACGATACTGACTTGTTTTATCGCCTGTACAAACTGACGCAAAAAAGAGACTGCAGAAGTATTATCTGGCTGTCGAAAACCGGCGATGGTTACCTGTACCTTGTTATCGGTGCGCTGCTTTGGGCATTTGAGCCTGAACACGGTGAGCTTTTCCTCTACACAGCGCTGATGGCTTATGCGCTGGAATTACCCATTTATGTGCTGCTTAAGAAAATGTTCAAGCGCCCTCGCCCTTGCGATTTTCTAATGAATTTAACAGCACATGTCACGCCTTCTGATAAATTCTCTCTTCCTTCAGGCCACACGGCAGCAGCCACATTGATGGCGAGCATAGTGGCTCATTATTATCCGTCGTTTGCGGTATTAGCTTACAGCTGGGCCGCGTTAATTGGTCTTTCACGTGTGTTACTGGGTGTTCATTACCCGTCAGACGTGATCGCAGGGACACTTTTAGGCGTTACAATAGCAACGTTGAGCATTTCTATTCTGGGGTAGCATGAGATTATTGTATGGTGTGCAAGGCACCGGTAACGGACACATCGCCCGTGCGCGAATAATGGCTGCAGCTCTGGCACAGCGCGATGACATTAACGTTGACTTTGTGTTTACTGGTCGTCCCCCTGAGAAGTATTTCGACATGGAAATATTCGGAGAATACCGAACCTTTACTGGCCTGAGCTTTATCACCAAAGGAGGCCGGGTTGATAAATGGGCGACCGTTAAAGATGCAAATGTAAGCCAGTTCATTAAAGACGTGAAAGCCTTTGATACCAGCAACTACGATTTGCTGGTCAATGACTTTGAGCCCGTTACGGCGTGGGCAGCTAAACAGCAAGGTCTACCATCTATTTCGATTAGCCATCAGGCTGCATTTGCCTACGATGTTCCTAAAAGTGGCAACACGATTTTCGACTCCTTGCTAATGAAAGTGTTTGCACCAACAGAGATTCAACTAGGCGTGCACTGGTATCACTTCAATCAACCAATTATTCCGCCATTCGTTGCAGAAAAGCCGATTGTGTCTTCGGGAAATGGTCACGTTCTGGCTTACTTACCTTTTGAAGATATTGAAGATGTTCAACAAATGTTGGAACCCCTAAGCGATCAGGTTTTCGAATGCTTTCACCCGAACATCGATGAAGCGAAAGAAGTGGGACATATTCATTGGCACCCTACATCTAAGAAGCACTTTCAAAAAGCCCTACAGCACGCCAGTGGCGTAATCGCCAATGGGGGGTTTGAGCTATCGAGTGAGGCACTTCAACTGGGCAAGAAGCTGCTTATAAAACCTTTACACGGCCAGTTTGAGCAACTATCGAATGTGCTTACATTAAATAAATTGGATTTATGCCACACCCTGTTTCAACTTGATACCGACATTGTTGAAGAGTGGCTAGAAGCTCCCGACAACGAAGCAATTGCCTTTCCAGACAACCCCAACATTCTTATCGATTGGCTTAAAAACAAAGACTTTTCTGATACGCAAAGCCTGTGCGATGCGCTTTGGAAAAACGTTCGATATGGCGATAAAACACAAGAACGATTATTGGCTCTTGCAATTTAACGCCGCAATGCGATGATAGCGGCATTTGTCGTATTCTTCGCGGGATTTTTCGTGCTTAAAAAGTCAGTTGTTTTCTTGCTAACACTCACAGCATTATGTGGCTGTGGTTACAAAGGGGCGCTCTACATTCCTGACGCGCCTGCACAAAACACGTCTGCTGAACCAGCGTCTTCTGAAAATGCAGAAACCGGCGCCGACTCTGACACCAATAACACTTCACCCGCAACTACTTCTGGAGAGCTGAACTAGTGGATTATTTCGCCTACAGCCAAGGTCAGCTTCATGCTGAACAAGTGGCTGTTTCTGATATTGCAGCCCAGCATGGAACGCCGGTTTACATCTATTCACGTGCAACATTAGAGCGTCACTGGCACGCATTTAATGATGCCATTGGTGAGCATCCTCACCTTGTGTGTTACGCGGTAAAAGCGAATTCGAACATCGGTGTATTAAGCGTTCTAGCCAAATTAGGTTCAGGCTTTGATATCGTTTCAGCAGGTGAACTCGCTCGCGTAATCGAGGCCGGTGGCGATGCAAGTAAGGTAGTATTTTCAGGCGTTGGTAAAAAGCATGATGAAATTCGCTATGCGCTAGAACAAGGCATCATGTGTTTCAACGTAGAATCAGAGCCAGAGCTTCATCGAATTAACCAGGTTGCAGGCGAAATGGGCGTGAAAGCCCCTATTTCACTGCGCATAAACCCGGATGTGGATGCCAAAACTCACCCTTATATTTCTACAGGCTTGAAGGCAAATAAATTCGGTATTGCTCGTGAGCGAGCGCTTGCTACCTATGAATTGGCCGCATCGCTACCTCATTTAAATGTTGTTGGTATGGACTGCCATATCGGCTCGCAGCTCACAGAAATCGGCCCATTTGTAGACGCCTTGGAGCGCTTGCTTCTGCTTATTGATGAATTAGCTGAACGCAACATTATCATTGAACATTTAGATGTGGGCGGTGGTCTTGGCGTTACTTATAACAACGAGCAACCACCTCATCCTAAAGCCTATGCACAAGCCATGGCTGAAAAAATGGTAGGCCGTGAAAACCTAAAGCTTATTCTTGAGCCAGGCCGCGCTATTGCAGCAAACGCTGGTATTTTAGTTACCGAAGTTGAATTCATTAAAGAAGGTGAAGAAAAAAGCTTCGCCATTGTCGACGCTGCAATGAACGATTTATTACGCCCTGCACTTTACTCAGCATGGCAAAAAATTATTCCTGTAAAAGAAGAAACTACGGCAACACCACGTATCTACGATGTGGTAGGCCCAGTGTGTGAAACTGGTGACTTTATAGGAAAAGATCGTGAATTAGCCATTGAACCAACAGACTTACTTGCAGTTCGCAGCGCCGGTGCCTATGGTTTTGTTATGGCGTCAAACTACAACAGCCGCTGTCGTCCAGCCGAAATTATGGTAGACGGTGACAAAGCAATTGTGGTTCGCGAAAGAGAAAAACAAAAAGATCTCTGGCAAGGTGAGTACAAACTTCCGTAAACTAGAGACAAACTAACAAGATAGATGCGCGTTTAATGCAGGTTCAATTTTCTAAAATGCACGGTTTGGGTAACGATTTCATGGTTATTGATAACGTTACTCAGAACGTCTTTTTCTCTAAAGAAAAAATTCAGCAACTGGCTAACCGAAACTTCGGCATTGGCTTCGACCAGCTGTTGATGGTGGAACCGCCTTACGATCCTGAACAAGACTTCCACTATCGTATCTTCAACGCGGACGGTTCGGAAGTAGAACAGTGTGGCAATGGCGCACGCTGCTTCGCACGTTTTGTTAAGCAAAAAGGTCTCATTAATCGCAACAAAATTGTCGTAAGCACCAAAGCTGGAAAAATGGTGCTGTATCTTGAGAAAGATGGTCAGGTTACTGTGAACATGGGTAAACCTGAATTCGAACCTGCGAATATTCCACTTAAAGCCAATAAGCAAGAAAACACCTACATATTGCGAGTCGGCGAGAGCACGCTATTCATTGGATCGGCATCGATGGGTAACCCACATTGCGTGATGGAAGTCGACGACGTTGATACTGCTAATGTGGCCGAGATTGGTCCGCTTGTTGAAAAGCACGAACGCTTCCCTGAAGGCGTAAACGTTGGCTTTATGCAAATAATCAATGAGTCACACATTAAACTTCGCGTATTTGAACGAGGTTCAGGTGAGACCCTGGCCTGTGGTAGCGGCGCTTGTGCAGCGGTTGCAATTGGCCAGATTCAGGGTAAATTAGGAAAAGACGTGCGGGTGGACTTACCCGGAGGCAGTTTACGTATACGCTGGCCCGGCCCAGATAACGTGTTAAAAATGACAGGGCCTGCCGAGCACGTGTACGACGGACATATAAATCTATGAGCGAATTATCAGGGCAGTCTAACGCTACGCAATTGATTGAGCCATTTAACGACACAACGGAATTGTCGAGTGCCGATGTGCGCGCGTTCTTGTTACAAAACCCTGAGTTCTTTGCCGAGCACCCCGACCTTCTTGAAAAAATTAAGCTTCCCCACGAGCAGAAAGGCAGTGTTTCACTGGTAGAAATTCAAAGCGATCAGCTTCGAAAGAAAGTTAGGCAGCTTAATTTTAAACTCAATCAGCTGGTGAGCATCGCTAAACAAAACGAAAAAATATATCGCGTTTACACCGATTTAAACGTGCAGCTTCTGCGCTGTGAAAGTGTTGCCGAAGTTCAGTTTACTTTGGAAGATGTGCTTCAAGAGCGTTTACAATTGTCGTCGGCGGTCATTAAAAGCTTTAAAGGTCCGCACGCGATCCCTGAGCTACAGCAACGTTTATTTACTGAAAAACGTTTTAAAAATACCAACTTTTTCTTTGGTCGATTATCTCAGCACGAACGCCAGCTTCTTTTCGGAGAAAGCCCTGCGGAGTCTGTAGCGCTAATGCTGCTTGGTGACAACCGTGAACTCGGTATTTTAGGTATTAGCAGCAGTGACGCCAGCCACTTCACCCCAGATATGGACACCTTGTTACTTCAACAGCTTCAGCAAGTGCTTAATATCATCTTGCCTGAAATGATGGGATATTAGGTGTAGTGTCTACGGACGCATTGATAAGCGAACCTTGCCAGCAATGGCTAGATAAGTTTCTGCTACATCTACAGGTAGAACGTGGGTTATCTCTTCAAACTATCAAAAATTATCAGCGCCAGCTTACCGAAGTTGCAAAGCTACTTGGGCTTTACGAGTGGTCGGGACTAACGCCAAGCGACATAAAGCGGGTAATGGCTGATGCAAAGATGTCAGGGCACAGCCCGCGCAGTATAGCATTGCGCCTATCGGCACTTAGAACCTTCTGCCAATATCTTATCGATCATCAGCAACTATTCAGCAACCCTGTAGAGGGTATTCAAGCTCCGAAACAAGGGAAGCCATTGCCTAAGCAACTAAGCGTAGATGAAATGCAGCAGCTTCTTAATGCCTCCCCCCGAAGCAGTGACGACGATGAGGGTATGCAATTACGTGATGTGGCTATGTTTGAGCTACTTTATGGCTGTGGACTGCGCTTGAGCGAACTGACTGGGCTTAATTTGGCCGACTGTCTAAAGGACGGTACCGTGAAGGTCATGGGTAAAGGAAGTAAACAGCGAATACTTCCGTTAGGCCGACACGCACAAAAAGCACTTAACGCATGGTTAAAGGTACGCCCTGCCTACGCATCACCTTACGAAAGTGCGGTCTTTGTGAGTAAGCGCAAAACCCGCATATCCAATCGACAAGTCGCTAATCGCCTCGATAAAATGGCAAGCGAACAGTCGCTGTCACAAAAAGTAAGCCCTCACAAACTGCGCCATTCCTTTGCTACCCACGTATTAGAATCCAGCGGAGATTTGCGTGCGGTTCAAGAGCTATTAGGTCATGCTAACTTGTCAACGACACAAGTTTATACCCATCTGGATTTTCAGCATCTCGCTAAGGTTTATGACGCGGCTCACCCTCGTGCACACAAGAAATAACGCTACTAGAAGGTTTCCCCATGCAGTTTTTCAGGTCTATCAATAACGTCGAGGCTATGACCTTCGACCTTGATGACACTCTCTACAATAATGAACCTATTATTCGACGCGCAGAGCAAGCCCTTCAAGCGCATATTGCTGAACATCACAAACATGCGGCTAAGCTAACATCACTTGATTGGCTACAGCTTAAACGTGCGGCTATCGCCAAAGACGCGCGGTTGGCTTCTGATATGGGGCAGCTTCGTCGCGTTGTTTTAAACGCTGCACTATCTGGCACGCCAGCAAACCAGTTATCAATAGTCCCTACAGAAGACACTGCATTACGTGCTGCTGTAGACAGCTGCTTTAATTGTTTTTATGACGCAAGAAGCGATTTTGCATTAGCCAGCAATGTTCACCACACCCTCGATAAACTTAGCCAGCACTTACCGCTCGTTGGTATTACTAACGGCAATGTAAACGCGCAAAAAGTAGGGTTAGACCGTTACTTCACGGCGATCTTACACGCCAGTGTGGAACGGCCTATGAAGCCTGCTCAAAACATGTTTGATGAAGCGGCCTCACTGATAAAGGTAACGCCGTCGCACATTTTACATGTGGGCGATAATATTATTAAAGACGTCTTCGGTGCCATTAATGCAGGCTATCAGTCGGCTTGGTTTGCATGTAATCGTCCAATGCAGTTGAAATTAGAACCCGTTTCAGTACTTCCACACGTTCAGCTTGATTCATTAGAAGAGCTTATTCAATTTGTCTAGGCGCTATTTATCTCGAAAATACAGACCTTTACTACTTATTCTTTTGCGGGATGTGAACCTTTGAGTAAGCCGCATTCTTAAAGGTCTTGAGAGCCGCACTTAGGGCGTATAGATTTTAACGCTCACTCGTTATACACTGAAAACTGAAGTCGTAGTTTTTGTGTCCTCATGGAAAAACCTGCTATCTCGAAGTCAAGGTCGCAACAAGCGTCCAAGGTAGATAAGCCAACCTCGAATGTTCATGAACATGCCGAGACAGGTCGTTCTTTTTGGCCGTTTAAGCCACTGTCTGGCTTGTATCAAGATGTATTTATTATCTTGTCTTGGATTGCCATATGGCAAATTGGACGCATTGTTGAATACACTGAACACGCCAGTGTTTGGTTTCCTGCGGCAGGCTACACCCTTGCATGCTTCTTAGTTTTAGGTTGGCGCGCGGTAGTGCCTATTATGGTGGCCGCCATTGCGATTACCGTCTGGAATGGTCATAACTACTCGCTGCCATTAAGTAACGTAGAAATGATGTGGGGCGGCGTGTTATTCGGCGTTGCACATATGCTCCCTTACTATGCAGGAGCCAGTGTTCTCGGCCATCTATTGAGGAAACCCGACGTCACCACACCCCAATTAATCGTCTCGTTCTTGATTATCGGCTGTATTTCGTCGTTAGTTGCCACGCAACTTGTCATTGGTTCACTTGTTCTCACTAATCAGATGTCAGCGGCGGATATTAAAGAGGCAATGCTGCCCTTTTGGATAGGGGATATGGCTGGTGTTGTTGTGCTTGCACCTCTTTTTGCTGGCTTGTTAGTAAAAATAAGTGCGGCTTCTAAAATAGACCTCTTGGCATTTTCTAACTGCGCTTCATCCGATTTACACAGCTACTTTAAGAAAGTGGCAATCAATTTGACCCTCATACTATTCGTCATGTTACTGGCAAAACTTACCCAGTCCCGTGATAGTGCATTTGCTATCTTTTTTCTCGCCATTACCCACATGTGGATAGCGTGTACTGAAAGTACGAAGCGCAATGTTATAAGCCTTGCAATAAGCAGCTTATGCATTGTTTTGTTGGTGCATATATTCGCCTTAATGGATTACGTCAAAGTGTATCAGTTTGCACTCAACGTTATTGCAGCCAACGCGTTGTTTGGTATAGCCATTCCTCAGTTACAAGCAGACAATGCTCTGCTCAAAGACCGTGTTTTTGTGGATACCTTAACCCAAGCTTATACGCGGGAGTATTTGGCCCAGCGCAGCGCACTTGAAATGGCTCAGAGCCGTGAATCGGGAAGCTCGCTTTATTTCGTTATGTTTGATTTAGATAAGTTTAAACGTATTAACGACGAATTAGGCCATGTAGACGGCGACAATGCATTGCGCCGCTTAAGTCAGGTGACGAAGGATATTGTGCGTAAAGCTGATGTTTTTGCCCGTTTCGGCGGCGACGAATTTGTATTGCTTCTGCCTAATATCAGCGAGCAAAACGCCCTTAATTTGGTGGAAAAAGTACGTGAAGGAATAAACGCAATCGTTATTTCAGAAGTGTCATTATCATCGAGCTTCGGCGTCACTCTCATGCAGCAAAGCGATACACTCGAGACACTTATTCAGCGCGCCGACCGCGCACTCTACGCATCAAAAGAAAAAGGCGGCAACACAATAACCCTCAAATAATGGGGTCAGAGTACATTTAATCGCTCAAATACGCTGAAGACAAAAATGTACTCTGACCCCATTATTACGAAAGCAGAAATGTACTCTGACCCCAATTTTATACGTGGGAGTTATCTTCTAGTACGTTTTGGCGCATGGATTCACATGGGCTTTGACAAACCGGTCTCCCAACCACTTTAGCTGGAACACCCACCACAGTAACGTGAGCCGGAACACTATTAAGTACAACGCTACCAGCGCCCACTTTTGAGCCTTCACCTATTTCAATATTTCCAAGGATCTTGGCGCCAGCGCCAATTAACACGCCTTGGCGAATTTTAGGGTGACGGTCGCCCGACTCATTACCGGTACCACCTAATGTAACGCTCTGCAAAATAGATACGTTGTCTTCAACCACTGCAGTTTCGCCCACTACAATGCCGGTTGCATGGTCAAACATGACGCCTTTGCCTATACGCGCAGCAGGGTGGATATCTACACCAAAGCTTGCCGAGTTGCGGCTTTGTAAGAATAAAGCAAGCTGATGACGCCCATGAACCCAAAGGTAATGCGCCATGCGGTGTACTTGCACAGCATGAAAACCTTTAAAGTGAAGTAAAGGAGTGAGGTAATCGTTGACCGCCGCATCCCGCGCCTTAATCGCTAGAATGTCAGCAATAGCCGCTTCGCTGATACCAGGCTCAAGTAAGTAAGCTTCATCGAAAACTTCACGAATGGCGAGCGCAGGCATGACGTCGTCTGCCATTTTGTTCGACAGAATAAAGCTAAGCGACGATTCAAAGTTGTGATGTGCAAGAACACTGGCATGCACATAGCTAGACAGCAAAGGCTCTTTTTCAGCAACAACTTGCGCTTCTTGTTTCAGCGTAGACCAAAAATCGATGGGCGTTGTAAGTGCGGTCATGAGCATGTCCCGTTATATAAAAATGCTGTGTTCTATCAGAAAATTGGGTAAGCAATCTAAACTTGTTCCTTGCTGGGCATATCTATGCTGACAAAAGGGAACGCGTAAAAGTTTACCTGAGTTTGATGTGATGCAATACCGATGTGATACCGACCAAGCGCATAATTCGATCAATTTATCGAATTAATTCGTTATAGCTAATAACCGTATCGTACATGTATACATCGTTAAAGCATTCTGCTCTCTCGCTGCGTCTAACTGAGTGCTTCAATTAATTTAATAGAACGTTCAGAGCGCTCGTATCTTTCATTAAATAATACTTAAAATCATGATTACACACGAACGTATAATGCCGTTGAAGTTTATCTTCACTGGGAAAAACTGGACTGTATAAATTAACAGGCAGGTGGCATAATAGCGCGCTGCTGAATGTATAACACTATCAACTAACAGGTACCACACTATGGATGTATCTCGACTGCTAGACGAGCTAAACGACAAACAGCGTGAAGCAGTAGCAGCCCCACTATCTAACGCCCTAGTTTTGGCTGGCGCGGGCAGTGGTAAAACCCGCGTATTAGTGCATCGCATTGCGTGGTTAATGGAAGTCGAAAACATCGCCCCTTTTTCTATTTTGGCAGTAACCTTTACCAATAAAGCAGCCAAAGAAATGCGCGGCCGAATAGAGTCGTTGATGGGTCGCAGCCTGCACAATATGTGGATTGGTACCTTCCACGGGCTTGCGCATCGCTTACTACGTGCGCACCATGCAGAAGCCAACTTGCCTGAGAATTTTCAGATAATTGATTCGGACGATCAATATCGACTTATTCGCCGCATTCTGAAGGCCATGAACCTGGACGAAAAGCATTGGGCGCCTCGTCAAATTCAGTGGTACATAAATGGCAACAAAGACGAAGGCTTGCGCCCTCAGCACATTGAAACCCACGGCGATCATATTCAAAAGACCATGCGCGAAGTCTATGCGGCATATCAAGACGCTTGTGACCGTTCAGGCTTGGTAGATTTTGCTGAACTGTTGCTACGCGCACATGAATTATGGGCTAAAAACCCAGAAGTATTAGCCCACTATCAACGTCGTTTCCGTGCAGTGTTGGTAGACGAATTCCAAGATACCAACAATATCCAATATGCATGGCTTCGTATGCTGTGTAGTGGTGGTAATAATAACATTATGATTGTTGGCGACGACGATCAGTCTATTTACGGCTGGCGCGGCGCGAACGTAGATAATATTCAGCACTTCCTGAAAGACTTCAACGAGCCTACTACTATTCGCCTTGAGCAGAATTACCGCTCTACAGGAAACATTCTTAAAGCGGCGAACACGGTTATCGACAACAATACGGGCCGTTTAGGGAAAGAGCTTTGGACGGAAGACGCGCAAGGCGAGCTGATTTCTGTATATGCGGGTTTCAACGAGCTAGATGAAGCGCGCTTTATTGTTTCGAAAATCAAAGATTGGCTTAATCAAGGCAACGCCCTTACTGATACCGCTATTCTTTATCGAAACAACGCCCAGTCTCGAGTACTGGAAGAAGCCTTGCTGCACGAAGGGCTGGCGTATCGCATATACGGCGGTCTGCGCTTCTTCGAACGCCAAGAGATTAAAGACGCCCTTGGCTATATGCGCATGGTGAGCCATCCGCACGACGATGCAGCTTTCGAGCGTGTAGTAAACACCCCAAGTCGCGGTATTGGTGAGAAAACCTTATCGCAAGTGCGCGACACCGCGCGAATGCACAACTGTTCAATGTGGCAGGCGTGTCAGTTGCTCATTAATGAAGGTGGCTTTAAAGGCCGCGCGCTAAACGCAATGCAAAGCTTTGTGTTGCTAATTACTGAGCTAGAGCAATCCACGTTAGATGAGCCCCTTGACCAACAAGCCGATAAAGCTATTCGCCAGTCTGGTCTGTACGCCATGTACCAAGCAGAGCGCGGAGAAAAGGCCCAAGCACGTCTAGAAAACTTGGAAGAATTGGTTACTGCATGTAAAACCTTTATCCCGCCTGAAGAAGCCGAAGAAATGTCGCCTCTGGCAGCCTTTCTAGCTCATGCGTCGCTGGAAGCAGGTGAAACCCAGGCGGATAAAGACCAGGATGCCGTGCAAATGATGACCATTCACACCGCTAAAGGCCTTGAATTTCCACTGGTATTCTTAGCAGGTGTAGAAGAAGGCATGTTCCCTAGCCAAATGACTAACGACGAGCCAGGTCGAATGGAAGAGGAACGCAGACTTTGCTATGTTGGTATGACCAGAGCAATGCAAAAGTTGTATATTACTTATGCAGAAAGTCGTCGACTCTATGGCCAAGATAAGTATCATACTGCTTCTCGATTTATTCGCGAAATGCCAGCAGACTGCGTTGAAGAGGTTAGGCTGAAATCGACGATTTCGCGGCCCGTGCACAACCGCTTTAGCCAAGCGACGTCGCACGCCAGTTTTGAAGAAACGGGCTTTAGTTTAGGTGAGCGAGTTGTACACCGTAAATTTGGCGAAGGGATCGTACTTAACTACGAAGGGAGTGGTGAGCACGGTCGAGTTCAAGTAAACTTCGACGAATTTGGCAGCAAATGGCTGGTACTTGCTTACGCAAAGCTGGAGAAAGCGTAACATTATTAATAGGCAAGGTAGCCTAAACCTAAGTTGAAATGTATGCAGCAACACGTGCTGATCATCGAAAATGGTGAAGGCAACCTTGAACTTATAGCGAAATTAGTACGCCGGGCTGGTCTTACCCCCGTTGGCGCAACGTCGCTGACAGAAGGCAAAGCACGGTTTTCGCAAAATATGCCGGAAACCTTTCTGTGTGCTATTGTTGCATACTCGCTTCCCGATGCACCAAAAGGCGAAGCCATCGACTTTACGGTTGAGTCTTTCATTCCCACCATTGCTACAACAGAAAGTTTAGATAGCGCTATTCGCGATAAAGTCCTAGAACGTGACGTTGTCGATTACATTCCCAAAGAAAATTCGCAGAACTACGACTACCTCAATCGTCTTATTAGCCGATTAGAAAAAAACAAGTCTACTGGTGTCGTCGTGGTAAGCACTAATCGGGTGTTGCGCTCAAAAACCGTTTCATTACTTCAGCGCCATAATTTTATTGCGTTTGAATGCCTAACGGCTACAGACGCTATGCAATGCTTGTCTGAACACAAAAACGTACGTCTTGTTATCACTGACAACACGTTGCCTGATATGACAGGCACGCACTTTGTCGCCAGTTTAAGAAAAGCCTTTTCGAAAGAGCAGCTGGCAATTATGGGCGTTGCTGGAGGCAAAGGCATGTTAATGTCTGCGCACTTTATTAAAAGTGGTGCAAATGACTTCTTGCGAGTGCCCTACTGTCATGAAGAGTTCTTGTGTCGCGTGATGCAGAACGTGGAATATATTGAAAGCGTTGAAGAAATTCGTCGTGTGGCCAACACCGACTATTTAACAGGTTTGCCTAACAGGCGCCACTTCTTCTACATGGTTACTGTACAACACCAAAACCTGTCTGAGGATCACGCTCTCGCCCTTATTGACCTAGACTTTTTCAAATCGATAAACGATACCCATGGCCATGACGCAGGTGACATTGTGCTAAAAGCCATGGCGGCCCTTATTGAGTTTTATTTTCCGGACGAAATTATCTCTCGCTTTGGTGGCGAAGAGTTTTGTATATACATGCCGTCAACACCACTAAAAGAAGCCTGTGAGCGTCTAGACGACTTCAGAAAAGTGGTGGAAGCGGAAATTATTCAACTGCCTAAAAGCGACATTAAAGTGACCTGCAGTATTGGGGTAAGTGGCGCGCACACTCAGCGCGTAGATAAGCTACTAAGCCTTGCCGACAAGCAGCTTTACGCCGCCAAAAATAGTGGGCGTAACCAAGTGAAGTGCGAACCACCAGATGTTCCTCAGCAAGAGCAAGCTTCACTGCTTTAGCTTTTCACTCAATCAACCGCCGCTTAGCTGTCCGACGTTTAATTAAAGACTTGTGCGCAAAGCCCCTACTCCACCGCTAGCTTTCGCGCTTTACGCTGACTGCGATAATTAACCAGCGAGTCGGCACTAAACAAGATAAGCGCTAACCACACAAAGCCGAAGGTTACCAAGCGCGACTCTTCAAGCGGTTCGCCGTACAGGTAAACCGCCAGTATGAACATAAGCGTTGGGCCAATGTACTGAAAGAAGCCCAGCGTTGAATACATGATGCGCCTTGCTGCAGCGGTAAAACAAAGTAGTGGCGCAGTAGTTACAATGCCAGCCGCTAAAATAAGGGTATTTAGCGTGGCGTCGTTATTAAATAAGTTACTGTACTCAGAGCCAAAGAAGACCCAGTAAATAATAGCGAATGGCGAGAGCATTAAGGTTTCAATGAATAGGCCGGGTAGCGAGTCTACTGCCACTTGCTTGCGCAATAAGCCATACACGCTAAAACTTCCCGCAAGCACCAAAGCAATCCACGGCACGTGGCCGTAAGAGAAAATAAGAATAGCCACGCCAATAACGGCAAGCCCAACGGCTACACGCTGTAAGTTACGCAACCTTTCACCTAAGAAAAGTCGACCTAGAAATACGTTGATAAGAGGGTTGATGTAATAGCCAAGGCTTGCATCAAGAATATGGTCGTTATTAATTGCCCAAATAAACAAGAGCCAATTCGCCCCGAGTAACAACCCTGCAACGAATAAAATCTGCATAACGCGCTTATTGCGAAGGGCGGCGCCCACTTTGGGCCACTGCTTTAGCGCGGCTATAAGCCCAACCAAAAGCACCACAGACCAAATTACCCTGTGCATCAGGATTTCAGCAGCCGGCAATACCATCAACTGTTTGAAATAAACAGGTGCAACACCCCACATACTATATGCGGCAATTGCACAAATAACGCCGACTTGAGCGGCACTGGCTTGCTTAGACAAGACTGACTCCAACGAAATTCGGGGGAAGAAGGCGCGTATTGTTTATCAGGTTAGGTGAATACACAACCCTTAACGCTTTCCAATGCGGCAAAGGACGTGTAACAAGCGGCATAATTAATGAAACGTAATTAACAAAAAATGAAAAAGCCCCACTAAATGTGCTCATTCAATGGGGCCTAAGATCCGTTCGTCATGAAAAAACAGGACAAGGTTTTTCGCGGGAATGGTGCTACAGCAGAAACAGTGTGCCCAAACCTAAGAATGCTACAAAGCCTACAATGTCGGTTACGGTAGTCAAAATGACCGACCCCGACAGTGCAGGGTCTATTTTCAGCTTGTCCAATATTACAGGCACAAATACGCCTGCAAGTGCGGCAGCTACAATGTTGAACAGTATGGCCAAACAGATAACCAACCCTAACATGGCATCGGTAAACCAGAAATAAGCAACAACGCCAATTACTAAGGCCCAAATCACGCCATTAACGCCGCCTACTTTAAGCTCTTTCACCATCAGCGCCCGTAAGTTGGCAGGCGTGACCTGCCCCAACGCCAAGCCGCGTACAATCAGGGTTAGCGTTTGACTACCTGCAATGCCTCCCATACTTGCCACTACCGGCATCAGTACCGCAAGGGCAACCACTTGTTGAAGGGTGCCTTCGAACAATCCAATAAACCACGAAGCTAAAAATGCGGTAAGCAAGTTAATGCCAAGCCAAAGGGCACGATTTTTCGCACTTTTCGCCACAGGCGAGAATAAATCTTCGTCCTCATCCATACCGGCCGAAGCCATCACTTGGCGTTCGTAAAACTCGTTGACCAACTCACTTGCAGAGGTTACATCTAATCGGCCGAGAAGCTTGTTGTTTTCGTCAACTACCGGCAGCGACGCAAGCCCAGAACGTTGAACAAGTAGCGACGCATTCATAGTGTCGTCAGCCCCTTGAATGGTCGTCACACTTTCTTCCGACAAGTCGAATAGCGACACGTGATCTTGCGCATTGAAGAGGTGGCTAATTTTAACCAGCGCGGAAAATTGACCTGAGCGGTTCACCAAAAAAATGCTGTCACAATGCTGAGGTATGTCACGTCTTAATAAGCGTAGTCCTTCGCGCACTTTCGCGTTCGAAGGCAACACTAACTGCTCGTGGTTAACCCAGTGCCCTATTTGGTTATCGGGGAATTGTGTCGCTTCTCTGAAGTACTTACGCTCTTTAGAATCAAGTGATTCATAGGCCATATCGACAAGGCGTTTTGGCAATGAATCGAGTAGTTCCAGTAAATCTTCTGCGTCAATATCAGCAAAAATAGACGCCCATTCGTCGTGCGGCGTATTGTCGATAAGAATTTCACGAGGGTCGCTACGCATCTCAACCAATACGTCGAGCTTACGGTCGCGAGGAATGCCTTCCCATACCGCCAAACGTTTTTCTACGGGCAACGATTCTAACAGTGATGCGATGTATACCTCGTCCTGCCCCGCAAGGGTGGCTAACAAGGTCGCCGGATCGTCACCCATACTATCGGTAACAATCTCTTCAATTAAGTCTGGTAATGGCTCTGCCATGCTACACCTCCCGTTAATACCGCTCACTTCCTTTACACAGCTTGAAAACAGGCGTGATGGGGTGGTGCAAACCAATTGGCGTGGCTGCTACCCCAGCATGTATGTACCTGTTCCAAAGGCTATATGGTCGCCTTTTTCGTTGTGCAATTCCATTCTGCAAACCACTAATTTACTGCCCTTGCGTATAATCATCGCTGTTGCAATAAAACGCTCACCTCTTCCCGGCCTTAAGTAGTCAACGCGCATATCGACCGTGCCCATGGTGGGCAATCTAACTTGAAGGTCCGCAAGGTGTTCACGTGCGGTTTGTTTGATGGTTTCTACAATTGAAACTAAACCACCGATGGTGTCTAGCATAGTCGCTGTTACACCGCCGTGTAGGATTTTTTGCATTGGATTGCCGGTTAGCGCTGGTTGCCAATCAAGGTGCAGGGAGATCTGTGTATCCAGCCCCTTTCCTTCGGTAACAAATTCCAAGCCCAGCAACTGGTTAAACGGCATAGTATCACGAAAAAGCGCAATTACATGTTTAATCATTAGTTCATGGTTTAGTGTTTCGCTGCCCTTAGCTTCGTCTTTATTAGTCGTTTTGTTATCCACTCGCTTTCCTTGATGAATTGATATTTGTAATGTGCTTATAAGCAACATTACTACCGAACGTAAGTTTGACGGAAATTCATCCAACCAATGATGTTGAATCAAAATAAATTATAAGAGCTGCTGCCCCTCTGATCAGGACTATCGCTGAATTTTAGTCTAGTTTTTTAAATTGCCCCGTGAAGACGTCGCCAAAAACGCGTAAAATCCAGCGCCATGACAACTGCAATAGCTCCATCAGAATTAGCGCCAGAAACGCAACGTGTAAAAACACCAGAAACCGTCTTAAAAGATGTATTTGGTTACGATGCTTTTCGCGACGGTCAAGGCGAAGTCATTCACCAAGTATGTGAAGGTAAAGACGCACTTGTTTTGCTTCCAACAGGTGGTGGCAAGTCGCTGTGCTATCAAATTCCTGCGTTAGTGCGCCAAGGCACCGCTATTGTTGTGTCACCGCTTATATCGCTTATGCAGGACCAAGTAGAACAGCTTAAAGCGCTGGGCGTAAAAGCTGCCTATCTCAATTCAACGCTAGAAGCAGACGAACAAGCACGCATAAATGACGCACTGCAAGCTGGCAAACTCGACTTGCTCTACGTGTCGCCTGAGCGTTTAATGCAGTACTATTTTCAGCAGTCGCTTGCGCACGCCGACATTGCCTTATTTGCCATTGATGAAGCGCACTGCGTTTCCCATTGGGGGCACGATTTCAGGCAGGATTATCGCGCTCTGGGGCAAATAAAATCCCGCTTCCCCTCTATTCCTGTTATTGGACTCACAGCGACTGCAGATTCGGCCACCCAAGCAGACATACTGACGCAGCTAAACCTTAACGACCCGCTGGTTTATAAAGGCAGCTTCGACAGACCCAATATTCGCTACCGCGTAATGAGCAAGTACAAAGCCTTTGATCAAGTTGTTGCTTACGTAAAACAGCAAGAAGGTAGCGGCATTATTTACTGTAACAGTCGCGCTAAAGTCGACGACCTGCACGCTAAATTATTCAGACAAGGCTTTCGCTGTGCGGCCTATCACGCGGGTATGGATAACGACGAGCGAGAGCTGGTACAGCGCCAGTTTCTTAACGACAAAATTGATATTGTGGTGGCCACCGTTGCCTTTGGCATGGGTATCAACAAATCGAACGTGCGTTATGTGGTTCACCACGATGTTCCGCGCAGTGTTGAAAGCTATTATCAGGAAACCGGCCGAGCGGGGCGAGACGGCTTGGAGTCAGAAGCTTTATTGTTGTTTGATGAAAAAGACGCAGCCCGCGTAAAACAGTGGATAGAGCAAGGGGAAATAGCCGAGCGCAACCAAATAGAGTTACAAAAATTTGCGGCTATGGAAGCTTTTTCAGAAGCGCAAACCTGTCGTAGACAAGTACTCCTGAATTACTTTTCGCAGTTCAGCGACAGCGCCTGTGGCAACTGCGACATTTGCCTAGACCCACCTAAGATGATCGACGGTTTGGTGATTGCACAAAAAGTACTGTCGTGTGTACTTCGGCTCTCACAGCAAGCCTCTAGCCAGTATGTCATTGATGTTTTGCGAGGCAAGCAGCTTAGGCGCCTTCAGGAAGCAGGCCACCACCAGCTTTCCACATACGGCATAGGTAAAGATAAGTCGGATAGCTACTGGCACAACATTATCAACCAGCTTGTTCATAAAGGCCTTATACGCGTTGATATTACCGCTCATGCCGCATTGCGCTTAACCGAGGCCGCTCGGCCTGTGCTAAAAGGTGAAGTAGCGGTTCAGCTTGCCGTTCCGCGACTTGAATTTAAGCCCGACAAGAAAAAAGCAAAACAAGCGCCTGCTAACTATGACCGAACGTTGTTCACCCGTCTTAAGCACTTACGCAAAGTGTTGGCCGAAGAAAATGAAGTGCCGCCGTATGTGGTATTTAGTGACGCCACCTTAGTGGATATGGCGTGTAAACTCCCCACTACGCGCAACACCTTACTTGATGTAAGCGGCGTAGGCCAAACCAAACTCGAGCGCTATGGTGAGGCTTTTATCCAGCTTATTGATGATTACATAAATCGAGAGCACTGAGGGCTTGCAGGCCAACTAGACTCTGTTTTCCAGCTGGCCGCAGGGTTTGCACAAAGTAAAAGTGCACGCAGTAGAGATAAACACACTAGGCGTAAGCGTATTCTCCCCCTTTCTCAAGTGCAGCTTTGTAGGCTTCTCTGGCATGAACTCGTTTTACGTAACCCTGAATAGCAGTAAAATCTTTCGCACGCCCGCTGGCTACCAACGACTCTAACGGAAATATCATTTGAACATCAGCGCCGCTGGGTGCGTCACCCGCAAACCAAGTATTTTTCGATAAGTAAGATTCCACATAGCGTAAGCTCTGCGCTAAATTAGGGCCATAATAGGCATTTAAAATACCGTCTATCAGTTTGTTAGTAATTGGCTTAATAAAGAAAGGCTTCGAACCTTTTTGACGCGCTTTCTCCAGCACTAAGTTTGCCACTAGAGGCGGCATTAGCGAACCTTCAGCGAAATGCAGCCAAAACCAATACTGTTGAAGTGCCTCTGGGTCTTGAGGTACAGAAAATGCGTCTGTAGCGTGGTGGCGAACAAGGTATTCCACAATAGCACCAGACTCGGCAATAGCACCGTGCGGCGTAGTAAGCACCGGAGAGCGTCCCAGCGGATGAACAGCGCGCAATGAATCCGGCGCTAGGTTTGTTTTACTGTCTCGTTGATAGAATTCTATTTTGTACTCTACGCCTAGCTCCTCAAGAAGCCACAAAATTCGCTGCGAGCGAGAGTTATTTAAATGGTGAAGTGTTAGCATACCCCGTCCTTAATACGCTTAGATTAACGCTATTGTTTTTGTGTTGTACTATATACACTTTATAAAGCAAGCAGGTTTACAATAACCAGCGAATTGATAAGTTCTATGCAAAATCTCACCAAAGAAGACATTCAACAGCACGCCGTGGTTAACGAACAAAGCGTAGAAATCCGCGTTGCATTACCTTTAACGCCTCTTAAAACTCAGCAGTGGGCAGAGCAGTTTTGTGAACTTTTTCACTTTTCACTATCCGACGCAGATTGGGGAGCTGATCGCTTTCAGGCGCTTGTTACCACTCAATCCAGCAATACAAATTTTCAATGCATACTATGCATTGAGTGGCTTTGCGAGGCGATATGGCTGGAACCGGTAGGCACTCAACAATCACCGAATGCGATCTACCAGTATCTTCAAAACACGTAAGTATTACCGTGCCTTTTTCTTTCTGTTTGGCTTTTAGGACAGACTAGTATTATTCTATAGAAAACACATAATTAGCGCTTCAAGGATCATGCTAGTGCCAATCTCCCAGCTAACAAAGTACGTTGCAGCTTTGCTCATTAGTTGGGTGGTTCTAAGCATAAACGCCTTTGCCAGCCCGCGGCTTGTTATCGATGAGTCTTTCGAAAGGGAAATCATCAACCATTATGCTCGGGTATCAATTGCACCTAATAGCGCAACCTATTTTGATGTATTGACGGGAAGCTCCACAAAAACACCAACAGCAACGGCTTCTTCAACAGAACGTGTGTGGTATTCAACAGAGCTTGTCCACTCTGGCTATAGTGCCATTCCCTTAGTGCTTAATATCGACCGACTAAACGTTGATGATTTGCAGATTTATCTTTTAGACAGCAGCCAGCGAATTATAAAATCGTACCGTTATCAAGCCGGTAAAGGTGACTATTCGTTAAGACAACCGCTTCCAAATATCAGGCTTGCTTTCACCCTTCAACCATACCAAGACGCTCGGTTACTAATCGCAGTGAAAGACGAGGGGCTAAAGTACTTTCCAATGTCACTATGGGAGCGAGACCTGCTTACTCAACATGACACTAATATGCTGACTTTGCTTGGTGCTGTGTCGGGTGTGATGGCACTCATTGCTTCCTATTTTCTTTTTTCCTACTTATATCAGCGTATTCCTACCCGCTTCTGGCTCACCTTGTCGTCATTGGTGCTTATTGCGTTATTGTTCATTACAGAGGGTGGTCTCGCGTTTTGGCCTAGCCTGACTAACGCCAGCGAGCATTTTTACGCCGTATGCTTCGGCGTATTACTACTGTGTATTGGAAAAGTGACTCATCACCTGTTCTCTCGTGTGCCTTTTGTTTTAAGGCTGCTAAATTATGCTCTACCTATTGCTGCTACCATTTACTGTTTTACCGTAAATGCTTATATGGTCACAATCACGCTGCTTATACTCACAGCGGCGATGGGTTTGTATCACGTTACCCTTGCTCTTATCTTTAAAGACAAAGGCAGTAGTGTTGTCAGCACCACTTATATTCTGGCCTGGCTATCTTTCTTTGCGTTTTACGCCTTGGTGACCCAAAACCTTTTCAGCGACCTTATTTATACTGTCGATGTCGCGATGGGAATGCTGTTTTTCTTAACCTTGGGTTTCCTGTGTTTTGGATTTGCGGTCATCACAAAAGAGCAGGTACTCAATCAACATAAGCTCTCCTCTCAAGCTGAAACAATTTCTAGCTTAAATCACTTTTATGACTTGTTCCGAAACTCCGCTGAAGGACACTACACATCAACCTGGGACGGTAAGCTAATTTCAGTTAACCCTGCGATGTGCAAGGTGTTTGGGTATGAGAATGAGGAAGAAATGCTTAGCGAGGGGGCAAGCACAAAAGCCTTTTACGCATCACCAGAAGACAGACATGTATTGTTAGGTGAGATATCACAGCAAGGCCACGTCACCAGAAAAGAGATACGGGGAAAACGTCGGGACGGCACTGAGTTCTGGTTTTCATTGTCTTGCCAGATCCGCGAGAACGATGAAGGAACTTACCTGTACGGCTCAATTATTGATATCACGGAAAAAAAGCAATCCGATTTAAGCCTTCAGTATTTGGCCACTCACGACTCACTAACCGGCGTATACAACAGACGGCAATTTGAATCAGTCTTCAAGGAAAAAGTACATAACCACAGCGCGTTACCTGTGTGCCTACTCTTTTTAGATTTAGACCGATTTAAAGTCGTTAACGACACCTGCGGTCACAAAGCGGGAGATGTACTCATAAAAGACGTCGCCCGCCTGATTGAAAATACGCTGCTACCCAACGCGCAGCTAGCAAGACTCGGGGGTGATGAGTTTGGCGTTATCTATTCAGATTTAGATGCTGATGCGGTTTATCTCAATGCAGTGAAAATTCTCAATGCAGTACAGGCCTATCGGTTCATGTGGGATAACCGAATATTCAACCTAGGCGTAAGTATTGGCATGGTTGTGTGCGACGATAGTAACGTTAGCTCAGGGCAGTATTTAAGTATGGCTGACGCCGCCTGTTATTTTGCCAAAGAGCAAGGCAGAAATCAGGTGCATAGATATAATAAAGATGATGAGAGCATGCAGCGCTATCAGCGTGAGCTGGACTGGGTCTCTTCTATAAACAACGCCTTGGAAGAAGGGCGCTTTGAACTTTATTACCAGTCATTAAGACCTTTGAGCAAAGCCAGCGATGGGCACTATTATGAAGTGCTACTGCGCCTAAGGGAAAAAGACGGAAAAATTGTTGAGCCCGCTAATTTTTTACCCACGGCAGAGCGCTTTGAAATGAATGTAAATGTCGACAAATGGGTAGTCACAAATACGTTCAAATGGCTGTCTGAAAACCCTGAACATCTCGCTGAGTTAAGGCGATGCAGTATAAACCTTAACTGCCATTCATTAGCAGACAGAGATTTTACGCTATTCATTTTAAACGCTTTCGAAACCTTTAATATTCCTTACAACAAGATCTGTTTCGAGGTGATCGAGTCGGTAGCGATAATAAAAATGGAGGACACCCTTGCCTTTATGCGCACTTTTAATCGCCTTGGGTGTTCGTTTGCCCTAGACGACTTCGGTAGCGGCTTCTCTTCGTACAGTTACCTTAAGAGCTTGCCGGTTAATCAGGTAAAGATTGACGGTATGTTTATCAAGGATATGCTGAACGACAGTGTAGATACGGCTATGGTTGCGTCAATCAATGATGTAGCGAAAGCCATGGGTATGCAAACCGTTGGGGAATTCGTTGAAAATGAAGGCACCATGGCACAACTTGGCAAAATGGGCGTTGATTTTGCCCAAGGCTATAGCGTTGCAAAGCCTGCCCCGCTGCGAGAGTTTACGCCACTTTAATAACTGCACTTAATATACGTCTTACGAAAAAAGTGATAGCACTAGCGTCAACTCGCGTATAATAAAATGGTAGACTTGCAAAAAAAGAAGTCATCCCCACTTATTGCCTACTGTCCAAAGTGTAGAAGTAACATGAGTAGCAAACAGCCTAAATACGAATATGTCAGTACCGCAAAATTACCCACTCGCATGGGTGATTTTAAAATACACGGCTTTGTTGAAGCCAGCGGCCAAGAACACGTTGCCCTTTCTTATGGAGAGTGGAAAGAAGACGACGTAGTGCCAATTCGTATCCATTCAGAATGCTTAACAGGCGATTCTTTATTTAGCACTCGTTGTGACTGTGGCTTTCAATTAGAAAAAGCCATGCAAAATATCGTCGATAATGGTCACGGTGTGCTTTTATACCTTCGCCAAGAAGGTCGCGGTATTGGTCTTTTAAATAAAATTCGCGCCTACAACCTTCAAGATAGCGGTATGGACACGGTAGAAGCTAACGAACATCTTGGATTTGACGCCGATTTAAGAAGTTACGATATCTGCAAGCTGATGCTAGATACGCTGAATGTGAAGCATGTTGAGCTTATGACAAACAATCCGAAAAAGTTGGCAGCACTAAAAGCGCTTGGTATAGACGTGGTTGCACGTAAGCCTATTGACCACGGTATCACCAAAGACAACAAGCATTACTTAAAGACGAAAACAGAAAAGCTTGGGCACGCTTTCGACCCCCACGTTTTCAAATAGACAAGTTATTTAAAAACGCCCACACCAATGTGGGCGTTTTCTATTCAGCTTGGGTTAATCATAGACTGGTTATAACGTATACAGACTTACCATTTAGCGCGCGAAAAGCCGTTGCTCATGCGCTAAGGAGAATGTATGAAAAACATAACCTTATCTGTGATTGTCGCACTGTCTAGTGTTTCAGCGCTACCTGTCATCGCCCAGTCGAACGCCAACCTTGCACATGTTTCTGCGTCAACGCAGCAATATTCTGACGCTGAATTAGACAGTGTACTTGCGCCCATTGCGCTTTATCCTGATACCCTGCTTACTCACATACTGATTGCGGCTACCTACCCGCTTGATGTAGTTGCAGCCGACCGCTGGCGCCAAAGCAACAAGCATTTAACCCCGGAACAGGTCGAAAATGTGCTGGCGAGTGTTAACTGGGATCCCAGCGTAAAAGCACTTGCTCCGTTCACCGACTTACTCAGCACCATGGCGAATGATCTTCAGTGGTTACAGCAACTTGGTGATAACGTATTAATTGATCAAAGCCGTGTGCTAGACCGCGTGCAGGTGCTTCGACAACACGCCCTCAACACTGGCAATCTGGTGACCAATGACTACATTGAAGTTGAACGGGAACGTGAGCCTACTCGCGAAATAATTTACATTGAGCCCCGTCAGCGGGAAGTGGTGTATGTGCCTTATTACGACCCTCATGTTGTGTACGGTCACTGGTGGCACACAACTTCACCAGTTCGCTGGCGTCATCACGTAAGCTATCATCATCATAGCAATGTCTATTGGTCTCCAAGCATCCATCTTTCTACGTTCTTTTTCTTTGGTAGCGTGCACTGGCATAACCGTCATGTGGTTATTCACCGCGAGCCTGTACGCCGGTATTATCACGGTAGCCCAAGAAAACGCGTGATAAGCCGAGACTATCGTCGCTGGGAACACAACACGGTGCATCGTCGTGCGCGTTACTCTACTCGAGTAGTTCACAATGCGCCTTCGCGATATGAACATGCGGGTGTGTCGCGGGCAAAGCACTTGTCGAATAAACACGCTAGCACGGTAAACACATCGAAACGCCAAAATGACAGAAATACCGTAAGACCCATCGCGCGTACCGAAAATACCAAGACTGTAAGACGCACTATTGAGCCAAAACAGGTAACGCCACTTAGAGAAAGTCGTTTTCAGAACAAACAAGACTCGGTAAGCCGCAAACAATCCATTGAGCACGCGCTAAAACGCAATCAAGCGGCGAGCAGAAGCGAGAAGCCGACTAGAGACCGGACGCTAAGCCAGTTAAAGCGGGACAAACCCGCTCGGATATCAACGCCGTCAGAGTCGAAGCAATATGCTAATAGAGAAAACACGCTAAAACGCCCAGCTAAACAAAACATAAATCGAGAGCGAATTGAAAGAACGAGTCCGCAAAACAAGCCGGTGGCTCGAGAGAGCAGTAAGCCAAGACGAATTGAGCGTGCGAGGACTTCTTCAGTAAGCCGTGCTCAAGTTAAGAATTCTGAATCAAGCAGAAACAGGACGATAAAGCAGGGACGAACTGAGAAGACGATGCGTTAGCACTAAATTAGAGCGTTAGTTTTATATCAGTAAGCCAGCAAACCTATAGTTTGCTGGCTTCACTTTTCATTTATTCAACGCTTAGGCCCTATTCAAATGAAAGCTTATCAATGCGTCGACAAAGCGCAGGGGAGACTGTTCATCTAAATTGAAGTAAAGAGAGGGCTCAATAAGTTCAAGTTCCATTATCGCCCAGCCACTGCCCTGCCTGACTAAATCAACCCGTGCATAAAGTGCTTCGCAAGGCATTGCTGACAATGCTTTCTGGGCAATATCAAGTTGTTCTTCATCTACGGCAACGGGATGTAAGCTCCCCCCGTGTTCTTCTTGTACGCGAAAATCGCCTTTCTGCGGCACCTTTTTAATGGCATGGCTGTACTTCCCGCCAAAATAGAAAAGCGAGTACTCCCCTTCTTCAACCACGCTATTTAAGAAAGGTTGAATCATGAAATCACGTTGATTAAACGTATCAGAAAGCGCCTGTTGCTGTTCATGCCAATTTGAGACCGAGAGCTTAAACGTATCATCAGCATTAGCGCTAAGCGTAGGTTTAACCACCACAGTGTCGCAATTGAAATGGGAAAAGGCCTCATCAATAACACTGTTATTAAATGCATTACTCCACCGTGTACTTACAATAGGCACGCCCTTGTCCTGTAGGTCTATTAAGTAGTGCTTTTCAATATTCCACTGCATAAGAGGCAATGGATTGAGCAAGGTTGCGCTCGACGCATCAATTTGAGTCAAACAAGCCAGAAAGGCCTCTGGATGCTGCTGATAATCCCATGTACTGCGCACAATCACGTAGTCAAACCTATCCCAGTTCTCTGACTGACTATGCCAAGATATGGTTTCTACAGACCAACCGTTATCATTGAAAAACGGGATCAAAAGCTCGTCGTACACAAAAAAGTCTTCAAGGTGGTCAGTAGAAAGAAAGGCGATGGCAGGCATGATTGTGTCCTTTAGCTTGTTTAGGCATTCGAAGATTAAACTTTTTTAATAACAGTAACTTCTATACAAAAGTTAAATGGCGTAAAAACCGTGACTTACGTAAACTGTGGCGAAGTTAGCACACCCCTTATTTTTAACCTACACTTAATCCCAAATACTTGTCGGAGATTGGCATGCAGTATCCTTGGCTCCTAGAAGGTCACAAGATTTTTCGCGTTGTAATTGTTATCCAACTGCTAATTGCGATTGGCATCGGTTTTTATACTGGCGAGATTCTTCCTGCATTTGTTCTTGGTATTCCAATTGCTGCCGTACCACTTGTCCTTAGTTTGCAAAATCCCTATTCAGCGATAAGTCGCCATGCGATGGCTATCGGTGTTCAACTGCTAGCAGCCCTCCACATCCACCAGTCATTCGGGTTAATTGAAGTCCACTTTGAAATCTTTGTTCTTCTGGCATTTCTTTCCTACTTTAGAGACTGGAAAGTGGTGGCAACCGGCACCGCAGTCGTTGCTGTACATCATATTTCGTTCTTCTTTTTACAAGCGGGCGGCGCGCCGTTATTTATTTTTGAAGAAGGTCACGTAACCTTTCCTATCTTGCTGATGCACGCCGTATTTGCGCTTTCGGAGGGCGGTGTTTTGATGTACATGGCTAAACAAAGCCATCAAGAAGGTGCCGGTGCGGCTGAACTGCGCTTAGCTATTGAGACCATGCAAAAGGGTGACGGTAGACTCGATTTATCTATTGAACTTAATCGAGGCCACAAGATTGTTAGACCTTTCGCAGAGCTCATCGACCAAGTAAAAGCATTAATTGAGCTTGCTTCAAATTTAACAGACGAAGTTGTTAGAGGCTGTGACAAGATGGAGCTGGCGGCAAACAACATGTTTGAAATCAGCAGAAACACTGACCAAGAGATTGCCATGGTATCGGCATCGTCAGAAGAAATCGCACAAACGATGCAGCTGTCTACCGAACAAACAACCCTTGCCAGCGACAAAGCCTCTGCGGCACAAAGTTCTTCGCAGACTACGCGCGACTCTATTTCCAACACAAGCCGCACCATAGATTCGCTGCGCAACACATTAAATGCGGCAGCGCAGACAAACTCGGCGCTTAACGAGCAGTGCGCGCATATTTCTGACGCAATGCGCTCCATCACCGCCGTTGCCGAGCAAACTAACTTGCTTGCGTTGAACGCAGCAATCGAGTCAGCCCGCGCAGGGGAACACGGCAGAGGTTTTGCCGTTGTTGCCGATGAAGTACGTACTTTGGCTATTCGCTCAAAAGAAAGTGCAGACCAAATCACAAGTATTACTGAGCAGCTAGTTGCCCAAACCGCCAGTTCAGTCGAACAAATGCAAACCTGCATTCAGCTGGTTGATGAAGCCGTTGTATCGAGCGATAACGCCACTTCAGCCATGACCCAGATCATGCAGCAAATTCGCGAAGCGAGCGAAAGCATGACCGAAATAGCGACATCAGCGGTGGAGCAAGAAACCGCATCGTCTTCTATAGCGCAAAGTACGGCGCGATTAAGCGAATTCACTTCTGAGGAACTGGCTACCGCTGAATCGCTAGCAGGCGAAGTTGAGGTGTTGTCACAAATCTCTCAACGCATGCGCAGTGCTATCGAGCGATTTAAGCTTTAACCAAAGCGCTAGAAGCACGCTGTTGGCATTTGGGTTATGCATAAAAAAACAAGCTGGATACTTTTGTTGTTATGGGCGGTGAGTTTACTCACCGCCTTGTTGGTTTACGGTCAGCGCCAGCTTTCTTCCTTCGACCCAAATGGTGATTTACTTCACCGCACAACAGCGCCTAATTTTGACGCTTCACTTGTCGAACTACTAAACGAACAAAACATTGCCCCTGGTTCTGTTATTCATGTGGGAACGCAGTCTCATTGCTACTGTGAAACGTTAACTACACCTCACCAAACTCAGCTATTAACAAAGCTAGGAAATGACTTTCATCAAGTCAGAGTGAATATAGAAGACGTACCAGAACTCGCCGCTATGCTTGATGCAGTGCCCGCGCTTATAGTTTTAGACATGCAAAATCAGCTTCGCTATTTAGGTCCATACGCAACGGGCTACGGATGCTTTACCGGAAAGAACCTTGTCGAACAGGTTGTAAGCTATACTACACAACTCCCCTACAACGGTGCGGTAATTAACACTGATGCAACTGGATGCTTCTGTTAAACCCTTGGCATGGATTATGTAACTTATCTTTGTATATCGTGATATCACTATAAACATGGCAGAAGGCGCGCATATTTTGCGCACTAGGTGCCGTTTCGTGAAAGGTTTACAAGGAGTCCACAATGTCAAAGCGCGCCGTTCTTTATCGCATGGTTACCCCTGATCACATTTGTCCCTTCGGACTTAAGTCGAAAGATTTGCTAGAAAGAAAGGGCTACGATGTTGAAGACCATCACTTGTCCAACCGAAGTGAAACTGACGCTTTTAAAGAGAAGCATAATGTGAAAACCACGCCGCAAACGTTTATCGATGATAAGCGAATTGGTGGCTATGATGACTTACGAGATTATTTCAATTTGAAGCAAGAAAGTGAGTTCGGTTCGCGCTACACACCTATCATTGTGATTTTTTCTTTAGCCGCCCTTGTGGTATTTGCGCTCATGCTAAAAGGTGGACTCCCGACAGGTATTGAACCTTTCATAATGAATTTCATTGGCGTCACCATGGTGATCCTCGCATTACAAAAACTACAGGACATTGTAGCGTTCTCAAATCAATTCATTACTTATGACTTACTGGCAATGAAGCACGTAAGGTACGCGTATGTGTACCCTTTCGCAGAAGCGTTTGCTGGGCTTGGTATGCTAGCGGGGCTTCCCGCACTATTAGTTTCACCTGTTTCTATTTTTATCGGCGCAATAGGTGCAGTTTCAGTTATTAAAGCGGTATATATCGATAAACGTGAACTTAAGTGCGCCTGTGTGGGCGGTAATTCAGACCTTCCTCTTGGGTTTATCTCGCTTACCGAAAACCTTGCCATGTTAGGTGCTGGCCTTTACATGCTTACACGATGGATAGCCTAAGTTAAATGAAGGCTGATGCACCGGTGTTGAGCTGGTATCTATTACCGTGTTTACCCGTTGAATTAACAACACGATAATTCACTTGCTATGAGACCCTATTGAGTTTCTTCAATAGGGCGGCTCATACCTTTAAGGTGCGACACCACACTGCGGCCTAGTGCACTTAAATCGTAGCCACCTTCTAACATGCTGACTATGCGACCATGGCAACACTCGTCAGCCACTGCGCGAAGTTGTTGGCTTATCCAGAAATAATCGTCTTCCACCAGTCGCAAATGCGCCATAGGATCTTCTGCGTGGGCATCAAAACCCGCTGAGATAAAAATCAGCTCAGGTTGAAAGTTGCGCAATGCGTTAAACCAGTGCTGCACTTTTTCTCTAAATACTTCACCTGTAGAGCCTGCTTCTAGCGGCACAGAAAGAATATTACTTGCCGACACCGGTGAACCACTGTGTGGATAAAAAGGATGCTGGAAACTGCTGCAAAGCATGATGCGTTGATCGCCAGCAACAATTTGCTCGGTACCGTTTCCGTGGTGAACATCAAAATCGATTATGGCAACGCGCTTTAGTTCATAGTTTTGAAGGGCATAGCGCGCAGCTATAACAATGTTATTAAAAATACAGAAGCCCATGGCGCTGTCGTATGTAGCGTGGTGACCTGGCGGCCTTGTCGCGCAGAACGCCTGCCTGTCACTGCCTTCCATAACCCAATCCACCGCATTACATCCCGCACCAGCCGACTCAAGTGCTGCATTTAAGCTGTGTCGCATCAAGCCGGTATCTTCGTCTAACCATGCCACGTTATCCTTGCGTTCGGAATAGAGCGTTTTTTCGTGGTCGCTAAATATGGACTGAGCCGCATGCTCAAACACACTTTTCACATAGTAAGGGTCGTGGGCTAGCTTAAGATAAGCTTCAGCAATAGGCGTAGCATCAGCGTGCTCACACACCATATCGAGTCCAGAAGACAGTAATTGGTCGTCTATGGCGAACAGGCGATCCGGTGACTCGGGATGATCTTTCCCTAAGTCGTGTTTAGTGCCGTGTTTGCCGCGAAAAATTTTAATTGTCATGCGAGTGATGCCACATCTAGTACTAACTCTATGTCACTGGGGTCGCCAGTGAACTTCCGTTTAAATTGCGCTTGCTCGAAAATGGCAATCATCGGGCTGTTGTCGCCACGCACGTAGGCCATCATCTTTGCAATGCCTCGTTTTTTCGCAACGTTGATCAATTCGTTTAGCAGCCTGCTTGCCATCCCCTTCCCTTGCTGGGTTTCACGGGTAACAAACGCTGCTTCACAGGTATTGTCATTTGGATTGAAGTAAAAACGCCCTACTGCGTGAATGGTAATACGGGAGCCTTCTTGCCTTACAATACATAACGCCGCATCTGAGCTTTGATCCACCGACACCAAATTACACGACTTTTCGCGCGACATTTGCTTCGGGTCGTAGTTGTAACGCAGCCTTAGTGTTTCTTTCGTATGGGAGTAAAAGAATTCCTGCAAACGCCTTTCATCGGCGGGGTTCAGCGGGCGCATGTAATAGGTTTCCCCCTGAATATTCAGTTTTTTAAGCTGAATAGCACCCAGTTCAGGAATATCAGTTGGGTACTTTTCCTGATAATGAGGTACCCAATAATGCTGTCTTACTTCTTCTAAGAGCGCTGCACGGAATTTGGGGTGTGCCACACGAATAAGTTCCAATGCACGCTCTCGAATGCTTTTGCCTTTAAGCGATGCTATGCCGTATTCGGTCACCACGTACTGAACATTGCCCCGCGAAGTAACAACACCCGCCCCTTCACTTATACGGGGTGTGATACGGGAAATGGTTTCATTTTTGGCAGTAGAAGGCAGCGCTATAATCGCTTTCCCACCTTTACTGATAGACGCGCCCGTTACGAAATCAACTTGCCCGCCTATGCCACTGTAAAAGTCGTAGCCCAATGAATCGGCGACGACCTGACCGGTTAAATCCACTTCAAGCGCACTGTTAATGGCAACCATATTATCGTTCTTGGCAATATTGGTGGGTTTGTTTACGTAGCTACTTGGATAAAATTCAATGTGAGGGTTGCTGTCGATTAAATCGTAAAGCTGGCGAGTACCAATAGCAAAGCTAGTAACAATTTTACCGGGGTGGAAAGTCTTCTTCTTGTTGGTGATAGCGCCCGACTCCAACAGTTCAATAATACTGTCGGTGAGCATTTCGCTGTGAATGCCTAAGTCTTTATGGTTACACAGATATTTAAGGGTAGCACTCGGTATTTTCCCAATACCAAATTGCAGCGTTGCGCCATCATCCACCAGCATTGAAACATACTGACCAATTCGCTCTGCCACCGAATCGATAGGCGGCGGCGTTACTTCAACAAGTGGCTCTTCGGCTTCAATGCAGGCCGTTATTTCGCTGATATGAATATAAGAGTGCCCGGCGGTTCTTGGCACCTGAGGATTAATTTGAGCAATGACCTTTTTGCTTTGTCTGATTGCTGACATAGCAATATCCACTGCAGGACCCAGTGAGCAATAGCCGAATTCATCGGGTGGGCTTACGTTAACCAGCGCAGCATCCAGTGCCAGCGTACCGTCGCTGAATAAGCTTGATATTTCAGACAGGAAAACGGGGGTATAGTCAGCACGGCCCTCATCGACCGCCTTACGCATGGCTTCGCCACCAATGAAGAATGTATTCGCTTTAAAGAGGTTTTTATACTCTTCTTTCACCCATCGGGTGTCGCCTAAAGCCAGCATATGAACCAGCTCGATGTCGCTAAACCCTTCGCTGTTATCAATGAGATGCTGCACTAGTGCATGCGGCACCGAGGCATTTCCGCCAACAAAGACACGGCAACCAGACTTTATCAGCGACGACCATTGTGGCGCTTGAGGTAAACTAAATGTCATTTCCATCTGCCCTGTTTTAAGCAATAACTCATCATGCCATAAAAACAGGCGCTTTCCCGCATTTGCGTAAGCGTGAACTATAAGCGATTGGTCGTAGGCTTACCGATTCATCATTAGTATCGAAATTTTTCCAACCAATTTCTGAAAAACGGAGAAATAACAGATTTGCTGTTCGCGAGGCGATGGCCGTCATTAAGTAATAAGAGCTGAGCTTTTTGATGGCGCGCGTACTTTAAGCTATTTTCGATAGGCACGATATCGTCATTCCAGCCGTGCACTAGGCTCACGTAGCCGTCGTAGGGGAACCGTTGAATTTCGTAGTTTGGCAAATACAGTGCAGGAGCCATAAGGAATACGCCTCGTGCCGAGATTTGGCTTGCTGCGGCAAGTGATACATAGCCGCCCATGCTTGAGCCAACCAGAACAACATCATTGCACTTTTCAGCAATAAACTCTTTAAGTCGCGCTAGGCGAGCTTCCGGGCAGTCGAGATCTTGATAATCAATACTCTCGACGCCAAAACCCATATCGCTCGCTACATTTGAAAGCGTTGTTATTTTACTGCCCCATGGACCGCTTTCTTTGCCGTGAGAAAAAACAACGGTGGTCATTACCGATATCCCTATTCAAAAATGAAAAGTTTTTCCCACTCTAGCGCACTTGCTTGTTACTTGTCTTCCCTGTGAAAGAGTTTTTCTACCAGCACATAGAACATGGGCACGAAGAAAATCGCCAAGAAGGTAGCGGCGAACATACCACCCATAACCGCAATACCTATTGCATTTTGGCTGGCTGCGCCTGCTCCGCTAGCTAGTGCTAACGGCGTTACTCCCAAAATAAACGCCATTGACGTCATTAGAATTGGGCGGAAACGCTGAGAGGCTGCATTTGAAACCGCAGTCATTAAATCTTCGCCGTTTTCGTACTGCTCTTTTGCAAATTCGACAATAAGAATAGCGTTTTTCGCCGCCAAACCTACGGTAGTCAAAAACGCTACTTGCAGGTACACATCGTTCGGCAAGTTGAAAATAAACGCAGCGGTTACAGAGCCGAGAATCCCCAAAGGTACCACTAACATAACGGCGAATGGCACAGACCAGCTTTCGTACAGGGCTGCTAAGCACAAGAAAACAATCAAGATTGATAGTGCGTAAAGCATAGGCGCTTGCGAGCCTGCTTCCTGCTCTTCATAAGATAGGCCTGACCATTCAATTGCGAAGCCTGGCGGTAACTGCTCAACCAATTTCTGCATTTCAGCCATTGCTTCACCCGAAGAGATACCTTCAGCAGCACTACCTTGAATATTGACAGACGACACGCCGTTAAAACGCTCTAACTTAGGTGAGCCATAAACCCATTCAGTGGTCGAGAACGTGTTAAACGCCACCATCTCGCCGTCGCTGTTGCGAACAAACCACTTATCCAAGTCTTCAGGGGTCATGCGATGAGGCAAATCTGCCTGCATGTAAACACGCTTAATTCGACCTTTATCAATGAAGTCATTTACGTAGCTGGACCCCCACGCTATTTGAAGCGCGTTATTGATCTCACTTAAATTCAATCCAAGTGCCGACGCTTTCTCGCTATCAATATTGATTTTAAATTGAGGTACATCGCTTAAACCATTGGGGCGAACACCCGCCAGCTTTGGATTCTGCGCTGCCATGCCCAACAGCTGATTACGCGCATTCATCAGCGCTTCGTGACCATTTCCACCACGGTCGACAAGCTGCATATCAAAGCCCGTTGCATTACCTAGTTCCATGATAGGCGGAGGCACTATAGGAAAGGCTGAGGCATCTTGAATTTGGCTAAACGCGCCAAAAGCTCGGTTCATCACTGCAAACGCAGAATTATTTTCGTCTCTTACGCTCCAGTCGTTGAAGTTTAAGAAAGCCATACCCGCGTTTTGCGCCTGACCCGCAAAGCTAAAGCCCACAACCGCGAACATGCCGTTAACCGCGTCTTGTTCTTGCTCAAGAATATAGTCTTCCACTTGCTTGATAGACTCGAGCGTACGGCCAGCTGTTGCACCAGGCGGTGTGCTTACCAACACCATCATACGCCCTTGGTCTTCATCTGGAAGAAACGCGCCAGGAAGCTGGCTGAAAATAAATGCCATACCACCTACCAGCAAACCATAAACAACGAAATAGCGCTTAAAGCGTTGCGCCATATGAGTTGTAGTCTTTTGATAGCGATCGCGGCCTTTGTTAAACGTGCGGTTAAACCAGCCAAAGAAGCCTTTGTTCTTGTCATGGTTTTCCGGATGCTTTTTCAATAACGTGGCGCACAAAGACGGTGAAAGGACAATGGCGACCAATACCGAAAATGCCATAGCCGACACGATAGTAACCGAGAACTGACGATAAATAGCGCCTGCTGAGCCGCTGAAGAACGCCATTGGGATAAATACCGTTGAAAGCACGGCCGCAATACCAACAAGTGCACCTGTGATTTGAGTCATCGACTTTTTAGTGGCTTCGGCAGGTGAGAGACCTTCCTCTTCCATAATACGTTCAACGTTTTCCACCACCACGATGGCATCATCTACGAGCAGGCCGATAGCAAGTACCATAGCAAACATGGTTAGCACGTTAATACTAAAGCCAAATGCCAGTAGCACAGCAAAGGTGCCGAGCAATACCACAGGTACCGCAATGGTAGGAATCAACGTTGCACGCCAATTTTGAAGGAACAGTAGCATCACCAAGAATACCAGTACTACCGCTTCAATAAGCGTATGTACTACCGACTCGATAGAAAGCTCGATAAAAGGAGAACTATCAACCGGGTAAACCACTTTAACTGTATCTGGCAAATTCGAGCGCAGTTCTTCAACTCGGGCTTTTACTGCCTTAATGGTATCTAGTGCGTTTGCGCCAGAGGCAAGGCTTATCGCCATACCTGATGCAGGCTTGCGATCGTATCGAACAATAACGTCGTAGCTTTGCGCACCCAGTTCAACACGCGCAACGTCACGCACGCGAACCTGAGAACCATCGGTATTTACGCGAAGTACGATGTTTTCGAAATCTTCAACGGTTTGAAGGCGACTTTGCGCTTGAATAGTCGCGTTAATTTGCTGATTTTCTATTGCAGGCATGCCACCTAATTGACCAGCAGACACATCTGTATTTTGTACCTGAACGGCGCCTTGAACGTCAGTAGGTGTAAGATTGTAGCTGTACAGTTTATCTGGGTCTAACCATATACGCATTGAACGCTGCGCACCGAATACCCGTACATTTCCCACACCATTAACACGGGAAATCGGGTCGCGAAATTGAGAAACTAACAGGTCGCTCAGGTCATATTGCGTCATTGAGTCGTCTTCAGAATAGAAGCCAACTGCCAATGCAAATGCGCTATTTGCTTTAGTTACGGTTACCCCTTGTTGCTGTACTTGAGTAGGCAACAGCGGCAGTGCACCCTGTACCTTATTCTGAGTTTGTACTTGCGCAATATCAGGGTCAGCACCAGGCTCAAAAGTGAGCGTTATAGACATGCTGCTGTTCGAACTGCTTGCCGAGAAATAACGTAGGTTATCAATTCCCGTCAGACTTTGTTCTATTACCTGAGTAACCGAGTTCTCTACGGTTTCTGCAGATGCTCCAGGATACGTTGCTGAGATAGTCACCGAGGGCGGTGCCACCTTGGGATATTGTTCAATGGGGAGTGAGGTAATTGCCAACACACCCGCCATCATTGTGATAATTGCCAGCACCCATGCAAACACGGGCCTGTCTATAAAGAAACGAGCCATATTACTTAAATCCCTTGTTTGCTATCGTGAGCCACGTGATGATGGTTGCCACTCTGACGGATTAACTTTCGCGCCAGGCTTCACCTTCTGATATCCAGTTACAATTACCTTTTCGCCTTCGCTCACACCGCTTAGGGCAACATATTGGTCTCGATAGATTTTGCCTATTTCCAAAGTACGGCCTTCAACTTCGTTGTTTTGGTTAACAACATAAACTGAAAGCGAACCGTCTGGTTGGCGTGTCGTTGCGCGTTGAGGAACAAGCAGCGCATTTTCGCGTCCAGTAATGACGTGGCCTTTCACAAACAAGCCAGGCAGCAATACACCATCTGGATTTGGCATTTCAGCACGAAGGGTTACCGACCCAGTGGTCTCATCAACCGTTACCTCAGAAAATTTAACGCTGCCTGTTTGGTCGTAACGCTTGCCTGTTACTTCATCTACCGTTAATTCAACATCCATCGAACCTTGGTTTCTCATTGACTGGCGAAGCGTAATAATTGACGCACCTGACTCCTGCATATCAATGAAAACTGGGTCAAGCTGTGTAATGGTTGCAAGTTGCTGAGATTGGTTCGTAGTAACAAGGGTACCTTCAGTAACAAAAGAGCGGCTAATACGTCCGCTGATTGGGGCGTACACTTTGGTGTAACCCATATTAACCTTCGCTACGTCAACAGCAGCCTCAGCTACGCTAATTGCCGCTTGCGCTTGATCTTTCTGAGCAATTACGTCGTCATATTCTTGTTTGCTTACCGCGTTTTGCGCAACAAGGTCGTCATAGCGTCGCGCCTTTGCCTCCAACGTTTTAAGGTTCGCTTGAACACTTTTCAAATCGGCTTTTGCGCTATTTAACTGTGCTAGATAACGGGCTTCGTCAATTTGATAAAGCTGCTGTCCTTTTTCTACATGTGCGCCTTCTTCAAACAAGCGCTCCGTAATAACACCATCTACCTGAGGACGCACCTGAGATTGACGAGACGGGCTTACTCGGCCCGGTAACACCATTTCATGTACTACAGGTTCTTGTTTCAGTGTAACTACCGATACTGAGGGTGCAGGCATACCTTGCTGAGCACCTTGCTGTGCTTGCTCGCCTTCATTCGAACACCCAATAACGCCGACAAGGGTTATTAATGCTGCAGTAACATAAAAAATGCGACTCATAAATTTTCTATTTCCCAATAACTTTTTGTACAGAACACGGCCTTTGCTCTGCATATCCAATTTTAAAATTAAAGCTTATTGCTTCCGGTGCACCGAATTATCTAGCGCATTTCAAAGCCTGAAACTGCGATAATTGGTTTTGAAGTGGCATAGTTAAGCGATCATTGATACGGATCTACGCTCTTATAGGTCATATTGTGCGCATTTATAGATGATAATAAAAGTCAATGAAGTTGAAATTACTGAAGTTGTCGGTCAAATACCTGAGCGTGTATACGTTATACGAATAAAGCGAAATCACAGCGCACTTAACGTTCTATTTTAACGAATAATAACCCAGCAATAACTGGTAGGCGTGAATGACGTCTTGGGCTTCCTGTTGCGTTCCTCCCTTATCAGGGTGAACCAACTGCAGGGCTTTTTTATATACTCGTTTTAGTACCGACAAAGAAACATGTTCATCTTGGGGCAGGCCCAGAAGCGCGTGGGCATCAGCAATATCTTCCTGCTCAAAGGTGTGCGCGTTTCCTGAGGCCATGCGATGCCAAAACGCATTGAGCAGTGCATCTACACTTTTTCTGTCGGCCTTCTCAAAATTGCCCCAGTCCAAGTAGTATTCAGCTAAGGCATCAGCTTCGGTTATTGCTCCAACCTTATCCTGACTTTCTTTATCTTTATAATTGTCGCTGTGGGCACTTTCTTGGTTTAGCTTAATATTAAGAGTATGAATGTCTAGCACGCCTTCGCCCTGCTCTATCCAACGACGTTTAAGTTGATAAAGGGCGTGAAACACAATGAAATGGGTTTTAAAGAGCATTAAAGGCTCTCGTAACGAAGCGTCATCAAAAAAGCGATATGGCGCTTTTTTCAAAATCTCAATGAGCTCATACTCGCTCACACCACGTTGAAAAAGCAGCTTTTGTGTCGATAACGTATCAACAAGTAGTTCGGCTTGAAGCACGTAAGCTTCGCTGGCATCAGGCTGATTTTGCAAAACTAATTACCTTGCTTTAAATAGGGTTCATCCAGGGCCTGCTGGTCTTTGATGTACGTTAAAGACCAACAGCCCTAGTGTACAAACATGTTAAATATTGGCCTAGTACCGATTTTATTGCTAGAAAGTAATCCAAAACGCAACGTTCACTGTTAAAGTAGCTTAGTAAAAATAAAATAATAACTTTGGAGTTCACTTGAAAGCACTCATTGCCCTTACCAGTATTGTCGGTTTTCTTATGGTGGTATTACCCGGCCCCCTTTATCAGTATGCCGGTGTGAGTTTAGGCACCGCATTTACTTCACTGCGATTTGGCGTTTATGTGGGCGGCGCAGCGTTGATACTCATTATTTTGCAGGTTTTGATTAACCGTAAAAACGTTAGCTGGGGAAGCACCTTTATCTGTGCCATTCTTGCCCTGGTTGCTGTAGGAATGCCGGTGAGCATGATGAGCAAAGCCAGCGCAGTTCCTCCGATCCATGACATTACTACCGATGTCACTAATCCGCCGGAGTTCGTTGCAATTGCTCCGCTACGCGAAGGTGCGCCTAACTCCATCGCTTACGAAGGCGGTGAAGTCACTAAGCAGCAACTAGAAGCTTACCCTGAAATTAAAACTCAATTGCTGCCGCAACCTGCAAATGAGGTCTTCATCGCTGCAGAAAAAGCCATAGAGGCGCTTGGATGGGAACGCGTTAATGAAGGCGTATTGCCGAACACCTTAGAAGCCACCGACACCACAGCGTGGTTTGGTTTTAAAGACGACGTAGTTATTCGTCTAACCGCTAAAAGCGACGACACACTGGTTGATATCCGCAGCAAATCACGAGTAGGGAAAAGTGATTTAGGCAAGAATGCTGAACGTATCGAAACCTTTATGGCAGAGCTTAGAAACCAACTTGGATATCACTAAAACCTGACCACCCGCTTAAAAAACAAAGCCCGTTCGCACTAAGCTAACGGGCTTTTTTGTAATTGGACCTAACTTTAGTGGGCCAACTTTAAGACAACAACTCCTGCAACAATAAGCGCTACGCCGAAATATCGTGCCAATGACGAGGGATCGCCATAAAACATAACACCCACTAAAAATGTGCCCGCGGCGCCTATTCCTGTCCACACAGCGTACGCCGTTCCAATTGGAATTTGTTTTTGCGCCATCCATAAACAAAAACCACTGGCAGCCATAAACCCAACCGCAAGTAAAATACCCATTACGCGGGTTTCCGCCTCTTGTGACATTTTTAGTCCAACAGGCCAACCAATTTCCAGAAGGCCCGCCACAATCAAATAAATCCAGCTCACCAGTCTATCCCTCTCTTCGCGCTCATCGTCAACTATCACAGATGCGTAGCGTACCGTCTTAAATCATAAAGCGTACTCGACGCGTCGTAATATTTTGCTATTTAGCGCTTTTGCCTTACAAACTCGCCAACTGAATACTTACCATACCTAATACCGCAGCATTAAGACGGTTAAACCAACGCCAGAAATTAGGGCGCTGCATATGGTGTGCAAAACGTGCGGTTAAGGTACTCAAACCTACGAACCAAACCACCGATGCACCAATAGCTCCACCCACAAACCACCATTTATTTTCTTGCCACTGACTCGCTAAGTTTCCCATCAATAATAAAGTGTCTAGGTAAAAGTGGGGGTTTAACCAAGTTACTGCCAACGCAATGAGCAATGCTTTTTTGAACGACAGTTGCTTTTTCGCCATTTCTAAAACAAGCGCGTCGTTGGCCAAAGATGATTTTATTTTGTTAAAAGCAATCCACAGTAAGAACGCAACACCAGCCCACTTGGTGATAGACACCAGCATTGGGTATTCCTGCAATAGCAAGCCAAAGCCCATCGCTCCTAAGCTTATTGAGATAGCATCGCTTAGGATAAACAGCAGGACAAATAAGGTTGTCCACTGTCGCTTCATCGATTGCTCAATCAAAAAACTGTTTTGTGCGCCTACTGCAATAATTAGGGTACCGCCCATCACGAAACCACTTGTTGCTGCCGCCAACATGATAAATGCCTCTTAGTGTAAATAAGTTCAAACGCCGTAGCTGTAACGCAGGTTAAGGTTACATGCTGAATAATTGGCTTGATTTTATACACCTTGAAAGACTAAATTAAATTAATGATATTTGTTTTGAATAAGCAAAATTAATACTTATAACCTTCTTTTCACAGGTAGTCATTAATGTTGGATTACGACGCGCTTCGATGCTTTCATGAAGTGTTACGCTACGGCGGATTTGAAAAAGGTGCACAGGCCCTAAACCTCACCCAGTCGGCGGTATCGCAAAAAATAAAACGGCTAGAGCAGAGTGTCGGCGGCCCAGTGATGGTTCGCACCAAGCCGCTTCGCGCTACGCCACTGGGAAAAGAGCTGCTGGCGCATATTCAAAAAGTAAGCGTATTAGAAGAAGCGCTGAATATACAAAGTGGATTAGAAGCGTCGGCTGCACCTATAAGCGTTGCCGTGAATAACGATGTGCTGGCTACCTGGTTCTCGCAAGTAATGGCCGCGTTTAGTGATAAGCGTGCCAACCCGATTCATATTGTTAATGCGGATCAAACTCAAACCCGAGACATATTACAGCAAGGCCGTGTAATGGCTTGCATTAGCCAAACAGGTACACCCGTTACCGGTGGGCAATCTTTAAGACTGGGAACCATGCGCTATCAACTTTATGCATCGCCTCGCTTCATTGAGCGATACCTGCATAAAGAAATATCACCCCAGAGCGTGATGAGTACACCGGGTTTGCTGTACGACGAATACGATGTGACTTTGCTGACTGATTATCAACGAGAGTGTTTAAACATAGCCCCCTCTTTTACAACTTGTCATTGGTATCCATCGTCTCATGGCTTTGTCAAAATGGCGCTAGATGGCGTGGTGTGGGCTTTGCTACCCACGCTTCAAGTTGAACAAGAGGTTAACGAAGGCGATCTCGTTCCGTTATTTCCTCAAAAAGAGCTTGGTGTACCGTTATTTTGGCATTGGACAACCCTTGAATCGGCAGCGCTGGCCGACTTGACCAAAGCCGTAAAAAATATAGCGAAAGCGCAGCTTAAATGACCCTAATACACTGCGTGTGTGATACGTTGCTGGAAGGTTAATTAAGAAGACGCCAATTGAGCCGTCTTATGCTTCTCCTTAACGCTGTACATCAGTTTATCTGCTTTATTTAACAGAGTGGTGAGATCTTTGCAGCGTTCATTTGTGATATATGTGCCTACGCTTGCCGTAACAGAAATAACAACGTTATCGGTTCTAATATCCCTTTCCAGCAGACTGGCTTCTATGCGCGCAGCCAAGCGCTCAGATTGTCCTTCACTGTAACAGTGGCTTAGCACCACAAATTCATCGCCGCCAAGGCGCCCTACTGCATCTTGGTCTCGGCATCGGCTCAGCAGAATTTTAGCAATAACCTGCAGCACCTTATCGCCACAATGGTGCCCATATTGATCGTTAATCTCCTTGAAGTTATCAACGTCGATAAATAGCAAGGTTAAATACCCTCCTTCCTTGTTGAAGTTAGTAAGCAGGCTTTGTGCTATTCCTTCCCATCCACTACGGTTTAGCACTTTACACAAGGAATCTGTAGACGCACGTTTGAATGCACTTAGCCTGTCGTCATCGAGCTTTTTTACCTTTCTCGACGTGGCAATAGCAAAAATAAACGCTTCAATAGTTATTCCCACAATAAGTCCGTAGCGGTACATAAACGCTGACACGTCTGAAAAAACCAATCGAAACATCATGGAAAACACCATGACAGCAATACCCATTAATACTAAGTTTGAGCAATGTACTTTGCGGTAGGCGGCGTAAACACAGCTTGATAGCGTACAGGTCATTGTTATCAGCGTGATAAGACTTAGCGTACTATTTACTCTCATCGCATCAGAAGTGGACAGAATGATCTGCACAAATGAAAGTGCCAGTGCCGAACACGCCATTCCCAGAATAAACTGGCGCTGCCATACTTTTAGCAGTGCTTTGAAATCGAGTAGTTGATCAAGAAACTTTACCGCAGCAAATACCGTGATCCCTGCGAATAACAGATGCAGTTTAAAGTTCGAGAAAAAGGCGACATGGGGAAACGCAATGTTCAGTAACCCTTCTTGAAGCAAAAAGAAAATTGCCGCACTGAGCACATAGAAACTGTAGGAGTAAAAGCCGTAGTTGCGCATACTCGTTCCCAGCATTCCTACGTACAAGGTTAACGCTAAGCAAAAGCCGATGAACAAGCTTAATGTGAAGGTATGTATTGACGCCAACGTCTGAAAATCATTTAACGTAGCGATATTTAGCCTGACAGGTCGCTGTACCTGAGAGTTAATATCCAAAAATAGACGCTTATGGGTATTATCTATTGCATAGGACTCAAATGCGCCGGTTAACTTGGGGACTTTTTGCATCTCGCTGTCATACAGCTGATTATAAGAAAGGTAGTTTCTTGGGAAATAGAGAACGTGAGTCGCGTTGACGTCGCAGCTTAACGAAAGTCGCTGTGCACCTTCTTTAAGTACGATAGACAGAGCACTATCGGTATCAGTATCAGAAGTACCATTTTCAGCATTAATGACGCACGCTGCATTGGCAAACGTGCCGAACGTCAGCAAAATCAACCCAAACAACAAGCGAACAAAATTACGCGACACTCCACATGCCATAGATTTGCTTCCTACTGGTACCGCAGCTAAATCCGTGTAGCAAAAATATCCCTGTACGGCTATTACACAAAGATGAGTTATGAGTATTTATATTCTGGTATAAAAACTCACACCCATTAAGCTTAGTTTAAAAATGTGAGAACGCTGAAAAATATCCTGCGGAATGACAAGAAATGTATATTTTTCCTATGCGGAGTTAGCTGCTAGCGCCGTCGAAGGAAAAATCAATACCACTAACACCATTTAATTTGGGCTTTGCGAACAAGAACCCCTGAAATCTTTGTACACCCGCATGTTGCAACCACAGCCACTCATCAATCGTTTCGACGCCTTCTACCACCAAGGGAATTCCCATAGAGTTGGCAAACTCGAGTACAGCCTCGGTTATTGCTTGTCGATGCCCGCTTTCGTGAATGCCTGTCGTTATTTTTCTATCTAATTTAATTTTGTCTGGTGTGAAGTCTGCGAGTAACGATAACCCTGCGTACCCTGCGCCGAAGTCATCTATAGCGACTCTCATGCCTCGTGAACGGATCTGCTCAATTGCTTGGTAAAATGTGTCACTTTCGCTGATTATTTCTGTTTCGGTAACTTCGATAACAAGCTGCTGTGGTTTCAATTTATTGCGTTTAACCAATTCGTGAAGGTAGTCTGCGACGTTGACGGTGGAGGTAATCGCTCCGGGGCATAAATTGATGGATAAAGACTGGTCTGAAGATAGCAACGCAGCGCCTTGCTTAATTGCTATAGCTTTGCTTTTTAGGTCAAAATCGTACTTTTCCGGCCCAACCAGCTCCTCCAAAATAGTCTCAGGGTATCTCCCATCGTTACTTCTGATTAGGGCTTCAATTGAAGAGACACGAGCTCTGTAGGTATCCACAATAGGCTGAAAGGCAAACTGAATGTCAGAGTTTTCGAAGGGTTTAACTGCTTTCTCTGACGTCGTAACGTTAGCTCTTACGTCTTTGCGCGCGTTATCACTTAAACAAGTTCGCCATTTCCCAGAAGCAAAGCTGTTGAGAAGCGCAAATATCCGGCTTTCCCGGCTAATATTAATGTCCGAAGGTAACCAATAGCAGCGGCTTCCTTCTGCGACAGAAAGCGTTCTTAAATGCCAATCTCCAAAATCGCGTTTGTGAATGACCATTTCGGTCACTTTCATAATGTTGCTGTGACGACTGTCTGTTTTTATATGTTCGAAAAGCGCGTTTACCTTCTCACAATCTCCTTCAAGCACTTGAAAGAAGTATTCCCCATCAAACAAAAGAATACCTGTAATGTGGTTTTTCGCATTAAATGGCAGTGAATCGTTTGTTATTTTAAGAAGTTCATTTTCATCAATTTTTACCGTCGACTGACTTCTGTAAACTAACTGCTTAAGCACGGGTTGCCTCTTGTTAAACTTTGTTTTCATCCCTGCTTCGAACTAGCTGCAACCTCTTTTTACAGCTTTCTTTTCATAGTGTGGGGCAAAGTATAGTCTTAGAAACGAGAATCTCGCAAAGTCGGTTTAGGTAACTTTGCTTAACTTGAATTAACGTCTTTCAATTGCGGGAATCTCAATATATGCATCGGGATCAGATTCTTTTAGGGCATTAAGTTTACGTTTTATTGTCGCTCGCTCATCAATAGTTTCACCAAAAACCTGTACATGTAAGTCGGCAATCAGCGCCTTGCCCTGTTCATTGGTAATTATCCCTAGAAGCTCGCCAGCGTGCATAAACCCTTGTACCCGATATTTCTCAGCATCGACCTTTTTACCGTTTTTGCTGGCTGTATAAAGCGCGATAAGCTGTTCGGTACAAGCATCTAAAAAACGTACCTTCTGTTTCTCATCAATCATTATTTTATTCTTTCCTTCGGTGGCTTGTATTCAAACACCTTAGCGAGATTTTGATGTTATGGGTAGATGTAAGCTTAACTATGCGCCTAACGCCGACTAAGTTAGGCCTATCGATTACTTCAACTAAAGTTCATTGGTGAAATAGCCATTTGATGCCTACGCTCTCATTAGTGCTAGAAAGAAACTTTCTAGGTAGTCACCGTTAAATTTATGTGAGCATCACTATGCGAGTTCAAATAGCGTTAGGCTTGGTTGCGGCCTTAGTATTTGCCCCCGTTGTTGTTGCAAAGGGAAATGCTCATCATTGGGAAACGTCACCCCATCATTTATCTGCATTGGTAGGTACCACTTACACAAAAGAGTGCGGAAACGCTTTTACACTAGGTATCGATTACGAATACCGTGTGAGCGACTTTTTAGGCGTAGGCTTTGTGGCTGAATACGCGTTTGAAGACTTAGACGCTTACACCTACCTGCTTGTTGCTGACCTGCACATTACCAATAATTTTATTGCACAAATAGGCCCCGGCGTTGAGTTTCACGGCAGCCATAAAATGGAGGTGGCCCGGTTAGGCTTTTTGTATGAGTTTGAAGTATCGGGGGTTACCATATCGCCGCAGCTTCATTACGACTATCATCGAAATCATAAAAGTGCAGTGGTTGCTGGTCTGGCAATTGGTATGTCGTTTTGATTACAGCGCAATTCTGCGCCGTTTTTAGCTTTTTATATGACGAAGGCTTTTAATCTAACGTTAATCTTCTAGAAAGTTCTTTTTAAGTAAGTCTGTTTAGTCTTATCTGTGTTCAATTATCAGACTGAGAGACTACGATGAAAAACTTAGCTTTAGCACTAACCGCCCTTCCCTTTATTGCTTCAGCATCCAATGCAGTTGCATTTGAAAAAGGCGACATTCTCGTCCGAGGTGGCTTTGCCACGGTTGCACCTGATGAATCGTCTTCAAACATTAACGTGGGTGACGACTTGGGCTTTGGCCTGACCATTGATAACAACACGCAATTGGGCCTCACCGCGGCCTATTTCATCACGGATAGAGTTAACGTAGAAGTATTAGCCGCAACACCGTTCACACATGACGTTAATTTCGCTATCGATAACCCATTAGGAACAGGTAACCAGCTAGGCGAAGTAACCCACCTTCCGCCCACAGTGACGGTTAACTATTACTTTAACGATCCATCAAGTGTTTTTCAGCCCTATGTGGGTGCGGGTCTAAACTATACGTTTATTTATGACGAGCAATTTACGGGAGCTAATGAAGAGGCAGGGCTTAGTGACTTATCTCTTGATAACTCGTTTGGCTTAGCCGCACAAGCGGGAATAGACTATCAGTTAAGCGAAAGATGGTTTTTGAATGCCGCCGTTCGTTGGATAGAAATAGACACAGAAGCAAGCTTCAACCTAGGTGATACCCGGGGCTCTGTGAGCGCTATTGAAATAGACCCCTTTGTCTATGCTATTTCGCTAGGTTACCGGTTTTAGGTAACCGTTTAATGCGTAGGCAGTTATGAGTGGAAACCCAGTCTTGAGCTGAGAAGCCTAAAATAAACAAAAGCTAATCTACGACTTAAGTTTTTATTCATTGAGTTTATGGATAATGTACAAGACTCTGCTAACGCTAATTGTGACTTTTCAATAGTTATCGGCGTCTTGAGTGTTATGAATAACAAACTTGAGGCGTCTATGCATAATTTAGAGCCTATTTTTTTACTTGTTTTAATTGGCTTTTTTTCTATCGCGAGTCAGCTAATAGCCTATCGATTGCGCCTACCTGCGATTTTGTTCTTACTGCTTTCAGGCCTGTTTATGGGGCCAGTAAGCGGCATTTTTAACCCCGATGCGGTATTCGGCGATTTGCTGTTTCCGATTGTTTCTTTATCTGTTGCCATAATTTTATTTGAAGGTGCGTTAACCTTAAATCTTCAGGAACTTGGCAACCATAAGAAAACCGTTATGCGGTTATGCTCATCAGGAGCCATCCTTTCTTGGTTGATTGTAGCGCCTGCTGCATATTATCTAATGGGTTTAACGTGGGAATTAGCCTTTCTATTCAGTGCTATCGTGACGGTAACGGGCCCTACTGTGGTAATGCCCATGATACGCGCCGTTAGACCATCTAAGAATGTTGCTCAAATCTTAAAATGGGAAGGCATTGTTATCGACCCAATCGGTGCTATTTTGGCTGTACTGGTATTTGAATATATTGTGTCTCAGCAAAATGCGTTGAGCCACACGCTGCTTGTTTTCTTTAAAACTGTGGCGGTTGGTATTTTCTTCGGCTTGGCAAGTGGATATGTATTGTCCAAAGCAATCAAGCGAGGATACATTCCTGAATATTTGATCAATACATCTGTGTTGATTTCCGTGCTCATTAGTTTTGAAGCATCAAACTTGCTTGCGCACGAGAGTGGATTACTTGCTGTTACCGTAATGGGTATGTTTTTAGCCAACAAACGTGACATAAAAGTAGACGATATTGTAGAGTTCAAAGAGACCCTTTCCGTACTGCTTATTTCTGGGTTATTTGTCATCCTTGCCGCGCGAATCAAGCTAGAGGAATTATATGCGATTGCTCTTCCAGCAACGCTTTTACTTCTAGTGATGATTTTTATAGCAAGACCGCTCAACGTGTACTTTTCTACAAAGCGCTCGTCGTTAATATGGCAAGAGAAATGGCTGATATCTTGGATGGCACCGCGAGGCATTGTGGCTGCCGCAGTATCTGCGTTATTCGCTATTAAGCTCGACATGATTGGCTACGCAAACGCCGACATTCTTATTACTCTGGTCTTCTTTGTTATTGTGTTTACCGTTACGTTACAAAGCTTAACCTCTACGCACATAGCCAAAGCACTAGATCAAAGAGAAGAAGCTGCTAAGGGTTACCTTATCTTTGGCGGCGGTCACTTCGCGAGAATGCTGGGCAAAGAATTGATGTCGTTGGGCTACACAGTAAAGATTGCTGATACGAACTGGGAATCCATTTGCGCTGCAAGAATGGAGGGAATACCTACTTATTTTGGAAACCCAAGCTCTGCACACGCAATGAGGACAATGGATTTAACCGGCATTGGCAACGTACTGGTCATGTCTAGTTATAAACATTTAAACCCCATTGTTACTCAGCACTTCCAGTATATTTACGGTGATGAACACGTGATGGGCATTAGTCACAACGATCAAAAGGGATTTGAAGGCCATTCTTTGAGCGAACATTACCTGCAATCTTTGGGATTATTTGGAGACACAACTTACTCCAAACTGGCTAGCCAGACTTCCAAAGGCGCGGTGATAAAACGCACTGCATTAACGGCCTGCTTTACGTTTGATGACTACAAAGCCAAGTATATGAGTCAGTTTACCGCGCTTTTCTTTGTGGACTCAAAAGGCAAGCTTACTGCATTTAAGAGTAAAGAGAGTACACCTCCCGGTGAAGGTTGCCAGATTATTAGCCTAATTAGCCAGATGGGTTAAAAGAAGAGCAAAAAAGAGGGGGAATTGCTTCCCCCTACTTCATTTCATCGTAATGAATGGTTTCCTCAGGCATGAGGTTTTCCACCAGCTGGTCGAGGTTGTCGACCACATCCTCAGGCTCTTCAAACAACGCAACGTGGAACATTGCATCACCTTCTTGTACCAAAGGTATGTTTTGTTTACCAATGATGATACCTGAGCGCGGCGCGATGACATCGTGAACGTAAGTGCCTGTAGGACTACAGACCTGCGCTAAGACATCGCCTTTTTTTACGTGATCGCCCAGTTGCTTCACATCACGCACTATCCCGCTTTCAGGTGCACGTATCCAAGAACTTTTATTCGCAATAAAAGGTTCAATTAACGGCTTTTTACGGCGTCGCTTCGCTACCATGCCAAGGCTGGCTAGCACGTTGTAAATACCCTTTATTCCTGCTCTTATTGATAGCTCGTCAAATCTTAACGCTTCGCCCGCCTCGTAAAGCAAAATACGAGTACCAGACTCCGAGGCCGCCTGTCTCAATGAACCATCGCGCAAATTGGCGTTGAGTAACACCGGAACGCCAAACGCTTTGGCTAAGCTTAAGGTGTCTTCGTCAGCCAAATTCGCACGAACTTGTGGCAAATTGCTTCGGTGAATTGCGCCGGTATGCAGGTCGATACCGTAATCGCATTTGCTAACAATTTCAGTCAAAAACAAGTTAGCTAAACGCCCCGTTAATGAGCCTTTGCTAGACCCAGGAAAACTCCTGTTGAGGTCACGGCGATCTGGCATATAACGGCTTTGCGTTAACATGCCATACACATTCACCATAGGCACCGCTATCAAGGTTCCTCGAGTTAGCTTAAAGGTGTCCGACGCTAATAAACGCCGAACTATTTCAATACCGTTAAGCTCATCTCCGTGAATGGCCGCACTTATGAATATTGTCGGCCCCTGACGCTTTGCTCTTATGACTTCAACGGGAATAGACATTTCCGTGTCAGTGTAGAGCTTGGCAGAAGTAAGTGAAAGCTTAACCCTACTTCCCGCTTTTATCTCTGTATCGCCGATAAACAGTGATGGAATACGAGACATGTATTAGCCCTGCCCACGGGTTTTAGTGTTGTGCGGCTTAGCTTTGGTATTTTCGATAAATTCGATGATCATGTTTGCCACGTCTTTATTGGTAGCATTTTCGATACCTTCAAGACCTGGAGATGAGTTCACTTCCATTACCACTGGGCCATGGCTTGAGCGCAATAAATCAACACCACAAACGTTAAGCCCCATTGCTTTAGCCGCTGCTACTGCAGTTGTACGCTCTACCGATGTAAGTCGAATTAGCGTTGCACTTCCGCCGCGATGAAGGTTAGAACGGAATTCACCTGGAGCGCCTTGACGCTTCATTGCCGCGACCACTTTCCCACCGACTACGAAACAGCGAATATCTGCTCCACCTGCTTCTTTAATAAATTCTTGAACCAGGATGTTCGCCTTAATACCCATAAATGCTTCAACAATACTCTCAGCAGCTTTGTTGGTATCGGCTAACACCACACCTATGCCCTGCGTACCTTCTAGAAGCTTGATTACAACAGGCGCTCCACCTACGTTCGCGATTAAGTCTTTAACGCTATCTGGGCTATGCGCGAATCCGGTTCTAGGTAGACCAATACCTTTGCGCGATAACAGCTGCATTGAGCGCAATTTATCTCTAGAGCGACTAATCGCTACTGACTCGTTAACACTAAACGCCCCCATCATTTCAAACTGACGAACAACGGCCGTACCATAGAAGGTAATAGATGCGCCTATACGTGGAATAATGGCGTCGTATTTGGGTAGAGGCTGGCCTTTGAATCGAACCGAAGGCTTGTTACTGGTAATGTCCATGTAGCAATGCAATGTGTCGATAATATCAACTTCATGGCCACGCGCTTCAGCCGCTTCTTTAAGACGTTTGGTAGAGTAAAGACGTTTGTTTCTCGATAAGATAGCGATTTTCATAAATGCTCCTTTGTTTTTTTTGTAGACGATTACGCAAAAACAAAAGTCACAAACTTTTATAAAAAAAGGCGACATCTGAAATGAGTCCAACTTAATGGGGTCACTTCAATCGTCGCCTTTTCTTTATTTACTCTGAAATAGAAGGAGCTGTTTCCTTTTTCTCCGATTGCGCGCTTACCACATTAGAGAGTAATGCCTCTGGCATGGCTGAGCTTATTCCCTTAAGCAACCTACCTAAGATATCGGCGCCCGTGATAATGCGGGGCTTTTCTCCCCACACAAGCACTACATCCACATCAATGGTGCCATCGTGATGGGCATCTAACGATTCCTGCGCTTTTAGATGCCAAATTACATCTCCCAGCGTTAAGTTCTCGTCGCGAACAATTAACGGCCTGTGACAATAATCGTAAATATCAAATGGCTTGTCGGTATCAAACAATGCTGCGCGAAGTGCACCATCCGCGTCTAAAATAAGGTGCGGCTGGTTGTTTTCATCCGCCAATACAACCCAGTTGTGTCCGCTACGGTTAATTCTACGAAGTAATTCGTCAGAACTCTCACGCACAAAATCAGGCACTATTGGGAAGTCCACTTTTGTAGGTAATGAAATAATGGAGTCAGGGTCTAGTAACTCACCTTCTTGAGACACGCGAATATCATCGATTGCCAGAAAGTTCAGTGCTCCAATACCTTCAACGTGATCAACCTCCGCTTCTTCGGCTTCAACGTGCTGTTTTAACACGCGGCGAAGATCACGGTCTCGCATGTATTCCACACCCTCTTTGCCTAACCAGCCATCGAGAATAAGTGCAGAAGGCTTGGCTACAGGATATAAAACCAGCTGATAAAACCGCAGCGCAGGCGACAAGATTGACGCCATTTTCATCGCGTTTCTTGAAAAATAGGCCTGCGGCAAGATTTCACCAAAAATCGTGATAAAGCCGGTAGAGAAAATAAACGCACTGGCACCAACAAGTACCGAGTCAGAAAGCAGCGTTAATAATACGTTTATCCCAACATTACCCCACAGTATGGTAGTAAGCAGAAAGTTCGAATCCTGTCTTAACTTAAGGATTTTCTGCGCGGATTTATGCCCATGAGACACTTCCATCTCTAGCTGCAATCTGTTGAGCGAGAAAAAGGCCAGGTTCAACCCGGAAAACATCGCTGATTGTGAAATACAAAACAATATGCCCAACCAAATGTAGAGCTCTTGTTGAGTAAGAGAAAACTCCATAAAAACGTCCTAAACTTGTAGCGTTAAGTTAACTACATTAGTAACAAAGTACCGAGACCTAGAAAGGCAACAAAGCCCACAATATCCGTCACGGTGGTGAGTATGACCGACCCCGATAACGCAGGGTCAATATTGAATTTTTCAAGTAATACAGGAACAAAAATACCTGCAATTGCGGCGGCAATGATATTAAAAAGGATCGCAAGTCCAATAACTAACCCTAGCCAAGTATTGCCAAACCAAAGCATAGCAACGGCACCAATAACAAACGCCCAAATAACACCATTTAACCCACCTACTTTTAGCTCTTTAACAAGAAGTGCGCTTACGTTTGCTGAGTTCACCTGCTTCAGCGCTAACCCTCGGATGATTAACGTCAATGTTTGACTACCTGCAATACCTCCCATGCTAGCGACAACAGGCATCAATACCGCCAAGGCAACCACTTCTTGCAAAGTAGCCTCAAATAAGCCGATAAATGCACTTGCCAGAAAAGCGGTGAGCAAATTTATCCCCAACCATAACGCACGCCCCTGGGCACTTTTTCTAACCGATGAGAACAAATCTTCATCCTCATCCATACCCGCACCTGCCATCAGCTGGCGTTCATGCTCTTCAAACGAGAGTTCGGCTGCGGTAGTGACATCCAGCCTACCTATCAGCTTTTGATTTTCATCTACCACCGGCAGTGCACCGAACCCAGAAAGCTGCACGGTTTTCGCTGCCATTGCGCAGTCTTCGGTGTCCCTTATAGTGGTCACATCTTCCAACGCTACATCGACCAAAGGTAAATGCTCTGGCAGTCCGTGTATCTGCGATATCTCCACTGCCAAAGAAAATTGACCAGAACGGTTCGTCAAAAACAAGAGGTCGCAGTGTTTAGGGGTTTCCCTTCTAATCAATCGAAGCGCGTCTCTTACTTTCGCGTTGCTTGGCAGCGATAAAAAGGAATGCGACGCCCAGTGACCAATTTCCTCTTCACTATATTCGTTAGCTTGGGTGAAATACGCTTTTTGAACTTTATCCATCGCCAAAAATGCTTGTTCCACTAGCGCTTTGGGTAAAGAGTCAGCCAACTCCAATAAGTCATCAGCCTCAATGTCAAAAAACAACGTCTGCCATAACGATGGGTCTGTTGAATTAATCAAAACCTCTCGTGGGTCGCTGCGCATTTCTATCAGTACATCTAGCTTTTTCGCGTCGGCAATGGTGTCCCATAATGACAAACGCTCATCAATAGGAAGGGATTCCAGTAAAAGCGCCAACTCTTTTTCATCAGCTTGTGCTATCACTGTGGCGCTACCAAGAAGCTCTTCATTTGCGGGCGAGTGTTGAATCACTTCTTCAACCAATGTAGGCAATATTTCAGACATGCCGCATTCCTTAATTCCAAAAACTACGGCTACTGACGAGCTTTGATTCAATAAAGTCACATTTTTTTGTGACTTTTCTTCATGTGCCCTCGTCTTTTTAACCAATACTTAAACTAAAGGCTATCTAGTAGGAGACATCGCAGTCTGTACATAATGTAGTGTCACGACAGACGCATCATCCTAACGGCATATGGGGTTGAAACGTGGACTTAGATGAAGAAAAGCTCAGGCACTTACTAAATGAAGATGTAGACGGGGTTAATGAGAACCAGTCTCTGGAAAAAGTATTATCCGATGGCAAAAAGGTTGTTGCGGTTAAAGATGTGGCGAGCTTATTTGTTGGATGGGTTTGGGTAGTATTTCTAGGGTTTGGCGCCTCTCTCTACTCGGCAAAAAGGCAATACGAAAAGCACGTATCAGCCAAGAAAAAACCTTTAAGAATAAAAAGTGAAACAAATTTAGATAAGGAATATTAGCATGGACCTCAATATATGGGCGCAGTCCTTCAGTAATGCATTTAACCGGTTTTGGACCGAAGTAGCCGGCTTTTTACCTAATTTAATTGCAACCGTAATCGTTGTGCTTTTTGGCCTGTTCGTGTCGAAGGTATTAACTAAATGGGTAGCAAAGCTTCTTGAAAAATTAGGGTTTGACTCGCTCTGCGAAAAGCTGGGTATTCACCGATTAATAAATTCCATGGGATTTAAAACTCGCGGTTCTGAGTTAATTGGCAAATTGCTTCACCTGTTTTTCATTCTGATAATTTTAGTAGCAGCTGCAGAAACCTTAGGGCTCGAACGCTTCTCGGCAATCCTTGACGAATTCATTCTTTATCTGCCTAAGCTATTTGGCGCACTGCTAATTGCCTTAATCGGACTTTTCATTGCTAAGACTGGTAAGAGTCAACTTGAGACGTCTTTAGAGAACGTTGGTGTTGAATACGGCGCCGCGGCAGGACGAGTGTTGCAACTTCTTGTTCTGTTCATAACCTTCTCTCTCGTTATTGGTCAGCTAGAGTTAGAAACAGAATTGTTGAATACAATTTTTACTGTGTTAATTGCGAGTTTAGGCATTGCGCTGGCCTTGGCACTGGGACTTGGTACGCAAACAGTGGCAAATAGTATTGTGTCTGGCATATACGCCCGTGAGCAATTACTGCCAGGCGATGAAGTAGAGTTTGAAGGTTTCGTTGGCAACGTAGTGTCGGTAAGCACAGTAAACACGTTATTGGAAAGCAAAGAGGGTAAACGTCTGAGCATTCCGAACCAAGACTTACTTTCAAGCAAGTTTGTAGTCACCAAGCTTGGAGCTACAAAGCGTACAGATAATAAAACGTGAGATAAGACATGAACGATCTAGAGAACGAAGTGATTCGTCTCTCTGATCGGCTGTCGCAACTCAGTGATGACGAATTAGTGCGTATTGCAAAATTGCAGCTTCCTTATGTGACTACAGCGTATGAAACTATATTTCACCGCTATCATAAAAAGTTACTGCAGATATGCTTCCGTTATTTGAAATCAGCCGAAGAAGCAGAAGAGACGGTAAATGATACGCTTCTGATTGTATTTAATAAAATCAACCAGTTCGAAGAGCGAGCAAAATTTCGAACTTGGTTGTACAAAATTGCACACAATCAAGCATTGACTCGCTTAAGAAAAAAACAAGCAGAACATGTTGAGCTTAATGAAGCGTTACCAGAAATAGAAAAACACGAGGAGCAATCTCAGCAAGACCATACTAATGAGCAACAACAACTGAACAAACTCCTGGACTTACTCAGTCTTGAAGAGCGTTCCATTGTTGTTTTTCGCATGACGGGAAATCTAGAGTTCTCCGAAATATCACAAATACTTGATGTAAAACTCAGTGCAGTGAAAATGCGGTATAAACGAGCCCTAGAAAAAATGGCAGTGTCTGCCAAGAAAAGTCACGTTAGCGAATAAAGTTTTCGGAGTATCAGGTTTATCTTTGCTGCCCTTCCAGCAAGATACAATCCCTTTATAGGGATGATCTGATACTCCCTTTTGGAGACAGACAATGACAAAACTTACTATAAATAAGTCTTGGGCTTTCATGGCGGTACTTTTGGTTGTAACTGCATTGGCGTTACATGCCTATCTGACCGAACGCAGCTCAACAGGGCTTCCCAATATTAACCCTGCTCCCGAAGTGACCTTGCGGTCGATGCCAAATTTTACTTCTATTCAAGATGTTAAAGAGAAAAAAGAACGTTTTTTTAATACGTTATATCCGCTTATTGAAGAGGAAAATCGCCATTTATTAAAAAAGCGTGCCGCGATAATAAAACTGCGCGAACAAGAGGTGTTAACCTCCCATCAATCGAAATGGCTTAATAAAATAATGTCACATTATGCCATTGACGAAACCCTGCCATTAGAGAATAAGTACGAGATTCTATTGCGCCGAGTAGACTATATTCCCCCTTCGCTTGTGTTAACCCAAGCGGCGATTGAGTCGGGCTGGGGAAGCTCTCGTTTTACACGCAAAGCGAATAACCTATTTGGACAGTGGTGTTTTGAAAAAGGATGTGGTGTGGTGCCGTCATCGCGAGATAAGGGCAAACAACACGAGTTGGCTAGCTTCAAATCTGTTAATGGTTCGATACGCGCTTACCTAAAGAACCTCAACACTCACTTTGCCTACATAGAGCTAAGAGAAACCCGGGCATATCTGAGAGAAGCTGATATTCCCCTAACGGGGCTCGCGCTCGCTAAAACCTTAACCCGTTACTCAGAGGAAGGCGATGCGTACGTTGACAAGGTATCAGCCTTCATAAAATTCAATAAACTATCCCGTTTTAATACCAGTTTTGAACAAAGTCTTGTAGCCTCAAACAATGAATAATTTTATTCCGCTGAGCTTGGTACAAAACTATAACGTTGAGGAGACTCGATGAACGATTTCATTGCTTTTGTAAACCGACCTGTCTTCGAGTTTATGTCTCGTGAATTCACGGTTGGCATGCTGATCCTAATCCCGTTAATGCTAATCGTGGCGGTATGGCTACTTAAATTCATTTCTAAAATTATTCCACGCTTGCTTATCAAAAATGGAGTAACACCCGACGCGGTGCACTTAATTAATCGCGTTGTGCAGATATTGGTGCTGGTCATGTTAGTGATAACCACCCTCGATATCTTGAATGTCCCGTTAACTGCTTTCGCCTTTGTATCAGGTGCAGTAGCGATTGGTGTTGGTTTTGGTGCGCAAAATATAATAAACAACTTTATAAGTGGCTGGATCTTGATGTGGGAGCGGCCAATTCGCATTGGAGACACATTAGAAGTAGATGATACCCGAGGCCGAGTAGAAGCCATTAATACCCGCTCAACGCGTATTCGCCGTGTAGATGGGGTGCATATGCTAGTCCCTAACAGCAAGCTGCTGGAAAATACAGTCATTAACTGGAATCTGGTGAATACTGAAACGCGAACCTCGGTAAAGGTAGGGGTTGCGTACGGCTCTTCAGTAAGAGAAGTGGAACAACTCATCTACAGTGCCGTAGGCAAGCTTGACGGTGTTCTAAAAACCCCGGCGCCCGCGGTAATGTTTGACGACTTTGGCGACAATGCCCTTAATTTTGAGGTGTACTATTGGCTAAATGCGAGCTCAGAGATGGAGCGGCGTAAGTCTCGTAGTGACCTTCGCTTTCTTATCTGTGAAGCCTTCGAAAAAGCGGGAATTGTGGTCGCCTTTCCGCAACGAGATGTTCATATTGATGGGGAGCTAGTACTGACTAAAACAGAACAGAATTGGCGTCCTTAATGCTGACACAAGATTTCTGCTAGCTGAACAGCTGCGACGCATCAGTGCATGCATCGCAGCCACGCCTTCGTTTTATTCGATTTCACCGATGATTGGTGCGTTTAATTTTATTCTCTGGCTGTTGCGGATAAACTTACTTCCCTGTTCAATCAATTGCTGGCCTTCCTTAATACGCTCAAATGCTTCCACTTGACGATCTTTGGATTTTTCAATCAACGAATTACCCTTTCTAACTTCATTGATGGCATCTTCCCACCGCTCTCCTATTGAAGAGAGTGTGGTCGCTTCAAACGCAACTTCTTTTGGACTAGTGGAAGCGCCTAGCTGTAGTACAGCCAACTGGTAAGCTTGCTTTGCCGCGATGATTTTCTCGGTTCCGGATTGAATAGATCCTTCACCCTCTCTAAGCATGGCACGCGCCTTCTCTAAATCTTTTTCACCTCTTGTTAATAATTTTTCCCCTCTCTCAGAAAGCTTTTTACCTTCTTCCCACATTCTATCTGGGTCATTTGTATAGTTTTCCATGCTAGGTGTTGAAGTACACCCCAATAGGATTACTACACTTGCAAAAACTAAAACCAAATATTTCATTTAATTCTCCTTACTACTAATCGATTCTAACTTAATTAATCTATTAGCTTTCGCTTTTAAACACGTTGTACTTAGAGTTGGACATCAAGATACCCACCGTCATTCCTATTGCAAATGCAGCACAAATCACAGCCGCAACCGGAACAGATAAACCGTTAAAACTTGACGCTATATAAGTATCTTGTTTACTTAAAAGAACACTTGCCGCAAACAAAAAAAGCAGTAAAAGCGATACCGTAGTTGCAATTACTCTCATTCTTTACCTCGTTTTTCTGGGTCTTGTCGTAATAGATGCGCCCCCGCGATCAAAAGTCACAAAACACGAAAAAATAAAATTAAAATTTTTTATCAAAAGTTGTGACTTCGACGTAGTAAAAATCGTCAGTAAGGGAAAGAAGAGGAGATTATATGAAAACTAAAGTCGCAATTTATTTGTCATTAGTTGCTTTACTAGGCGCTATACTTTTTCAAAATATTGATACAATCAGTCTTCAAATTTTGCTTTTTGAGTTTCAGATTCCGCTGGTTTTGTTAATGGTCGTTATGTTCGCGCTAGGAGCGTTAACCTACGGTTTGCTAGATTATTTTAGCGTTAAAAAGAAGAGGTAATGCGTCACTGACGCATTACCAATTCATGCTAATAACGAGTTGCGGGGTCTGAACTAAACCACCTGCCCTGCTGCCCAACCACTGCTCCACGCCCACTGGAAGTTAAAGCCACCGAGCCAACCAGTAACGTCAACCACTTCGCCAATGAAGTACAGGCCTTCGACATTTTTCGCCATCATGGTTTTTGATGATAGGTCATTGGTATCTACACCGCCTATAGTAACCTCGGCGGTGCGATATCCTTCTGTGCCGTTTGGCTTTATTTGCCAATTCTCTAGGGTGTCAGCAATGGCGTCGCACTCGCCGTGAGTCAGCTGTTTCACCGGCACGTTGCGCCAACTATGATACTCAATAAGGCTCTGTACCATACGCTTTGGAAATACTTTATTTAAACAGGTGGCAAGCAATGCGTCTGGCGTCTCTGTGCGTGCAGTCTGTAGAACCGCCGTAGCATCGTCGTTAGGTAGCATGTTGATACTTAAGCTGTCACCCGCTTCCCAATAGCTGGAAATTTGGAGCATGGCAGGGCCGCTTAACCCTCGGTGGGTAAATAACATCGCTTCTTTAAACGTAGTATTGTTGCAGCTGGCATATACATCAACTGCGATACCGCTAAGCTCTGCCAGTGTGTCTTTATCTTTATCGTGCAAGGTAAAGGGAACAAGTGCTGCGCGAGTAGGTAAAACGTTAAGACCAAATTGCTGCGCTATTTTATAGCCAAATGGCGTGGCTCCTAGCTTTGGCATGCTTAAACCGCCGGTAGCAATTACAAGGGATTCACATTCATACTCACCATTCGAGGTTTTAAGTGAGTACCCACTTTCATTCTTTTCTACACTTAGAATGTCGCAACGAGTGGTAATCGTCACATCCGCTTTGTTGCACTCATTTAGCAGTAAATCGACGATCTCTTTGGCGCTATCATCACAAAACAGTTGGCCCAAGGTTTTTTCATGGTAGGCAATGCCATACTCGGCAACCAAGCCAATAAAGTCCCATTGGGTATAGCGACTGAGTGCCGACTTACAAAAGTGAGGGTTTTGCGAAAGAAAGTTTTCAGGGCCTGCATACATGTTAGTGAAGTTACAGCGGCCACCGCCGGACATTAGGATTTTTCGGCCCACTTTTTTGGCGTGATCAAGCACTTCTACGCTGCGTCCACGCGCGCCGGCCTGCGCCGCACAAAAAAGCCCTGCAGCTCCTGCACCAATAACAATTACATCGCGCTTGATCACAATTAACCTCTAGGAAAAACGGCCAATGGATGTGTGGTTATTAGCTGTACGAAGGCGCGAGTACCGGGCTTTATAGCATTTTCGTGGCTTACTCGTACTTTAAGCTCGTCGCCGCAATCTAAGACAACCGCGTAAAGCCGACTTTCGCCTTCGTAGCGTACCCATTCAACCGTACAGTTAGTTTCACTAAGTGTAGCATCTAAGCTTAAATCGTCAGGGCGTACCAACAAGTCTACGTTGCCGCTTGCACCTTGAAGCGGTGTGCCCGGCACATTACCAATATCGGTAACCACTGTTTTGTCTGTATTTGCTGCGCTGCTATCGAACGTCGCACTTAAGAAGCTCGCCTCGCCCATAAAACGCGCCACAAAACGGCTGGCAGGAGAAGAGTAACAGGCTTCAGGTGTGTCTAATTGCTCAAGCACACCTTTATTAAGTATACCCACTCTATCGCCAACGCTTAGCGCCTCTTCTTGATCGTGCGTTACCCAAATAGCAGGTACGCCTGCTTTTTTTAAGGCATCGCGAATTTCCCAGCGCAAGCTGTCTTTTAGCGCAGCATCAAGGTTTGAAAGGGGTTCGTCTAGCAATACAAAGGAAGGTTCGTGAGCTAGCGTTCTTGCTAGCGCAACACGCTGCTTTTGACCGCCAGAAAGACGTGCAGGTTTTGCATCGCGGAAGTTATCTAAGCCTAATAATTGAAGCCAATGATCGGCCAGCTTAGTGTCTTTTAAACGAAAGCAAACGTTCTGCTGAACGGTAAGATGAGGAAACAACGCAAAGTCTTGAAACACCATACCCACGTTACGCTTTTCAGGCGGAACATGTTTGTTTGCTGTACTTTCCCATTCACCTAGGCTCATAGCACCTTCTGAAATAGGAATAAGCCCAGCCAACGCTTGCAAAATGGTGGTTTTACCGCAGCCGGTTGGCCCCACCAGCATCAGGATTTCGTCTTGTCCAAGCTCAAGATTTAACTTGTCGACAACGCGGGTAGACCCATAATTCACTGACAAATTATTTACAATAAGCATTACGAACGATCATCCTCGGTAACGGTAAACTGGGCTTTTCTTTCGCCCGACAGCATGAGAATTAACCCCACACCTGATAATAAAACAAGTAAAAGCCCTGGCACGGCTGCGCGGCCAAAGTAACCCGCTTCGTAAACTCGCCACATATAGGTAGCTAAGGTTTCAAATCCTGTAGGTCCTAACATAAGCGTTGCAGGTAGTTCGCGCATGGCTTCTAAGAACACAAGCGCTGCACCCGCAATCATACCACGAAGGGTTAACGGCAGCGTAATTCGCATAAATGCCTCACGCGGGCTAGCGCCCAGCACGCGAGCGGCTTTTACCAGACCTGAATCAATATTCTCAGCCGTACTTCTTACACTTCCCACAGCAAGTGGGATAAAGCGCAGCACATAAGCCATCACAAGCAAACTTAACGTTTGATAGAGCGCGGGCAACTGCAGGCCAACATAAACAAGGGCCGTCCCCATTACGATACCCGGAACCCCAAAGCCAAAATAAGTAATGCGCTCCATAAAGCGTCCAGCTTTTCCGGCAATAGCGGCGTGAGCCACCGGAATGGCGAGTAATACAGCAACAATTGCTGCAATAAATGACGCATGAGCTGAGTTCCACGCATAGCTAAATTCAAAACCGCCGGCGCCTTCTCGCACTAACCACAGCGTAAAAATAGCAAGGGGAAGCACAATAGCCATAAATACCACCGGCATAGTAGCCAGCAACATTAGGTTTCGCTGCCAGCGAGCAGGAAACAACGATAAATGCTTACCTGGGCGCTCTTGAGCGCCACTAATACGACTTTCTATAAATAGAATAAGCCCAACAATAACCATTAGCTGAAGGCTCAGCATGGCGGCTTGACTAAGACCGAAGGCGTTATACTCAACAAAAATAACTCGGGTAAAAGTGTCAAAGCCCATTATTGCAGGCGTACCAAAATCGGATAACGCATAAAGTGCAGCAAGGAGTGCCCCTGCGGCAACGCTATTCACAACACGCGGTAAAACCACTCGCCATAAGCTTGCGCCTAAGGTTAACCCTAGCGTGCGCGCCGCGTTAACCAAGCTTGCATCTAAACTCAGTAAGCTTGAACGGGTTGTCATCATGACGAATGGATAAGTATAAAGGCTCATGACCAGCGCAGAGCCCCAAAGGCCGCTGATAGGTGGCGTGCTAATTCCCAGTACGTTTTCAATTTCGCCACCTGTGCCAAATGAAAAGTACATCGCAAATGCGCCAATGTAGCTTGGTAGTGCTAATGGCGCGGCAAGTAAAATGAGCCAAAACCGCTTAAATGGCATCTGCACATAAGCGGTTAAAAAGGCAAGCGGTACTCCGATAAGTACAGAGCCAATAATGGTAAGCACCACCAATGACACCGTGTTCGCTAGTACCCTTAAGTTATGAGTATCAAAAAGTTGCGCACTATCTTGAGCTAGAGAAAACAAAACGCCGACGGGCAATAAAGCCATCAGCGCGATAAGAAGTGCCAGTGGATACGACTTTGGCCAATTTGTCACAGTACGCCAACTTCCCTCATAAGATTAAGTGTAGGGCGTAAGTCAGCCAGTTTACGAAGGTCCATTTCAGGCGGTGACAGCGTGCTTAGGTCAGCTAAGCCTTGCGGCTGTTCAACCCCTTGAACCAGAGGTATTTCGTAGGCTTCGCGAGCAAGATAAGACTGAACTTCGTGCGAAAGCAGGTAACGAATAAAGTTAACCGGCAAGTCACCGTCGCTCAATGCCACAATACCAGACGCATTTACTAGGCAACCTGCGTCGCTTTTACTGTACGCAAGCGCTACGTTTGCATTCGGCTTACCTGATTTAAGGCGAAGGGTGTAGTAGTGATTCGCAAAGCCAATATCGACTTCACCACGTTCAACGCCCATCACTACACCAAGTTCACCTGCGTACTTTTTCGAGTGCTTATTAATGCCTTTAAGCCATGATTTAGTGGCTTTATCACCCTCTAAAATGCGCATTGCAGTGACAAAAGACTGAAACGATGAGTAGGCTGGCGCCCAGCCAATTTTTAAATCGCTGTCGGCTAACGCCATCACGCTTTCAGGGATTTGCTCCGGTTTAACACGCTCAGTGTTGTAAGGCAGTGTACGCACACGACCTGTTACCGGTGACCAGCTCGGGTACTGAAAATCTTCACGCAGCTGCGCAGTAAGGTCGTCTGGCAACGGCTTAGCCGCGCCAGCATCAGTTACCATGCCAATCGAGCCCGTGTCTACGGCCCAGAAAAGGTCAGCGCGTTTAACGCCTGCCTTAGTCTCAGCTACGATGGTGTTGGCCAATGCCGCAGAGCCGCCGCGTCTTATTTTAAGATTAAGCTTTGGGTTGCGCTTTTCAATGGCCTTTAGAACATTCTCGTACAAGCCACCTTCACCACGACCTAAGTAAAGTGTGAGATCACCTTCTAATTTAGGCAATGACTCAACTGACACACTGCCTGTTTGTGTCATAGCGTGAGCAAAACTAAACGGCAAACCAGATAATGCACCGGCCGCTGCTAAGCCTTGTAAGAATGTTCTACGTTGCATACACCTTCCTTAAAATACGTCTTTACGACTTTGTTCTACTTCAACCAAAAGTGCGCGAGCGCGGTCAAGTTTGGCCTGCATAGACTCTACGACCTTACGAACTGAATCAACGCCAGTGTCTTTTGAGATAGCTTGTGGAAGCGTTACGTTAAAGTCTTTCTCCAAGTCTTCAACCAAAGCTGCGTTTTTCGCAATCAAATCACCTTCCACACCTTCAAATCGTTGAAGGTAAGTATCGTGAACGAGTGTAGTTGCTACTTCGTGAAGCTGTTCCGCGTACTTAGCAACAACACGATCAAGACGTGTTTTAATGTCGTCGATAACTTCAGGGCCTGTGGTAGGTTCTTTTTCGGTGGTCTGAACCTTGTTCACTAAGCCTTTCTTTTGATACTGGGACGCAAGTTTAACTGCGCCTAACGCCTGCCACAAGGCATGATTTAGCTTCTCTTGCTCTACGCGCACGTCTGCAACAGGCTTGCCTTCATCAATGGCGACTTTCACACCATAAATACCTTGCCAAATAGAGGCGTAAATAGGCACATACTGGGTTTCAATAGCAGAGTGAAAATCCACCTCTTCCCAATACTCAATCAGTGCATCGGTCTTAAGCGATTTATCTTTTGCTTCATACGCATCAACAACACTGCCAAACTTGCTTTCTAACCAATGTACCTCTTCCGTATATTCGCCGATGTGCGCGTGAAGATTGTTCACGTGATCGCCAATGGCACCGTTAGCAAGCGCCTGAGAAGATAGCATCGAGAAAGTGACCGCAGAAGCCAGTACCAAAGCACTCATTTTTTTCAGTGTTGTTGTCATAATTATTCCTAAAACGTTTGTCTTTTCACGCAAATGATACTTATTATCATTAAGCAAGTAAAGGTAACTGAACGAGCCCACATGCTAAGTAACGTAGTGTGTTAGCCCTTATTTTTTCTGCACTTTCGACACAGAATACTACATGTTAGTTCATTAACCTTCACTGAACGTACTGATATTCAACGCTATTTACAGAGCGCCAGATCATACATAGGTTACATTTTAATGAAAATGGCAACCAAGTATACGCTTAACTAAAGAATACCAAGCTGCATAGATAGTTGCCCACTCAGAAGCTTGCCAGACCTTCTCGAAGTGCGAGTAATTAACTATGCGGACTGGTATGAACGAACCTTCACAAACATCTAAACGAAAAGAGCCCGCAACCTTAGTTGCGGGCTCTTGATATTATTAACGCCGTAATTTCGGTGTTACAGGCTATCTAACATGGTTTGCGCATCGCTAACGTCGAAACGACCTGGGTCTTCAACGTTTAGCTTTTTCACTTCGCCATCTTCCACAAGCATGGAATAACGTAACGAACGCAAGCCGCCGAAATTGCCCGTGCTCATGTCTAAGCCAATTTGCTTGGTAAAGAAACCATTGCCGTCTGCCAGCATTATGATCTCTTCAGCGTTGCTCGCTTTGCCCCATGCATCCATAACAAATGCATCGTTCACGCTTAAGCAAATAATACTATCAATACCTTTGGCTTTAAGCTTATCAGCAAGCGCTACATAGCCCGGTAAGTGGGCTTGAGAACAGGTCGGTGTAAATGCACCGGGTACCGCAAACAATACAACGCGTTTATCCGAAAACAGTTCGTTCGTTCCTGGGTTGGTTATTTCGCCGTTTTCTAAAAGGCTAAAATCTACTTCAGGCAAAGTGCCCCCAACTTGTATCATGCTACTCTCCTAGATTTTTTTGACACAAATACACATCAAATCTGTGTTTTTTGCTTTCAATAGCCATTGATGCTTTTATTCCTGCCAGCACGTCTGCACTGTTTGGGCGTTTCACCACTACCCGGTGCGTGGCTAGCTCTAGTGCTGGCGGTAACAGCGCATCTGCGTCTGGGTCATGACCAAGCAGTTGCTGAAACAGCCGCATTTCCTTTTTCACCAAGGCTGACTTCTTTTTGTGTGGGAACATGGGGTCTAAGTAAATAGCGTTCACATTCTCACCAGTGAAGTATTGCATTACCTCAGCACTATTTCCATGTTGAAGCGACATTTTAGCTGCAAGTTCCGGAAAACTAAGCGCTAATCTGCGAATACCATCTTCAAGCAAGGCGGCAACCACGGGCGATCGCTCTATCATAGTGACCTTGCAGCCAACGCTTACCAATACAAAGGCATCACGACCTAGCCCAGGCGTTGCATCCACTACGTGCCATGCTTCATTGCCTTTGAGACCAATTGCCTTAACAATGGGCTCTTTGCGCCCTCCGCCGTGCTGCTTGCGATACAAACTTGCCGGCGAAGCAAAATCAACCTCTACCGGATTCACTTTTTTCTCACCTGCGTCGGCAAGCCCTAGCACGCCGTTTTGAACCTGCAAATACAGGCCTTCGATAGGCTTTTCACTGCTGCTAACAACAGGAAAACCCCACTTTTCGCTGATTGCACTAATTAATGCAGCGTCATCCCTATTGGCGTCATCACAAGTAATTAAAGGCACATGATTAAGCATGACCGTACTGCTCCTTATGCCCTATCCATCTATTAATGATGGCTTGAGCGTGAGAGGGGTATTTGTCCCAAAGGGTATAGGCAATTTCCTGAACCTTAGGGATAAGAGCGGCGTCGCGTACTAGGTCTGCTATTTTAAGCTCGGCCATTCCCGTTTGCTTAGTACCCATAAATTCACCCGGGCCACGAATTTCCAAATCGCGCTGGGCAATATAAAAACCGTCGTTAGATTCGCGCAATACGCCAAGGCGCTGAGTAGCGGTTTTCGATAGTGGGCTCTGGTACATAAGTACACACTGACTTTCTACCGCACCACGCCCCACTCGGCCTCTAAGCTGGTGAAGCTGCGCTAAACCCAATCGTTCAGGGTTTTCAATGATCATGATGCTGGCATTAGGTACGTCTACGCCTACTTCAATAACGGTAGTCGCTACCAATAAATCCAGCTTTCCGTCTTTAAAGTCGGCCATAACCTGCGCTTTTTCTGCAGGCTTTAAACGCCCGTGTACCAAACCAACGTGTAAGTCTGGCAGCGCAGTACGAAGGGTAACCGCAGCGTCTTCTGCTGCCTGACACTCCAACACTTCCGACTCATCAATTAGCGTACATACCCAGTAGGCTTGGCGGCCGTTTTCTTTACAAGCCTGACGTACGCGCTCTATCACATCGGCGCGGCGTGTATCGGGTAATACCACGGTTTGCACCGGTGTTCTGCCCGGTGGCAACTCATCAATAACCGAGGTGTCTAAATCGGCATAGGCTGTCATGGCCAACGTTCTTGGAATAGGCGTCGCCGTCATAATTAGCTGATGAGGGTAGCGACCTTGCTGCTCGCCTTTATCTCGCAGGGCCAAACGTTGATGCACACCAAAGCGGTGTTGTTCATCTACAATAACCAGCGCTAGCTGCTGGTAATTTACGCTTTCCTGGAAGATGGCGTGAGTACCCACCAACATTTGAATATCGCCAGCTTCTAAGCGGGCTAATACTTCATTGCGGGCTTTGCCTTTCAGCTTTCCGGCAAGCCAACCTACTTCAATACCTAAAGGTTCTAGCCAGCCACGAAAGTTATTGGCATGCTGTTCAGCCAACAGCTCAGTAGGTGCCATTAACGCTACCTGATGCCCTGCACCAATGGCTGATAGCGCGGCCAGTGCCGCAACTAAGGTTTTGCCCGACCCTACATCGCCTTGTACAAGGCGCATCATAGGCCGCGCGTGCTGCATATCTTTTTGAATATCTTCCACTACCCGAGCCTGCGCCCCCGTTGGTGAGAATGGCAGTTGAGCGAGCATTTTATCGATAAGCGGCTGATTCACCTTAATAGGGATACCGGGCTGGGCGTCAGATAGCTTGCGTACTTTCAACACACTTAGGTGGTGTGACAATAACTCTTCCAGAATTAACCGATACTGAGCAGGGTGCAGCCCCTCTTCCATTTCGTGTACGTCTACATCTGGTGGCGGGCGATGCACCAAATGAAGCGCCTCATTAAGGCTAATTTGGTCATCGTAAATACCGTCGGGCAGTAGGTCGGCCAGCGCGCCTTTATCTAGTAGTTTTAAGGCCTGATCAGTTAAATTGCGAAGGGTTAACTGCTTAACACCGTCTGTGGTGGGGTAAACTGGCGTTAGTGATTCTTCTGATGGTGGCGCGTCTTCATCCACTAATTTAAATTCGGGATGCATCATTTCAATGCCCCACTTTCCAGTACGCACTTCTCCGAAACACCGCACCGTGTTTCCCGGCGTCATAATAGACCGCTGCACTGCACCAAAGTGGAAAAAGCGTAAGGTTATGGTACCCGTACCGTCGCTAAGCTTAACCACTAGCATGCGCTTCTTTCCGTACTGAATATCGGCGCTCATTACCTCGCCCTGCACGCTTACATGGGTAAACGGGCGGCACTCTGCCACGCTATAAATACGGGTTCTGTCTTCGTAGCGGTGAGGGAGATGAAACAGAATATCTTGAAGGGTAAACAAACCTATTTTGTTAAGCTTTTCTGCCACCTTTGCGCCTACGCCTTTAAGCGCAGTAATGGGTGTAGTGGCCAGTGCTTGCATCAAGCGATATCCTTCTTTTGGAACATTAACTATTTAACCTTTGAATTGGCACAAGCTGGTGTTATTCAACGTGTTATAGGAAAAGAAGTGTAAAGGATTGTTGAGAGGTTGGCGAGTACGCTTTAGGCCAGTTTTTTACGCTGGCCCTTATACAAGTAAGAGCAAAACTAAAAGTGCAACCAATAGGTTAGGCCCTAGTCGGCCTCTAGCGCGTTTGCTTCTGCTTTTGTGATCTGCATTTCTTTCCACCAGCTATCGTCGGCATCCACTTCACCAATGGCGTTAATAGCAGGCAAAGGCAAACCTTTGCGTTGGCAAAGTTTATACAAACGCGGGTAACCATTTTGAAAGGCCAATGCTTGGCACTCTTCTTCTGATAACTGCTGGGTGTTATACATACCTGCAATTGTACGTTGGCGCTGGGCTTCGTAAAGTACTAACGCTGCGGCTACCGATACGTTCAATGACTGCACCATGCCCATCATAGGAATAACAATGTCGTGGTCGGCAACGGCTTTCGCCTCATCAGAAGCACCATACTTTTCCTGACCAAACAAAATAGCCGTAGGCTTGGTGTAGTCAATATCACGAAAATCGACCGCGGTATCAGATAAGTGGGTTACCAGCACCTGCATGCCTTGGCCTTTTAGTTCAGCCATCGCGTCGTTGATATTATCGTGATTGGTTTGACGCACCCATTGTTGGCTGCCCATAGCAGTGCCGCGACGAAACTGATATTTCTTTTCCCACACGGTGTGAACGCGATGAATACCCACTGCATCACAGGTTCTCACTACTGCAGATACATTATGCGGCTTGTGTACATTTTCAAGGCAAACCGTAAGATCAGTTTGCCTTCTTTCCAGCACTTGTCTTATGCGCTGGTAACGCTCAGGTGACATGGCTTACTCCGGCAGTTCCATTACACCATCAATTTCAATTTGTGCACCTTTAGGCAATGCAGACACCTGAACGGCTGCGCGTGCTGGGTAAGGCTTGGTGAAGTAACGACTCATAATTTCATTAACCGTTGCAAAGTGACCTAGGTCGATAAGGAAGATGTTCACCTTCACTAAGTCGTTTGTAGTGCCGCCCGCAGCGTCACACACCGCTTTAATGTTCTCAAAAACTTGTACAGCTTGCGCTTCAAAGTCGTCAGAAACCATTTCCATAGTTTCAGCAACAAGAGGAATTTGACCTGAAAGATAAACGGTAGTACCTGCTTTAACCGCTTGGCTGTAAGTACCAATAGCAGCAGGTGCCTTATCGGTCTGAATAATAGACTTAGACATAGTAGTTCCTAAATAGTGTAGTAATTAGTGTCGTGATTGACTATGACGAGACACTCTTTGAACTTCCGGCATAGTACGTATTTTCTTCATTACGCGAGCCAGGTGCACACGGTTGTGCGTGGTTAGTTCAAGGTCAATAAAGTAGATATTACTCTCTTTCTCTTCAGTTTGCAGACCAATGATATTGGAATCGCACCCTGAAATGGTGTTCGTTAAAGTTGCCAGTGTGCCCTGATGGTTAAACAACTCTATACGCAATGACGCTTTAAATTCGCCTTGCGGGTTGTCGTCCCACTGCATGGGCAATACGCGTTGAGGTTCTTCTCGCGTAAGCTTGCGAATATTGTTACACCCAATTTGGTGAATAGTCATGCCGCGGCCTGGGCTTAAAACCGCTACAATTTCATCGTCTGGAATAGGATGGCAACAACGAGAATAGTGAACAAGCAGGCCTTCTGTGCCGCGAATAGCCACATTACCTTTCTTGTCTGATAAGTCTGTTGTGCTTTCACCCAATAAACGGCGCGCTACAATTGCGCTTAGCTCGTTACCAAGCCCGATATCTACTAGCAAATCGTCAAAATTAGCATGCTTAGTTTCGGCCACCACACGTTCGATATCTTCGTTTGGAATATCGTCTAATTTCACGCTGCCTAACGCATGGCGAAGTAGACGGTTACCCATGTTGACCGCTTCTTGAGAGTGCTGTTTACGCAGATACTGACGAATACGGGTTCGCGCGCGAGCGCTCACAACAAAGTTTAGCCAGTTCGCATTAGGCTTCGCTTTCGGCGAGGTAATAATTTCCACGGTTTGACCGTTTTCAAGCGGCTTGCTTAAGCTAAAGTTTCTGCGCTCTACGCGCACACCTACGCAGGTATTACCCACATCGGAATGCACGGCATAAGCGAAGTCAACGGCGGTTGCGCCCATTGGCAACTCGATAATACGTCCGTCTGGTGTAAATACGTAAATTTCATCAGGGAACAGGTCGGTTTTTACCGATTCGATGAATTCAAAGGATGAGCTGGCCGATTGCTGAAGCTCAAGCAGGCTTTGCATCCACTTGCGCGCTCGAAGCTGTGCAGTGGTGCCATTATCGCCAGGCTCTTTGTAAAGCCAGTGCGCCGCCACTCCTTTGTCTGCCATTTGGTCCATTTCCTGGGTTCGAATTTGAATTTCCACAGGAATGCCGTGCGGGCCAATTAATGACGTATGCAACGACTGATAGCCGTTGGTTCGAGGGATAGCGATATAATCTTTAAAACGGTTTTCAATAGGCTTGTACAGCCCATGCATAGCACCGAGGGCGCGATAACAGTTATCTACCGATTGAACAACGATGCGAAACGCATAAATATCCATTACCTCATTGAACATAAGTTCTTTGTTTTTCATTTTGCGGTAAATGGAATACAAGTGTTTTTCGCGACCCAATACATTCGACTCAATTTGGTAGGCGTCTAAACGAGTGTTCAGCTCTTCGCGAATGTTTTCGATAATCTCTTTACGATTACCGCGGGCCTGGCGCACAGCAGACTTTAGTGCGCGATGGCGCATAGGATACATGGCCTGAAAACCTAAATCTTCAAGCTCATTTTTAATGTCGTGAATACCCAAGCGGTGGGCGATTGGCGCGTAGATCTCTAGCGTTTCTAGCGCAATGCGGCGGCGCTTGTCTGGTCGTAATGACCCGAGCGTGCGCATGTTGTGCGTGCGATCAGCAAGCTTGATAAGAATAACCCTGATGTCTTGCACCATGGCCATCATCATTTTACGGAAGTTCTCCGCCTGCGCTTCCTGTTTAGTGCTAAACGCGAGTTTATCTAGCTTACTAACACCTTCTACCAGTTCAGCAACGGTATCGCCAAAAGCTTCGGCTAAGTCTTCTTTGCTGTAATGGGTATCTTCAATAACGTCGTGAAGGAGTGCCGCCATGATCGTTTCGTGATCAAGGTGCATGTCAGCCAAAATACCGGCAACTGCAACTGGGTGAGTAATGTACGGATCGCCGCTTGAACGCATTTGTCCGTCATGCGCTTCTTGCGCAAGCACAAAAGATTCTTGTACCAACTGAACGCGGTCGGCTGGTAAGTACTCTAAAACTTTCTGCTTTAAACCTTCAAACAAATACACAGTGAAGCGTGACCCTTATCTAACGTTACAACCCTAAGAATACGTTTAATTGTGCAAGAAGCCAATACGCCAAAAGTAAAGCGCCAGTGCTTTTTTCAAAGCACTGGCGCTAAAATACCGATAAAACCGTTAAAAAGAGGTTTTATTGATCAGATAGGATGTTTGCTACTGATGCAAATTCAGCATGTTCTTGCTGCTCTTGAGCTTGAAGTTCTGCTTGTTCAAGCGTAGCAGCCGTTACCAAACCTTCTTCAATTTCACGAAGTGCTGTAACAGTTGGCTTATCGTTTTGAACGTCAACCATAGGATCTTTGCCTTCAGTGGCAATTTGACGTGCACGGCGTGCAGCAACAAGCACTAGGTCAAAGCGGTTACCAATTTTATCTACGGCATCTTCTACAGTTACGCGAGCCATGTATTTCTCCGAAAATTAGGTTGAGCAAGTTATTCAAAAAACGGCCGCGTAGTATACACAGATACGTGGCGCGATCCTAGCGTTTTGTTTGAATTTGAAGCAGTCAGATCATGCAATTTATGCAGCGATCGTTCGATGCTAAAACAAAACACGTGTTGTTAAGTTAAGCTTACGCGCTACCGAGCAGTTCGTCCAATAGCACTTGATGGCGCATTTGTTGTTTTCCCGTGCGAAGTCGCTGTGCTGTAACGATGGCTTCCAAATCGTTTAATGCAGTCGCGAAGTCGTCGTTGATAATTACACTTTCGAATTCATTGAAATGAGACATTTCAGCTACGGCTTGCGCCATACGCCCTGCAATGACTTCTTCACTGTCTTGACCGCGATTATTTAAACGCTGCTCTAGCACGTCGAGTGAAGGCGGAAGAATGAAAATACCGCATGTGTCTGGCATAAGCTTTTTAACTTGGCGCGCGCCCTGCCAATCGATATCTAGAAATACGTCAATGCCACGGTGCAAAGTTTGTTCAATTGTCACGCGGGATGTGCCGTAATAATTGCCAAATACTTCTGCGTATTCAAAAAACACACCCTGTTCAATCAGCGCTTCAAACTGCTCTCGGCTCACAAAATGGTAGTGCACGCCGTCGACTTCACCCGGACGAGGTTGACGTGTTGTATGAGATACAGACACCTGCATTGGCGTAGCTGTATTGCTTTCATACTTTTCCATTAGCGCCTTTATAAGGCTTGATTTTCCTGCTCCAGAAGGAGCTGCAAGAATGAATAAGTTGCCGAGTAGTGAAGCCATAGGGTATTAAAATTCTTTCAAAATGTGGTGATTTCAAGTGGCAATGATAGCATATTAAGCGGTTGTGCCGTACCTTTCATTGCATAGTGAAAACTTGGATCACTCTACCAAGCTTATGCCGATGGGTTACCACAGCAAAAATTAATGGGGTCAGAGTACTTTTCTGGCCCTAAATGTACTCTGACCCCAAAACTAGGAAATAAAGCATGACTCAGCAACTTCTGCCGTGCGTAGAGATAAACCCATCCACTACGCCTGATGCCTGCGTTATCTGGCTTCACGGTCTTGGCGATTCAGGCCATGGTTTTGCGCCTATTGTGCCCGAGCTAAAACTGCCCGAATCAATGGCGGTTAAATTTCTCTTTCCTCACGCTCCAGAACGCCCTGTGACTATCAATGGCGGCATGAGAATGCGCGCTTGGTACGATATTAAATCGTTAGATTTTGAAAGCCGTGCGGACTTAGAAGGTGTAAAAGAGTCGGCTGCTCAGGTAGAAGCGCTTATCGAAGCACAAATTGAAAGTGGCATTCCTAGCGAACGTATAGTACTTGCAGGATTTTCTCAAGGCGGTGTTATTGCTCTGCACTTGGCACCTAGATATGCCAACAAATTTGCAGGTGTTATCGCTCTATCTACCTACATGTGCGAGCCATCACTTCTTGAAAGCGAAGCAAAAGACACAAACCGCGAAACGCCAATTATGATGGCACATGGTGAGCAAGACGAAGTGGTGCCGGTATTTATGGGCAATGCTGCGTTTAAAACGCTGAGCGAAAGTGGCTTTAATGCCACATGGCAGACTTACACTATGCAGCACAATGTTTGTATGCAAGAGCTTAACGACATAAGTGCGTGGCTTCAAAAAGTTCTAGGGTAATGCCTTAAGAGCCTGTTGGCCCTTGCTGCAAATTACGTTCATATAATAAAACCCAACAGGCCCTAGTATTTGAACAAAAGAGAAAGCTGGTGACGCAACAAAAGCCAGCTTTATTCTTAGCGTAAGTGGGTACACGTCTATCGATTGCAAAGTTGCGCCTTCCGTCTCTTCTTTATTTCGCGTTTATTCCAATAACTATTCGACGACTCTGTTGCGCCCCGCATTTTTAGCTTTGTAAAGATTGTCATCGGCCTGCTTCAAACAAGCGTGCAAGTTTGTATCAGTAAGCGCTGTGGCTACACCAAAGCTTGCGGTTATGGAGTGATTAACATCACCCTCTACAAACGGATTAGCTTCAATCACCTTTCTCATTTTTTCCGCTAATTTTACCGCTTGGCTCAACGTTGCATGAGGGAATAGAACCAAAAACTCTTCACCACCGGTTCTTGCCACCACGTCAGTAGTTCTTACTGCTTCTTTCATTAGGCGAGTGATGTGTATAAGCACTTCGTCACCAATATCGTGGCCATAGGTATCGTTGATTGTTTTGAAATGGTCAATATCTACCACCACCGCACTTAAAGGGAAATGAGCACCGGGATCTTGCATTGCGCGTTCAAAAAAAACAGCTTCAAGGAATCGCCGGTTAGGAAGTTTTGTAAGCGGATCGGTATTAGCCTGCCGCATGCGCTCTAAATTTTCACGCAGCATTTCTTTTCTGCTTTGATGCCAGAAATTTTCACCTATAAAGGCGACGCAAATGAAACAGAACGTAGCGATTAAGAAGCGGGAGACATGCTCTGCTGGGTACTCAGCCACTATTTTTTCTTGATTGTAGAGCATAAAAATAGCGATACCCATGGTCACTGCTACGTAAACCATGGCGGGCTTGAAACGCACAACAACTATCTGAATAAAAAGCAGGGGAAAAATAAAATAAAGCCCAGTGTTATTGAGTCCGCCGGTATAAACCAAGCCGTTTATGGTAAATGCTACCACTAAGCCTGCTAAATAATAGAAGACATCAACGCGAGGGAACATATGGGATAACGCCACATTGGCGTACACAAAAGCGGCTGACCCCGCCAGCGTTCCAACGAGCAATGGGTTGTTTGTACCCATGTTAATCCACGCCATAAACGCCATAATTGTGCCACCAACATAGGATATGAAATATAGCGTTAAGCGCCTTCGTTTTGCTTCCGCTTCATCTTGCTGAGCACTTCTAAGTAATTGACGCAACGACGAACTGTCCATAAAAAGACTTATCTCCGCATTTAAAACTAATTGACCATTATTCCTTTCAGCATAGACTGAATGTCTAATAATAACCAAGGAGAAAACTGCGCCTAATTTCAAACATTAATACAGAAAATGCGTATACTACGGGGTATATCGTATGACGTTATGTGATACATCGTTTTAGTTTCTTTTTATATAGTTTGGAATAGCCATGAGTCACCTCAACACTACCCGCACCGTTCGAATTGCTACTAGAAAAAGTGCTTTAGCGCTTTGGCAAGCAGAGTATGTGAAGGCAAAATTGTTGGAGCATTATCCGTCAATGACCGTTGAGCTTGTGCCTATGAGCACGCAGGGCGACAAAATTTTAGATACACCTCTGGCGAAAATTGGTGGTAAAGGACTTTTCATAAAAGAGCTTGAAATTGCCATGCTTGAAGGCCGTGCCGATATTGCCGTGCACTCTATGAAAGACGTACCGGTCGAATTTCCTGAAGGTTTTGGCCTTCACGCTATTTGTGAGCGAGAAAACCCGTTCGACGCCTTTGTTTCAAATAACCACGACAGTTTAGATGCCCTACCCCAAGGCGCAGTAGTAGGTACGTCTAGCCTTCGCAGGCAGTGCCAAATTCGCAAGTATCGCCCTGACCTTATTATCAAGGACCTGCGCGGAAACGTGAATACTCGCCTAGCCAAGCTAGACGCAGGTGAGTACGACGCTATTATCTTAGCTTCTGCTGGCCTTATTCGCCTTGAAATGGAATCTCGTATTCGCATGCCGTTACCCGCTGATATTTCACTACCCGCCGTTGGACAAGGTGCCGTAGGTATTGAGTGCCGTAACGACGATGAAGAGCTAATTAAGTTGCTACAGGCGCTGAACCATACGGACACCAATACGCGCGTTACTGCGGAACGCGCCATGAACGAGAGATTGGAAGGCGGCTGCCAAGTACCTATTGGTAGCTTTGCTACGCTTGATGGAGATGTGCTGACACTAACCGGTATGGTTGGTAAGCCAGATGGTTCAGAACTGCTCTTTGCTTCTGCTACAGCGTCGCGAGAAAAAGCCGCAGATATTGGTGTTGAAGTTGCGGAATCCCTTCTTGAGCAAGGTGCCGGTGAAATCTTAAAGGCGCTTTATAACTAAGTTATAGTTTGTCGAATGCGTGCAGGTTTACGCAGTAAAATAAAAGGATGAAAATTCGATAGTATGTTGCTGTTTACACGCCCACTGCCAAAGTTAAAAGCAAGCGCTTCTGCCTTTGAAAAAGCCGGAATTGACGCGGTAGGCGTTGCCACGTCTAACATCATTGATATTTCGTCTGAAAGAAAAGCTGCTGCAGAATTTTTAGCGTCAAATGCAGTAAACGCAATTGTTGTTACCAGCGTATATGCTGTAGACACCGTTATTGAAGGCTTACGCGAAACGGCTAACGACTTACCATTGATCATAGCTGTGGGCGATGCCACTGCACGAAAATTACAAGCGGGACTTCAGGCGTTTTCATCGACGCAGGTTGCTATTCCCGAAGCCCATACATCCGAAGGTATACTGGCAATGCACCAACTTAATGAGGCAAACTGTCAGCATGTCGTTATCATTAAGGGTGAAGGTGGGCGCGACGCCATAGCCACTGGATTAGACGAAAAAGGTATTTTAGTGAATAGCTTTTGCGTTTATAAAAGAGAGCAACTTACAAGCCCAATTTACACAAAACGGTGGAAAATGGGCGAAGTTAGCGGCATTATCGCTACAAGCGAAGCAATGGCACTGCAACTAATTGCGCAATTTGGCCAAGCACTTAAATCAATTAAATGGTTAACAGTGAGCGACCGAATTGCCAAAACCCTCACTAGCCAAGGCATTAAAGAGGTAGCGGTTTGTCAGCGAGCCACCGATCAGGCACTCATCGCCTGGGTAAAGGATAACTGGGAGTATTGAATGGCCAACAACAATGAAAGTAGCCCACAAAAAGAGGAACTCGTGAAAGTGGAAGCTGAAAAAGACGTTATCGAATCTTCTGCCACGCACAGTGAATCAACATCGTCGGGGGCTGCTAAAAAGAAATCGTCGGGAAATGGTCTACTGTGGTTTGTTGTAATCATCCTTTTCCTTATTGTGCTTGGTATGGCTGGCGCAGGTTACTGGTATTACATGCAGCAACAGTCGGCAAGCAAGGACTCTGAATCTGCACTTCAAACGACGACCTCTCAGCTAAACACTATTGAGCGTGAGCGCGCTGGTCTTGTTGCCTCTATCGACAAAGTAGCTCGCACCAACCAGACGTTAGAAAGCACGGTAGCCGAGTTAAAAGCGCAAAACGAAAAGCTGACGCTGCAAGCTGAATCGACGCTTGAACAACTAAACAATATGGAAGGTCGCCGCCCGGCAGACTGGCTCATTGCTGAAGCTGATTACTTAGTTCGCATGGCAGGCAGAAAGCTTTGGTTAGAAAACGACGTACGCACAGCAATTTTGCTGCTAGTTAACGCAGATAAACGCTTAAAGTCGTTGGCCGACCCATCGGTACTTCCGGTTCGCGCAAACCTTGCTGAAGACATTCAAACACTTCAACAGCTTAACCCTGTATCACAAAGCTCCGTAGCCCTTGCGCTTACAGGCATGATAGCGCAAATAGATAAGCTACCACTTGATACCTTTGAAAAACCACAAGACGCCAATGCAGAAGACACGATCTTATCGGAGTCAGCTGACGACTGGCAGGAGAACCTTGCAAAAGTGTGGCGTTCACTGGTGAACGATTTTCTTACCATAAAAACCATTGAAGGCCCGGTTGAACCAGTGCTTTCACTGGAAGCGCAGTTTTTAGCAAAAGAACAACTTCGTCTGCAGCTTATGCACGCGCAAACTGCCGCGCTTCAGGGCGATGCAGGACTTTACAGCCAGTCGCTTCAATACGCTCAAACGTTAATTATTGAAAAGTTCGACACAGAAAAAAGCCAAGTAACGGGCTTTGTAGATGCACTACAAAACCTCATTGCTACCGATGTATCGCGCCCAATACCTACAGAGCTAGCGTCACAAAAACCGCTAGAGCGTCTATTGGATAGCCGCGTTAAACAGGTGTTCGGACAAGGAGCAAGTGCACTATGAAATGGTTAGCTGTTGCCCTTGCGGTATTAGCCGCATTCGTTGTTGCACTAATTGTTGGCCCGATGTTGTTAGGCGATAAGGGCTACGTACTCATATCACTGGGTAATACCGCTGTTGAAATGACGGTGATTAGCTTTTGTATTTTAGTGATAGGTGCCGTCATTGCCTGGTACGTACTATCTCGACTTGTATTGTGGGCGTTAAGCCTGATCACAGGTTCACATAAATGGTTCGGCACTTTGGGTGAGCGCAAACGTAAGCGTGCGTTTTACGACGGCTTACACGCAATGGCTGCAGGTGATTTTGATACGGCTCAAAAGGCGCTAAGCAAAACCACCAACGGCGATTTCGAAGGCGTTAACTATTTGGCGTCAGCGCAAATTGCTTTTGCCAATAACGATTTAGCCAAAGCCCGTTATTTCCTTGTTCAGGCAACTGATTTTCCAAAAGCAAAAGTATCCGCAACGGTCATGCACGCGCGTATTGATATGGCTGAAGAAAAATACGATGCGGCACTAGAGAAACTTAACGAGCTTGACGAGCAAGACCGTGAAAACAAGCAGGTTGTGCAGTTGAAAGCGCAAATTCTTGCCAAGTTAGGTAAGTGGCAAGTACTTCAGGAGAATTTGTCAGGCTGGCGTAAAGCATTGCCCAAAGCGGATTACACCGCATGGAGCCAGCGCATCGCCAAAGGTAAGTTTGCCGAAATTGCCAGCAAACAAGGCGCTGTCGAACTTAAATCGTATTGGGAAACCCTACCTCGTAAGCTTCGTCACGACGATGCTTACCGCGCGGCCTACATTCAACAGTTACTTGACCAAGGTATGCATGCTGACGCACAGAATTTGCTAGTTGAATGGCAAAAACGTGGCCCGAACAGCGCCCTGTTTCCGCTGTTCACGCAGCTTAATATTCCTGATGCATCGCCATCACTACGACTGCTTGAAAGCTGGATAAAGCAAGACGAAGAAAACGTGTCGCTATACTCCACGCTAGGCCAAGTTGCATTTAACTCAGGCGATGATGTGTTGGCGGAAAAAGCCCTGCTTAAAGCCACCAAAATGAAGTCGCGCAAAGAAGACTTATTGCTGCTGTCTGCAATTAGCGAACGCAAGCACGACACAGCCACTGCACTTCAGCTTTACAAGGAAGGTCAGCAGCTAGCCAGCTAGATGAATATTCATTTAGCTTTCTGGTAGTACTTGTATTACCCGTAAAATTGAAGATATAGTAAAAAGGAATTCTCAATTCGGGTTGTTTCAACAACAACCCGAATTGACTTAAACAACTTGTCGGAGTGCTTCACTGTTAACCCAGTAAGCTGAGACCGCGAAAGTGGGATCCGTAGAACCTGATCAGGCTAATACCTGCGAAGGGAACAAGAAAATACAAAGTGCACAATGTTAAACCGTGGTTTAGCGTTGTGAAGCGAAGTTGTTTTGCTGTTGATGATACAAACACACCCATTACGGTGCTGCTCGTCACTCAAGGTAAACTGTTCAAGTTTATCCCCAAGTCAACATCAACGGTGTAAAGGGCTGTAATCACCAAAACCTTTACCGACAATCTCGCTAAAGTAACGGGATTATTCCCCTTCTACACTTACACTTTGTATTCTCCTTCACTCCTGACAAGCATTTTTAGAACCTAAATTAACAAGGTAAAATGCTATGTCGAACAGACGCGAACAGCGCCAACAAGCACAACAATTCATTAATGAACTTGCGGGCGAAGCTTACCCAAATTCAACGCGCCACTACGAGTGTGGCAGCCGTGACGATATTCGTGTGGCCATGCGCCTTATTCACCAACACGACAGTTTAGTGGGTGGAACCGAAGACAACCCTATTTTAGAGCCAAATCCGCCAATTCCTGTTTACGACACTTCAGGCCCCTACGGCGACCCAAAAGAAAACATAGATGTGCACAAAGGCCTAGCTCCGCTTCGCCAAACGTGGATTGAAGAGCGTAGCGATACCCTTGAATTAGAGGGCGTTTCATCAAGCTTTGCAAAAGAGCGTGAAAACGACATATTTACCGAAGATTTCCGCTTTATTCGCAGCCGCAAACCACTAAAAGCAAAAGCAGGTAAAAACGTAACCCAGCTTCACTACGCAAGACAGGGCATTATTACTCCAGAAATGGAATACATTGCCATTCGCGAAAACATGGGCCGCCAAGCCATTAAAGATGCCGAACTGACGCAGCAGCACAAAGGCGAACACTTTGGCGCGAATTTACCCGAGACCATCACGCCTGAATTTGTACGCCAGGAAGTGGCCGCAGGCCGCGCCATTATTCCATGCAACATCAACCACCCCGAGTTGGAACCAATGATTATAGGGCGCAACTTTCTAGTAAAGATTAACGCAAACATTGGTAATTCAGCAGTCACCTCGTCTATTGAAGAAGAGGTAGAGAAGCTGGTGTGGTCAACGCGCTGGGGCGCTGATACCATCATGGATCTATCTACCGGCAGAAACATTCACGAAACACGCGAATGGTTGCTGAGAAATAGCCCTGTTCCCCTGGGCACCGTCCCCATCTATCAAGCGCTAGAAAAAGTAAACGGTGTAGCCGAAGATTTAACGTGGGAGATGTTTAAAGACACCCTAATTGAGCAAGCTGAACAAGGCGTAGACTACTTCACCATTCACGCTGGCGTGCTGCTTGAGTACGTACACCTTACCGCAAAGCGGGTAACCGGCATTGTATCGCGCGGCGGTTCGATAATGGCAAAGTGGTGCTTAAGCCACCACCAGCAAAGCTTTCTGTATGAGCACTTTCACGATATTTGCGAAATTTGCGCTAAGTACGATGTGGCGCTGTCGCTAGGTGATGGCCTGCGCCCTGGTAGCGTAGCTGACGCTAACGACGACGCGCAATTCTCTGAATTACGTACCCTTGGTGAGCTGACGAAAATTGCATGGGAGTACGATGTTCAGGTAATGATTGAAGGCCCGGGACATGTGCCAATGCATATGATTAAAGCGAACATGGAAGAGCAGCTTAAGCATTGCCACGAAGCGCCGTTTTATACCCTTGGCCCCCTCACCACCGATATCGCTCCTGGCTACGATCACTTCACTTCAGGTATAGGTGCTGCCATGATTGGTTGGTATGGCTGCGCAATGCTGTGCTATGTAACACCTAAAGAGCATTTGGGCCTACCTAACAAAGAAGACGTTAAACAGGGGCTGATCACCTACAAAATTGCAGCCCACGCTGCCGACTTGGCGAAAGGACACCCAGGTGCACAAATTCGCGACAACGCCATGTCGAAAGCACGCTTTGAATTCAGGTGGGAAGACCAGTTCAATTTAGCTCTCGACCCGCATACCGCGCGCGCTTATCACGATGAAACTTTGCCGCAGGCGTCTGGCAAAGTTGCGCATTTCTGCTCTATGTGCGGCCCTAAATTTTGCAGCATGAAAATTTCTCAGGAAGTGCGCGATGTGGCTAAACAAGCAGAGCAGCAAGAGTTTGAGAAAGAAAAAGGAATGAAAGACATGGCCCAGGCATTCAATCAGTCTGGCGCAGAGCTTTATCACACTGCAGATAGCAAGGTAGAGCTACCATGATGGCGAAAGCGTCCATAAGCCCTGCATCCAACAACCTCACCACTGCACTTCCTGTAGTGTGGTGTGTGGGAGGCGTTGACTGTAGCGGTGGTGCGGGCGTTACCCGCGACGCCATTACATTGGCCGATCTGAACATCCATGCTTGTGTGCTCACTACACAGCTTACCGTGCAGTCCAACTCAATCATGCTTAGTAAGGAAAGCATGTGCGCGTCGGCATTAAATCAGCAGTGGCAGGTGCTGTTTGAAGATACCCCGCCACGCGCTATTAAGATTGGCGCTATTGCTAATGATGAGCAAGCGCTGTTGTTGTGTGCACGTATTCAAAAAACATCTAACCCTCGCCCCTTCGTTGTATGGGACCCTGTACTGTCTACCTCGTCCGGTGGCGTGCTGAGTGAGTTAAGCGAAAGCGTAGTTGACGAACTGTTGAATACGGTAGATATCGTTACGCCAAATATCGATGAGCTTGCGTGGCTCACTCATTTGCCAGTTGTTGATGAAGCGAGCTTGCTAACTGCAATCAATCGGCTAAGGGGTAAAGGCGCAAAGAGCGTGTACGTGAAAGGCGGTCACGCCCACTGGCAAAAAAACGTGAGCGATATTTTTGTTTGTGCCTCTCACACTCTTCGTTTTAGCCAGCCGAAATACGCTAACGGCAACCTTCGCGGCACAGGCTGTATGTTAGCCAGTGCAGTAGCGGCATTCATTGTGCACGACTACTGCATTGAAGACGCACTTACGCTTGCTAATGCTTACGTCAGCGAAGTTCGCAACCATACACTACCAAAGCAATGCGCAGCGGCTAACGCAAACGCCATAAGTAACGTATTAACCGCCTACTTTGCACGAACCAACGGCTTTCCCGCAAAACCAGAGAGCTTTCCGCTGGTGACCTTTCACCAACGTGGCGCCACTGCCAATGAAAAAGAGCGGGATAAGGATACCCTTCTTGAAGCCTCGTCTTGTAAAGCAGCCCACTTTCCTGCACTTACTCATACTCATTTAGGCATCTACCCTGTAGTGGATAGTGTGCAATGGATAGCCCGCCTCTGGCCAACGGGCGTTAAAATCATGCAGCTGCGGGTTAAACAAGGCTCCCAAGAAGACATTCGTCAGCAAATAAAAGAGGCAATAGAATTGGTGAAACACACCGACTGCCAATTATTCATTAATGACTATTGGGAGCTGGCCATAGAACTCGGGGCTTACGGAGTTCATTTGGGACAAGAGGATATCGACACCGCAGACCTAAACGCCATCCGTAGTGCGGGTTTACGGCTTGGAATATCAACGCACGGCTTCGCTGAAATTCAACGTGTTCGCGCTTTAAACCCGTCTTACATTGCCCTTGGTCACATCTTCCCCACCAATACCAAAGACATGCCTTCAAAGCCGCAAGGTGTAGCACGTTTAGAAAAGTATGTGCAGCTTTGCGATGGCATTCCCACCGTTGCTATTGGTGGTATTAACTTATCGCGCATAAGCGATGTTGCTAAAACCGGTGTTAACGGCATAGCTGTGGTAAGTGCAATCACTCAGGCAGCACACCCGCTGAAAGCCTACCAAGCATTAGTTCAGGAGGCAGGGTTTGCTTAGCCATTCAGCTACTCATTCAATTAGTCACTCGGTAAGCCGAAAGCTTGAGCATCAGGATATACGTCGCTACAGCAGACAACTTTTGCTCGATTGCATTGATCACGACGGACAGCTTAATTTGGCGAGTGCACACGCTGTTATCGTTGGCTTAGGAGGATTAGGCAGCTTAACCGCCCGCTATTTAGCAGGCGCAGGCGTGGGCAACATTACACTTATAGATGGTGACACCGTCGACATTAGTAATTTGCAGCGCCAAATAAGCTACAACGAAATGCACCTAGGCGAGCTTAAAGCTAAATCGCTTTACAATGAACTGCGTAAAGTGAACTCGCATTTAAACATCCAGTTTAAAAGCTTATTTGCTGATAGTAACAACTTACCAACATTAATTGCATCAGCCACCTGCGTGCTGGATTGCACCGACAACGTTACGGTACGAAGGCAGATAAACCTGGCCTCGTTTCGCGCCTCTATTCCGCTTTTTATTGCAGCAGCCAGTGGGCTTACCTGGCAAGCGCTGAACTTGCCTCAAAACTCAGCCACCTGCGGTTGCTACGAGTGTTTAGTGAATAATGTTGCCATACGCGAAGATTGCGTTAGCAAAGGTGTACTAGGCCCAGTAGTAGGCATGGCAGCATGCCACCAAGCTACCCAAGCCTTGTTATTTCTGGCAAGAGGCTTCGATGCCGATATTAAATGGGGCCATTACGTAAACGCCCATGCAGGCCAAGGTACGCTTCAAAGTTTCAAGCTTCCCCCCTCTTCTTCTTGTGAGGTATGCCAATGACCCAAATTAATATCAACGTGAACAATCAACCAATGAGCGTGATTTCTCCTATATCACTTAGTGAATTAATTGCTCTTAAACAATTGAAAGACGAAGGCACCGCCGTTGCCAAAAATGCCGCCATTATCAGCAAGAATGAATGGCCAACAACCTACTTAAGTAACAACGATACCGTGGATATCTTCACCCTAGTGGCAGGAGGCTAAAATGCTAACACTCGCAAATCACACCTTCCCTTCCCGCCTGTTAACTGGCACTGGCAAATTTAGTAACCCAGACACCATGAAAAACGCGGTACAGGCAGCCAAGAGCAGCATGGTGACCTTGGCAATGAAGCGTGTCGCCAGCCATAGTTCACAAGATGAAACGCTTTCGGCATTAAAAGCATTGGGCGTTACTCTTTTGCCGAATACGTCGGGAGCGAAGAACGCGAAAGAAGCCATATTCGCCGCCGAACTTGCATACGAAGCATTAGGTAGCCCTTGGGTGAAGCTGGAAATTCATCCAGACCAACGCTACTTGTTGCCCGACCCCATCGAAACCCTGCTTGCCGCAGAGGCACTGGTTAAAAAAGGGTTTCACGTTTTGCCTTACTGCGGAGCAGACCCCGTTTTATGTAAACGCTTAGAAGAGGTAGGCTGCGCTGCCGTTATGCCATTGGGCGCGCCTATTGGCAGTAATCAGGGATTACAAACCAAACCCTTTTTGCAAATTATTGTTGAGCAAGCGTCGATACCCGTCATTGTAGATGCAGGCGTTGGTAAGCCAAGCGAAGCTATGGCGGCCATGGAGCTGGGAGTAGACGCGGTACTGGTAAATACGGCCATCGCCACGGCTAAGGACCCAGTTGCTATGGCAGCAGCTTTCGCAAGCGCCGTAGAAACGGGGCGAAATGCCTTTGAAGCTGGACTTGGTGCTACCAGCAGTTTTGCCCAAGCCTCTAGCCCGCTTACCGCCTTTTTGGAGCCGGCGGTATGAAGGTAGCGCAGGCATTAATGCAGCAAGACTTGTCGCATGTGGCTATGTCGATAAACAGCAAAACAGCGGGCGACGTAGAACGAGCGTTAGGTAAAGATACACTTTCTTTAGACGACTTCATGGCGCTGATCTCTCCCGCTGGCGCTAAGTACTTAGAAGCCATGGCCTATCGCGCTAAAGCAATTACTCGCCATCGCTTTGGCAATACCATGCAGCTGTTTGTACCTTTGTATTTATCAAACTTGTGTGCCAACGAATGTACCTACTGCGGCTTTACAATGAGCAACAAAATAAAGCGCAAAACCCTGTCTATAAGCGAAGTGTTGACCGAAATTGAAGCCATCAAAGATTTAGGCTTTTCACAGGTGTTACTGGTTACTGGCGAACATGAAACCAAAGTGGGGATGGAATATTTTGAGCAAACACTAAGCGCCATTCGCGAAAAGGTGAGCTACCTTATGATGGAGGTACAGCCTTTAAAGCGCGAGCAATATGAAACCTTGAAGCACCTGGGCTTAGACGCAGTGTTAGTGTATCAAGAAACCTACTCACCCCAGCATTACGCTAATTACCACACTCGAGGAAAAAAACAGGACTTCTTATGGCGCTTAGAAGCCTCCGATCGCATAGGGAAAGCCGGCATTGATAAAATAGGCATTGGCGCACTACTGGGTTTAGGCGACTGGCGGGTTGATAGCGCCATGACCGCCCTTCACGGCAAATTAATACAGCAACACTACTGGCAAAGCCGTGTATCTATTGCTTTTCCGCGCCTTCGTAGCTGTGAGGGTAACAGCACTGGCGGCAACGCCCTCACCAACAGTAAACTCCCTAACGAGCGAGATCTGCTGCAGCTAATATGCGCCCACCGCATTTTTAACCCACAAGCAGAACTCTCGCTGTCTACCCGAGAGTCGGCAGTATTTCGGGATGGCGTAATGCCGCTTGGCATAACGTCTATGAGTGCAGCGTCGCAAACACAGCCTGGCGGTTACAGCGCCCCATCGAAGGCACTAAATCAATTCGATATTGACGACAACCGATCTGTATCAGACGTCGTGAGCGCACTTTCAATGAAAGGACTGGAACCCGTATGGAAAGACTGGATGCCGTTTACAGAACGTGTTTAAGCGCAAGAATACCTGTATTTTTCGTTTGAAAACTCGCGCTAAAATAGCGCACTTTTAATGGATTAATCGATTAGTTTTTGTAAGGGAAAATAAGAGAAAATTTGTTTTGCTTTCGTGCAAAACCCTCCGTACAATCCGCCCAAATTTTAGCCAGACACTTTACCTATGCGTCTGGCTTTTTTGTCTCATTTATCTCATATTAGATTTATCAAAACTAAAGGGCAGTGCGTTGGATACCGTTGAATTTATTCAAATTCGTAGATTTATAGTGAAGCTAGGCAAAATGCTGCACAAGTACGGTACCCCTGCGTTCCGTCTTGAAGCTTACCTAGGTGAAGTCGCTAAGTATTTAGGCGTACACGCTTCATTTATTTCAACGCCAACTTCACTGACTTTTGTTATCTGGAGTGACCGTCACGAAGACGAATATAACCATGCTGCGCGTTTGCTTCCTGGCGAATTAGACATGAACGCGTTGTCGCTTACCGATGAACTGGCCAGCGAACTGCTGTCGGGCAAATTAACCTTAAGTGAAGCTGACAAGCGCTTAAATGAAATAGATGCCATGGGCAGCCCTTATGGTAAATGGGTTACAGGCGTAGCCTTTGCTATGGCCACCGGCGCGTTTGCTATGCTAATGGGTGCAAGCTGGAGTGAAATTGGCTGGTCGGGTGCCTTGGGTATTGTGGCTTATCTTTGGACCTTATGGGCACAGCAGTCTAAACGCGTAAACTTGATGCTAGAGCCTGTCACCGCGTTCGTTGGCGGCATTCTTGCCTGTGCTATTGGTCAATACGTTGACCCTGGCATTAACATTCCGCTGGTTGTGCTTTCATCGGTGATTGTATTTGTACCCGGACTAGCGCTGACTATGGGCCTTGCCGAGCTTTCATCGCGAAACATGGTGTCGGGCACGGCTCGTACTATGGACGCCATCATGCAGCTGTTTAAGCTGTATTTCGGTGCTTTTTTGGGTGTATCAGTGGGCTTTAGTGCGTTTGGTGAAAACGTGTATACCCCTGCAGAATCGCTGCCTTACTGGGCTACTTGGCTAGCGGTATTCTTGCTGTGTATTGCCCTAGTTGCGATATTCAGAACGCGTATTAAACACATTCCATGGGCATTGGCCGCAGCATTTATTGCCTACAGTGCTACCGCATGGAGCTCTGACTACATGAGCCCTGGGCTAGGTGCGTTCGTGGGTGCGTTTGCATTAGGCATTTTTGCTAATGCGTTCACCCGCATTGCTAACCAACCCGCAACCATTGTGGCTATGCACGGGCTTATAGTGCTGGTGCCGGGGTCTAAGACCTATATTGGCTTGAACTCGTTTATGACAGGCCAAGACTTTGTGAAGGCCGACCATTTGGGGCAGGAAGTATTTCTTATCTTTATGTCACTAGTGGCGGGATTAATCTTTGCTAACGTGGTGGTGCCCACTAAAAAGGCGCTATAACGTAAATACAGTAACCTAAGGGTTTCACGCTAGAGCGCGGCTGGTGCCACTAGGCTGCGCAAAATCACTAGCGCAGCCTAACAAGCGGGCAAAAGGCGCTATTTAAGTAACTTGATCAACGCTCGCCCTAAACGGGCGTTGAGCGCGCCCGCAGCAATCGCTTCAGCAGAATTTTCCATAAACTTCGCCGACAAGCTGCCGCCAATTTGATTGGCAACTTCGTCGGTAGCTAAGTCAAACACGCCTTGCGCCGCAATGTTTTGCGCCAACACTTTAAGCAACTTCCAGTTGCCTGCTGTACTTGGCCTTAGCCCATACACGCGGGCCATTCGACGAATGGTACGAAAGCTAATCCATACCACAGCAAAAGTTTGAATAAGATTATTTGGGCTTATAAACGCAAGGCTTCCGGCGGTCACCGACTCTTTATTCAGCACCTTGTGCGCCTTTTCCTGAACAGGTTTTAGTACCGTGTCTTCGTACAGGCCTAATCTTTCTGGGCCTGACATATCGTCTTGAAGCTGCTGCTTATAACGGTCGAAACAATGCGCCGCGTAAGACCCTCGCGAAAAGCGTTTGCCGTGCTGGCTTAGCACGCGATCAATTTTCTGTGGCGATGCTTCTGTTCCCGCTGATGGCTTTTGTTTCGCTGAAGACCCCTTTTGCGCTGAAGGCTCTGCTCCCTTGCTAGCCAGCAAATCTCGGATAACGCTTGCATCTTCCATCGCCGTATTTACTTGCTTGTAGCCTCTCCACTCTTTAAAACTCAAAAAGCTAAAGCAGCTTACAAAACCAATCAGTAATGCGCCTAGTACGCCCGTACCGATGGGGTGTTCTGATACATTTGCCGCAAGGGTGGTATAAGCTTCAAAAACAAAAAAGCCAATTAATGAAACCACGCCAAACCCTAATGTTGCCGCACCTAACGACAGGCCACCTTTTTTAGTATCCACTTCCCATACATCCTCGGTAACTTGTTGCGGAAGTTTGGTTTCAGGCTGCGCTATGTCTAAGGTTTGTGTTTTAACTTTAGTTTTGTACTGTGGTTTTGTTACCGCATCCCTTTCATGGTCATTATTATGTTTACCATATCCAGTCACCGCATTATGCTGATCTTCCTCACCGGCATCGCCGTTAATTGCATCGCGTCTAAGCCTAGACTGGCTTGTTTCTTCTGGGCTTTCGTCAAATGTATAAGGTTTATCGCTCATTCTTACTCTCCTTTGCCCAGTAAAAACTGAAGCAATCTATCTACGCCCTTACCCGCTAAAATACGCGCCTTAAAATCGCTAGGTACACTCACATCAGGTACTGGAAAGTGGCTACCCTCTTCCATCTCTTTCAAAGTGCTGGGAATAGGTTCGAACGTAGACTCTACATAGCGGCCATCAGTGTCTTTGTAACGAATAGCATCATCATTACTACCTTCGTCGGTTACTTGCATGCTAGACACTAAAAAATGCTCGAATTGTATGGGTTTACCGTCAAACCGTGCTCTCGCCCCTTCGGTTATCTGGGTAAGTAAATTAAGTAAGTTAGCGCGCTGACTTACAGGCACTAAATCAGACTTAGTGGCCACAAACGCCACTCTGCCTATTTGTTCCTTTTTCAGCACATTGCGTGAAAACCACGTGCTTTGCCCGTACACAAAGGTGTCGGCCAGATGACTAAGAGTTTCCTTTAACTGATACAAATGCTGTCTGCTGTGGTTAAGCCCTTCAAACAAATCGACAAGAATAATTTGCTTGTCGGTTTCTTTGAAAATGGACTGCTTCAGCGGCGTTAACCACCCACTTTGGAATTTAGCAAAGTGCTTGTCGAATATTTTAAACCAAGGATGTGATACATCGCTGGTGATGCTAGACGGAAGCGGCGTAAAGCCAAAGGCCTGACAATCGAAGTCGCTCGATTCCAATAAAAAACTACCCGGTTGAAGAAGAGATATGCCGTTAGCCTTCGCTTCTACTAAATAATCGCGATAGGCATTAACCAGCAGCTGAATGTGCTGTTCGGTTGGCTCTTGCTCAAAATCAAACTGATTAACAAACGCTTTCCACTGGTTGGCAAAATACTGCTGCGGCCCACTGCTAAGCTGAGCCCACGCAGAGTCTGACCAATGAGCATAGGTTTTACTTAGCATGGGAATGTCGGTCACCCATTCTCCAGGGTAATCGATAAACTCAAACACCACATCGCTATGAGGCAGTACATGACGCTTCAATGAGGCGGTTTCTTTTAAACGCACCACCAGCTTAAAACCGAATGCTTCTTCGGTGGCTTTAGGCCATTGGCCGTTTTCAAGATCAGCAATGTTCTGTATATGCGGGAACGGTTTGTAGCCTTCAATGGGCTCTATGCGCATATCAAGCACTTGGGATGGCGGCAAATAACGTAGCAAAGGCAAACACGCATAGCCCTCTTCACTGCGGCTTTTCAGCATAGTGATAAGGCTGGTGAACAGCATAGATTTACCGCTTCGACTTAGCCCAGTAATGGTGAATCTGTGAGTTTCTTTGTTAAACACACTGCTAAGTTTGTCGCCAGTTAGCGACGCCATTGCCCGAGTCTTGTCAAAAAGCGTAGCGATATTTTTTTGCATTATTTTGTTTGTATTCTGCCTTTGCAGTTCCTATTCCCTTAAACCTAAACCTTTAAAAATAATATCCAGAGAGTGCGGCCTATACATTATTGCCCTCTCGTTATTATAGATATGCCTATAGGATTAATGTGGTTATTAAGGGGGAAAAGCAAGGGCAGTGCCAGCTAAACACGCCGCTGCGTAAAATAAGTAAAGCTAACGACGGCTAATAAACTAATGCTCGCGAGTCTTATTGAATAGCTTTTTCTTTATGCGATTTTTACTGGAGTGCCAGTGATTCTTAGGTTTGCGCGGCGCGTTTTCAATAACGTGTTCAAAATCGATATCCGACTTTTTGGTGGGCGGAACGTGAGCACAAAAGAATGTATCAATATGTGACTGGGCCAGCTTCTTTAAGCTTTCGCGATATTGGTTTGGGTGACATAACGGATATGGCGGTACTAGTTCACCTTTCACCTGTACCAATACATCGGCAATGTAAGCCTGCTGCGTGGGAATGTGCTTAAGCGTTAAATCGTGGTCGGTATGACCCGGCGTGTACATAACCTGCCAGTCAGGAAAACCGGGCAGTAACTGATTGTCGGCAAGCGTCATGTCTGGCGCTAGTATTGGGTTGTACCAAATGGGCATTCTTGGCTTGCCAATACGATTGGCCACCCACCAGGTTAGCAACAAATCTATGCCGTGAGCAGTACGCCCAGCAAATCCAGCATACCAATTAATGGCTTTGGGGTGAGATGCCACCTGCGCACCAGTACGTTCACGCAGTTTAATGGCGCCTCCGGCGTGATCTGGATGCATATGTGTAACCACAATCAGCTTTAAGTCACTTAACGGACGACCTAAGGTTTGCGTAATGTATCGACACACGTTGTCTACATCGGCGCGGCTACAGCCATCAAGCAATAGCAACCCCTTGCTGTCTTCAACAAGATAAATATGCTGTATGTAGCCTGCAAGTGTGTGAATATTCATTACTGCTTCCTTTTCACCAGAACACGCGCCAACCGTGCTATCTGACATAACTCATGCACGCTAGCACTGACCCCCACTAAGCGCTGGCAAAGTGTGGGCTGCGTGATAATGCCTATAGCGCTGAATCCTATCAGAACCTATCTGGTAAGACCAGATTCAGCGAACAAGTGTAGCATTAAATTGCGTAACCACATTAGCCCGGGCTCGCCTTCCTGCTGGCTATGCCAGTAAAGGTGTGTTTCCAACGCGGGTAGCTGATACGGCAGCTTGGTGCTAATCAGGTTATCATCGCTTACCGCATCAGCCACAGAGCCTGGCAAAGTTAACAAAGCGTTAGTGCTAGCCACCACATCTGCCGCGGCGCGATAGTTTTGGCAACGCCATAATGAAGGACGGCTTATACCTAGTTGCTGCAGCGCAATTTCTTCTACCGACGCCCCTTTTGCTCGATTCGACACCGTTATATGGCGTGCCGCCACATACTTCTTCTTATCTATATTTTGTGCCAACGGGTTTTGCTTATTCATAAGCACCTTGTAGGTGTCGCGGCGCAATAGTGAGTGAGAGATGGGCGCAGCAACAGCGCGACCAATATCGATAACAAGGTGGAGGTTTCGATTTGTTAAGTCTGCCAGCATTGTATCTCGATGTAAGCGAGTGCTTACTATTTCGACATTAGGTGCTTGTTTTTCAAGGGTCGAAAGCAGGACAGGTAAAACGCCTAATTCAAGAGACTCTTGCATGGCAATAACAAAGCGCTGATGGCTGTGTAACGGGTCGAAGTCGGCAAACTCCCCCAATGCTTTTCGAATATCGCTTAAGGCTTTTAGAATAGCGGGCGCTAACCGTTCGCAGGCCGCAGTAGGCAACATGCTTTGTTTTTCTTTAACAAAAAGTGGGTCGCCCAAAATATCCCTGAACCTGCGCATGGCATGGCTAACGGCCGATGGCGTAATGTGAAGCGCTTCAGCTACGCGGGTCATATTCCTATGCTGCCAAAGCGCTTCAAAAACCTTTAGCAGGTTTAGATCCAACTTCTCGAATTGTCTATTTTCGAACATTGCCACCACCATGAATGAGATTCACACCATTCAAGGATTATATTTCATTTCATTCACTTAACAACTTTCTCTACTATGCGTTTAACGAACAGTTATCGCACGCTTTAGAGACAGTCCCTACATTTTAACTTGCGGCGACCCAAGTGCGAGATGCGAAGCAAATACTCTCTATATTTAATTAGTACAATTTCAACGAATGTAAAAAGGTGCCCTATGGATTTTTCACATAACGACAAAACCAAAGCCTTACTAGAGAAGCTCGATAATTTTATAGCCGAGCATATAGCGCCAATTGAAGATGAAGTTTACGACTTTCACCACAAAGAGAATAATCACGGCGACTGGAAAACCTGGAAGCTGCACCCTGGTACTGAAGCGCTTAAAGCTAAAGCGCGTGAAGCAGGGTTAGCCAACCTGTTTTTGCCCGATGCCGAGCTAGGCCAGGGTCTTACCACGCTTGAATATGCCCCTATGGCAGAGCGCATGGGAAAATACCTCTTTGCACCAGAGATTTTTAACTGTAATGCGCCTGATACCGGCAATATGGAGGTGCTGTATCACTTCGGCAGCGACGCCCAAAAAGAGAAATGGCTTAAACCATTGCTTGCAGGTGAAATACGCTCAGTGTTTGGTATGACAGAGCCTGATGTTGCATCGTCTGACGCCACCAATATGGCCGCCACCATTATTGAAGATGGCGATGACGTAGTCATTAATGGTAAAAAGTGGTGGTCGACAGGGTTAGGCCATCCTAATGCTGCTATAACTATATTCATGGGTTTATCTAACCCTGATAACGACAAGCACAGTCGCCACAGTATGGTCGTAGTGCCGCTTGATACACCGGGAATTACCATTAAGCGCATGCTAGATGCCTACGGCGATTACGATGCGCCTTACGGCCACGGGGAAATGCATTTCGATAATGTGCGGGTGAGCAAAGACAACCTAATTATGGGTTTAGGCAAAGGCTTTGCTATTGCACAAGGGCGCTTGGGCCCAGGCCGTATTCACCACTGCATGCGCGCTATCGGCATGGCAGAAAAAGCGCTAGAGCTTGCTCTTAAACGCGGTCACGAACGGGTTGCGTTTGGTAAACCAATCATACGCTTAGGTGGCAACTTAGAACGCGTAGCCGATGCACGCATGGCTATTGAGCAAGCGCGTTTGCTCACGCTCCACGCCGCTTGGAAAATTGACAACTTAGGCGTAAAGCACGCTATGACCGAAATCTCAGCCATTAAAGTGGTGGTGCCGAATATGCTACAAAGCGTGGTAGATATGGCACTACAAATTCACGGCGGTGCGGGTATGTGTAGCGACTTCCCACTAGCGCGATTTGCCGCAGGCGCAAGAGCCCTTCGGTTAGCTGATGGCCCTGACGAAGTGCATAAAGGCATGGTGTCACGACTAGAGCTTAAGAAGTATCAGTAGTTATAATTGATACAAAAAATGCGGCTTCATTAAGCCGCATTTTTTATAGGTTAAACAGCTGCACCAAACAGCGCTAGTTGCCTTCTTCCCGCTGCTTTATTTTACGGTGAATAGCATCAAGCTTTTTGAAGCTTTCCCATAACTCTGGGTGTGTTGCGATTAATGCTGCAACATGGTCGTGATTTTCTTCACGAGTATTTTTGGTAAGAAATTTAATGTCGTCATCATGAGGTAATAGACCAAAGTTGATATACGTATTATCGCTTGTCGACGTATTGCTGGCTTTTTGTATCATCATAGCCCTGTAAGACTTCAAATACCTAGGCTCGCAATGCTTACGTACAATTTGGCTACCGGTGGGCTTACTGCGATGACATATCATGTCAAACTTAGCAACGTTATTAATTTCGTTGTAGAGCTCCAAAAAAGCAAAGCGCTCTTGCTCAAAAGCTGTTACGAGTTGAGGCGTTGTTTTCTGCCCCACAACATCAATTCGCTCTACTTTCTGCTTATCTAACTGGGCCATTGCGTGGCCACTGGTTAGTGAAAAAAGCGCTAAAGCAGCGCTTAGTGTGAAATGTTTTTTAAGAATACGGTTCATTTTAATTCCTGTGATTTTCATGAATTAATCTTCGTAAACTTCTTCTTTACGCTGCTCAATGCGCTGGTGAATAGCGTCTAGTTTAGTAAAGCTATCAAATAGTTCTGGATGGGTGGCAATCAACGCTGCAACATGCTCGAATGCATCTTCTCTCGTGTCGTTAGTAAGAAAGCGAATATGGTCATCGCTGGGTAAGCGGTTAAAATCAATTCCCGGGCCAGTAGACGAGACTTGCATCATCATTGAACGAAAGTCTTTCACATAACGCGGTTCGCAACTTTTACGGGCAATTTGGCTTCCAATTGGCTTGTGGTATTTACAGATTACGTCGAACTTTGCGACCTCATTAATGCTGTTATACAACTCTAGGAACTCGAAACGCTGCTTGTCGAATGCACGCTTCAGTTGGGGAGAAGTTTTCTCACCTACTACGTCGATTGTTTCGTAGCTTTGTTTATCGGTCTGTGCGGCGAGGTGGCCGCCAAGAAAAACACCTAACGTTAGTACTGACAACTTAACGGCATTTGGGAACACTTTGTTTAAGTGTTTATTCATTTGAAACTCCATCTTCTGAACGTTTTAAAACAATAGCAACTGGTCTAATTTTAATCAATTAATAAAAATTTAAATTAAGAGTCTAGGAAAACTGCTTCATTAAAGAAGGATCACAAACAAAAAATGCGGCCTAAGCCGCATTTTTATTATTCATGTTTTAATTCATATTAGAACGTATATGATGCACTCAACTGAGCGTTGATACCCGCACCGTAGTAACCAACCGTATGTAGGCTGTTAATGTACTTCTTGTCGAAGATATTGTTGATGTTCATGCGAACGGTGAAATCTTCTGTAAACGCATGTGAAGCATAAACGTTGCCTAAGAAGTAAGCGCCCTGCTTAACATTGTAGTCTACGTTGCTAATTTCAGACTGCCATCTACCACCAAAACCTACTTCAATTTCCGGCGCTTGCGGTACGGTGTAACCTAGTTGGAACGTCACTACATCACGTGGTGCCCATAGGTTAGCGTCGTTACCTTGCTCGTCTTCTACATCAATGTTGGTGTAAGACGCGTTAATGCGTAGATCATCAGTTAACTGACCCGCTAGCTCAATCTCAAAACCATCAGACTCTACCGATACGCCTTTGTAGTAGTACTGAAGAGTTTCAGGGTTAGTACCTGCATATGCTGCCAAGTTATCTTGTTCAGCGGTGAAGTAAGCGAAAGTTGTTAGTAGTCTGTCGTCGAACCACTGTGCCTTGAAGCCCGCTTCAAAGTTCTTACCTTTAGTTGGGTCAAGGTATTGGCCGTTTACGTCATACTGTTCTTGTGGCTGGTAAACGTCAGAGTAGCTCACATACGCATTAACATCTTCTGTTACCGCGTAAGTCGCACCAACATAAGGGCTGGCTTCGCTTTCTGAGTTATCGATAACCGCGCCTGCGTTTTGTCCGGTACGCTCGAAGTCGATCGCGTTAAAACCAGCAATGATGTGCATTGCGTCAGTTACGCTGAATCGAGCAGAGCCGAAGTAACGCGTTAGTGTTTGCTCAATATTTGAGTACTCAGACACACCTAACCACTCTGGCTCAGCAATCGCATCCAAGCCGTATGGAAATGCTGGTGTTGGGCCGTATGCAGGAGTAGTAGCGTAGTCAAACGCATGAACAAAAGACACGTCGTCGCTAGTAGCGTGACTTACACCAAAGTTAACTTCATGGCTGCGACCAAACAGCTCGAAATCACCGAATACACGGCCTTCTAACAGGTGAGAGTCAATTTCAGAATCGTAACGACCTGGCCAGCCAACTAAGCCTAGGCCAGTCTCTTTATCAATGGCACCGTAAGCATAAAACAGCTTACTTTCATCTTCGTAACCACGGAAGTTATAGCTAAGTAGCAATTGCCAATCGTTGTCGAACTCATAGTCTAGTTCAACAAAGGCGTTAGTGGTTTCAGTATCCCACTTAGTCCATTTTTGCGTAGTGGTGTCATTAATATCCCACTCAGCTTGCGTACCGTCGGTATAGTTGAATACTAGCCCGCCCCACGTGTTGCCGTCGGTATTGGCATCTTGGTATGACAAACCGAAGGTTATCGTTGCGTTATCCGTTAGCTGACCGTCAATAACGCCGTATACAAAGCCGCGATCGTTTTCTAAACCATCTAGGTGAGACTCTTTATCTTCAAAGCTACCTACTACACGCGCCGCCCAGCTGCCGTCTTCTGTAAGCAGCATAGAGTAGTCGCCTTGAACGCGCTTGAAGTTGTAAGAGCCAATGCTTGCACCCACTTCGCCGCCTTCTTCGTTAGTAGGACGCTTGCGCACATAGTTGATGGTGCCTGACGCGTTACCTACACCAGTAAGCAGGCCGTTCGCACCACGAATAACTTCAATTTCTTCGTAGCCGTAAGCTTCAACCGAACCGGTGACAATACCCCAGTCGTTAGGCAGGCCTACACCATCAATTTGGGTGTTTTTAATTTCAAAACCACGTGCGGTGTAGTTAGTACGGTTAGTTTCCCACTCTTCTACGTTGATCCCTGGTGCTAGCTTTAGTGCGTCGTTAATGTTGAACGCACCGAACGACTGCATAAGGTCTTCAGAAAGAATACTGATAGACTGAGGCGTTTCACTGATTTCCATGGTTAAGCCAGTTGCACCGCGGCTAACACGGTTTTGGCGAACACCTACAATACGAATTTTTTCTACGTCTGCTTCTTTAACTTCTACTGTATCGCTTTGAGTTGTTTGCGCATTTACCGACAAAGCAAACGCGATAGGCGTTAGTGCAAATAAACTGCTTAGTTTCATGGTTTTCTCTGTTATTTGGTTATGAAGGGTTAAGAACTTTACGGCGGGGGAGTATAAGATAAATTAAAGCTAATTTAAATGATAATTATTGCTATTTAAGTTTCTAAAAAGAGATTTAACAAAATGGTAAAGGTCGTCTTTCCAATACACTTGAGCGGATAAAGGCAAGTGGGCAGAGTTTGTAAAACTTATGGGTGGAGTATTCTGCAAGCGCAATGAACAGGCCATTCGGCCTCTTTATAAAGAAAAAATTGATACGGAAACAGGTGAACTAAAACAGAGTCACTTTGATGGGATAGTTTCAATTTCGCTTCGAGGAATAAAGCTAGGCGAAAAAGAAGTTATTACTAGAGTTCACGAATGGCGATTAGAAAAACGTGGCACTAGAGCCGCATAGCGGCTCAGATGCTTTTACTTGGAGTTCTGTAAATAAGTGTACTAGCTAACATTATTGGCATTTAATTGAAACAAAAACTAAGTTAAAATACTGTATATGCATACACAAGAAATAGTAACACCAAATAATCTTCACGAAGCAGAGATGAAAGCATCTCTCCTAGATCATTGGAGGGCGATGGGTAAGATCACGGTCACTGATACTATTATCAACGAATTTACTTTTAATGGCCTTAATAGACGTATCGACCTCGCCATTGTTAAAGACAATGAATTAATTGGAGTGGAAATAAAGAGTGCAGCCGATACTTTGGAGCGCTTAAGTGGACAACTCAAAGAATACGGAGAGTTCTTCGATAAAATCTATATATTTGTTTGTGAGAAACATGAGAATAAGTGTCTATCCTTACTAGGCGCTAAGCACGAACTACTGGTATTGAAAGGTAAAAATATTAAAACCGTCAAGCGAGGACGGAAGCAGCTGGTATCTGAAAAGCTAAGCTATATCAAAATGATGAGGGCTAATGAGCTTGCGCAGTTATTAAAACGTAACAATGAAAAGAGCAACTTAAAAGGTCGAAAGCAGCTTGAAGCTTTGGCGCTGAACTTGCCTAAATCGCAATTAAGGAAAAGCTCTTTTCTTTGTTTAAAACACCGTTTTTATGACAGTTCATTGGAGTTTTGGAAAACGTTAAATGAGAATGTTACTGTAAGTAACATACACTCGCTACAAAGAAACAGGACCAATGCCAAGAAAAGATTAAGAAAAGATAGTATTTCAAATACTATTAAAAATGGCAGTTGGAGTACTAGGAACCACCTCTAAAAGTTAGTTGAGTTAGTCTACCCAGTCCTCGTCTGTATCATGGGAATCGCTGTCGTTTTCATAATTGAGTTGTTGATAAAGGTGCAGATTTATTCTTACTGCCGTAGCATCTTGAGCGCTGGTAATACCATAAGAATCGCCCTGAGCAGTTAACTCAATCATTTGAGTCCCCCACAACTTCAAGTTTTCGATCCAGTAGTCTTTAGCAATCATTTCGTTCGCGATTTTCTTATATAGCCCGTGCTTCTCTCCTTCTTGAATATCGCGGCTATCTTCAAATTCTTCACGAATGAATTTCCATTCAATTTTCAGTGCATAATCAATTCTTGGCGGCGGTGTACCACTTCCCCCTGACATCCTTCCGGCTCTTGTGCTTCCATGATCAGCGTAAGTGAGTTTCTTAGGGGCAAGGGAACGACTTAGGCTCTGAAAGAGTTGCCTTTCATAAATAGACGCTTCGCCGTTTCTTTGTCCGCTAAAAGAGTAAGGGAAAGATGTTGAGGCTACAGCGATATCGCATTCGGGGAAACGGTCAGAGATGTGCTTTAAAATATCTAGATAAGCAGGTAGCTCAGCAGTATATTTACTGTCAATGTCACCTACGTCTATGACGAATATCTCATTTTCAAGCGCACAGTTTTCAAGTGTATCGAGCTTTTTTTGTAATTGTCTTGAATTCAACTCATAAAGCTTTAGATAAACGACCACCCTTCTACCGAGTCTTTTTAATCGCGATATTTGTACTTCCACCTCAGTCAAAACCTCAGTTTGAATACAGGGAATTAAATTATCGTGACTAGAGATAAAGTTGCACCAATTGCGATATCCATCAGTTGAATCAGCCAATGCAACTATTTCATGGAATACTTCTCTCGCTTCTTCCTTGACTAGTATTTCCCTCTTGGACTTTTCTAGAAAATCCGAATCTATATCAGTTATCCAAGGCCTCTTGTTAAATGAACGTTCTACTCTTTCTATGGCTTTGTCTAGAGTTTTAGCGCTCATCCAACCTTTGAGGGGAAATAATGGTAGTATTTCATCTTTAACTTTCTCGGGAAGCTCTTCAACTGCTCTCATTTCTGAAAGGCTGATCGAAAGAAGCGGTAGATATTGATAATCATGACCATTAACGAGCATACTATAACTTCCCCAACCTAATTTTTAATGCGGTTGTAGAAACTTCTGCTTCAGAAGCTACAGCTTCGTAGCGTTGCTCGTTATCCAAGTCTTTATATTTCGCTAAACTCATCTCAATCAGATGGAACGGCATTAATAAATCCGCAGCCATTCTATTTGCCTGTGCTTCTAGCGTATCTGATAGATTGGAACGGTAAAGTATATCATCTACAATTCCATCCCCTATTCTATCTCTATGAAGCAGTAAGTGCCCTATTTCGTGAGCTAAGGTAAATCGCTGTCTGGGTTTACTGTCGTGGCGATTTATACGAATAATAATTTCACCATCCGTATTTTTTATTTCACCAGAGATACCTGTATCTAGGGTAGCGCTTTTGACAACAGCACCAAATTCTCTAGCTATGGCACCTATTTTTATCGGGAGCTGGCTTTGATGAGCTAGAATTTTGTTTTGCTCTGCTTCAGTTAGAGTAGTCCACTCGGGCGAAAACTTATAATTCATGTTGCTCATTCCTTGTGCTTGAATTTGATTCGTACTCATTTAAGCTTATTCCGCGATAGATAACTTTTGCGACTGCATCAAGCAAAAATTTTCTAATCGGTTCTAACTTTTTATATTCATTTGAGTCAGAGTCACTCATAGCTTGTTTACTGAACAAATTCTCTAATTCGCTCTTTGTAGTTTCATGAATCTTATTAACGACTTCTCTGCCTGCTACTTCAGTAGCGGTCGTCTTTGCAGAGTCTAGTACTTTCTGGTAACCAATAAATGAAAAAACGGCTAAAACGATACCTAGAACAGTTAAAATAAGCGCAACACTAGCGAGCATAATACTACTCCACTGAGCGTAATCCATTGATTCATTTTGATTGCTAAGATTCTCAATCAATTCTGTTTGCTTTTTGAGGTCATTCTCTAACAAATTAACTTTTTCAGACAACTTAGAGTTTTGCTTCTGAAGCAACTCAATCAATACTAATCTATCGTCACTACTTTGATTCGTCTTAGAAATAGATAAAGGCGCACTAGATTCGCTTACAATAGGTCTTAGTTCGTGGAGTTGGGGGTTATTTGCAAACGCTAGTGTAGGATTTATGAGAATCAGTAAGAGAACCAAAATTATGCTAGTGGCATGAAATAATAGAGTTTTCGCAAACGACATATAGATATATCCATTATCTAGAATGATTGGAATTTACAATATGTAAGCTCAAATAGCTAATAAAAGAAGAAAAGCACTGCTACATATTTCAAAAAAGAGATTTTTAGGAAAATATAATCAGGCTACAGCCCTTTAAAAATGGCACACCCAGCGCGATTCGAACGCGCGACCTTTGCCTCCGGAGTGAAAAGCCATTGCTCAGCTTTTCATGGGTTAACTCTCAATCGCCCTATCAAGGCTTTCATCATTGTCGAAATAAAGCTGGCTCAGCCGGCTTTTCTTTATTTGGTATGTCGCACTGGCAAGGCTAGCGCTTCTTTAAAGCTACTATATTCTTCATCGGACACCTCGCGCTATGGTTTTGCCACCCGCTTTTTTAATACGGGTAATTATTAGCGCTAATTGAGTTTATAATACCGGTTAAACAGTTTTAGAATTACATCGACCAACTTGAGTAGAACATGGCCCATAAAGTACGTTATAAGTTTAAAGGTGTGGCAAAAGAGATAAATTTTTCTTACAGCCGCCATCAAAATATGCATGAAGCCGTGGCCGAAGCTGAGGGAATAGATCTTTCCCAGTTCCTGCAAACTGAACAGCAACTTGCCGCTATCAGTAAAGACAAAAAAACCGTAAGAAACTTCAGAGATACCGAATTTGCAAAAATGGGGTTTTCTGATTTGTACTTTTTAAAAAACGGGCAAGAATGATGGTTGCGCCCTTTCAACACATACTAGACCTTTGAGCTACTTTGCTTTTGGGGATTAACGGCCAAACCTTAAAAAATGGAGGGCTCGATAGTGTTCGAACCTCTGACACCGAAGTGCAAAGCTACCAATAAGCGCTTTATTGGTTACCCTCAACCAACTCATGAAAAGCCTCAATCGCCTTATCAAAGCTTTCATCATTATCGAAATAAAGCTGACTTAGTCGGCTTTTCTTGATTTTGTAGGTAGCGCTGGCAAAGGCTAGTGCTTCTCTAAAGCTGCTAAACTCTTCGTCGAACACTTTAAACACCTCGCGTTGTGGTTTTGCCACCCGCGTAATACTCCCATTCACTTCATAATCGAACCCTGAAAATTGAAGGCGGGAAAGGGTTTCTTTGCCTAATCGCATGCCACCTTTTAGGCTTATTTGAAATGCCGCGTCCATTTCTTCAATTTCTTCCATACTCCAGTGGTTAAACACCCGAATGGCCTTTTTGTACTTTTCCGCCAACCGCTTTTTTAACACGGTTATTCTGGGTTCTAGCGTGGCGTTGTTTTCATTTTTTAAAAGATCAGTGCATTCGTTGCATGCAGGCACGGAAATAAAGTCGGCCTGTAGATGTCCGTCTTGCCAGTCGTGAATGAATTTTATGGGTGGAATAAAGTCTTGCCGTGCAGCTTCGCAGCCGCAGTAAATGCAGCGATTAAAATCAGCCGAACGTACCGCGTTTAGTGGCTGATAGAATTTCTGATAATTCTTAACTGACATTCTGCTACATGCGTAAAGTTGAAAGGGTGCAAACGGTGATTACAGTACCACAGTCGCTTTTTTAGGGTACGCTAATTGTGCTCAGCTAATACAAACGCCGCCCTTGTGCGGCGTTTGTTTCATTCAGATACGATAAAAGCTACAACCGCGACGGTCTGCTGTGCGGGTCGCCCTCAACGTGGCCTTTTGGCGGTCTTTGTTTAGGCTTTGCGGCAATAGGCGTTTCACCATCACTCTCTTCGCCTTCTTCATCAATATCCCATGTACCTTCTTCGCTCCACGGGTCGTCGTCGGGGAATTCCCCTATATTGATTTCTTTTACCGAGTAATCGGGCTGGTAACGCATGTCATAATTGGCCGCCCGCACTATGGCAATACATAACATTAAGGCCACAGCTAATAGCGGAACACCCCCTATTATCGACGCCGTTTGAAGCGTTTCTAATCCACCTACAAACATAAGCACTATAGGCATAAACGATAACGCGAATGCCCAGAACAAACGGTTCCACCGCAATGGCTCTTCGTCTACTTCTTTTTGCACTACAGCTGCCAGAATGTAAGAAATGGAGTCGAAGGTAGTTGCGGTAAATATTAGCGCTAATAAAGTGAATACAAAAATGACTATGTAGTCCAATGGCAGCGTATGTAGCATGGCGAAAATCGCGGCCGTAGGGCTTTCTTGGTTAAGAATACTCACCACGTCTAGTTCACCCGAAAGCTGCAAATACAAGCCATAATTTCCCATTACCATGAAGAATAAAAAGCAGCCCATAGTGCCGAAGAACATAGAGCCCGCCACCATAGTACGAATAGTCCGCCCCCTTGAAATGCGCGCGATAAAAAGCCCTACGCTTGGTGCAAATACCAACCACCATGCCCAGTAGAATATGGTCCAGTCTTGAGGGAAATGCGTGTTTTGAAAGCCATTAAATTCGGCAAAAGGCTCTAGCCAGGTAGCCATTTTAATAATGTTGCTAAGTACTCGGCCCAAAGCATCTAGGCCGGTATTGGCCATAAACAACGTAGGTCCCACAACAAATATAAATAGTAGCAATCCTATGGCCAGCCAAAAATTAATGTCTGACAGCAGCTTAATACCCTTCTTTAAGCCTACATACGCGCTGTAACCAAAGATAGCAGTACAGGTTACTAGCACCAGAACTTGGGTGGTAAGCGATTTAGGTACGCCGAATAGTTCATGCACCCCTTCGTTGATCATAGGCGCAGCCAAACCTAACGTGGTCGCCCCGCCGCCTAACATTCCGAAGATAAAGCTGATGTCGATAATTTTACCCAGCCAGCCATGAGCCATTTTCTCGCCAATAACCGGCATAAGGGCTTCAGATATTTTAAGTACGCTGTGATTGCGCACATAGTAGAAGTACGCAATAGGTACGGCGGGAATGAGGTAAATTGCCCAGGCAAGCGGGCCCCAGTGGAAGATACCGTAGGCTGCAGCCCATTTTGCGGCTTCGGGGGTTTCACCTTCTACGTGAAACGGTGGCGCTTGGTAGTAGTACACCCATTCAATCATGGACCAATACAAAATAGACGCGCCTATGCCTGCACAAAACAGCATGGCAGCCCATGATACTGGCGAGAACTCGGGTTTCTCTTCCGGGTCGCCTAGTTTTATTTGTCCAATGTCGCTGAACATGATGTAAACCATGAACCCACCAGCGCCAACGCCAAGCAAGAGGTATAAAACACCTAGTTTACTGGTTACGAAGTCTTTTGCGGCTGCCACCCACTGTGCGCCTTGGTCCGGCCAAATAATTAGGGGAATGGTGACAGAGAGAAGAAGAATAAGAGAGCCAAAAAAAGTGGGCTTGTCGATTACGCTAAACGCGCCTTCCTGTTTAATAATGGCCTTGGAGGAGGCCGCATCTCGGGTATTACTACTCATACACGATCCTTTGTTTTGTTTTTATAGATGCCCTATACGTTTGGCTTTAAACGGGCGATCTTAAAAAACAGTTTATCAGAATTGTGTTAGCTATTGGGCTGCTTCAAATCGGTGTGCGTTTATTCATTCGTGCTTTGGTTGTTAGCATGCCCATGCCCAATGCGGCCATGGATACTGCAATAACGCCGTTTAGATAGTTGAAGAACGCGTAGGGCACGTAATCGAGCACGTCAACGCCCAGGGTGGCAGAGTAAAACGCACCAGCCGTTGTCCATGGAATAAGGCCTGTGGTCATAGTGGCACCTTCTTCTACCGACCGAGATAGCACAGCGGGGTCAAGGTTCTGCTGTTCATATTTCGGTTTAAACAGCTGGCAATTCAAAATGATAGAGATATAGGCCTCGCCCATGGCCACATTGCCTAGAAAACCAGACGCAATGGTCACGGCAATTAGGGTTGCTGTGCGTTTTACCCGTTCAATAATGCCTTTCAGTAACGCAGCTAGAAAGCCTGCACCGTGCAGTATGCCGCCCAATGCGATTGCCATTAAGGCGAGGAGCAACGTCCAGCTCATGCTACTAATGCCGCCTCGTCCTAGTAAGGCATCTAAATTTGCGATACCCGTATTTTGAGGGGTGTTTTCCCACAATGCGTTAAGCACGCTAATGGTATTGGTGTCTTGATAGAAAATGGCGATGATAACGGCCAGCAAAACACTGCACGACATGGTTACTTCAGCCGGCACTTTCTTGATACTCATTACCGTAAGCAACACCAGCGGCAACAGTGTTATATAGGGTGCAAGGTTATAGTGACTGGCGAGTGCAGCTTTTATTTTGATTATTTCGTCAACATTTAAGTTTTGGTCTGCATAGCTAAAGCCTATTACCAAGAAAATTACAAAAGTTAGAAGAAAGCTAGGCAGTGTAGTTAGCAGCATGGCGTACATATGCCGATACAGGTTGGTACCCGCGCTCATGGATGCGAGATTGGTGGTATCAGACACCGGGGACATTTTATCGCCAAACGTCGCACCACATACCACCATGCCTGCCACAATGGGCAGTGGTATGTTCATAGCAGCGCCAATACCCATCAGCACTACACCCATAGTGCCCACCGTCCCCCACGATGTGCCTGTAGCCACCGACATTACCGCACACAAAATTAATCCCACCGCAAGAAATATGCTGGGGTTTAGCCAACTTAAACCGTAATAAATTAGCGTTGAGATAGTGCCACTTTGCATAAAGCTGGCGATAACCATACCAATGAGGATAAAAATATAGATTGCTGGCATGGCCCGGGTTAATGCGCTGGTCATTAAATCGCGGATTTGCAGGTACTTGTACCCCAAGCTAAAGGCATTGATACCAGCCCATAGCAAACACAGAAATAGTAATGCATGCAGGCTAATGCCCAGGCCAAACAATCCGCCTGCTATCAGTGCGACAATAACACCAAAACAAAGTAGTGACTGAGTAAAGCTTGGGCGTTGAATAGACTGCGGCGACATTATAGGCACGTTGATACGCTTTAAAATGAACTAGTGAAAAACAGTATAACGACTTTGCTATGCGTTGGAATGACTTTGATGTTGCATTGGATTGGACGTTAGAGTTGCAGCCACGTCTAAGGTAGGCGTGCTCGATTCTGATATAGAAAGGCTGAAGGAGATTATTCCTTCATAGGTCACTAGAAAAGGAAATGGCCCGCCCTAGAGGATTCGAACCTCTGACCTCGGCCTCCGGAGGGCCGCGCTCTATCCAGCTGAGCTAAGGGCGGATCGTGCTTCGGTTGTAATAACCGTGTACGTTCGCAAAGAAAAAATACGCAGTTAAATGTACGCTGCAAACGGGGCGTAATAATACTTACGCGGTGGGTTGGCTTCAACTCATTTATTAAAATCTCTTTAGGTGGCTTGGAACAAGTGTTAAAAATCCTTACTTTTTATGGGTAATTGGCTTCAAATAGTTGTTCAACCCCAATTAACCGTTATAATCTGGCCAGTTATATTTTAAACAAATTCATCATTGCCTGGAGACAGATGTGAAATTAAAGACTTGGTTAACTGTTGCTGCTACTGCGCTAACTGTTTTTGCAGCACAAGCACAAGAAATGAGTAACGATGAAATTGCCGATCGCATTAAGCCGGTAGGTCAGGTACACGTTGCAGGCGCAGCGGCTGAAGGAAGTGCTGGCGCAGCTGGCGGTGCAAAGTCTGGTGAAGACGTTTACAACTCTGCATGTGTTGCATGTCACTCAGCAGGCGTTTTAGGAGCTCCTAAAGTTCACGTTGCAGCAGACTGGCAACCACGTCTAGACGAGCGCGGTCTTGATGGCGTATGGCAAAACGCATTGAACGGTATTAACGCTATGCCTCCTCGTGGTACATGCGGTAACTGTTCTGATGACGAAATTAAAGCTGCAATCGAGTATATGATTGAAGGTATCTAATACCCGCTAAATCGTAACAACTTGATGGAAAAAGTAGCGTTTTACCCTCTAATCGGGTAATTTAACTCTTTGGGGAAACGTTACTTTTTTACTGGCGAGCGGAATGTCACAAGATTCGACGCAACATGAGTTGACGGAAGAAGAACTGCGCGAACTTATACCGCAGCTTCAGCAACTCACTGACAAGTACAAGCGCGCTGAACGTGTTCAGAAGGCGCTTTTCGACATTTCTGAACTTGCCAGTTCTGTAAGTCACCTTAATCGCCTTTATTCCGCTATTCATGAAATCATTGCCGATTTTATGAATGCCGATAACTTCTTTGTCGCCTTTTACGAACCCGACAGTAACGTTGTCGATTTCGCTTACTTCATTGACGAATTCGACGAACAAACCGTTCGCCAGCTCCCCGCTGAATCGTTAATGGACGGCATGACCGGTTACATTCTTAAAACCGGTGATCATCTATTTTACAAACGTGACGATGAAGAAAACTTTGCCTCTCAGCATGATATAAAGCTAGTTGGCTCGCAGCCTTTTGAGCTGCTGGGCGTGCCCCTTAAACGGGGAAGCCAAGTCATAGGTGCCATGGTAGTGCAAACTTATGATGAAGGTGTGCACTATACGCAAGAAGATTTAGAAGTACTGCTGTTCGTTTCTCAACACATCGTTACCACGGTTGATAGAGTAAAAAACCGTGAGCTCACTGAACGCACCATCCGCGAACGCACCCGCCAACTGCGAAAAATTAACGACGACCTCCAAGAAGAAATATTAGAGCGCCAAAAAGTAGAGTCGCTACAGCAGGCTTTATTCGAGATATCTGAGCTGGCGGCTAACCTTGAAGGCGATATGGATGTGTTTTACTCCAGTCTGCACGAAATTTTAGCCAGGCTAATTAGCGCACCTAACTGTTACATTGCCATTCTTGATAAGGAAAAAGAGCTACTCGCATTCCCGTATTTTAGTGACGCACAAGAAAAGAACATAAGTTCAAGGCCTTTGGGGCTTGGTCTAACTGAATTCGTATTGCGAACGGGGCAAGCTGAGCTGGTCAATCCGCCCAGAGTATTGGAGCTTGCAGAGTCTGGCGATTTGGATGTGTCGGTTGCGCAAACTATGCTAAACAGTGCGAACTCGTGGTTAGGTTCGCCGCTTGTTGTAGATGGAGAAATAGCAGGTGTTATTGCTGTACAAACCTACGGTAAACACGCTAAATACAATTCTCGCGACCAAGAGCTTTTGCGCTTTGTATCACACCATATCGCGGTAGCCATTGAGCGTAAGCGCAATACCGAGTCGATGCAGCGCTATAACGTTGAGCTTGAGGAGCGCGTTAAAGAACGCACAGCCGAGCTAAACCGTGCTAATAAGTTCTTAAAGCAACAAATTGAAGAGCGTAAAGAGATTGAGCTTAAGCTTATTCACGATGCGCATCACGACTCGTTAACTGATTTGCCTAACCGTGCCATGTTCACTAGCCGCTTAGAGCTGGCTATTGCCAGTAAGCAGCGTTACAGCGAAAACATGTTTGCGGTGCTGTTTATCGACCTAGACCGCTTTAAAGTTATTAACGATACCCTAGGTCATCACGCCGGCGATGAGTTCTTAATTGAAGTAGCTAGACGTATTGCACTGTGTATTCGTGGTCACGACCTGCTAGCGCGCTTAGGCGGCGATGAGTTTGTTGTACTGCTTGATAACTTTGAAGATGAAGCAGACGTAGAAGAAGTGGCTAGCCGTATAATTTCATCTATTTCCGAACCGTTCTTGCTTGATGGTCGAGAGATGTATTCAGGTGCAAGTATTGGTATTGCGCACTTAGAAACCTATTATCGCGCCGCTGATGAAGTGCTTCGTGATGCCGATGCCGCTATGTATCAAGCGAAAACGCTAGGCCGCGGACGCTTTGTTATGTTCGACAAGAGCATGCGCGACAGGCTTATTGAAGAACTTGAGCTTGAAAATGAGTTCAGACGTGCACTGCGTGAAGAAGAGTTCGATTACTTCCTACAGCCCGTTATAAAGCTTAATGACGACAGCACGCTGTATAAAGAGATGTATATTCGCTGGTCGCACCCTGCCTACGGCAAGATTGCCAGAGAGCAGTTTAGACAAGTGGCAGAACATAGTGGCCTTACGCTAGATTTAGACTTGTTCCAGCTAACCAAAGCCTGCGAGCTGTTAAACCATTATAAAAACACCGACGACCCGATAAATAAAATAGCGGTTAACGTTTCAATTAATCATTTGCTACAGGCATCTATGGTAAACCAGATGATTAATGTGATTGAAACATCAGGTATTACGCCTAGCCAGCTGGTATTTGAGTTTGATGAAAACGACTTAAATCGCCGTTCTCAGTTCATTCTTCCTGCTATTAAGAAGCTAAAACGTGCGGGCGTAACTTTGGTGCTGGATAACTTTGGAAGCGGATTGGCTTCATTGAGTTATTTGTTTGCCTACCCCTTCGACTTCATCAAAATTGATCATCGCTTTGTTAAGTCACTGCCTCGCTCTCAACGAAACTTAAAACTTATTCAGTCTGTTATGCTTATTTCAGAGCACTTGAAGTTTCAGGTTATTGCTGAAGGCGTAGACTCACAGGCGCAGCTAGATGCACTTAATGAAATTGAATGCATTTATGGTCAAGGCAAAGTATTGAAGCACGCCAAAGTGCTGGATATGACGTCGCTAGCAAGCTGATAGTTAGTACTTACTTGCCAGCGTAACCTCGTCTCAAATAGGAGGCTACTTTTTCCCTAGAATATCTCGTAGGTTAGCAATTCCCACCTGTGCCTTTTGCTGGCGTTCTTCTTTTGTTGCCTTCGGTTTCTGATTTTCCCACTGTACATCGTCAGGCGGCAATTCGAACAGAAAGCGGCTTGGCTCTGGGTTGATAACTTCACCAAACTGTCGACGCTCTTTAGCAAGGCTGAATATAAGCTCGCGCTGGGCGCGAGTAATTCCCACATAAGCAAGTCGGCGCTCTTCTTCTACGTTGTCTTCGTCAATGCTGCTTTGGTGCGGCAATAAGCCTTCTTCCATACCCACTAAAAATACAATAGGAAATTCCAAACCTTTTGATGCGTGCAGCGTCATTAATTGAACTTGATCCCCTTCCCCGTCGTCTTCGCCGCGCTCCATCATGTCGCGCAATATCAGACGGTTCACCACTTCGGTTAAGGTCATGGGTTGGTCTAGGTCATTACCTTCCAGCATATCGTTAACCCAACCGAATAAGGTACTTACGTTGGCCATGGCCATTTCGGCGGCTTTGGGGCTGGCGCTGGTTTCATATAGCCATTCTTCGTAGCCCATAGTGCGGATCATGGTGCGAACCGCGTCAGCGGTGTTGCCACGCTCTGCATTGTCCGACAACTCCACTACCCAGCGGGCAAAGGTAGAAACCGAATGAAAAGCTTTATCGGGTAACACGCTATTTAAGTTAGGGTGCGTCGCCGCTTCGAACATAGACACGCCCAAGCTATTGGCAAAGTTACCCAGCTTTTCTAGCGTAGCACGGCCTATACCGCGCCCTGGCGTGTTAATAATGCGAAGCAAAGCGTTATCGTCGTCTTGGTTCACCAACAGCCTTAAATAAGCCATGATGTCCTTCACCTCGGCACGGCCAAAGAACGACATACCGCCGCTAATTTTGTACGGAATGCGGTTACTCATTAACAGCTTTTCGAAAATACGACTTTGATGATTCCCGCGATACAAAATGGCGTAGTCTTTAAACTGGGTGCGGTTCATGAACTTATGCGCCAGCAGTTCTGCCACCACGCGCTCACCTTCATGCTCTTCGTTCTTCGCCTCTATTACTTTTAGCGGCTCGCCGTACTGCAGCTCTGAGAACAGGGTTTTATCGAACAAATGCGGATTGTTCTGAATAAGAATATTCGCGCAATGCAGAATACGACCTGACGAGCGGTAATTTTGCTGTAGCTTAATGACGTTTAAGCGCGGAAAGTCTTGCTGTAATAGGTGCAAATTCTGTGGCTTAGCGCCACGCCATGAATAGATAGACTGGTCATCGTCGCCCACCACGGTAAAGCGCGCACGCTCACCTACTAATAGCTTTACCAACTCGTACTGACTGGTATTGGTATCTTGGTACTCATCCACCAGCAAGTAGCGAATTTTGCTCTGCCATTTGGCTCTTATTGCTTCGCTACTTTTTAAAAGCAATGTAGGTAATAAAATTAGGTCGTCGAAGTCTAGCGCGTTATATGCCTTAAGGTTGTCTTGGTAACGCTTGTAGGCTTCTGCAAACTCTCTCTCGCCCGTGCTGGTTGCTGATTTTAATAAAGCATCAGGCAAGATAAGGTCGTTTTTCCAGTTCGAGATGCAGCTTTGTAAAAGCTGAAGCTGATCTTTATCACCATCGAGGGTGTCGGACGTCAAATCGTTAAGCAACGCGAACGAGTCTTTATCATCGAATAACGAGAAACCTGGCTTTAAGCCAAGATCTTTCACATGCGCTTTAATAATGGTTAAGCCCATGGTGTGGAAGGTCGACACTTTTAGCCCGCGCGCCTCTGGCTTGCCCAAGGTCTGCGCTACACGTTCTTTCATTTCACGTGCTGCTTTGTTGGTAAAGGTTACCGCTGCAATGTAGCGAGCTGGCATATCGCAGTTTCTAACTAAATGAGCAATCTTATTGGTAATTACGCGCGTTTTACCACTACCCGCCCCAGCCAGCACCAAACATGGGCCAGACACAAAGGTTACGGCAGACTCTTGAGCTTCATTTAGTTTCATTTAATACCTAGAACAACGTACATTTTTGGCGCGACACAGTTTTCATTGCATGTCGTGTCGATACCGATAGAATAGCTTTCATAATTTGAGCTGCGCATTATAAGGGAATTCCATGTTGGATCCGAAGAAACTCGAAGATTTAGCGAAACAAATTGCTGATGCCGTTCCACCTGGCGTTAAAAATATGGCTGAAGAAGCCGAAGGTCGAGTAAAGGCGGTATTGCAGTCGCAGCTGTCTAAGCTTGATTTAGTGACTCGCGAAGAGTTCGATATTCAAAGCCAAGTGCTTATTCGCACTCGTGAAAAGCTAGACGCTATGGAAAGCCGCATTGCTGAGCTTGAAGCGAAGCTAGCGGAAAAGTAGGCGTTCAAAGCTTACAGAAACTCAAAAAGCGCCTTTATGGCGCTTTTTTTGTGGCTGAACACCATTAACAATGGTTTGTATTGGGCTAGTTACTTTTACTGTTACACCAAATAAAAATGCAGTGCCGTTCCTAGCGTGATGGCTAAACCAATATAGTGGTTTTCAATAAACGCGGTGAAACAGCCTTCACGCTGACGGCGTTTAATAAGCTGATACTGGCGCACGCATAGCAGAGCCGAAAACAGCACGGCTAAGTAGTAAGGCCAGGTTGCGTTAATAGCACAGCCTATACACCACAAAATGACAAGGGCAGCGGCCTGTAGCAGCATGACTATGAGCACGTCGTTTTTGCCGAACAATATGGCCGTAGACTTGATGCCTATTTGTAAGTCGTCATCGCGGTCTACCATGGCGTACATGGTGTCGTAAGCTACCGTCCATAGTAAGTTAGCAATAAACAACCACCAGCCGTACGCTGGTACTGTTTCTATCACAGCCATAAATGCCATAGGAATGGCCCAACCGAACGCGGCACCCAATACCACCTGCGGTAAATTGGTGTAACGCTTCATGAAGGGGTAGCTTGCTGCTAGAAGTAAGGCTACCACCGACAACGCAATGGTTTGCCAATTGAGGAATAACACTAAGACAAATGCTAAAGCGATAAGCGCACCAAAAAGTTGTAGCGCTTGTTTAGCCGACACTTCTCCGGTTGCAAGCGGACGCTGGGCAGTGCGCTTTACGCTACCGTCTACTTTTCTGTCTGCATAATCGTTAATCACACACCCGGCTGAACGCATGACAACTACGCCAGCTACAAAAATGAGCGTAATGCCTAAAGGCGGTAAACCTTGTGCGGCCATAAGAAGCGCCCACAGCGTAGGCCACAGCAGCAAGTAAATACCGACTGGTTTATCAAGGCGCATCAGTCGCGCATAGGCGTTCCAATTGTGCTTCATAATTGCTTTTCGCTTTCCTTTTCGTTTTTAGCAGAGCGGCTATAGGCCGGTGAGGACGGAAGAAATACCTCTGCTACTATCATGCTGTAGTTGCCTAACGTAAACAACGAGCGCCTGCCCCACAAGGTTTGATTACTGTTAATACCAAACTGCGAAGCTGGCACTGTACACAGTTGAAACTCTGAGCGTGTAAAGCGCTTATCATTAAACAGGCGTTTTCCCAAAGGCTCCCGGCCAAGATCTGAAAGCTCGCTATCAACAAAGGCTTGAGGGATGATAGAACGTGCAAACACCCACGGCTTATGATCGCCACATAGGAGAATTTCTCTCGCTTGATAATGGGTTTCACCGTTGTCGAGTAACAACGACAGTTCATTGTCGTGAGGAATCTGCTCGTGCTGGCCAATAAGCTCTAGAGAAAAGTGGTTGCTTAAAGACTGCACTCGCTCGGTTAACGACCCAGTGTCTAACAGCCAGTTTTTTAGCTGTTCATTAGGAATTGTGATGCCAGAAGGTGCTTGCCAGTCAACCGCCAAACCCACTGGAAAAGTGGCATTAAAACTCACACGAAAAGCCCGAATAATGAATCTGTTAGTATGATAACACGTCATGTTCAATTATTTTCACTCGGTTAAACTTTTGCAGTAGTGTGTTTAATCAGAGTTTTGCTACACTACCAAGTGAATTTATTACTTTGGTGTTTCGGACTTCACTATGCTTAAGTCTTTAGTTTTACGCGTTTTTGCGGTTAGTTTTTTCGTTCTTGGTTGTAACGCAGCAATGGCGCAAGACAAGGCCAACTATGCTTATTTGGGCTTAGAGCCAGAGATTGTTACCAACTACATTAGCGATAGCGCACAAAAGCTAGGCTATGTACGCGTGTCAGTTGAATTGATGATCCACGATGTTAATCAGCTTGAAATTGCTGAACACCACATGCCGTTACTGCGCTCTACTGCCATTGAAATATTTGGTCAGCAACCGGCAGAGAAAGTTAAATCACTAACTGGTCGTGAAGACATTCGCCGCGCTATTCTTAAAGCGTTGCAAGAGCACATGAAGCAAGAGACAGGCGGCGAAGTGGTGAAGAACGTTATCTTCACCAAATACTTATACCAAGGCGGTTAAAAGTAGATAACGGGCTAAAAGGCTAACGTTCGCCTTTTAGCTACATATTGCGCCACTAGCGTTTACCCGACCCAAGACTTAAGGCCCCGGCGAGCAAACATCCAGAAATAAGCCCCGCTGTATGTGCAGCATTTGCCATGTTTACCCACAAAATATCGGCATAACCTAGTACCAACCACACCAACATAAAGCCCACAATTGAATTTGGCAGCGACAAGCCCCAACTTGGTCGCAACCAGCCTAGCCACCACACAAAGCCCATTACTGCATACACCACACCAGACAAGCCGCCAAACAAGAACAGGTTGCCTTGCACAGGGTCACTAAATAAGGCTTGTGCGGCGTTCGAAATAGTGGCCGACACTAAGAACACAATAAGTAGCATGCTCATGCCAAGGGTGCGTTCAATTTTAGCTCCCAGCATGCCCCACCACAGTAGGTTAAATATAATGTGCAGCGCCGAAAAATGAATGAACGCAGGGCCTAGTAATCGCCACCATTCGTGATTTTGCGACAAAATGGAAAATGGCTGCATCAATAAATGCTGTGCGATAGGGGCAAACAGTCCAAACAATGACAGTAAATAAACCGCAACACACAGAATAAATACCACCGAGGTAAAAGGCGCTTTCACGGCATCGGCAATGATATTACCCACGGAAAAGCCATTACCCGAAGGCGCCAGCCGTACGTTCTTGCCATTATCCCATGCGGCTTGCTGGTACTTCGGATCGGTAGGGTTTGCCAAAAAGCCATCCGCAATAATTTTTGCACGGTCGAGATGGTCGTGATTATCTAATACCACCACGAACTCTTTATCGTGCTGTATTACAGCGGCCTGAATGTGCTGACTGGTTAAATAATTGGCGAGAAGATGTGCAGGACTTTGCTGATTGAACGCAATTAAAGGATGAGCCATAAGCTAGTTGTTACCCCGAAGCAGAAGAATATGAATGCGATATGACATATACCAAGGGCGCGGTATATAACCTCTTTATACTGAAATACTGCAGTAGCTGCAAAAAATAAAGGTGCACATTGTGCACCTTTATCAAATCGCTATGCCGTGACTACCGGATTTGCCAGTCGCCATGCTTCGAAGCCACCGTCCATACTATAAACGGTTTCAAAGCCTTGCTGTGCAATCACTTGGGCCGCCTGCTGGCTGCTTACGCCGTGGTAGCACACTACAACCACTGGGATATCTTTGGGCGTTTGGTCGATAAACGCTGCAAAGTTGTCGTTGTTCAGCTGCGCTGCGTTAGGCATGTGTCCATTAGCAAACGATTGAGGATCGCGAATATCCACAATGGTTACGTCACCTTGAAAGTTTGCAACGTCGTTTACGCTAATGTGTGAGAATGTTGTCATTATTGCCAGTCCAGAATAACTTTACCTGAGTGTCCAGACCCCATGGTATCAAACCCTTTCTGAAAGTCATCAATAGAAAAGGTGTGTGTGATGATAGGCGATAGATCTAAGCCGCTCTGCAGCAAGCTCGCCATTTTGTACCATGTTTCGAACATTTCACGGCCGTAGATACCTTTTATCACTAAGCCTTTGAAAATAACCTGGTTCCAATCGATGGCAACATCTTGTGGAGGTATTCCCAGCATGGCAATTTTGCCGCCATGGTTCATTTTATTCAGCATGTCTCTGAAAGCCACCGGCACACCAGACATTTCCAGACCCACATCGAAGCCTTCTGTCATACCAAGTTCGTTCATTACGTCTTTCAAGTCTTCCTTGCTTACGTCAACGGCGCGGGTTGCACCCATTTTTTTAGCAAGCTCAAGACGGTAAGGATTAATGTCGGTAACCACAACATGACGAGCACCTACATGCTTTGCAACTGCAGCAGCCATAATACCTATTGGGCCGGCACCTGTTATCAGCACGTCTTCACCCACCAAGTCGAAACTTAGTGCAGTGTGAACAGCGTTGCCAAACGGGTCAAAGATAGACGCAAGGTCGTCACTAATGTTGTCTGGAATTTTAAACGCGTTAAATGCAGGAATTACCAAGTATTCAGCAAAAGCGCCCGGGCGGTTTACGCCTACGCCTTCAGTGTTGCGACACAAATGTACACGACCTGCACGACAGTTACGGCAATGGCCACAGGTAATATGGCCTTCGCCCGAAACACGGTCGCCAACCTTAAACCCTTTCACTTCTTGGCCCATACCTACGACTTCGCCCACATACTCGTGGCCTACAACCATAGGTACCGGAATGGTTTTCTGTGACCATTCGTCCCAGTTGTAAATGTGCATGTCGGTGCCGCAAATGGCGGTTTTGCGAATTTTAATCAGTAGGTCATTGTGCCCTACTTCAGGTTCTGGCGTGTCTTGTAGCCAAATACCTTTTTCTGCTTTCGCTTTAACTAGCGACTTCATGAAATTACTCCCAATTCACGGCCAACTTCAATAAATGCATCTACCGCTTTATCAACATGTTCAAGGCTATGACCTGCTGACATTTGCGTACGAATGCGGGCCTGACCTTTCGGCACAACAGGGTAAGAGAAACCGATAACATAGATGCCTTTCTCAAGCATCTTGTCTGCCATTTCGCTAGCTAAACGGGCATCGCCTAGCATAACAGGAATAATAGCGTGATCTTTACCAGCTAATGTGAAGCCCGCTTCTTCCATACGCGTACGGAAGTGATTGGCGTTGCGCCATAAATTAGCGCGAAGCTCGTCACCTTCTTTCATCATTTCAAACACTTTAAGCGATGCTGAAACGATAGGTGGCGCAACCGAGTTTGAGAAAAGATAAGGACGCGAGCGTTGACGCAACCACTCTACGACTTCTTTTTTACCCGAGGTGTAACCGCCAGACGCGCCGCCTAGTGCTTTACCTAGAGTACCGGTGATGATGTCTACACGACCCATAACGCCACAATACTCATGGCTGCCTTTGCCGTTTTCGCCAAGGAAGCCCGTTGCGTGACAATCGTCTACCATTACCATGGCGTCATACTTGTCAGCCAGGTCGCAAATAGAGGCTAAGTCGGCAATCACGCCGTCCATCGAAAACACACCGTCGGTGGCAATAATTTTGAAACGTGCGCCATCGGCATCAGCTTGCTTCAACTGTTCTTCTAATGCTGCCATATCGTTATTGGCGTAGCGATAACGCTTAGCTTTACATAGGCGCACACCGTCAATGATACTGGCGTGGTTTAACGCATCAGAAATAATGGCATCTTCAGGGCCTAATAGCGTTTCAAATAAACCGCCGTTCGCGTCGAAGCACGATGGGTACAAAATGGTGTCTTCTGTACCGAGGAAGTCGCTGATAGAGGCTTCCAGTTGCTTGTGAATGTCTTGTGTACCGCAAATGAATCGTACAGATGCTACACCAAAACCATGGCTATCCAGGCCTTTCTTTGCTGCTTCAATCAAGCTTTCATTGTTTGCAAGACCAAGGTAGTTGTTGGCACAAAAGTTAATAACGTGCTCGCCGTTAGCAACACCAATATCCGCTTGTTGTTGCGACGTGATAACACGCTCTTTTTTGTACAAACCATCTTCTTTCGTGGCTTCAATTTGCGATTGCAAATGAGAAATAAATGCCGCAGACATGCCATTCTCCGAGTGTAGGTATATTAAAACCGTTAGTTTAATGAAAGCGCGGTAGAGGGTACACACCCTTGCGCTGTATTTAATGGGTTTGTCGACTAAGTTTGTAAATTATTCAGCACACTACATTGATGAAGCGTGCACCTTTTGAAACGGTAAAGTCGCCCTAGGCGGATTCTTTCCAAAAACCAAACTCTACTTTGTCGCTTAACACGTCCCAAATGTTAACCTCAGGAATAGGTCTGCTGATAAGGTAGCCTTGACCTAGGTTGCAGTCGAAATGACACAGCAACTCGTACTGTTCACTGGTTTCAATTCCTTCTGCCACCACTTGCATTCCCATGTTGCGCACCATAGAGATCGTAGAGTGAACAATATTTCTATCATCAGCACTGCTGGCGATATTTGCCACAAACGAGCGGTCAATTTTGATGTAGTCGGCGGGTAACGATTTAAGATAACTCAACGACGAATAGCCCGTGCCGAAATCGTCGATAGCCAGCATGCACCCCATGTCGCGAATATTTTGCATGATGGTGGTTGCACGCTTGATATCTGATACCAATACCGTTTCGGTTAACTCTAAGCAAACTTGGTCGGGCGCTATGTCATTTTTGATAATTTGCTGCTGCAAGAATTCAGGCAAACTCGGGTCTAAGAACTGACCCGCTGACAAATTAATCGCCATCTTCACGTCGGAGTAGCCGCTATTTTTAAGCTCTCTGATTAAATAAGTTGAGCGCGTAATTACCCAGTAATCAAGCTCAAGCATGAATGACGTGTTTTCAAGAAGCGGTATGAAATCGGCTGGGGAAATATTACCCTTTTTAGGGTGTTGCCAACGCAATAGCGCTTCAAAGCCCACCAGCCTTCCCGTGTGCATCTCAATTTGGGGCTGAAGCGCTAAGCTAAACTGGTTGTCTCTAAGGGCTTCACGCGCCTCTGACTCCAGCTCAACCTTCTGCATTACTTTAAGGTTCATGGTGGCGTCATACACGCGATACTCCGCCCCTTTTTTGGCTTTGGCTTCGTACATCGCAATATCAGCATGACGCAGCAGTTCTACTGGCGTGGCGCGAGAGTGGTTGGTAATAGCAATACCGATACTGATAGAAACGTAAAAGGTTACGCCATCTACAATGATTGGCTCTTTAAACTCTTCTATCAGCTTTTTGGCTACCGTATCTACGTGCTTTTTGCTTTCGATATTTGAAAGTAAAATAACAAACTCATCACCGCCAAATCGAGATGCAATATCCGACTCTCTGATCGGCTTAGAAATACGCATAGCAGCAGCTTTTAAAAGTTTATCGCCGACGTCATGACCGTGACTGTCGTTAACCTTTTTAAAGTCATCAAGGTCCATGAACATCAGTGCCACTAACCTATCGTCGCGAATTGAACCAGCTAGCTGCTTTTCTATTTGAAACGTCAGCATATTACGGTTGGGAAGTCCGGTTAACACATCGAACATCGCCATTTTTTCAAGCTTCGCGGTGTTAATAGCCATTTGTCCGTCAAAGCTTTCTAGCTGGCGCGCCAGATTATTTGCCGCGTCTTCAACTACGTCCAATTCATCTGTGAATTTGAAAATAGGCGACTTCCTTCGTTTAGCTGCAATGGTGTAAAACTCGCTAAACTTGTGTTCGGCCAGCATAGGCAAACGTTCGCTTACATCTAACAAGCGTATTCTGTATTGATTTAGAAAAAGGTAAAGCAGCGAAGAGAAGATAAAAAATAGCGCAACAGCGCTAGAAATAACGATGTACTGGTATTGTTCGTTTTGACGCACCATGGCCGACACGTCTTGCACAATGAGCAAGTAAGGATGATCACCTGATGCGTGATTAAAAGGCAGTAAACTAACCAGCAACTGCTGATTTTCCAGCGCAACGTTCATGCCTCTAATAACTAAATCGTCAATTCGCCAATTATCGGGTAACGCATCAAATAGAGATTGAAAGTATTGTCGATTAGCCGCAGACACTTGGCTTGCCACCCTTAATTCTGACAACTCAGATGAGGTTTCTTTGTGCTGGACGACAGCAACTTTGTGTACATCGGTAGCGCGACTAAACAGGTATAGCAGTTCTCTCATCGACGTGGACACAACGATGACAGGCAAGGTTTCACCGTTTGCCATAATTGGAATTGAAATGTAGTGCGTGCATACCGAGTCACAGGACAATAGTGAGCGGCTTTCAAACGACGCCCGAGTGGTATTCACTAGCTTTTCAATGGTTTTATTTACTGGCTGTAGCGGGTTGCCAACAACGCCGTGTTCGTCAAACAAATACAGCGATTCAACTTGAAAGTTAAGGGTCAGGTATTCACTAAGACCGCTAAGCGTTTGTTGTAGCGATTCAAGGCTATCTGCGTTGCCTCCACTCTTATGGCTGATGATATCAATAAGCGTGATCATTCTGCCGTGCAGAATGTCTTCAAAAAGCTGAACCCGTCGTTGATTACTAACTTGGTTTTCCCTTTGCTGGAGCAGAATTCGAGCGTCAGACTCCTGAATAAGAACCGTTGATATAACTACAGCCACAGTTAATACCATAGCCAACAAAATTGTGATGGTTTTAGTGGTGAAAGATACCTGAACCTTCATCTAATGCCCTTAAAACCAATACATCAATTGCACTGACCACATTTCCCAATGCTTATCGGCATGAGACGCCACATCTAAGTTCAATAAGCTCACTACCCTTGTCGCACCTTCAACCCAATGATACTCACCTTGAAGTCGCCACTTCGGTGCAATGTCCCAACGCAAGCCTAGGGTATACGTATCTTGATAGCCAAAGTAGGCGGGGATCACGCCGCCTGTCATAGCCTCTAACTGCTTTCCGTCTCGATCTGACCTGTCGTTGATGTATGTGTCGTAGCCAATAAGACCACTTACATTGTTATTAAACAAATACCTAAACTGAACAAAACCGCCTTCGCCTGTGCGTTTAAAAGCAAAACCAGGGAAGAATAGCCCTTTGCTATCCTGGACTTCTCGAATTAGCTCAGCCGACACTTCCCAGTTTTCTGCAAAGTATTGCGCAGACAACATAATACGCTCTATGTCTGCATTACCTGCAATACGGTTGTCATTCTGAGAAGGTGTGTACCTGAAATCAGAACTCAACCAGCTGGCACCTAGTTTCCATGTCATGGTAGCCGGTTGCCAGAACACGCTGGCTTGATGAACAAAGTCTTGCTTGATGTCGCCTTTTGCTTCGTCGCCGAGTAAAAAATCTCTCTGGGAGTCGTTAATATTAGAGCGACCGTAACTCCAGTTTAATTCCCAGATATTCTGAGCACCATAGTGTGAGAAACTGGTTTGGATACCGTTGCTTCCCAAAGCAACGTCGCGAAACCCGTCAAAGTACACAGACTGGGGAAGAACAGACGTGTAACGTGTTTGTGGCACATCTCTGGTCACTGAGTACAGCCAGTGGCGGTTTTTGAAGCGACCAATGTGGACTTGTCCTTGCCATTTACCGGGCAAGTCAGGCAATTTCCAGTCAATAAACAAATAATCTAAACGAGCGCCCTGCTCAAAACGATTCCCGCCGTCTAAATAATTAATTTGCCCGGCAACAGAGATGTTTTCCGCTATTCGATAGTAACCATTTAGCCCAACTTCGGTGAGCTCACCTGTTATTGCGTTATCGTCAGTTATAAAGTTACTTCCATGTGACTGAGTTACACCTTGAGAGACATAACCGTGCCACGAAAAATCTCCCTGTGAAGCAAGGACAGGCATGCTTATCATGCCAAACGCGAGAGCGATGTATTTATTCATTCTGTTCCTACCTCTACGCGTCTTAATTTCACAATTTCGGTATGTTCAACATAGCCGATAGCGCCTGTGGTACTTTCTAACGCCTCTATCAACGCTTGGTAAGACGTGACCCTAACGGGTGTAACGCCCTGCCCAGAATAGGTGATTTGATCCCATAAGCGAGATAATTGATAAGGGAACATCTGAAGTACTTCACGACAAAACTGCTTGTGGAGCTCATCGTTATCTTGCAATACAAATACCGTGATTTTAGTACCATCGCTCCAATATTGACGATGGCCGGTAAATATCTGACGAAGCTCAGAGCGGTTTAGCTCTGAAACCATGACACTCTCATTAACCATGACGTTTAGTTCTGCTGCGTGTGCGGCAGGCACGCCTGAAAACAGTGCAATATTCAGCAATAGCACCAGTCTAAATTGAGTATAAGCAAGAACAGTGGATAGCCATCGCAAAGCGGGCTTTTTCATTCAGTAACGACTCCCTGTTATTTCAAAGGAACACTTCGCAACGCTAAGTGTAGATAATAGTTGATAGTTTTACCTTACAATTAAGTAAATTAAGCGACAATTAGCTTGTGATGGTGCCCTGGTCTATCAACAGTATTTTTTCCTATTGTTCGTATCTTTTGGCAAGCGCTAGGTGAAGCCTATTTGCTCGAGTATTACCTATTCGCGCCATATAAATGCTTATTTTTCAGATAGAACTCTCCGGGCCGCCGCAATTTAACATGCTCATTCTAAAATGATGAATATGGTCAACGATACTCGCGTATGAGCATAACGACTTAGGTTTTTATACTTAAGACGTTGAATTAGATTCATTATTTCAACAAATAATCTTAGTACGTAAAAACTATGAGCGCGTAAACAGACTTTTTTACCTCTGAAACGCGGTCGTTGCTGAAAAACCAAAATAAATCATTAGAATAAAGAATTTACCATAAGTTGTGGGCGACATGGCGACAATACGACGAGACATAGGTGCTGGGCACCACTTTATTTTCGACGACACTTTAGTCAGTCATCCCAACGCGGAGATGTTTACCCCCGACTTTTGGCAGCTTCAAGACAAAATAACAGGTCAAGCCAAGGGACGTGGTACAACCATTTTCATTGAGCATGAGGGTCAGCGCTGGGTTTTACGCCATTTCAAACGTGGTGGCTTGGTCGGCAAAGTACTGAGCGACCAATATCTGTTTATTGGTGTTGAGCGTTCTCGCCCGTTTGAAGAGTTCAGGCTGCTCGAATATATGCGAGCACAAGGTCTTCTTGTGCCTGTTCCTGTTGCGGCGCGTATACACCGCCGAGGCCTGATTTACCGCGGCGATTTAATTACTTTAAGTATTCCAAATAGCAAAGATTTACACCACGCACTTTGCGATAAACCACTGGATAAAGATGAGTGGTATGAGGTTGGCCGAGCACTGGCAGCTATGCACAATTGTCAGGTGTACCATCATGATGCCAACGTTCGAAACATCATGATTGATAGCGATAAGCAAATATGGCTTATTGATTTCGATCGCTGCGAGCAGCGTCAAGGTAACAGCTGGAAACAAGGTAATTTAGACCGGCTGCTGCGCTCTTTACATAAAGAGAAAGCGAAGAACCCTGTCTTTCACTGGCAAGAGAGCGACTGGTCAGCGTGTATGAATGGTTACCGCGAGGCAGTGAAGTAATAAAAGCACATGTGGTAAGCGGATTGGTATAAGCTAATAATGTGTTACATTAGCCACGTTGAACACATAAACCCTCTACAACGAAAAGATTCGACTTTATGCACACTAGAGCACTTTACCCTGGTACTTTCGACCCGATCACTAACGGTCATGCCGACCTTATTGAACGCGCATCTCAGTTATTTTCTCATGTGATTGTAGCGATTGCTTCTAACCCAAGTAAAAAGCCACTGTTTACGTTAGAAGAGCGCGTAGAAATGATAAAAAAAGTCACTGCTGACTTACCAAATGTTGAGGTAGTGGGATTTACTGGTTTATTGGCTGATTTTGCTGACGAACAAAATGCCACGATTCTCATTCGTGGTTTACGCGCAGTTTCTGATTTCGAATACGAGTTTCAACTCGCAAATATGAATCGCCGTTTAAATCCCAAACTAGAAAGTGTTTTTCTTACTCCTGCTGAAGAGAATTCTTTTATCTCTTCCACCTTAGTAAAAGAAGTCGCTCTTCACCGCGGTGCAGTGAGTGGCTTTTGCCACCCAGTAGTAGAGAAAGCTTTAAAAGACCGGCTGAGCAAGAAAGGTTAAGCACCAATAATAAGTATATTAGCGTTGGCAGTGAGTACAGAAAAAGGTATTTCGCTGCCCAATAACCTTACTTTCGATGGCTTTGCCACACACTTCACAAGGCTCGCCTTTTCTCCCATACACATTCAAGTGCTGTGCAAAATACCCAGGCTTACCGTCGGTTTGCGCAAAGTCTTTTAATGTTGTGCCGCCTTGTTCAATGGCTTTGGCCAATACTTGCTTAATGGTTGCAGTTAGCGACTGATAGCGAGCAGCGCTAATGTTTCCTGCGGCTCTTCGCGGGTCTATACCAGCTAAAAACAGTGCTTCGTTCGCGTAGATGTTTCCTACACCTACCACAATGGCGTTATCCATAATGAAGTTTTTAACGGGGCCTTTTCTATTGCGCGATAGTTTAAATAAGCGCTTATCGTCAAAGTCGTCTGTAAGCGGCTCTGGGCCCAAGTTATCAAGCATGGCTATTTGCATATCAGGGGCCTGAAATAACACAGCACCAAAGCGCCTTGGGTCGTTAAAACGTAAGCACTTACCGGTGTTTAAAACAATGTCTACGTGGTCATGCTTAATAATTGGTGTCGACGCATCGATAACGCGTAATTTACCCGACATGCCTAAATGCAAAATTAACGTGCCTTTGGCTGTTTCAATAAGTAGATATTTAGCGCGGCGTTTTACAGCAATAACGCTCTGCCCTTCAACGTTCGCTACCTCTTGTGGAATGGGCCAGCGCATTCTTCGCTCACGCACCACCACCTGCGTAATGGTATTGCCAATAAGATGTGGAGAAACGCCCAAACGGCTTACTTCAACTTCTGGTAGTTCAGGCATTTACAGTATCCAAGGTAAAAGATTATCAAGTTCAGTGTTGGTTAATGTGTACCAATTATTTTCAAATTTGATCACAACAGGTGATGTATTCGGATAGATGGCGTAAACATTGCCGTTATTATTGCCTGCGAGCCATACTACGACGATGTAAGGCTGTACGTTGGTAATCGCTTCGGGTACGTCAATGGCCGGCTCAAGCCTTGCCCGCTGCCAATGGGAAAACTGAACATCCGGCTTGATGGCGAGGACTGTATTTTGACCTGACTGGCGCCACTGCTGTCCAACTCGCTCTAAGCTATGGCCATCGTGCTCTATTTTTAACACATAAGCGTCTTCAGGTAGCAGGCTGCGAGATTGAACAACGTCCTTCTTAGGTACAAGACTGTCTAAGTTAAACAATGCAATCATGATAAGCATGGCAATAATGACCACGTTATTCATTGCTCGCTGAGAAATTCTAGCCACCTGACGTTCCGTTAAATATGAGTCCTGAAATTAGGAATATAGTAATACCTAGCCGATACATAAGCTAACTCAATTCAAAGAAAACCTAGGACCTGCTGGAAAAAAGTAAGTGGGAGAAAGCAGTGATCGCAAGACAAACACAAGGGATCGCGGTTCGTCGAATGTGGGATCCGGTGGGATCGTGACGTGATGAAGTAGAAATATCTTCTTCAAAAAGCAAAAAACCCAGCAAGGGCTGGGTTTTCGTGGAGACAAAAGCAAGCTAATTACTTGATTTTGGCCTCTTTGAACATAACGTGCTTACGCACAACGGGATCATACTTTTTGATCTCCATTTTGCCAGGCATGTTACGCTTGTTTTTATCAGTAGTGTAGAAGAAACCTGTACCTGCTGAAGAAACTAGTTTAATTTTATCACGCATTGTCGGCTTCCTTAGATTTTCTCACCACGGGTACGGATGTCAGTTAGTACTGAATCAATACCTTTCTTGTCGATGATACGCATGCCTTTTGCAGACAAACGTAGTTTTACAAAACGGTTTTCGCTCTCAACCCAAAAACGGTGTGTTTGAAGGTTTGGCAAAAAGCGACGACGAGTCGCATTTCTTGCGTGTGAACGGTTATTACCAACCGTTGGACGCTTACCTGTTACTTGGCATACTCTTGACATTGTATTTGTCTCCAGAACAACGATAACTGTCGCGTCAGTTAATCCCAAGCGCTCAAACAGTGGTTGGGTCAAATGACGTATTACTATAAATTAGAGGGCGCATTTTATACAGCAAAGGCAGGATCATTTCAATAAGAAAGTACAAAAAGGTTACTTTTTGGCTTTTTTTTGCTCGAAAAACTACCAGCTCTCATTTTTCACGGCCCGTATTGTACTTTTCCCTAAGCGGTTAGGCTATGAATAAATACGCAATCTACGCTTTAATTTTATATTCGCATTGCAGCATCTAAGATATCCGCACGAGAATAAACGCCACGCGAACGCGGCGTATTTCTATTTAATCAAAAAATGGTGACCTTATTTCAGTCATGTCAATCAAACGAGTGGGTCGACGCAGCATTTGACCGCCATCACGAGAAATCGGCACCCATGGGAATAATCCGCGACCTTTGGTAGGTTCTAACAAGAACAGATCTGTAGGTATGGAAATGTAGAAGCCTTTGGTGAAGCTTCCCTCGCCGTATTCTTCTGACGATACATCAGTGAATGCCGCATATGCACCAACAATGATACCGCTATCGAAACGCTTCGCATAATCGATATTCACGCCTTTATCTTTGGCTAAGAATTGTCCAGCACTTACGGTAATTTGCGTGTCGTCTAAGAATTCTGGCTGCCAATAGACACTAGCGTGTCCAGTGACCGCTGTGTAGTCTTCCAGACCTGTTTGACTGTAAGGATCGCGCTGTTTTACGTAAGCGATATCAAGTCCGTAAGCTAGATTACTATCAACGGGACGATACAGTATTTCACCGCCTACACCAGCAAACATGGTTTCTAGATAACCCGCGTACGCTTGAGCATAGAGGTCTTCTGCAATGGTGTCTTTGTAATGTAAGAATGTTGTATCTAGCCATACATCGTTTGCTGACACATATTCACGAACTCGAGTACGCACGCGAGGTAGCGACACTTCTTCGTTATCTACCAAGTAGTTAAACTTGTCGAAGTTATCTAGAAGCGTAACCCTGGCACTGCTCATGATTGCAAAGTTTTCGTTAAAAGCATAACCGCCGTTTAGCAATAATCCGGTTTGATACAGATAGAAATCTTCTGGATTACCGAATGATTGGGTAAAGAAGAAATCTGCGCTGTAGTAGAAGCCAGATGTATTGGCAGGATCATAGGCGTCGAGCACTTCTTTTGAGGGTGATGTTCTGACGTAGGTTTCAGTGATATCTGCGTCAACAGATTCGTAACGCGCTGCAGCAATAAAGGCCTCGGCATCCACCTGCGTGTCAACTAAAGGAAGACCTGCGCGATTATCTACTACATGATAGGTTTTTACGGAATCTGGAAGCTCTGAGGCCGCCACGCGACCAATTCGCTCAATGGCTTCATCCTGGTCACGATAGGCAACCTGTGTACCGTAAAACGTAGCGCTGTCCTCTTTAATTTCAGCATCAGACAGTACAAAGCCCCCCGACCGGTAAAGGTCGTTGTAAAGACGGGATTTATCAACATCTTTCACGTCTTGTGGCACCTTTCTTCCCATCAGGTTCTTAGGTGGTTCATCGAACTTTATTTGCGAAGCCGTATTCATATTAAAGCGATACGTAACGCCGAAACCAACAGTATTACCTCGCTGATAGTTCAACGTGAAATCGAAGTCTTTATAACGATACACTGCACCAACATTCCAGCGAGAATCTTGCTCTAGCTGTCCAGCTCTGTCACGAGAATAGTCATTCCCTTCGAACTCAAGCTTTAGCGTTAGCGGCTCCCATGGTGTCTGGTATTCCACACCACCGAAAAATGCGGTTGTTCCTTTGAAAAACTGGTCGTAGTCTACCTTACCACCGCGGCCAGAGAAGCCCCCTGGGCGTTCACAGAAGCTGTCTTTAAGCTCGCAAAACGGGTTGCTGATGTCATCGGCTGTACCGAGATATCCCCAGCCTAAGCCAAGGTGAAAGTCGAATGGACCGATAGATTTACTGGCGTTGACGTATTCACTTTCAAAAAAGCCTGTTCCACCAAAGTCTCTGAAGCCGACACTGATATCTGGCAGATAGTAGCTTTCTTTCCATAATCTGAATTTAACGTCTAAGCCTTTATCTTTCAGCGTTTGATCACCACTGAATGATTCAACTTGACTGTAAAGTCTTGTGCGCACGTCAGTATAACGGGCTGTTGCTTCCATCCAATCATAAAGCTGAATGTTAACAGACCAGAAGCGATATTCGCCGTTGTCGGTATAGTTAATGGCCATTCCACCTTCGTCTCGCATACGAGCCGTTGGTGTTTGAATAAGACCATTTCCGCCCTGCACCATCTGCGAAGGAGTAACGCGAACTTGAGTATCAGCAAAAGCGGTAGAAGAAAGCGCGCTGCCAATTACAAGCGCAAGTGTTTTTTTCTTAGAAAGTAGTGGCGCACTCATTGAGGTAAAACCCTATGTACTGCTAAAGCGGCTACGCGCTCATTTAATTGCTTAAGTTTATTGCTAAAGAGTTCTGATGAGATAGGAACATAGACTTGGCTGCCCGGCATAAGCTGCCCAAAATCTAAATTCCAATAAGCAATACCCTTTTCTTCAATATTTCCCATTGGATCAATTACGTAGACATGACTTCTGTCGGCATCAACCGCTTTTTTCACCGTGTGAACAGCCGTATAAACCGACGTATCACTTTGATGCTTGTACGCACCAGGCTTTACAACAGCACCAGAGAAATGCACAACGTCAGGTCTTCCATTTAGTCGAATCCAGTATTTGCCTGGCTGAAACATAGGATTGTCTTCAAAAAACAACCTTGCTCGATTGTAGGAAATTGGCATGTCTATGCGTGTAGACACCGTCCATGAGCTTACCTGATCATAGAGATTTTGAAGGGCTTTATGTGTTTCAGAATCGGCATCAAATTGATTGAGCAGTCCGCTAATTTGAGATAGCGCTATCTCTTTCTCTTCTTCAGCTTTAGGATTAGCTAAATCAAAGGCTGAAGCTGAAGGCCAGTACCAATCACCATTATCAGCGACAATGGACAGTACGCTTGATAGTCGTATTGGCCTGTCGAACTGATAGGTTTGCTTGTTTATCATGACACTAACAAGGTTATCATTTGCATATAACTTGGTAGCTGCAGTAAGGCCTAGGGCAATAAAAAGCGTATAGATATACTTCATTATTGCGTTGCTCCTTGTGTCTTCATCTCACGTACTACTCGGCTTAAATAAACCATATCGTAAACGTCTCCTTCAGGGCTGAACTGCTGCTTTGAGGCCAGAAGTTCTTTCGAGTATTTGTGCAAGAAATATGTGTTTTCCCACGACAACCCTACGTCGATAAATGGCGTGTACTCAGAAAATTCTACGGTTTCGATAACCTTAATTACCGGAACAGAAAAACCTAAATATTCGCGAGTTTCTTCCCCTTCTATTCGCCAAGATGAGTCAACCGGCACACCGTAACCGATGGAAGCAATATCAACTTTGCGTTTCCAATTGAATGGCAGAACATTGTTGGTGGCAAGCGGGTTGTGCTGAAGATTTCCCGTGTAGTATAGGTCGTGATCCAAACCTTCAGTTTTAACGATAATGCCATGGTGCATGGTGAAGATGACTTTATCACCAGATACCCACCGGTACTTTTCACCATCGATATACGCAAGGGCAAGCGAGGCTGCATCTCTTCCGCCCGCTTTAATTTGCATAAGATCAGCTTTACTAGCAGCAATCTCTTCAACGGTATAACTAACTGTTCTATCTTTTAGCGCGAGCTTCAGCGTGTTGTAATACGCTAGTGACGTGGTGGAACATCCGGAAAGAAAAAGGCAAACAACACCCGAAAGGGCAAATAAAGTGTGTAGTTTCATTAAAATGCGCCGACAAAAACTAAAAACAAATGAACTTTGCTATAAAAATAAAAAAAGCCGCTAAAAAAAGCGGCTTTTTCGAATACTCTTAAATTTACTGTACGGTCGGTGCGTAAGTAAATGTAACAGGTACGGTGATGGTTTTTGTTACAGAACCAGAGGTAGTTACAGTAACAGTTTCGGTTGTACCTACGCACACACCATCAACGATTTGGTCGTCACCTTCACAAGTAGGTTGACCTGGATCAGTACCGCCATTTCCTGGTGCATCAGCAGAGTTGTTGTTTACAACACCCGCAATGATACCCGCAACAACAACACCAGACGCGATCATACCGCCGCTTACGCCACCAGCACCAGTGGTACCATCACCACCTTGGCCGTCTTGTGCGTTAACGCCTGCAACCATAGTTGCAGCTGCAAATAATGCAATGATTGACTTCTTCATAACAGTCCTTTAATAAAATAACCCACTAAATCCTATGCTAAATCATTTTCAACCATTTGACTAGATTATAATCGACAAATGACTTAGATTTTTTATCTTAACAAGCCTCGCTGTGCGAATGAAACAGTTTCTTTATCACCAACCACAAAATGATCTAAAACTGGCACATCGATCGACGCCATTGCGCTTTTGATCTCTGCGGTTAATCGTATATCCGCATGACTAGGCTCAGCAACGCCTGAAGGATGATTATGAACCAAAATGATCGCGGCTGCATTATCGATCATTACTTGTTTGATCAATTCTCTTGGATAGACCGCTGCACTGTTTATCGTACCGTTAAACATAGTGCGAAAAGCAATAAGCTGATGTTGGCTATCAAGCATTAAAAGCGCGAACTTCTCACGTTCACAGTCTCTTAGCTTTGCCTGTAGATAACGTTTAGTATCATCTACATTATTAAAAACGTCCTGACGCTTCAGCTTTATTTCCAAATTGCGTTTAAATATTTCAAAGCCCGCCTGAAACTGCGCATACTTGCACGGTCCAACTCCCGTTATTTTGGCAAACCGTTCTTTCGTTGCTGTTACCACACCCCGTAAGCAGCCTAGCTCGTTGAGAAGTTCATGTGCAACAGACACAGCGCTTTTTCCTTTCACACCTTTTCCCAGCAAGACAGCGATGAGTTCAGCATCACTTAAGCTTTCAGCCCCGTGCTGCAATAATTTTTCTCTTGGCCTTTCATTCTTTGGCCATACTTTTATCGACATTCATCTAGCCCGACTATTCTATAAAAGGTTGTTTATAGATGAATGGTGACAAAGAAACGACTGTATAAAAGGCGGGTTTATTATTGATTTTTGACACCTGTAGGCACTGTTTACATGCCACTGTCGAAACAAGACCTACTTTCGTTCAGCTATCCGATTTTTTGTCACCATGGTAGGCTAACGCTAATTTCGAGATTTTGTGTTCTTCTATGTCTATTGCTAATAAAAATATTTTGCTAGGTGTTACTGGCGGGATTGCCGCTTATAAAGCACCTGATCTTGTGCGCAAGCTTACTGCGTTAGGCGCAAACGTGCGTGTGGTTCTAACAGACTCTGCCGCAGAGTTCGTTAGTTCATTATCACTTCAGGCTGTGTCAGGAAATCCAGTGCATCACCAGCTGCTTGCTCCTGCTGCTGAAGCCGCAATGGGGCATATTGAATTGGCAAAGTGGGCTGATATCTTACTTGTTGCCCCCGCAACCGCAAACACCATTGCTAAGCTTGCTCACGGTATGGCAGATGACTTGCTGACTACATTGTACCTTGCAACAACAGCGAAACTCTTTATTGCTCCTGCCATGAATCAACAGATGTGGAAAGCGGTAGCAACAAAGCGCAACATCGATATTTTAAAAGAGCACGGCGTAAACTTTATTGGCCCGGCAAGTGGTGAACAAGCCTGTGGCGATGTGGGTTCAGGTCGAATGGTTGAGCCTGTTGATATTGCCAATGTAATAAATGACGCAGAGAGAGACGCTTTATCCCTTTCTTCGTCGCTAAAGGCCTTATCGGGAAAGAATATTACGATAACAGCGGGGCCAACCAGAGAGCCTTTGGACCCTGTACGATATATTTCAAATCACAGCTCAGGAAAGATGGGGTTTGCCATCGCTCAGGCAGCAGCACTCGCGGGGGCAAATGTAACCTTAGTGGCAGGTCCTGTGTCGCTTGAAACGCCCGAACGCTGTGACCGTATTAATGTCACTACCGCAGATGAAATGCTTAATACTTGTCAAACGCTTAAAGCCTCCACAGATATATTTATTAGTACGGCTGCTGTAGCAGATTACAAGGCCGTGAGCGTTGCCGACAATAAAATTAAGAAAACCGGTGATGAGTTAACACTTACTTTTGTTAAAAACCCTGATATTCTAGCAACCATATCCACCAGCCAAGACAGACCATTTTGTGTGGGCTTTGCGGCCGAAAGCCAAAATGTAGAAGATTATGCGCGCTCGAAGCTAGCCAAAAAGAAGCTAGACATGATTGCGGCTAACGATATTACTGCCGAGGGTCTGGGGTTTAACAGTGATAAAAATGCACTGCACGTAATATGGCAAGATGGTGATAAACGATTACCTGCAACCAGTAAAAGCGAGTTAGCGGGTCAATTACTTGCACTTATTGCAGAGCGCTACGCTTTAAACAATAAAAACTAACAGATGCTTATTAAGTGTCGATAATAAAAACGATAAATATAAACGCTTTGGTGTAAGCCAACTTAACATGGAGCCCGAGTTGCTATAACTCGGTAGCGGAGGAAATACTTTCGTCATGCCTGCTGTCAAAAAAACAAATCGCAGAGCTCAAATTCTGCAAGCACTTGCTGGAATGTTAGAAACCAGCCCAGGTCAACGTATCACTACTGCTAAATTAGCGGAAAAAGTGGGAGTGTCTGAAGCGGCACTTTACCGTCACTTTCCAAGTAAAGCGCGAATGTTTGAAGGGCTTATCGAGTTTATTGAAGAAACACTTTTCACGCGCATCAATAAGATTGTGAATGAAGAGAAAGACTCGCTTACGCGTTGTCAGCTTATTCTTCATCTTATTTTGGGCTTTGCTGAGAAGAACCCGGGTATTACTCGAATATTAAATGGTGATGCGTTAATGGGTGAACAAGACCGGTTGCGCGCGCGCATAGCAAAGCTTTTCGAGCGTTTAGAAACGCAGCTTAAACAAGTGCTAAGAGAGCGCAAGCTACGGGAAGGTAAAACCCTTTCTGCAGATGAAGCGATTATCGCCAACATGATGATTTGCTACACCGATGGCCGTATTAATGGCTTTATCCGCAGTGGATTTACGCGTAAGCCAACCGAGCAGTTCAATGAACAGTGGGCTGCTTTCAAGCAAATGTTTGTTTAGAACCCAACTAAGTTACGACTAAGGGTTACGACTAAGGCGCTTTCAAGCGCCTTTTTTATTGCTTTTTTCTCATTCTATATTGCATTGACACTTTTCAAAATCAATGCAAAAAGTGCAATTAAATCAGACAGCTGTCGAGTTCAGCTTTCAGCGTTCCAACATGCACATAATTCATTATTTCAGTCACTGTCCGTAAGCTACAGGCACAAAAAAAGCAGCATAAAAATGCTGCTTTTTAATGTTTAATAAATATGGACTTACTTGCTAAACGTGTTTCCAAAGAAATCGCCGTCGTTCCACTTAGGCTTGTTCTTTTGGTTTGCTAGTGTCCAACCAATTTGCGCGTTAACCTTGGTGAAAGTCTCTGCCGCATTCCAGTTGAATGGCTGGTTAATGTCGTCGCTAGGCTTATGGTAGTGCGTAGATAAGAACTGACCAAACACCTTGCTGCCATCTACGTTAGGATCTTTAGACTTCAGACCCGGCACCATAAACACTGAAGGCACACCTTGCTTTACAAACGCATAGTGATCTGAGCGAGTGAATAACGCTTGCTCAGGCCATGGGTCAGGGCTTAGTTCAATGTTGGCATTCGCCGCCGCTTTTTCCACTGACTCTTGCAAATCACTGTGGTTAGCGCCAAACGCAATAACGTCTGCAAACTCGTAAGTCAAAATTGGCATATCTAGATTTACGTTCGCCACCATTGAAGTAACCGGTACAGTTGGATTACGAGCAAAATAGTCTGCACCTAGCAGGCCCTTCTCTTCACCCGTTACCGATACGAACAGAATTGAGCGCTTTGGCTTTTCTTCCATTTCGCTAAACAGGCGTGCAGTTTCTAACATCACTGACGTACCAGACGCATTGTCCATGGCGCCATTGTTAATGTTGTCTTTCTTTACGGTCTTGGCAAAACCAATATGGTCAGAGTGAGCAGAGAAAACCACATACTCGTTTTTAAGCTCTGGGTCAGAACCTTCAAGTACACCCACAACATTTGGGCTAGTGATGGTGTCGTGTACGCTCGTCTTACTGATATCAACCACACCGTTTAACGCAAAGCCTTGCGGTACTTTGTCGGCTTCAAGCTGTGCATAAACGTCATCAAGGCTCTTTTCTGCGCCTTCAAATAACTTACGCGCAGCGCCTTCACTCATGTAAGCGCCACCTTTAAGCTGAGAAAAGCTGTTTGCAGGCTGACCACTGTCGTCTAACCATGCCATACGCGGCGTATGGATGTAGTTCAAACGGCTTTGATAAGGGCGTACCTTTTCATTTTTAGGCGTTGTGATAGTGATCATGCCAATAGCGCCATTGTCTACCGCATACTTTTGCTTTTGATAGCCAGACGCAAAGTGAGCGCCCTCTTCTGATGGAAAGTCGCTTGGCTTACCAGCAAGCGCTACAACAACCTTACCTTTTACATCTAAGTCTTTGTAATCGTTGTGAGATAGCTCATCAGCCACAATGCCGTAGCCCACAAAGACCATTTCACCTTTTACATTAGCCTCAGTGCTAAGCAAGCTCGGGCTAGCTAGATATTCTTTCGGGTAGTCAAAATCGACGGTTTCGCCGTTTTGCGTGAAAGTAAACTTGGGAGACTCTTGAACCAGATTCGCTTTGCGAAACGCTACGTTTTGCATGTAGCCGTCTGTACCCGCTGGCTTCAAACCATATTTAGCAAATTCGGTCGCAATATATAGCGCCGCAATTTCATGGCCACGAGAGCCCGTGTCACGACCTTCAAGCAAATCATCTGCTAGGAAAAACAGGTGCGATTTGATTCGCTGTGTATCAGGGTTAAAAGCATTGTCTGTCGATGCGTGGTTATGGGCAGTAGCAGCAAAGGTCATTGCTGTCATTGCACTACCTATAAGGAGTTTTTTTATCATTCTAATTTCACCATATAACTAAGTGTGCATCATGGTAACGCAGTTAATAGGCGGAATACCATTAAACTACTTACGTTTACCATGTGTTTCCTACCGTTGCTCGCATTTTATGAGCAAGGTAAAATTGTCAGTCGCATGCCGGCTCCGTTTCCGGATATTGTTATGTTTTTTTAGTGAAGAGCAGCATCTATGTCGAAAGACGATATTCTTTACCGCGTTCAGTTCATCAGCAATGGAGAACGTTACGAACTTTACGTTAGAACCCTTACTCAGGGCGCTTTGTTTGGCTTTGTCGAGATAGGTGACTTTGTGTGGGACACCCACACAAGTGTTGTTGTAGACCCTAGCCATGAAAGGTTGAAAACCGAATTTTCTGAAGTAACAAAAACTTATGTTCCGATGCACAACATTTTGCGCATTGACGCCGTAAATAAAAAAGGTTCAGCCAAAATTACTAAATTAGAAAATAAATCTGATAAAGTAACTGCTTTCCCTAGTCCAATATATACACCAACGAAAGAGTAACCGCCGGGTCATTCCGGTGAAGGTTGCCGGAGACCCTTATGTATCGCTATGTTTTAGCAGCATTATTATTTATTTGCAGCGTTAGCTCATCTGCAAAGGACCTTAACGATGAAAGCTTGTATCAACTACTTGATGACATTTGGCAATACGAGCTTTCGGTTTCCCCGCTTCTAGCTTCTCGCGAAGGAGATACTTCACTCGCTCACGTATTACCAGATAATTCTCCCAAAGCTCTAAAAGCACAAAATGAACAATGGCGTACTTTTCAAAAGACCTTAAGTCAGTATAAAAAAGAAGACATCTCTACTGATGCTTATATTGCCTTGCTGATGCAACAATATCGTTTAGCTAACTATGTGGACGAATATACGTATCGCGCGCATTTAGTGCCTATCAATTCAGAATATGGCTTTCACGGTGCAATGGCCTCACTTCCTAATTTATCCACCTTTAAGCGCGTAGAAGATTATCAGGCCTACATTAGCCGCCTAAATGCGCTTAAGCCTTATTTTGACCAACAAATTGCGTATATGAAACAGGCGCTAAAAGAAGGCTACACGCAGCCTAAAGTCGTGCTGAAAGGGTTTGAGAACTCGGTGGCGTCATACATTGTTGAAAATGCCGAGGACAGTGGCTTTTATTCTCCATTTACCCGCTTTCCAGAGTACTTTACTGCCGAGCAAAAATCAGCGCTAACGGAGCAAGGCAAGGCTGCCATAACCAGCAGCGTATTGCCTGCGTATCAAATGTTCTACGATTTCATGGTAGACGAATACATTCCCAACGCCCGTGAAGATATTGCCGCGAATAACTGGCCTGATGGCGTGGCGTATTACGCCAATAGAGCCAAGCATTACACCACCACGGATATGACGCCTCAGGAAATCCATGATTTAGGTTTGTCTGAAGTAAAACGCATTCGCGCGCAAATGCAGCAAATTGTGGATGAGCTTGGCTTTGATGGCGACATTAACGACTTCATTGCGTTTTTACGCGAAGACCCGCAATTCTATGCCACCAGCGCTGAAGATTTACTAAAAGAAGCGTCGTTCATTGCAAAGAAAATGGACGCAAAGCTTCCTTCGCTCTTTGAGTATCTGCCAAGAACGCCTTACGGTGTAGCGCCTGTACCAGACGCTATCGCGCCCAAATATACAACGGGCCGTTACATTCATCCTAGCCGCGATGATCAGCCAGGATATTACTGGGTAAACACGTATGCCCTCGATAAGCGCCCTTTGTATGCATTGCCTGCACTGACCTTGCACGAAGCAGTGCCTGGCCACCACCTTCAAATATCGTTGGCAGCAGAGCTTGAAGACTTACCTATGGTACGTCGTAACACCTATATTTCAGCGTTTGGTGAAGGCTGGGGTCTGTACTCTGAGTTTTTAGGTATTGAAGCAGGTATTTACGAAACGCCGTACGACAACTTCGGTCGCTTAAGCTACGAAATGTGGCGTGCGTGTCGCTTGGTTGTGGATACCGGTATGCACACGATGGGCTGGAGTCGTCAACAAGCGGTTGATTATATGATGGAAAACACCGCGCTTTCAGAACACAACGTAAATACTGAAATAGACCGCTATATCTCTTGGCCAGCGCAAGCCTTGTCTTACAAGATTGGTGAAATCAAAATTAAAGGCCTTCGCAAGAAGGCAGAGAAAGCATTAGGCGAGCGTTTTGATGTGCGTAAATTCCACCGCGCCGTGTTAGAAAACGGCTCAGTTCCACTGTTTATCTTGGAGCAAAACATCAATACGTTTATAGAAGAACAAAAGGCACAATAGACATGATCGTTGCATTTGGTGTTATTGGATTACTTATCCTGTTTTTAATTTACTTTGTGCTGCGAGCGCAGAATTTACAGAAAGAGCTGGCGCTATTGCGTCACTCGAATAAACAGACCAACAACAAGGTTACGTATGCTTATCGCAACCTTGTTCTTGTTACAGATGCGTTGGAGAAAAATCTTACTGCGCGTATTGAAAGCGCCTATAAAAGCCGCCTTATCGACCAAACTCAATACAATGCGCTGCACCCGCTTATGCGCAACTTTTCGACTATCGTCATGGCCTGTTGTGAGAAAGGGATGTCATTTGAGGAGTCACTGAATAAGGTGCTGCTTAATGAAGAAGTGACGCTTGAGGAAATTCGTGAGGTGGTGAAAGCACTCCCTAGCAACGTACGTATGGTGTGGTCAAAAAATACGGCCGACGGCTTCATTGCTTTTTGCCAAACCGTTACAGCAACAGTAAGTGGCACGACTACAAAGGCTCAAAAAGAACCATCTGAAGAGTAACATTTTACTCTATGTCTCTCGTTAGCGCTTATACAGCGCTAACTGTATGGCAGGGTCGTCTGCTTTGCTATGTAGTAAAGCCTGCGACCCTAGCCATGTTCCCACTCTTTTAAAAGTTTAATCTTTTTACCTTTCCAAACTAATCAGTAAGTTAGCGTTTAAAACAACAAGTCAAAAACCTTTTGTCTTGAAAAGGGTTATTGCTGCACTATAATACTGTATAAAAATACAGTTTATTTTGAGTGCCATGAATAAATCGTTATCCGTGCTTAATAACCACCCGCATATTTGGCGGGCCAGAGATCAGAGACAAAGTGAAACCAAGTTTTCACTGGGTTTTCCGCGTCTGGATAAAGCACTTAACGGTGGCGTTACATCTACAGGCCTTGTCCGTATCTCTTCGTTAACCGGCATGGGTGAACTTTCACTCTTTAAACAGGTTATATGCCAACACCGTACGCATAAGCTGGTGGTATTTATTAACCCTCCCGGGCTACTACAGTCGCCGTGGTTAGAAAATTTGGGGCTTAAAGCGCAACAAGTGCTGGTAGTAAAACCAGGTTCTGAACAAGAGTCGTTGTGGGCAGCAGAGCAATGTTTAAAAAGTACGGCTTGCCACTGCGTAGTGCTGTGGAGTAATGCTGTAAATCAAAAAGAAGCGCGACGCCTGCAGGTAGCGGCAACGCATAATGATGCGCTGTGCTTACTGTATACTCCACCGCAACAGCAGGCCTCACAGTTAGGTTACCCGAAGGCCAGCTCAAGTGATTCACAAGCCAACCTGTCGAATGAAAGCGACAGTGCATTACCCATTACGTTGGATATTGCGCTAAAAGGTAAACCCCACGCTTTGGCGGTGAACATACGCAAGCAGCGTCATGGGTGGCCCAAAGATAACATTGTTATTTCCCATCGGTGGACCCCCGACAATCACGCCATTAAATGGGCCATGGCACACAACACGCTTTCCGATCAGGCATTACACTCTGTGAGCTAATGATGCTGTGGGCTTATATTCATTGCTATCAACTTACTTTAGACAGCCATATCAAAGCGGCTAGAAGTAAGCGTGCACATAGCCAATTGCCGAAGCACGAAACTAACAACCAGTATTCAGCGTTAGCGTCGAATACTCCCGTTGCAGTGTACTGCAGTAAAACAAACAAAATTACGCAGTGTAATGATATTGCGAAAAAAGAAGGCATTGAAATTGGGCATGGGCTAGCTCAAGCGGCGGCGCTATGCCCTTACGTACATATTCTGCCTTTCAGTGAAGAAGCCGAAAAGCATATGCTGACGCAGTTAGCCCATCGGCTTTACCCACTGGCTTCTGACATCGTATTAGACAACCACCTTCACTCGAATAGTGTCAGCGGTCTGGCAGTAAGGCTAGATAACCTAACTCATTACTATGGCGGCCATACGCCACTGTGGAAAACATTAACTCAAGCTCTGGCAGAAGCAGATATTCGTTATCATTTTGCTAGCGCATGGACAATTGAGGCCGCAAAAGTATTAGCGCTTCATAAATTTAATACCTACTTGCATACATCCGATGACATAAAAAAAGCGCTAAGTACGTGCCCGCTTTCTATTACGGCTCTATCACCTAAAGTCATTGACTCGTTGGCAAGGGTGGGCGTTTCCTGCGTACAACAGCTGTTGGCAATGCCGGTACAAGAACTGGGTCGGCGCTTTGACAATAACACTATTATGTATCTTACTGCGTTAAGGGGAGAAACCTTTCCACGCGTTACGTTATTTAGGCCTTTGGAGCACTTCGATAACTTTATCCTATTGCCTTTTGATATTGAAAACACGCAGCATCTAACCCCTTTTGTCAGCCAGCAGTTTGAGCATTTGTCTCACTATTTACGGGCAAGAAACTTATATACATCCAGCATCAGTGTACATATTCATTTCAGAGAAGCACCTGTAATGGATATTAATATACGTTCGGCACTGCCTCAGTCTTCAGTACAAAGTTGGCTGCCCTTGTTTAGTCTTAAAACTGAGAATCTGGTGTTGCCTGAGCCAGCTACAGCCATTGCGCTTACCTGTCAGCAATTTGAAGAAATGGATACGCAGAATGGCGACTTTTTTAGCGACAGATTTAACGATATTGCACAAAAGCAATTAATTGGGCGCTTAAACGCGAAGCTAGGCGATAACAGTACGTTTCAACCTCGCGCTGCCGACAGCCATCAGTTTGAATATATGACGGTGACGGAGTCGAGCACCGGTAACTGCACCCGTAATTATGCTTATAGCAGTGACATTACGCCCACCTTCACTTTTGATGTACCTAAACCGCTTATTCAGGCTACCCAAATTTGCTTTGGCCCCGTGCGATTACATAGCGAGTGGTGGCATGACAGCCCAACAAAGCGTGATTATTTCATCGCCCAAACTGAGCAATGCGTAAAGCTTTTAGTGTTTAAAGATGAAGAGAGCCGCTGGTGGGTGCAGGGCCTTTTTTGCTAGCGGTATGCGGTTAAAGAAAAAGGTAAAGGCAATATCATGAAATACAGTGAGCTCTTTTGCCAAAGCAATTATAGTTTTCTTTGCGGTGCCTCTTCCCCCGCAGAGCTTGTTACCACGGCTTCTTTCCTTGGTTACGACGCACTTGCCATTACCGATGAATGCTCAGTAGCGGGAGTGGTACGGGCTTTCGACGAAATTAAGCATCAGGGCCTACCGATTACGCTTATTGTGGGTAGTTACTTTGTATTTGATGACACTTTATCTTTTGTGCTGTTGTGCCCGAACAAAGCAGCCTATAGCGAACTATGCCGAATTATTACTAACGCGAGGCGTCGCTCTGATAAAGGTGAATACCAACTAGCTGAGTGGGACTTGCGTACCATTCGCCATTGCAAATTCATTTGGCTACCAAGCGGCAAAGAAGCTAAAGACAAGCATTGGGCTGAATGGCTGCAAAAACACCCTAGTATTGATGCCTATATTGGCGCTCAGCGCCTATTAGACGGAAGGGATCACCACAGGTTTGCGCATTACAATCATCTGCAGTCTGCCTATCCTTTTCCTGTTATTGCCTGTACAGGTGTACTCATGCATCACGCTGACAGACTGCCGCTTCAACATGTATTGCATGCTATTAACGTGCATACCAGTGTAGACAAAATAGGTCGGGATGCGTTGAGTAATGCAGAGCGTAGTCTGCGAACCGTACAAAAAATTAAGAAGCTTTACCCTGAGAAATGGATTGCCAATACCAATGCCCTTGCTCACGCTTTCACATTTTCTTTAGAAGAGCTGCGCTACCACTATCCTGCGGAGCTTGTACCTGAAGGGTATACGCCCACTTCGTATTTGCGGGAACGTGTAGAGGCCGGTATAAAAGTGCGCTTTCCTGAAGGTATAACCCCTGATATTCGCCAAACCATAGAAAAAGAACTTACGCTTATTGCCGAGCAAGAGTATGAGTATTTCTTTTTAACCATTTACGACATTGTTCAGTTTGCCAAGCGACAACGTATTTTGTATCAAGGGCGCGGCTCTGCGGCCAACTCGGTAGTGTGCTATTGCTTGGAAATAACCGCAGTAGACCCAAGGCAAATAAGTGTGCTGTTCGAGCGCTTTATTTCCAAAGAGCGTAACGAACCGCCAGATATTGATGTGGATTTTGAGCATCAACGCCGTGAAGAGGTCATCCAATACATTTATCAAAAGTACGGCCGGGAAAGAACCGCTATCGCGGCTACGGTTATTTGCTATCGCTTTAAGTCGGCTTTTAAAGATGTGGGCAAGGCGCTGGGCTTTAGCGAATCACAGCTTGATTTTGTGGTAAAGCAGATTAATCGCCGAGACAGCGTTATTCCGTGGAAATCTCAGCTGGCGGGGCTTGGGCTAAACCCTGAAGAGCCTAGGGTGCAGCAGTTAATTACCCTTACCGAAGCTTTACTGGGCACGCCCCGACATTTGTCGCAACATGTAGGCGGTTTTGTTATTAGCGCAGGGCCGCTCTACGATCTTGTTCCTGTTGAGAACGCCGCGATGGAAGAGCGTACTATTATTCAGTGGGATAAGGACGACATTGAAACCTTAGGCCTTTTAAAAGTGGATGTACTGGCGCTTGGGATGTTGAGCGCTATACGTCGTGCATTCTCTCTTATCAATAAACAATACCCTGTTGAAACCAGTATTCCGTTCATTACTAAGCTCGGAGATGACAAACAGGTTTTCGATATGATTTGTCGGGCCGATACGGTAGGCGTTTTTCAAATAGAATCACGAGCTCAGATGTCTATGCTGCCAAGGCTAAAACCTCGTCGCTATTACGACTTGGTTGTACAAATAGCCATTGTACGGCCAGGTCCGATTCAGGGTGATATGGTCCACCCTTATTTGATACGCCGACACGGTAACGAAACCATTAGCTACCCATCTAAAGATGTGGAGAAAGTTCTGTCTCGCACCATGGGCGTGCCTATCTTTCAAGAGCAAGTGATTCAGCTTGCCATGGTTGCAGCTGGCTTCAGTGGCGGAGAAGCCGATCAACTGCGGCGCGCAATGGCGAGCTGGAAAAAAGACGGTAGAATTTTTGAGTTCAGAGACAAGCTTATTAAGGGGATGACGGATAAAGGCTATGACAGTACGTTCGCCCACAACTTATTTGAACAAATAAAAGGCTTTGCAGGTTACGGCTTTCCTGAATCGCACTCAGCATCTTTTGCCGTATTAGCTTATGTATCTTGCTGGTTGAAGTTTTACTTTCCCGTTGAGTTTTACGTAGCGCTATTAAATAGCTGGCCCATGGGGTTTTATTCCCCGTCCCAGTTAGTTCAAGACGCTAAGCGTCATCACATACGGGTAGAAGCGCCCTGTGTTAACCAGTCTGACGTTGAGCATTCTTTGGTGGTACAAGGCCAGGAAAAACACATTCAGCTTGGTCTTAAGCTTATTAAAGGCTTAAGTGAAGCATCGTCTCAGCTTATCGTGGAAAACCGTTCAGACAAAAGCTACACCAATGTTGAACAATTACAGCAGCTATCGCTTAAAAGTCACGAACTAGAGGCACTAGCCAGCGCCGATGCCCTTCGCACGATTTCAGGCAATCGATATGAAACTCGCTGGCGAATTATGGATACTCAAACGCGTTTACCACTGTTTGATACTGACGATTTTTATGCAGATAAAAATGCCACACCGCTGGGTGCTGCACCGACCGAGGCAGAAAACTTACTTGAAGACTATGCCTCAACCGGCTTATCAGTAAATAACCACCCTATTTCTTTACTCAAAAAGCAACATAAGCTTAAAGACATAAGCTGGTCCAATTCGCTTAAAGACAAGACCAATAAATCTGTTGTAAAAGTACTCGGCGCAGTAACAGGTCGACAGGCCCCGGGTACAGCCGCAGGCGTTACCTTTCTAACTTTAGAAGATGATATAGGCAATATGAACGTTGTGGTGTGGCAAGCTACCGCTCGTGCTCAGCAACAAACATTCTTAAAAGCTAAACTGCTACAGGTAAATGGTATTATTGAACGCTCCAAAGAGGGAGTTATTCATATCATCGCAGGTAAGCTTATTGATCGGACGCCGTGGCTCGAAAAGCTGTCATTAAGTTCAAGAGATTTTCACTGAGTATTTTACACCCGCAAAACGATAAATTATGGTGTATAGATACGCGATTTATTTTTGTATTAAAAAACTTCCTCTCAAGGAAATGCTTCAAAGATAATTTATTTGTATATTGTAAATTGCTGTAGTCATTTTGGAGTTTAGAATGATGCGATGTATTGGGCTTTTCATTGGCTGTTTGTTTAGCCTTAATATTTATGCAGATAAATATGTGATTGGCGCACAAAACTTAGCTTATTTCCCCCATTACGATTTTGCATCATCAACAGATAAAGGGGTTGCCTGGTCAATTTTAGAAGCTTTTTCTGAAGCTTCGGGACACGAGTTTGTGTATTTAAGCTTGCCCATAAGACGGCTTCAACTCGAGTTAGTTAAAGGCAATGTTGACTTTGTATACCCTGATAATAGAGGCTGGTATAACAGCATTACCACTTCAAATGACAAGTACTTTTCCCTCCCATTAACCAGCGCAGTAACGGGGACAATTGTAAAACGACAGAACGCTGGGAAAGGCATCGAAAAGATAAAAAACCTCGCCATGCCGTTAGGCTTCACACCGGTAAATTGGCAAGAGAGAATAGACACTCAACGTACCCAAATAACTTGGGTTACGGATATTCAACAAGGCTTGGCGCTTTTGTACCAAGAACGTGTAGACGGGTTAGATTTAGAGTATTTCGTTAGCCAGCGATCTGCTCCTCTATCATATGAGCAAGATGCATTTACTTTAGATTTGACGCTTCCACATAATGAAATTCCTTTTTCCCTATCTACGCTTTATCATCAAGACATTATTAGTGAACTTAATAAGTTCATATCCTCAAATCCAGAATTAATTGATAGTATAAAAACAAAATACGGAATAACCCCTTTCGAGCAGTTGTCTCAGAAGCTTTTGATAGAACAAGGATTGAAAATTGAAGAGGTTTGGAAATAGTATTCGTCGCTTTGTGCAAATGGCGGTATTGCCAGTTACATGCACACTTTCAAGTCCTTTTGTTTCAGCCGACACCTATATCGTAGGCGCTCAAAATATTGAATATTATCCGTATTACAACTTTTCATCGGATCATGAAAAGGGGTTGGGTTGGGCTATTCTTGAAGCATTCTCAAAGCAAAGCGGACATCGCTTTGTATACTTGAGCATGCCAGTTAAACGCCTTCAAATAGAATTGAAAAAAGGCAATGTAGACTTTGTCTTTCCTGATAACGCCAGATGGTATGATCAAATAACCCATAGCCTCAACAAAGTGTATTCTGAACCTCTGGCAGAAACATTCGCCGTGACTTTGGTTAAAACAGATAACCTTGGTAAAGGAATTACTCACATCACAAAACTTGCCACGCCAGACGGATTTTCCCCTGTAAAGTGGGAACAGCAAATTAAGAACGGTACCGTTAAAGTAACCGGCGTAAACAGTATTTATGATGGGCTTAATCTTCTACAGAGCGATAACGTAGATGCTTTAGATGTGGAATATAATGCCGCTAAAAACGTTGCTCGTCGCTTTCCGCAAATGGGACCATTTGCCGCTGATTTAACCCTGCCACACAACGTTGTCTCATTTTCGCTATCAACCTTAAAACACCCCGAGATCCTTGCCGAGCTCAATACATTTATACTTTCAGAATCTGAAAGCATAAATAAAATTAAAGCGAAGTATGGTATTGAAGATACAAAGCAACTGATCGAGCGTCTGATGGAAGAGCAACATGTAAGTGCAGATACACGCTGGACACCTTTGTAAAAACTTCAACAGTGTCAGTAAATTACACTACTCGCGTGGAATAGTTCGGCATTTAGTTTTTATTATCTCTTTGAAATTAAAATAATTTTTAATTGGAAAAAATTTTGCTTGTTGATTATCAGATCAAGGAGCAATTATGAAACAGGCATCACTACTTCTATTTTCTTTTTTCATTATTTTCATTATTTTCACCGCAAGTAGCGTACAAGCGAAACAAACCGTGAGTGTAGATTATATGCACGGCTTTGACGATATCGATGGTATGCGCTTCGCGTACAGGCCACTTGAACAAACGCTTACTACTGATTGGTTTGGCGACCTAAAGCTATACTGGGAAGTGAGTGCCGTAGTGTGGGAGTATGGTGAAAACGATACGCATAGTACAAGCTACGGTGCGTCATTAACTCCTGTATTTATGAAACAGGTTTCAACGCTCTATGACAAATATCCCGTATATATAGAAGCGGGGATAGGAGCGAGTTACATAGGTAATCAGAAAGTCGCTGGTAAAGATATTGGATCTAACTATCAGTTCGAAGACAGATTAGGTGTGTTTGTAGAGATCGATAAGAAACAACATGTCGCACTGCGCTATATGCACTTTTCAAACGGCGGCTTCAACAATGACAACCCCGGATTAGACTTCCTGAACCTATCCTACGCCTACCACTTTTAAAGAAATGGGGTCAGAGTACATTTCTACACTGCAAACAACGAAGCTAGGCTGTGTTGTTACGCTGTTAAGATCATTCATTCAAAAAAGTACACTGACCCCATTATTCTATATTTGAGATGATGTGCCTCAACCTCTTTATGATAAGGGAGTAAAGCCTTTAGGCTGCCCATAAAATGGGATGGAAAAACTTTGGGGTCAGAGTACATTTTCATTTCCCGAGCATTTCGTTAAGGGCTGATTTGATTTCGAGGAGTATTAGAAGTATTAATGTACTCTGACCCCTTTTTGATGTTTTAAAGGGGGAAGATTGGGGATTAATGTACTCTGACCCCATTTTTTGTTCCTTCCAAACGCAAAAAACCCGCCGTAAGGCGGGTTCTTCTTAATGGGACCTGGCAGTGTCCTACTCTCACATGGGGAAACCCCACACTACCATCGGCGCTAATACGTTTCACTTCTGAGTTCGGAATGGGATCAGGTGGTACCGTATCGCTATGGCTGCCAGGAAAAACTGGTTTGCAGTAGCGTTTACTGCGTAAAGCTGATGCTTTATCAACTTTACTAAATTCTGTGAGCTCGCATACATAAAATGCTATAGCTTCTATATAAAGCAAAAAACCCGCCGTTAGGCGGGTTTCTTTAATTGGGACCTGGCAGTGTCCTACTCTCACATGGGGAAGCCCCACACTACCATCGGCGCTAATACGTTTCACTTCTGAGTTCGGAATGGAGTC
>NZ_JAKREX010000008.1:0-168831 GCF_022348355.1 Alteromonas sp. Cnat2-8
TTCCTGGCAGCCATAGCGATACGGTACCACCTGACTCCATTCCGAACTCAGAAGTGAAACGTATTAGCGCCGATGGTAGTGTGGGGCTTCCCCATGTGAGAGTAGGACACTGCCAGGTCCCAATTAAGAAAAACCCGCCTAACGGCGGGTTTTTTGCGTTTGGAAGAAAGAAAAAATGGGGTCAGAGTACATTAATCCCCATTCCCTCAGCAAAACCCCAGAATTAAGACGAGTTACTCTTCGGCCGCTTTTAATGCTTAGGCAGTGCCAGAAAGCATTTCATAAATAGCTCACCACAAAAATAATAAAGGGGTCAGAGTACTTTTTTAAAAAACGAATTTAACTATGCGTGATTTCATAACAGTGTGGGAGAAGTACTCTAATTCGCCAGCATACCTTATTAGAGAAATGTACTCTGACCCTATTATTCGAGGGATCAATGCTGTGGACTTGTTTGAATGTATAGAAAAAGCGACAGGTTGAAAAATAATCGGTATGGTGTAAAAACACTAAACAGCTAGGAAGTTTGTATGTCAGCCTTACCATTCAATAATAACCCGGCTTATTTGCGGGGTAATTTTCAACTTGAACCAGTGACCGCTCTATTAAAGCTGCATGCAGAACTTGTTTGCTTTCTTCTAATAGCATTCTTCTTTGTTGGTAATGCATTTATTAAAAATAGTGAAAAAGAGCGGGCCTTAGCTAATCCTCAGAAAAACGACTTTTTCTATATTGACTATAGAGCTATAGAGCCTTCATCGGATGCTCGATTTCGCTATGTCCCCCTGAAATTACTTAGTGTTGATGATGATACTCTTACTTTTAAAGTCGGAAACATTGCTCACACAACACCTGTCTCGCCGAGTCAACATGCGAAATTTGATAAAGCGTTATTACTGCGCAATTACTATCGTGTTGATAACCTTGTGCTTAGCAAAACAAAAGTAAATGACTTGGTTACTTCTGGTGCCATTTACGATGCTAGGCGGCCTCGAAATATTTATATTAACGGTTGGATGGTTTTGCACCTTAACGAGTTAGTACCAGATAACAGTTAGTAATAAAAAAGCGTTTATAAGCGATAGAGTCCAAGTAAAGTAGACTCCTTACGAGTGAGGCAACATGTACCTTGAAGTGTTTATTTTATTTACTATGAATACAATACTCAGCCAATAAAGTACTCTGACCCCATAACTAATACTATCCGCTTATGGATAATTGGTTTAAAACGCTTTACATTTTTGAGGTGTTAATAAAATGTTAAGTGTGCATGATGAAGTATTTAGTTTTAGCTGTTATTGCCGGTCTCGTTAATGTAGTGATGTCTTTTGTTACTTCACATCTACTAATCTCTACAGTTGCTACGTTTCTTACTATCCTTTTCGCGGCCTTTATTATTGAGAAGGTATTTCAAAACCAAAATATAGCCGCTAGTAAAATTGTTCTAACTGACGATTATAAGAACAATGCACACAGCAATGATGCAACGAAAGTTAGCCATGCCGCGAGCAACATTGCTATTGGTGGCGCTTCTATCTCTTTCTTTTTAGAGCAGTTATCAAAAGCATTTAATGAGCAAGTCGCGAACATCGGCGAGATGAGCGGTAGACTCCAACAGTTAGAAGTCTCCTCAACTCAGTTAGATGAGCTTGCCAAGAATGCTGCATTTTCTATGAATGAATCTGACGAGAAAACGCAGTTCGGCAGTACGTCGTTAAAAGAAGTATTAAGCCAGCAACAGCAGCTGGTTAAAAACATAAATGCGTCATCTGAAGCGCTTACTACATTAAAAAGTAAGGCCGAGGGAATAAGTACAATAACAAACACCATTAACCAATTAGCCGATCAAACAAATATGCTAGCGCTTAATGCGGCTATTGAAGCTGCAAGAGCGGGAGATCAAGGACGTGGTTTCGCCGTCGTTGCTGATGAAGTACGCGAGCTTGCCAAGAAAACAACCGATGCCACCTCAGGAATTGAAAGTTTGCTGCAGGATATGAATACAAGTAGCCAGGCCGCAGTGGCTACTATGGAAACGGTGCTTAACTCTAGTGATAACATGAATGTGAAATTAAAGGAGAGCGAAGAAGCTATCTCACACTCCAGTATGCTCTCTACAAAAGCCCGGGAATCGATGGGCGCTATGCAAGTAATGGTAGAAAATAATGCAGAACATAGCGCAGGTATAAGTACCAATATACTTCAGTTGCACACGACGACAGAAAAATTAGAGCACGACCTCACTGATGTTTCTACTCAGGCGCTATCACTGAGTAGTCAAGCTGAAGATATTTTCAGGCTGCTGGAAAGCTTCGACGTAAATGATCGAAACAGCGAAGTTAGAGACATTGCATTAAATGCAGCTAAAACTGTTGGAAAGCGTTTCGAGCAAGCGATTTCAGAAGGGAAAATATCGGAAGCAAAGCTGTTTAATTTTGACTATTCACCTATACCGAACACTAATCCTATAAAGCACACGACACCTTTTGATAAGTTCACCGACGACGTACTTCCCGCTATCCAAGAACCGTTATTAGAAACACATAGTTTCATTATTTATGCCGGCGCAGTTGACGTAAATGGTTACTTTCCTACCCACAACAAGAAGTTTAGTCAGCCCCTTACTGGTAATTACGATACGGATTTAGCAAATAACAGAACGAAACGGATATTCGATGACAAAACCGGAAGTCGTTGTGGCAGCAATACCTCTACTTTCTTGCTACAAACTTACAAGCGAGATACAGGTGAGGTCATGCATGATCTATCTGCACCGATATATGTGAACGGTAAACATTGGGGAGGGTTTCGTATTGGTTATAAAGCCAAAGAGCAGTAAGTTCTCTGTATTTACGTATAAGCGCTAGCTTCCGTTTTCTCACTTTAACGAATGAAAGTGGTAATGCTCTAGCGCTTAGCAATATTGGCAACAATATTATTCCTTCTTTGCGCTTTTATTTGCTGCTTCGTTACCCTACCATTAGCGAATTGTTCGCAGTTCGTAAAACTCTATGCCTTCACTACAACCATACAGCACATTTGGCCTCGCCGCTTCTTGTGATTCTATCCAGTCGTTTAGCGACGTTACTTCATTCCTGTCTATCTTCAAAACTTCTAAAAACAATAACAAAGCCATTTATATATTGGGCGGTGGAAGCAATTCAGTCTTCACTGACGACTTTGACGGTACAATTCTGGTTAACGAGATTAAGGGAATAAGCCATTTTGATACTGAAAGTCACCATTACTTACGTGTAGGTGCAGGTGAAAACTGGCATGACTTCGTCACTTTGTGTATGAAAGAGAAGTGGTATGGTTTCGAAAATCTCGCCTTAATACCTGGCTCAGTAGGCGCATGCCCAATTCAGAATATTGGTGCGTACGGACGAGAAGTGAATACGTTAATCGACAAAGTAGAGTGTGTATTTCTTGAAACCGGCGAGCAGGTATTGTTGGGCAATGAAGACTGTCAATTTGGCTATAGAGACAGTGTGTTCAAGCATGCACTAGCGAACAAAGTGCTAATCACTCATGTAAACTTTAAACTGCCCAAGCACTACGAACTCGAGACCAGCTATGGCGAACTAGCGGCACTCACTGAGCCTACACCAGAAAAGGTGTATAGTAAGGTAATAGAAATTAGGAAGAGCAAACTTCCCGATCCTGCCGAGCTAGGCAATGCTGGAAGTTTCTTTAAAAACCCAGTGGTTTCAAAAGCAGTGTTTCAAGCGATCGCACAAGAGTATGATTCAGTGCCCCATTTTGTGGTGCACGGAGGTGTTGAGCTGCCAGCCACTGAAAAAGAACAAATAAAAATTCCTGCCGCGTGGCTTATCGACCAGGCAGGTTTTAAAGGCAAGACTTTGAATAAAGTACGATGCCACCCTACACAGCCATTGGTACTTACTAACTTAGGTGGTGCCACCGGAAACGATGTAATAACCATGGCAAAAGATATCATAGCAAGCGTACAGGGGAAGTTCGGCATACAGCTTGAGCCAGAAGTGCGCTTATTAGGAAGCAAAGGACTTATTTCGCTATGAGACAAGCATCAAAAGCTATAAGAAAACATATACTCGCTTTGTTGTCCGACGGCCAGTTTCACTCAGGGGAAACCATTGCACAGCAAGTGGGCCTTTCGCGCACAGCAGTTGCAGGGCATATTTCCCAACTCGCCGATTGGGGATTAGATGTATTCAAAGTAAAAGGTAAAGGCTACCGTTTAGAACGAGGGTTTCCATTGTTAAGCGCCGACAGCATTAAACGTCATTTAGGCAATACAAAACGAGCGGTTATTGATGTGGAGTCGGTATTACCTTCCACCAATACGGAAATGAAGAAGCGTATTGCCAGCAAACGAGAAGATCTTGAAAACGGCGATGTCGTTTTTGCTGAAATTCAGACCGATGGACGCGGTAGACACGGCCGTTCATGGTTAGCGCCAGTTGGCGGAAGCTTAACTTTTTCTATGTACTGGTCTTTTCCCGACGGTTATCAAAGCATGGCAGGACTTTCTTTATTGGTAGGCTTGGCAGTTTGCGATGCACTTAAAGAATTTGGCGTGGAAGACGCCGAGCTTAAATGGCCGAATGACATTTATTTGCAAGGTAAAAAGCTTGCGGGCGTACTTATTGAAGTAGAAGGGCAAATAGGCGCTACGGCGCATAGTGTTATCGGCATAGGTTTGAATGTTTGCGTACCCGATAATCAGTACGATGTTGGTCAGCCTCATAGCGATCTTGCGTCATATTTGGGCACTATCCCAGATAGAAATGCATTGGCGGCAGAAATAATTAAATCGCTTTGGTCTTATTTACCTAAATTTACCCAGCAGGGCTTCGGGCCATTCACAGCATATTGGGAAGCGCTCGACTTATACGCCGATAAACGCATTGTTTTACAAATGGGTGAGAAGCGTTTTTCCGGAATTGATAGGGGAGTGGACGCCAGCGGCGCGCTTCTTGTTGAAACGCAAGACGGTATTACCCGTTTCCACGGCGGCGAAGTTAGCCTTAGAGGCAATTAACTTTTTATTTTTGTTTTGCTTTATATCTGAGCTACGAAGATTTTGACCATTTTTATAATAAAAGTACTTCGTAGTTCATCTTTGTGATTTTTAAATAGCATTTTATCCGTTCGTTTTACGCATTGCTTTGCGATTGAAACCAAAAATATGAACAACATTGAAGAAAACCACGTCATATTAGTGGATATCGGTAACACCCGAATAAAATATTCACTGCTTTGTCATGCAGAAGAAGAGCCTAATGCGTGCGAAGATGCCAATTCTCTTTTCTCTTTTATTGATTCTCAGAAAAAAATTTCCCATTTATATATAGCTTCAGTAAGAAATCAGGAGCTGGTTGATGAAATATCCGCCATGTGTAACGAGCGAAATATTATTTTTGTAGAAAAGCACACCGAGAAAGAAGCCTTCGGCATAAAAAACAGTTATGCGAATGTTCAAAAAATGGGCGTTGATAGGTGGCTTGCCATGGTTTGTGCTGCAGAAAAATCAAAAAAAGCATTTTTTGTTATGGATGTAGGTACGGCAATAACGGTTGATTTTGTGGTAGATGGTCAACATTTAGGCGGTTGGATCGTGCCTGGTTTTCAAGTAATGCGTAATGCATTGGTTGCTTCAACTAAAAAAGTGTTCGCGAATGATGAAATTCCGACCACCTTTGGCGTGGGGACCGATACAGAAGATTGTGTTGCAACAGGGTGTCATGCTGCCCTGTATGGTGTTTATTTGAGCGCGGTTGATTACATATCAAGCAAACAAACCGAATTTGACATAATTTTAGGGGGTGGAGACAAAAAAGTGTTTGCATTCTTAAAATCTGCTGATAACATGCGCCTCGCTCATTTGGTGATGCAGGGTCTTGCCCGCTACGCTCGAAGTGAACTTCTAAAGGGAACATCGACGTAAGTTTTTGATTAGTTGAAAAATTGGTCAAAAAAGAAAATTGAAAAATTTTCAAAAAGACACTTGCACAGAGTTAAACAATACTCTAGAATGCGCACCCACTTGATGTAGTGCCGACTTAGCTCAGTTGGTAGAGCAACTGACTTGTAATCAGTAGGTCGCCAGTTCGATTCCGGCAGTCGGCACCATCAATCTGGAGGGGTACCCAAGCGGTCAACGGGAGCAGACTGTAAATCTGCCGGCTCAGCCTTCGCAGGTTCGAATCCTGCCCCCTCCACCACTTTCTCTATGAGGTGGCCAGAGAATTAGGATTGCGGGCATCGTATAATGGCTATTACCTCAGCCTTCCAAGCTGATGATGCGGGTTCGATTCCCGCTGCCCGCTCCAAATCAGTGCTGATATAGCTCAGTTGGTAGAGCGCACCCTTGGTAAGGGTGAGGTCGGCAGTTCAAATCTGCCTATCAGCACCAGTTTATTTCTCCCCAGCTCATGTAAAATTTCTAAATTTTTTAATGTAACTTTGCTGGGATAATAGAAATGGCAAAAGAAAAGTTTGAACGTACGAAACCCCACGTAAACGTGGGTACAATCGGCCACGTTGACCACGGTAAAACTACCCTAACTGCAGCTATCACTACAGTTCTTTCTAAAACTTACGGCGGTAACGCACAGGCTTTCGATCAAATCGATAACGCGCCTGAAGAGAAAGCACGTGGTATCACCATTTCTACTTCACACGTAGAATATGACACTCCTACTCGTCACTACGCACACGTAGACTGCCCAGGACACGCTGATTACGTTAAAAACATGATCACTGGTGCTGCTCAGATGGACGGTGGTATCCTAGTAGTTGCTGCGACTGATGGCCCTATGCCACAGACTCGTGAGCACATCCTACTTGGTCGTCAGGTTGGTATTCCTTACATCATCGTATTCATGAACAAGTGTGACATGGTTGACGATGAAGAGCTTCTAGAGCTAGTAGAAATGGAAGTTCGTGAACTTCTTAACGAATACGAATTCCCAGGTGATGACCTACCAGTTATCCAAGGTTCAGCTCTTAAAGCGCTTGAAGGCGACGCAGAGTGGGAAAAGAAAATCATCGAGCTTGGTGAAGCGCTTGATTCATACATCCCAGAGCCAGAGCGTGCAATCGACAAGCCGTTCATTCTTCCAATCGAAGACGTATTCTCAATCTCAGGCCGTGGTACTGTTGTAACGGGTCGTGTTGAGCAAGGTATCATCAAGGTTGGTGAAGAAGTAGAAATCGTAGGTATCAAAGATACTACTAAGACTACTTGTACTGGTGTTGAGATGTTCCGTAAGCTTCTTGACGAAGGCCGTGCAGGTGAGAACGTTGGTGTTCTTCTACGTGGTACTAAGCGTGACGAAGTTGAACGTGGTCAAGTACTAGCTAAGCCTGGTTCAATCACTCCACACGTTAACTTCGAAGCAGAAGTATACGTACTATCTAAAGATGAAGGTGGCCGTCATACTCCATTCTTCAAAGGCTACCGTCCACAGTTCTACTTCCGTACAACTGACGTAACTGGTGCTGTAGAGCTTCCAGAAGGCGTAGAAATGGTAATGCCTGGTGACAACCTTAAATTCAAAGTTGAGCTAATTGCTCCGATCGCGATGGAAGAAGGTCTTCGTTTCGCAATCCGTGAAGGTGGTCGTACAGTAGGTGCTGGTGTTGTATCTAAGATCCTAGACTAATCTAGACTTAGCAACACAAGCCAAAAAAAGCGCACTTAGGTGCGCTTTTTTTATGCCTGCGATTTGAAAAATCGGAAGTGAAGCCCCATCAAAAACACGCCGTAAAGCCATCCATGGCGGCTTCGCAGCAGCGTCCCAGCTGCTGAGAGTTTTTGATGGGGCTTCACTCCCTCCGCAATCTGTATACCAGAAAGCTTTGGAGAGAGGAGGGAGCTCGCCGTAAACCCATCCTTGTTTTTAAGTAAGAGCTCCGACACCGCGTCCCTGCGGTGTAGGGTTTCAGAGGGCACAACAATCACTCCCTTCTCGAAGCATATCAAAACATTTGAGGGGGAGAAGAAGTAACACGCCGCGAACCCATCCCCGCTTTTATGTAAGAGTTCCTGAATCGCACCATGCGTTGTCGGAATTAAAAAGGCTCAGCATTCACTCCCTTCTGACGGTATAAGATATTCACGAAGCTAAGAAGTGGAAATTTAACCCCTTTGTTGTGATACTGTAACAATTAAAGGGTACTATGCTCTGTTTATCAGTTTTGCGAGATTTTCATGATTACACGACGCCAGTTTTTAGTGGGTTCTTTGGCATTTGGTGGCCTAGCTAGCAGTGCTTTTGGTAAAAAGTTGGATTTGGCGTCTATGCCGATTAGTGAAGGCTATGGTGCACTAATCGCCGACCCTCAAAAGCTGCTCGATTTACCTAAAGGCTTTAGCTATAAGGTTATATCAAGCCTTGGAAATAACATGTCTGATGGTATGCATGTACCTGACAGAGCGGATGGCATGGGGTGTCTTCCTATAGAAGGTACTAGCGACAAAGTTGCGCTAATACGTAACCACGAACTGCACCCCAAACACTTAAGTGCTCAGCCACAGTCTATTCAAAAGCATACCAGCGAGTTGGCCTACGACAACTATCATAGTGGGGTTGCTTTACCAGGCGGCACCACAACAATGGTGTACAACCTTACCACGCAAAAGGTAGAGCGAGAGTTTATCAGTCTTGTTGGAACGGTAAGAAACTGCTCGGGCGGCATTACGCCTTGGGGCACGTGGCTAACGTGTGAAGAGTCCGTAGACCGACCTCATGGCCCGAACGGCGATGTGGTAAGCAAAGATCACGGCTACATATTTGAAGTACCTGCAAATGCTGACTCACTCATTGAAGCTAAACCACTTAAAGCAATGGGGCGCTTTAACCATGAAGCGGCATGTGTTGACCCCAAAACAGGCATTGTTTACCTGACTGAAGATCAGGGTGACAGCTTGCTATATCGCTTTGTACCTAACGAGTACGCTAACTTGGCAGCTGGCGGCCAATTAGAAGCCCTGGTAGTAAAAAACAAACCTCAGTTTGATACACGTAACTGGAGTTCCACAACTATGCCATTGGCGACGTGGTTCGACGTTGAGTGGATAGCATTAGACAATCCAGAAAGCCCGAACGATGACCTACGCGCTAGAGGATATGAGAAAGGTGCTGCCTTATTCGCTCGCGGTGAAGGTATACATTGGGGTGAAAATGAGCTTTATTTTTGCTGTACTAATGGTGGCCAAAAGCAGCTCGGTCAGGTGATGAAACTTGTTCCTTCTGCAGATGGTAAACAGGACAAGCTTCAGCTATTTTTAGAAAGTGAAGACAAGAACTTATATAATTTTGGCGATAACCTAACCGTATGTCCAAACGGGCATCTATTGGTGTGCGAAGACCAATATACTGATATTGTTGATAATCACTTACGCGGTGTTACACCAAATGGAGAAGTGTATAACTTTGCAAAGCTCCATGCGCAAACTGAACTTGCCGGCGCGTGTTTCTCGCCCGACGGCAATACGCTTTTCGTGAATATTTACTCTCCAACGAAGACCTTAGCTATAACCGGGCCATGGCTTGAAGGTTAGAGATCAGAGGTTGGAGACCAGATATTACGGTTATCTAGAAAACTGGCGTCATTTATTCTCATTACTTTAAAATGGCGCCGTTATCCCCCAAGTGTGAACTGCAAATTTCTATCAACCTTTCTTTCGTCACGCATCATTTACTTACTTTCATACCTTTTCTCGATTAGCTAGCATCTTTACAATCAAATAAATTAATTATTTGAATCGTTTTAACCCGTTTTAATAGTTTTGCTCAATTAATGATAATGCTCTCAACTTAAGAAGGAGAGCCAAATGAGCGCACTATTAAAAAAGCTAACAACGGCGAATAGCCACCGTGTTTCCTCCACAACTAATCAACCCATTCGAACGCAATGCAATTACGCTGATAACTATTATGGCGACCAAGTTTGCGTAGAAGTCAAAGCCCCTAAACCTCGTACCAACCTTCATGTGGGAGTACAGCTGTGAGAACCTCAATGAAATCAACGTTAACTAAGTTTGTCCTAGGCGGCGTAGCTGCCAGTATGCTTACCTTAGGCGTAAGCGCCGATACACTAACCCGTCAAAATGGTGCCCCCGTAGGCGATAATCAAAACTCGCAAACAGCAGGCCCATGGGGACCGGTTTTACTACAAGATTCGCACCTTATTGAAAAGCTAGCGGCATTTGACCGCGAGCGTATTCCTGAGCGCGTTGTTCACGCACGTGGTACAGGCGTTTATGGATATTATGAAAACCTGGTCGACCTTTCAGATGAAACACTGGCTGCGCCGTTTCAATCAGCGGGTAAAAAGACCGACGTTTTTGTTCGTTTTTCATCGGTAGTACATGGTCATCTGTCACCTGAGACGCTGCGCGACCCGCGTGGCTTTGCAGTGAAGTTTTACACCGAACAAGGTAACTGGGATCTCGTCGGTAACAACTTCCCGGTTTTCTTTATCCGCGATGCAATCAAGTTCCCAGATATGGTGCATGCATTTAAACCATCGCCGGTAACGAACAAGCAAGAGCCTAAGCGCATTTTTGATTTCTTCTCGCACGTACCAGAGTCAACGCACACGTTAACTATGCTTTTCTCTGACTACGGCACACCGGCAAGCTATCTAAATATGGATGGTTCAGGTGTACATGCTTTCAAGTTTGTTGATGACGTAGGTAATTACAAGTACGTGAAGTTCACATGGAAGTCGAACCAGCCAATAAAGAACTTTACCAATGAAGAAGCCATGAAAGTGCAGGGAATGGATATGCAGCCGCATACTACCGACATCTACACGCGAATTGGTGAAAAAGGTGAAACAGCGTCTTGGGATCTTTATTTACAAGAGCTGGAGCCAGAGCAATTGGATGATTTTGAGTTTAACCCACTTGATACCACTAAGATTTGGCCTGAATCGCTAGTGCCGGCAAAAAAGATTGGTCGCTTAGTGCTTAACCGTGTTCCAGATAACTTCTTTGAAGAAACTGAACAAGCGGCATTTGCACCGAGTAATTTAATTCCTGGTATTGAGCCGTCAGAAGACAGAATGCTTCAAGGTCGTTTGTTCTCGTATGCTGATACACAGCGCTATCGCCTAGGAGTTAACGCGTACCGCATTCCGGTTAATTCACCTAAAAATGCGGTTATTAATAACCACGAACAGCATGGTCAGCTTCGAACGACTAGCACTGCGCGCGACGTGAATTATCAGCCAAGTCGACGTCTTGATCTTAACGAAGATCCAGCGTTCCGTTACTCAAGCAAGCCGCTTGCAGGTATGACGCAACAAATTCCGTTCTACAAAGAACAGAACTTCAAGCAAGCGGGTGAGTTTTTCAGAAACCTAACTAAAGAAGGTCAGAAAAACCTAATTAGTAACTTAGGTGGTGCGTTGGCATCGGTGCCCGAAGAAGAAATTCGCGTCATTATTAGTGCTTATATGTACAACGCTGATAAAGACTACGGTGCAGGTGTAGCAAAATTAGCGAAAGCACCAATGTCTAAAGTTCGTCAAACGGCGAAAGACTTAATGGAACAGCAAGCTGCACGTGCCGCTAAAGCAAAGCAAGTTGCTGAAAGCCTAACCGCACTAATGCAATAAGCTAAGTAGCAATAGGGTTGGGAGTTACATCACAGTGTTGAGTAACTCCCATTTTTCTCAAACAATTCTTCTTTAACAATCTTTCTGTAACAGCTTTACTGAAAACAGTTTTGTAGTAACCATATTTAGATTTACCAGTAAGGGGGCACAATGTCTTTTTTAAAGCAAACACTTACGGCAGCACTGTTCGTCGTTGCCACCTTCACCAGTTTTTATACTAGTGCGGTAAGTGACGCAACCACTCAAGCTGATACTCAACAAAGTGCAACTAGGCCTAATGTGGAGACCTTGAAAGCACGTTATTTTGATGCAGCGCGGGAAGGTGATAGCGCCATGCTGAGTGCGTTTTATCAAGCCGGTTTAGATGTTAATGTGGCCGACGAAAAAGGCTACACCGCACTTATTCTTGCGGCGTACCATGGGCATACCGACACCGTGAACTTTCTTATCAGCGAAGCTAATGCCAACCCATGTCAAGAAGACAACCGCGGAAACACCGCACTTATGGGGGCCATATTTAAAGGTCACGTCAGTGTAGCTAAGCAACTGGTTTTTGCCGATTGCGATATAGATGAAGAAAACGAGCAAGGCCAAACGGCGTTGATGTTCGCAAGCCTTTTCGATAGACAAGAAATTATCAATACGCTTATTGATAAAGGGGCTAACCCAGCTCACATGGATAAAGCGGGTAATTCGGTAGCGGATATTGCTCTTTCGCAAGGTAATTACGAACTAGCAAAAGTACTACACGAACAAAACGCTAATTAAACCACGTCATATTAGATAGCATTGAATACAACTAGGGGGAACTCCCTATTTGTATTCAATGCATTAAGTTCAATACTAAGCCCATAAGAATTTAGAAGTGGGTTTACTATGAAGTCATTAATTGCCGCTGTGTTCGTTCTGTTTTCTATGCCTTCTTTCGCTGGCGTAATTACCTATGATTTCACACGATTAGTGTTAGGTGACGAAGCTGACCAAACCAGTTTAATTGGGCAAATCACTTTTGATGAAAACGAAACCCAATTCGATATGAGCACGTGGTTATCATTTTTCTTTCAGCTAGAGTTCAATGGTACGACTTATAATATTTTAGAAGACGATATTGATGAGTTTGCGATAGTTGATTTAGAAAATGGTGTGTTTGGTGATGAAAGCGGTGAAGGTTTTCAACTATTTATTGAAGACTCAAGCGTTCCATACGAATTCACTATTAGTTCAGGTTTAGCCGGGCTAGGATCATCAGACTCGTGCGTGTTTTTTGAAAATGGCGACCGCTGCGCAGGTGGCTTGTTTCAACTTGTTAAAACTGTCGAGTCTACAAATGGCTCAACACAAGTGAGCGAACCTGCTTCTTTTGCCACTGCGATGCTAATTTTGTTTGCGTTTACTTCAATGAGAAAGCGCAAACAGTAACCCTTTTTTAGCTAATGTGTTTCTGGTACCTCGTTCGTTCCCTCCAACATATCTATGTTACTCGATAGTTGGTGTTTTCAGCCCTCCTTTTGTGAGGGCTTTTTTCTTTTTAAGTTTCTGCTTTCTCAACGCTTTTATAAATTACACCGAATAGGGGGAACTCCCCATAGTTTTGCTTCTTTGGTTGTTAAATACTCAAGGGGTACTCAAAGAGAGGTGTATTATGAAGTTCCTTAATAACAAAACAGTATTATCAGTTGCTATTGCTTGTGCCCTACCAGCGAGCATGGTGAATGCAAAAACTTTCGATAAAACATTGGCCGATGCGCTTGCTGCTTCGCCACTAGAACTACAACAAGTTATTGTTACATTTGAAGGTAAGGGACCAGCCACAACAGAACAAATTACAGCACTTGAATCGTTAGGCATCACGGGTGGTGTTAGCCTTCGCAACGTGCCTATTGTTGGTGTGCTAGCTAACAAAGAACAAGTTGAAGCACTTTATCAGCGCGATGACGTGGTTTCTGTATGGAACAACGATCCGCTTGAACTAGAAAATCATGAATCAACTCAAATTACAGGTGTTCAGGCGCTACGAGCTGACCGTGACATTCGTATTAACGGAATGCCAGTGTCAGGAAAAGGCATCGGCGTGGTTGTTAACGATTCAGGTGTTGACGGCACTCATGGTGATTTAGCATTCCCTGATCACGTAGTTCAAAACGTCCTAGCGCAAGTTAATCTAAACAGCTACAGCGGCATTTTACCGATTACTTATCAAGAAAACGTATCTAATACCGACATTCTAGGCGGTCACGGAACGCACGTCGCAGGTACAGTAGGCGGTAACGGTGCTAAGAGCGACGGTTTACACGCAGGTGTAGCACCGGGCGCAGACATCATTGGTTATGGCTCGGGCGCAGGTCTATTCATTTTAGATACTATCGGTGGATTCGACTACGCGTTAACGCACCAGTTCGATTACAACATTCGTGTTATCTCAAACTCGTTTGGTAACACTGGCGATGTGGGTACAGAGTTTAACCCAGATGACCCAACAAACGTTGTGACTAAAGCATTAGCTGATAACGGTATTATCACTGTGTTCTCGGCAGGTAACTCAGGTCCAGGTGAGTCGACAATTACCGGTAACTTTAAAAAGGCACCTTGGGTAATTACGGTAGCTGCGGGTAACAAGCAGGGCGAGCTGGCTGATTTTAGTTCACGCGGTGTCGACGGGAAAGGCGGACAAGCGGTTGTCGATGGAGAAGTGTTTACATGGGAAGACCGTCCTACCGTAACCGCGCCAGGTGTAGACGTTATTTCTGCTCGTGCATCACTGTCTAGCTTAGGCGGTTTAAGCGCTGCTGACGACGCTGAAATGATTGAGCCACAACATCTACCGTTTTATACCGTATCTAGCGGTACATCAATGGCTGCGCCGCACGTGTCAGGTATTGTTGCGCTAATGCTAGAAGCCAATCCAAACCTTCAGTGGGAAGATGTGAAGCGTATTCTTCTGGAAACCGCAACACCAATGGCTGGTATGGACGAGTGGGAAGTAGGTGCAGGTTATGTTAACGCCTATGCTGCGGTAACTGCAGTGCTTGACGGTGAAGAAGTATTTGGCGATACCGTGAAGAAAAATCGCGAATTTAACGCATTTGCTAATGTTGCTGAAGGCGATAGCTTTACGCTACCTACGACTTACCTACCTGTTGGTGAGTCACCTGTAGAAGAGTTTGAAGTAACGTCTGACGTATCTATGGTGGTGGCGAGCGCGTCAATTGAAACGGCTACGGCGTTTGTACTGGAAGATCCAGCAGGCAACCGTTATGGCTCTGGTATCGGCCTACCTGTTTTAGGTTCTTCTGTTGGCGCAGCTGCGCCGGGTATGCCGGGTACATGGAAACTATATAGCCGCGGAATTGGTAGCATTAGTGGTGTGTCAGTTGACCCACTAGGTGTTACAAACGGTGTGGGTATCCCTGGCACTAACGATGTAAATATTCGCTTGTTAGTCACATCAGGTTACACCGGTATTGATGATGCAGTAGGTCATCCTGCTAAACCTTTCATTGAATACGTTGTTGCTAATGAGCTAATGGATGCAAAAGAAAGTGGGTTTGCGCCAGACGCACCACTAACTCGTGTAGAGCTTGCTGATACGTTGGCGCTTAGTGCAAACCTTCGTCAAACAAACGACGGTAACACAGTTAACTACACCGATGTGAGTGCAGAAAATGCTGCAGCGGTAAACTCTGCGACAGCGACAGGTGCGGTGTTGGGAGATTTAGAGATGAATACTCAGCCCGTAATGCAAGCTGATGGTGACTTCTTTGGTAGCAACATGCAGGTGAGCAAAGAAGAAATGGCGTACTCAATGGTTCAAGCATTAGGTCTTGAAGATGCAGCGCAAAGCTTTGACTCTCAAAAGGTTATCGCAATTGTTCTTGGTGAAGCGGTGGAAGTTGAAGACACCGATGCGATTGCTCCTGAGTATCGCGGCTATGTTCAACAAGCACTGGCTGCAGGGCTAATGCAGGTAGAAGTAAAAGTAGAGCAAGGCCCATTTGACCTACAGCCTACGCTTAAAGCCTTCTTTAATCCACAAAATGGGGTATCAAGAGGCGAAGCCGCATTTATCCTAACGCAATACGCAGAACTTTAGTCCTTTGAGGCGAGGGCCGGTTGTAACATTCAAAACACGCGGTAAACCCATCCATGGGCGCTCCACAGCAGCATCCCTGCTGCTGAGGGTTTTGAATGCCACAACCGGCCCTCGCACACTTTTTAGAGAGGGGTGGCTGAAGTAAGGCCCCTCTTTTTTGTTTAGCGCTTTAAATACTGCAACCAGCATTCGCTGAATATGGAATATGGTGGGGGGAATGGAAAAGAGTTCTATGCTGAGAATAAATCCCAACTATTCTAATAAACCTGCTTTTCCAGCCATTCTGATAAGTTCTGCCGAACTGCTTAAATTAAGCTTCTTATAAATATTACTGCGATGATTTTCTGCAGTTTTAAGGCTCATATCTAATAGCTCAGCAATCTTCTTACTGGTGTTGCCTGCAGCAACTAAGAAAAAAACTTCTCGCTCTCTTCTAGTTAATACACTTAGCGGCGATACGTGCTTCTGACATTGATCGCTAGATGACTGGGTTAGTTCATCGGGAAAACAGGTTTTGTTTGCGGCCACTTTCTTGATGGCTTCAACCAAGCTTTCACCGGAAGATTCTTTTAATATGTAGCCTTTAGCGCCTGCGTCGCGCATGGCTTCAATGTATTCCACTTCGTTGTGCATAGAAAGCACAAGAATTTTCGCGTCACTGCGCTGAGATAGAATTTTATCAATAGCGACCAGACCACTCATACGTGGCATCGAAATGTCCATTAAAATAACATCTGGCGAGAGCTTTAACACAGCAGCGATTAGCGCGACACCATCGTCGCATTCTCCCACTACGCTGATATCTGGGTTGGCATTTAGCATTTGAGACACGCCTTGACGCATAAGCACATGGTCATCGGCAAGCACTACACGAATTGTCATACGGGTACCGTTACTGTTGTTCTGGTGCCTTGCCCTACTGCAGAGTCTATTTCCAGTGTCGCATTGAACGCTTCTGCTCTGTCGCGAATACTAGAAAGGCCAATGCCGGGCTCTATGGCTTTACTATCAAACCCTACACCATTATCAAGAATATCCAAACGAATAACGTGATGATGGTAAGAAATTGATAAAGTAAGGTTGGTGGCCTCACTGTGTTTTATAGCATTAACCAGCGTTTCTTGCGCAATTCTAAATAATAATGTGCTTATATCTTTGGGCAGATCAGGTGGTATGGTAATCTCGGTGTGATATTCAATATCTTCACCACTAAGCAAATTTCTACAAAGCCAGTTAAGTGCTGGTTTAAGACCTAAGTCATCAAGGATTGTTGGGCTCATTAGCCGCGATAATTGTCTGACATCATTTAACGCCATTTCAGCGATGCCGTGTAGTGCTTCAAGCTCAGGCGAAGAGGTTGATAATGCTTGCAGTCTTCGTGTCAGCCCTGTGAGCAGCTGACCAATCCCATCATGTAATTCACGAGAAAGCTTCGCTTTTTCTGATTCTTGTTGAGCCCACAATCGTTTTGCGAGCTGTTGCAAAACCTCTTGATCGGCATCTAATCGAGCCTGAAGTGTCGCCTGTAACGCTTTAATGTTCTCTATCTCGGTGGCCGAGTCAGTCAAAATAGGCGTTCCTGTAGTCTCCAACCTGTTGCTCAGGTAATTGAGATAGCCATTTGGATGTTAAGTCATCCACCGTGTCTTCTTTACCTGGAATGGCGCGATAGTAAAGGTGGTTACGCCAGTAGTTAGGATATAACGCTAATTTTTGCTTTAACTTTTCGATGGACTCTTCATCACCTAGTGACGCCTTTACGTATAGCCACTGCAGGTAAGGCTGGTAGTAGGTTGGTTTAATGAGCGAGCTAAGCTTCTCCATGGCGCTGCTATTTTCATTCAAAGAAAGTCGCTGCTGTATGTCGAGCAGAATTTTAATTTCAGTGATGACCGGCACGTTGGTGTTATCGACAAGTGTAGTGTAGATCTCGTCTCGTTCGTTATTTAGTGTGCCTTTATGATGCTTCAATCCCAATGTTAACCATTGATAAACGGCAAATTGCTCGTGGCGCTCTTCGCTAATGGTAGGCGTCACGGTTTCAAGACTGTTTTCTAGGCATAACCAGTTTGCGGTAAGTAAACACATCTCTCCCTGCCATAGTAATACCTCGGTTTGGGCTCTGACATCTTCAGAAGCCTGAGCTAAGCGCCTTGCGTCAGCGGCGTGCTGCGTGGCTTCAGTCAAATTTCCGTTTGCAAAGTTTAAGTAGCTGAATAGCAGGTGGTTATAAAGCTTTTCTTGATTGTGCTGTGTACCGAGTCGTTGCTCGACAGTGGTTAAATAATTGGTCGCGGTATTCTTGTCCCCTTTTACCAAACTCAACTGTGCAAGATTTTGATGGGTTCGAAGTAAGTGAGACTCGTCCCCATTTCTTTCAAATAGCATTTTCGCCTGCTGCCAGTAAATCTCAGCAAGAGAGATATCTCCAATTAGAAAATGCATATAGGCCACATTGCTCATACTTTGCGGCTGAAGCACCTTGTCATCGGTTTGCACACGAATATCAAGACCGCGTTTGTAGTACTCTAACGCTCTTGCGAACTGGCCTCGCTCTTCAAACATAAAACCTAGTGTATCGTTTACATGGGCTTCTTGTGTCAAGTCACCTAAATCGTGGAGTAGTTTTACCGCTTCTTCTAATGACGCCTCTGCAGTGGCATAGTCGCCCGTAAGAGATGTGGCAATGGCGAGGTTGGCTAAGGTTTTAGCCCGCTGAGAGGGCTGCGTTTTTGCATCACGCAATGCCAGTGCGTCTTTAAAATACTGCGCTGCAGCCACATTGTCAGCTGTACGTAGGTAAGCAATACCAAAAGCGTTAAGTACTAAACTCTCGCCTCGGGGATCTTTTGCTTGACGAAACGCTACGAGTGCTCGAGTTAATGAGTCGCTGGTGGCAGTTTCAATGTCCCCATTAATAATTTGCAGACGAGCAAGTTCAAACCAAAGTTGTCCATTATTGGGGCGAAGGGCTAAAGCAGCTTTATAGTCGGACATTGCTTTGGCATCTTCGCCAGCCCACTGATATATGTCTGCACGCATCGACAGTAAGTCTGGTCTGTCAGGGAACTGAGAAACAAGCGCATCTATTGATTGTTGAGCAAGAGACAGATCTTCGTTTAGCTCTGCTCTTAATAGCTCGCCCTGTAAACGCCAATACACTGCCAAGTCAGAGAGTTGGAATAAAGTTTCTACCGCTTGCCTGGCACCGTCATAGTCGCCCGTATTTAAATCGTTTCGAGCCTTTGCCACCCATCCACCCGGATAGTCCGGTGTGGTTGCTATAATCGCCTCAACGGTGTCTGCGCTATTTAACGCTTCTCCTTTTTGCCAAGCGGTATCCAAGGCATCAAGGTAGCGTAAGTCAGGAAGTGGTTGGGGCGATTGCGTTTCGATGGCGTCAAATAACGATTGAATGAGCTTGTTAGCAAATACAGTTAAATCATCTGACAGGGTGTTTGCATTTACATTATGCGACACGGTAAAAATAGGTTTGTTAGCGGGCATACTAAGTACGCTGGCGTGAAGTAGGTAACTATCGCTACTGGTAGGCGTAGCATCAAGTAATAATACGCTGTTTACCGACGTGGAAGCCGCTAAGTCTACTCTGTCATTGTCGTTATTAAATGGGGATAACGCTAAGTTTGACATCAATGTTTGGGTTTGCGCTTTATCATCTAAAACAATGTGAGGATGAGTAGACAGGGGATAGCGCAGTAACGTGTTTATCGTATCTAAAAGTGGATATTGAGGGTCATTGAGTACGAGTAGCTGAATAGGAGTATCAGAGGGCAGTCTGGGTTGCGTTTTTTGATACCAAGAGTAAGAAAAAATGCTGGCGCTAATCACAAGTACCAATATGGCAATGGCGGAAAAGGTGACAAGGGTTTTGTAAGTTACATTAGCACTGCCATTATCGCCTGATGAGCTGATGTTAAGTGCCTGTTCCAAAGAGAGTCTCTTCGCGGGCAAATGGTGTGTTAATTGATCAATACAAGCTCTGCGTTTTTTCGTCCACAGGTAATGAGAAAAGCCCAATCCTTCTTTTTGGACACAGCCCAGCATATCTTCTAACACTCTTCCTAAGCTGTAGGTGTCAGAGTGTTCGCTCGCTTTCCCAGTCTGGATGACTTCAGGAGCGGTATAGCGTTGGTGTCCGCTCGTTTGAGCGCCAGATGCAGCGCTCTGCCCAATTCCAAAGTCGATCAGTTTAATGTCTTCATTGTGATCAAGAAGGATGTTGTCTGGCTTTATATCGCCATGTTTAATGCCTATCGATTTACAGGCCAACAGTGCCTCAACGAGCTGTTGCTGCCACTTGTCGAAATCGGCTTTGCTGATAGGTTGTTGAATGCGTGTATACAGAGGCTCGCCTTCAATAAACGCCATTGTAAAAAAGGCGGTATCTCCATCAGAGAAAACGTCATGAACACGGATGATATTAGGATGCTGTAGTTGCCTAGCAATGTTGACTTCATTGCGGATGGTTTGCATTTTAACCGGGTCGCTGGCGCCACCCTCAATGACCTTAAGTGCAACTTTCACATCAAGTAATTCATCGATGGCGCTGAAAACGGTGGCCTGAGCACCTGAGCCAAGTTGTTCAACAATTCGAAACCGGTTAGCTAGACGGGAATTTGGCGCAATAGAAGTCCCTAAAGCTAGCGCCTCAGTTTTAAGAGAATTGTTTTGCGACGAGAATACATCGGGCCTGTTCAAAGCCTTCTCCACACTTCACTAACCACTACAGCGACGCAATCGAATAGACGAATTGCGTCACTAAATTGTTATTTTTATTTTAGCTTATAAGTGAAAGTTTATGCTCAATTGTGTGGAATAACAAACGCATCGAAATCATATTCGCCAAAGAGGTGGCAAAATCTATGTCCGTTTGGGTAAAGTAACGGCGTCCCAGCGTCGAGTCTGCGTACAATACGCCGACGGGCTTTTCATCAATACAAACAGGTACACAGATGGCAGCCTGAATGCCGTGACTGATTATACTATGCTGCTTGTTTAACGATTTGTCGCAAACAATATTGCCAATGGCACGAACAGCGTTAGCTTGCATGCACTGGTTGATGATAGTACGGCTACCGGTAAAGTCCTCACCTTGCATCCAGCTTTCATAGCCTATCCCGAGTTGATAGTTATTTATCTTATCAAACAAAATGAGTGATGCCCGTTCACACCCTAATGATTGGGTTAAACATTCTCTGGCAAGGTTAATAAGAGCAGTACTGCTATTACACTGTTGAAGCTGCGTTTGGTACTGCTTTAGTTGTTGCTTTCTCCACTCTCGTTGGCTGTCAAGTTTGACCACATTATTGAGCGCAAGGGGAGTAAATTCACAGGGTACTGGACCAAGCTGTAATACATGGGGTTTGTCTAGCGTCAGGTGCTTTATTTGAATTCCCGCACTGAAGCACCCTGTAGAGCTCATGTCATTTAGCTGCCAAACGTGATCGTTGTCAGCTTGTTTGTTTGCTCGTAATACAATATGAGAGCGAGAAACTTGGGGGTGGGGTATAACGATGTCCGCGCTTTCAGAGCGGCCGACCTGATACTCTCGACCTTCAAAAAGCAAGTGCTCACTTACGCTTCCGTTATTTTCTGTAAAGGCTATTTGTAACGGCATGGCATATTCCTCGTCGCGTCACTGGTGCCATCTCCTCCCATCTGTTTGTATAAAATTACACAAATAAGAGAGTTTCTTGCTTATCAGTGACGCCAAACGCTGGTTTAATTGCTCTGGTTTCGACGCAATTAAACGTTTCAGTCTCCAGCTTGATTTACAATGTTCTTAAGCTAAAGCGTAATGTTTGTAGTTGAGTAAGTAGTAAACCTTTCACGTTCACAACGTCACCACTTGAACGCCATACATCTGCAATTTCATTGCCAGACGCATTATCAATAAGCGATATAAGGCTATCTACAGCAGCCAATGCCGCATCGTCATCGTTTACCGCCAATGCCGACTGGACATCGTTTATTCCACTGTCTATGGCTGCCTCTAATAGCGCAGCAATTTTATTGCGATTGCCATTTACGATCGTGCTTAAAGAAGCAACTTTGTCATTGATAACAGAACCTGATGGGCGATTATCTAATAAGATAATAAAATCTGAAAATTGTCCTGTGCTGCCGCGTGCACGAAAACTGCCTGATGACGTTAACGTTGTTATGTCTTCAAACTCGCCACCGTCGTGAGACGTAAACAAGCGCCATGGAATGGTTGGCGTGTAGTGAATAGCTTTAGTGTAAAGCTCAACCATCGCTAAACCTTCAAATCCAAAACCGGCGTCAGCTTTCGGAGAGATTGATACAAGAACCGGAAAACCCGAAACAGCGCTTGTTAGTGCTGAGGGCAGGCGGTCTGTAATGGTCAAGTCTGTGGGGTCAAGCAGCTCAGCGGTAATGTCAATGTTGTTAGCATTAAGGCCAATACTGTTTTCGAACTCTACAGTTAAATCTACTTCAATTAAGCTGCTTAGCGTCAGTTTGGCCTGAATCTTATTGTCGTCGACAGTGAGAGTTGCAGGCGTGACTACCTGTGCTTGTGCAGTGGAAAACAAAAGTAGAGCTGTGGTGGCAACAACGGTGGTGAGTTGTCTGAATTTCATCGCAGTAAACATCATAGGATGACCTCTTTCAGTATTGGTTAAAATTTAACCTAAAATGATGCCATTATCAATTAATATAATGGCACCGTTTTCAGTGGTTTGCGATTTTATTCGAAATACTGAGCAAAGAAGCGCGAAGCTAATACAGCGTAATGCGCTCTGGTTATAACCGTATCTGGCGCGAAGCTCGCAGTGATAGTAGGCGTGATGCTGAATGGACTTTGCTCTACACCAAACTCCGCGTTAATCAACGACAAAGTAAGTGCTAACTGAACGTAGCCTTTCATATCATCCGGAATACTGTCTTGATCTTCTAGCACAATTTGCTCACCGTTATAGTCAACAACGATGTCGGCGGTAGGGTCAAAACTAAGTGCTGCTTCTTCCAAGCCAAGCATCTGTACCAGTGAGTAAGCGATATCTAGTTTAGTAACACTCGCGAACGGGTCAGCACTACCATTTTCGCTGCGAAGTACAGGAGACTGTGTACGAAGCTTATCTTTAAGTGCGCCACCTTTAACCATTACTGATTCAACGAACGCTTTGTCAAAACCAGGTACTGAACCTATGTTTGGACGTTCTTCATTCAAGAGGTCACGGTACTGTCTAACGGCTCCACCCATTACCGCATAGCGCGCAAAGTCCTTGCGTTTAAGACGCGCATCAGGTGAGAAGCCTCGACTATTGATGGCGTCCATTAAGCGCTCACTTACCGCGAACTCTATGGCGTTTTGTTGAGGGTGACCTTCTACATCGTCCATACCTTCAAAGCCGCCGCTATTTTCGAACGACACGGTTACGTTAAATGTTTCAGGTAAACCTGGGCCGTTAGTTAAACCTAATGGGTCAGCTTCTACACCAGAGAGTGATGTTAAACCATAAACATATACGCCCCACGTACCAGGCATGGCTGGTGCAGCAACACGCATAGTGGTAGAAAGTACAGGCGTAGTTAAGTTACCGCGATACTCAGTGCCGTCTGGCGCGACTAGCACAAGCTTGGTCAGATTTGCGAAACTGTCGGCAGAGGCCTTTACAAGTACTTCTTCCGTGCCTACTTCAAACTCAATGACTTCAGGTGTGCCTACTGGTGAGTAAAAAACATCGAAATTTTCTACACGGTCGCTGGTGGTGACTAGCGCATTTGCTTTGAAGCTTTTGCCATCTAGATTATTAACCGTAGCTTTATGATCCATGTCTTCAAGTAGGGCAGCAGCAACCGCAGAACGTGCGTTGACATAACCCGCACCCACTTCCCAGCGCTCATAACCAGGCATGTTAGTGGCTGTCTCTTGCAGCAAGCGCTTAATGGTCGCGTTATCAAGATTCGGGTTCGCTTCCAGCATCAATGCGATAATGCCTGAAACATGCGGTGTCGCCATAGATGTGCCAGAGATCATGGTATAGAAAGGAATGTTTTGCGGCTCTATCGCACCGAGATCTCCATCACCGCCATTAGCTGCGGCATTTAATACAGCGCGAGTAGAGATAATATCGACACCAGGAGCCACAACGGTTACGTCATTTGTATATGTCCAATCCGTGCCGTCAGGCATAGTAAAGTCACCAGACTCGCCTTTAAGCCCACGAGATGAAAAATCCGCAAGTTTGCCAAACTTATCGCCCGCACCCACAGAAATACCCCAAGGAATTTGCGCGTATGGATTATGCGAGTCTTCGCCAGGGCCGCTATTACCCGCAGCGAAAACACTTAGCATTCCCATTGTGTGCGCTTTATAGCTTGCTAATGATACAGGGCCAAGTGGTTCATATTTACCGCTAGAGCCCCATGAGTTGCTGATGACCTTGATAGGGTTATCGAAGGTGTATTGCTTGCTAATTGCGTAATCAAAACCGCCGATGGTATCAAGTAGCAGTACCGCTGCACCCGAGCCATAACCAATAATATCTGCATCGGGTGCTGCGCCGCGGTGCTTGCCGCCAGACATAGCGCCAGTACCAGCAATAGTGCCCGTTACGTGAGTACCGTGGCCTGAGTTTAAGTCTGTATTAACCTGGTTTGATAATGTAGGGCCGGTTATACCAACAATCGACAGCGCACCAGGATTTAGAATTGCCTGCACGTTATCAACCACAGTGTCACCGAAGAAATGGTCCTGGTGTGACGCATCAATACCAGAGTCAATGACTAAAACCGTTGACCCTTTACCAGTAAATTCAACATTGTTGCGCGATGCAAATGCTTCGCCCTGTAAATCAGCTACACCTGTTATTTCCCGTGCGTCTGCGTTGAAAAGGCTCATTTCACGGTTAGCGAACACTGAACGTACGCCGTCGAATTGGGCAATGGCCTCAATTTGTGACTTAGTCGCCACTACTCCAATAATAGGTAAGTTCTTAAATTGGACGCCTTCTGTAATACCCAAGTTTAATAGTTGCGCAATTTGCGACTCGGCAAGTGGTGACATTTGATCGTACGTAACAACAGCCATCAGCGATTCAGCAGGGGAGAGCGACACAAGTTTCTCAGCCATTTGTGAGCCAATGTAGGCATCGGCAAGTGTGTGGGCTGACGGGCTTGCTAGCATAGCTGCAGCTAACGTAGATAGGGCGAACTTCTTCATATTCTTCTCCAAATTCTTGAGGCTGCGCTTTTTCATAGATGCTTAAGACAATCGTTTGACTTGTTGTGTCGTTAGCATTACCGAACGCGTTTATGTTGCTGAAGCGCATGGCATTCGTGCCATGTACTTAATTAAAACGCGGCGTTTTTGGATTAACGTCATCGCAGCAAAGTACGCACTAATAGTGGCCGTTTGAATTTTGTTCGAACATAGGGGTTTCACCCTAAATGTGTGACTTTTTTTGATGTAATAATGTGCAAAATTGCTACAAAGGTTTAATAAAAAATGTCACGTTAAGCACCTATAGTAATGACGTATGTTGGCGAAATTTAAACGTTTATTAGTTTTTGTTTATATCTTGTTCGCTCTGTTTTCTCCCAAGAGGAGTTTGTCATGAAGTTTGATTCAATTAAGTCTCGATTGGTTTTAATGACCCTTATCTGTGTGATTGGAATGGCTATGCTGGTGATAAGTCAGCATTATTTCACTCAGCGTTTAATTGGCTTAAATCAGCAGCGAGATGCGCTACTGAGAATGGGGCAAGATTTGCTTCAGATGAGACGACACGAAAAGGATTTTTTACTTCGCCACGACACCGATTACTTTGACAAGTTTCTTCAGCAGTCGTATTTGTTCAAAGGGCGACTTACTACCCTTGTCCCCATGTTCAATGAATACCGTCTTCCTGTGGCCGATGTCGAAAGCCTGTCTGCCTCAATGGAGGCCTACAGCGGGGTATTCCAACAGGTTGTCTCGCTTCAAGAGCGAATTGGGCTCACGCAAAATGACGGGCTGAGAGGGCGTATTTCCGAGCTAGAAAAGGTACTCAACGAAGGGGCACTTTCTCAAGACCCATTATCAAGAGAGTTGTTAACCAATATTCAACTCGCCACGCGAAATTATCAAATAACCCAAGAAGGGTATTATGCGAAGTTGATGAACGAAATGACTGAGCGTTTAGTTGCTGATTACCGCAATAGTTCGGCGCTTGATGAGTCATTGATACAATATAGAGAAGCGCTCTTGCAATTAATTGATGCGTTCACAACGTTTGGTGTAACTCACAATGAAGGCCTTCGCGGAGAGTTCAGACAAAGCGCACATAATGTGGAGACACAGCTAAAGGGTGTCGATACCGCCTTGAAACCTATGATTGAACAACAAGAAGGCCAAGTGCGTATTTACAGTCTAAGTATTGCTGCGCTCACGTCTATCGTGTTAATTCTGGTATTGATCAAGAGTTTTGCGACATTTCACCGAGCTTTTGTTAACTTTCTTACTTTCTTTTATCGCTGTAAGCGTCAGTATCAAATGATTGATACGAGAAAGTTAGGGTTTGCAGAGTTAAAATCACTCGCAGAATTGGCGAATGAAATGGTCGAGTCCAAAAGAGATATTGAGGCGCGGCTAGCAAGTGTAGAAGCCGAGTTGGCCACTAAGAAAGCCTCATAACCACAGAGGGCACTTTTATTTCTTAAGCGGTCGACTCATTATTGCATCAATAAGGTATAAGCCAAGCAAGGTAGAAGCAAAAATGAAGTTTAACCGCTTAGGAAATAGCGACTTACAGGTGTCGGATGTGTGTTTGGGCACAATGACATGGGGCATTCAAAACACCCAGCAAGATGCAGACGAGCAAATGGCGTTTGCCCTGGATAAAGGCGTGAACTTTGTCGATACGGCCGAAATGTATCCTGTTCCCCCAAATGTAGATACCTATGGCGATACAGAGCGCATTATCGGTAATTGGATTTCGCGGAACGAATCAAAGCGCTCTGACATTGTTTTAATGACTAAAATTGCTGGCAGCGGTTTGAAGTACATTCGCAACGCAGGGCCCATTACAGCTGACGCTATCGCAAACGCACTCACCTATTCATTAGAGCGCTTAAAAACCGATTATATCGACGTTTACCAGCTTCATTGGCCGAATAGAGTTACACCTCATTTCGGTAAGCATTGGCCGGATGGTGCTGATCCAACCAAAACCAATCGAGAAAAAGAACTGGATGGTATGCGTGATATCCTTTTAGGCATTAAGCGCGCGCTGGATGAAGGGAAAATTAGACACTGGGGGCTGTCAGATGACACGCCTTGGGGCATTCACGCCTTTCTTACACTTTGCAAAGAGCTGGATATGCCGCTTCCAGTTTCTATCCAAAATGAGTTCAGTTTACTTCATGCGAAAGACTGGCCTTATTTAATTGAAATGTGTGAACTAGAGAACATTGCTTACCTTCCGTGGTCGCCGTTAGCAACGGGTATGTTAAGTGGTAAGTATCAGGATGGAGCCAGACCGGAAGGTAGTCGTTGGACACTAGCTCAGCGTATGGGGTTATTTAGAGATAAAGCGCCAGCGCAGGCAGCTACAGCAGAATATATGAAGATTGCAGAAAACGCAGGAATAACACCTTCGCAGCTCGCGTTGGCGTGGTGTAAGCAAGTGCCTGGTGTTACCTCAACAATTATTGGTGCTACCACTGTGCCTCAACTTAAAGAAAATATAGACGCGTTTGATATTTCACTTTCGAAGGAAACATTGGACGACATTCACAGTGTACTAAGGCAGTATCCTTTAGGCTTCTAAGCGAATTTATTTTCTTCCTAAGAATGGCGGGGTAGTACTTCACTCCCCGTCATTTTTGTGTAATACGCACGTCATATTATGAGTTTTTCAAGTATGAAGTTGTGCGTATTATGTCAATGATTGACCCTCAACTAGCCCAGAACAGCGTGCTAGAAAAAGCACATAACTGGCGTAAGTGGTTTCTTTTAGCCTTGTTAGTCTATGTGATGTTATTAGCTGTCAGCATGATTGGCAGCGGATTCAAATTTGCTACTGGCGATCACGCGAAATCTCTTTTTAGTTTTGCTTCTAATCCTGTCATGGGATTGATTATTGGTATGGTGTGTACCGCACTTATTCAGTCTTCAAGTACGGTTACCTCTATTATTGTCGGAATGGTAGCGGGTGGTTTACCCATAACTATCGCTATACCCATGATGATGGGTGCCAACATTGGGACCAGTATTACCAACACCTTGGTGAGCCTTGGTCATGTTGCAAAAAAAGATGAGTTTCAACGAGCCTTCAATGCGGCCACTATTCATGACTTCTTCAATGTACTGTCGGTACTAATTTTCTTACCTCTTGAAATGGCGTTTGGTATTTTGGAGTTTTTAAGTGCCCAATTGGTGGCACTACTCCATACTGGTGAAGCCATCGGTGTGTCTGGTGTTAATCCTATTAAAGCGATGACGCAACCGGTAACAGACTTAGTTACACAAGCATTCTCCTTTTTACCTTCTATTTATCCGGGCGTAGCGAAAATAATTCTTGGCATTGGCCTTATTATGTTTTCAATTACCTACATGGGTAAAATTATGAAATCACTTATGGTGGGCAAGACAAAGGCGTTATTGCATACCAGCATAGGAAAAGGTCCGCTCTCTGGAATAACGTCGGGTGCTGTGATGACCGTGCTAGTGCAATCCTCGTCAACTACTACATCGCTTATGGTACCTTTGGTTGGTAGTGGAATTTTAAAAGCTAAGGATATCTATCCGTTCACATTGGGCGCGAATATAGGCACATGTATCACTGCGCTTATCGCAGCGTTGGGTGTAGTGGGGGTTAATAGTGGATTTGCACTACAAATAGCGCTAGTGCACCTGATTTATAACGTTCTGGGCGTTACGCTTATTTACGGGCTACCTTTATTGCGCAATATTCCGCTCAATTTGTCTTATCAATTATCAGTGATAGCGGCAGAGCGGAAAATGTACGGCGCAGCTTATATCGGTGGCTTATTCTTTATTATGCCTTTGGGTATTATCTTCACCACTATGTAGCTAACGTAGCGCGCCATTCTATTTTCTGTATGCACAAAAAAACGGCGCTGATGAGCTCAGTGCCGTTTTTCTTTTTTAACTTAGCGGATTTCTTAGAATGCGTATTTTGCTGAAACTTGGAAGCGGTTCATGTCGCCTTCAAGGCCGGCTTCAATCTCACGCTTTGCGAAAGCGTATTCAGCACCAACGGTTAGCGCTTTAGTTGGCGAGTACAAGTAGTTTACACGTGTACTATAAGTGCTTTCAGTGGTGGCTAAGCCTGTTAATGATACGTCATTGTCTGCTTCAAACGCCGAGAACATGATGCTACTGCGCGCTTTTTCGCTCCACTTGTGACGATACGCAATGCCGTAACCTGTTGAGTCTATGGCTTCAAGGTCGCCGCTTTCGGTAAGTACTGCACCATTAACTGCGTTTAGCGCAGAGTATCTGCCTAAACCTTTACCCGTGTTGAACGTGAAGCGAATATCGTCGCCATTAGACAAATTGTATTTACCGGTTACCGATACACCAAAGCTGGTTTCGTCCGCATCAATGCCAGCGGCATTATCGTAAGACAACTGTCTTAATAAGCCCGCTACTTTTACATAACCCCAGTCATACTTTGACGTATAGGCAGCTACAAAGTCTGGAACGCTGCTGTCGTCACTCGTAATTCGGCTACCACCGCCAAATGGCGTAATGGTTGATTCTGGGTTTTCAAGCGCAAGCTGTAGGCCGCCGTTGGTATATCTCACCATAACTTGACGGGCAAAGGTGATGCCGTCAGTGGTACCAATAAAATCAAGTGATTCTGGTAATGAACCTACGTCCATAAAGGTCGTCCATGTTTGGCCCACCAACCAATTCTTGTAAGTTAAGTACGCGTGGCGTACTCGCGGAGTGTAGGAGTTACTGATTCGCTCATCACCGCCGCTAGTTACAAGGAAGTCGAGTTCGAATACACCGTTAATTGTGTCGCCTTCAGCCGTAGGCGTTGACGTTGCAAAGCGGAATCGTGAGGTTCTGATATGCGCGTCAAATTGTGGATCTTCGTCAACGCCACCAACAGGTGTTAGTGAAGGAATATAGAAATCGCGACCTACGCTACCTGATGCAATGGTGCCATCTGAGTAGTCACTAACCATAGCGTCGACTTTAACGTAGCCTGTGAATTTCACACTTGTGTCGCCGATTGTTGCTGCTTGTGCTGCACCGGTAGATGCTGCCAGGCACAGCGCTACTGCTGTAGCCGTATTTTTTATTTTAGCTTTCATCGTGTCTGTTCCAAAAAAGTGGTTAAATAAATGTAAATTCAACGTTAACATTGCTGATTGTGTACTTATTATCTAAAAATTAAATAAGCCGATGGTCGCATAAGACTATAGTCGTAATACTTTTCTAGTAGAACCTTAGTTGTATGCTGCTAAGACCAAAGTCTCATTTTGCTTTGTGGGTGAATGGCTAGAGTGTTTCACCATACAACAAGAATTTTACATCATTGATATTGGAGGCAATCTTTATGACCGCCAGCAAAACTTATCCTGTGCCTGAGAACATTCTTCAGTCTACACATCTAACCGCATCTCAATATGATGAGATGTATAAGCAATCTGTAGAGCAACCTGAAGCGTTCTGGGCTGAGCACGCATCCATGCTTGAGTGGTATCAAAAGCCCACCAAAATTAAAAACACAATGTTTGGTGAAAACGATGTGTCTATTAAGTGGTTTGAAGATGGTGAGTTAAATGCCAGCTATAACTGTATTGACCGCCATCTAGCTGATAATGCTACAAAAGTTGCCTTTCACTGGGAAGGTGACTCACCAGAAGATAGCCAAGATATCACGTATCAACAAGTGCACTATGAAGTTTGTAAATTAGCGAATGCACTTAAAGAAATGGGCGTAGCAAAAGGTGATCGTGTTGCGATTTACATGCCGATGGTACCTGAGGCTGCCTACGCCATGCTAGCGTGTGCCCGAATTGGTGCAGTGCACTCGGTGATTTTCGGTGGATTTTCACCTAACGCTATTGCCGATCGTATCAACGACAGCAACGCCAAAGTCGTGATTACTGCTGATGAAGGCCGTCGTGCTGGAAGAAGTATTCCACTGAAAGCGAATGTGGATAAAGCACTGGCTGGTGATGCGTGTCCGTCTATTACTCATGTTTTAGTTCATAAGCTAACAGGAGGAGACGTAGACTGGAATGCTAAGCACGATGTGTGGTGGCATGACGCTGTTGATGGCGTGTCAGCGCAGTGTGAACCAGAGGTAATGAACGCGGAAGACCCACTGTTTATCCTTTATACATCAGGCTCTACTGGAACGCCAAAAGGTGTAGTACACACCACGGGCGGGTATCTCTTATATTCTGCGATGACCTTTAAATATGCTTTTGATTACAAAGAAGACGATGTTTATTGGTGTACCGCTGATGTAGGCTGGATCACAGGCCACAGCTACATGGTTTATGGCCCAATGGTGAACGCCGCATCACAAGTGTTCTTTGAAGGCGTACCAACTTATCCAGACGTTAAACGTATTGCTCAAGTAGTAGAAAAATACAAAGTAAATAGTTTATATACTGCACCAACTGCTATCCGCGCATTAATGGCGCACGGAGATATTCCAGCTGAAGGGTGTGATGTCTCATCGCTTCGCCTTTTGGGGACAGTAGGTGAGCCTATTAATCCTGAAGCATGGGAATGGTACCACCGCGTAATTGGTATGAGCCGTTGTCCTATTATCGATACATGGTGGCAGACAGAAACAGGTGGACACATGATCCTGCCTTTGCCTGGCGCTACGGAGTTAAAGCCTGGCTCAGCGACTCGCCCATTCTTCGGGATTCAGCCAGCGCTATTTGATGCTGACGGTAATGAGCTTGAAGGGGCAGCAGAAGGTAATCTTGTTATTAAAGACAGCTGGCCGAGCCAAGCTCGAACGGTTTATGGCGATCATCAGCGCTTTATCAACACCTACTTTAGCGCATACAAAGGTGTGTACTTCACCGGTGATGGTGCTCGTTGCGATGAAGATGGCTTTTACTGGATCACTGGTCGTGTAGATGACGTGCTAAACGTTTCTGGACACCGTTTGGGCACCGCTGAAATCGAAAGTGCACTTGTTGCCCATCCTAAAGTGGCTGAGGCTGCTGTTGTTGGCTTCCCACATGATATCAAAGGGCAGGGTATCTACGTTTACGTAACGCCAAATGAAGGGGTTGAAGCAGATGAAGCCCTTACTAAAGAGCTTAAGGCGTGGGTGCGTCAAGAGCTAAGCCCGATTGCTACACCTGATATGATCCAATGGTCTCGTGGATTACCTAAAACCCGCTCTGGTAAAATTATGCGCCGTATTTTGCGTAAGATTGCCGCCAATGAGCATGAGCAATTAGGTGACACATCTACGTTGGCGGATCCATCGGTTGTTGATACACTGATAGAGGAACGTCTAAATAAGTAGAAACTAAGGATATAGACAATGATAACCCTTCTAATCGCTGATGATCATCCGCTGTATCGCGATGCACTAAGAGGCGCGTTGTCGTTGTCACTTCCAGCCTTAACACTCAAAGAGGCGGGAGACCTTAACACTACAGTCGATATTCTCAACAACGAGGATATCGACTTATTGTTGCTTGATTTGCACATGCCGGGTAGCAATGATTTGTTTGGCTTACTGCATATTCGAAAACTCTTTCCCGAACTTCCTGTTGCCGTAGTCTCTGGCACAGAAGACACCACACTTATTTCAAAGATTATTAGCGTGGGCGCGCTAGGATTCATCCCAAAAACTGCCAGTGCGCAAGATATTGCAAACGCCGTAGAAGCAATTCTGGATGGCGATGTATGGCTACCTGATAACTTAAGTGAAGACGTTGATGAGGTGAATGAAGAGTTCTCTGAATTAGCGGACAAAGTTGCCTCGCTAACGCCTTCGCAATACAAGGTGCTTTGTTACATGCGAGACGGCTTGCTGAACAAGCAAATTGGCTTTAATTTAGATATCGCAGAGGCCACGGTTAAAGCGCATGTTACTGCTATCTTTAAAAAGTTGGGCATAAACAACCGCACACAAGCGGTACTTATTGCTTCACAACTTGAGTTGGAGCCGCCGGTTCAGTAACGTCGAACTTAAGCACGGCTTCTGAGGTAGCAAATTCCGGTAAGAACTTTTCTAATGCCAAGCGGCTTTGTTCACTTAGCAAAGGGTTGTCAATTTCAATAACCGTTCGCCCTTCGGTAAGTGCCATACCTTCTCTAAAGTTATCATGAGCCAACAGTAGCTCCTGAAACTTACCCGTTTCGAAGAGCCTTAACAGACCTTCAGCTATCCGCCCGGCTAATGCCTGATTGTCGCTTCCTACAAAGAAAAAGATGGGGCTTGGATACGATATTATAAGGTGTTCATCAATAGTTAGGCCGCGAGAAAGGGTTTTGTCTGAGAGTTCCTCTTTGATTTCCATTACGCTTCTTGGAAACATATCGGCGAAGCCTTCCGAAACAATGCGAAATGACGCTCGGTAGGTCGTTTCCAACACTGGGATATCGTTTGCGCGAAATATCTTCGTATCGGGCCAGTCGTAGCCCAAAACCGCGCGGTATGCTCGTAACGCGTTTAATGACTTTACTTCTTTAAGTCGCGTATCGCCTTCTCTGACCAGCAGTGCACGCTTACCAAAAAGACCCGCCATAATGGGAATGCGAATGGGCAGGAACTGACGTTCACGCTCTGTCGAGGTAACGCTCCACGTCACGTCTAGCATGTTGTGTTCAAGGCTGCGTAGTTGACGTTCTTGCGCCGTTTCTTGGTCGCTGACAATCAGTTCAAAAGAACCGTATTGAGGTTCAGTAACGCGCAGTGATTCTGTGAGAAGACGTTTAGCGTAGGCGTATACGGCGTCTCGTCCAGGATGAATATTTGGCAAGCGGAGAACGGTGTGAGGTAAGTCAGTACTTACCTCATTTATGTTTTGCTGCTGAGCATGAGCACTCAATAGTGTAAATACACTCAACAGTAAAGCGGCAACACTTAGGGCTTTTTTCGTAACGTCCATATTTTGTATTTCATGCACTAAACGCATGCCTTACTGCAAGCTGCCGCAGGTATTAACGTTGTTTAACCATTGGCAAACTTGTATTGCTAGTCTTTCCCCGTCAGCAAAAAGTCGTGTTCGGGGTCTACAATAAATTGACCACTCATCGCTTCTCTTCCGAGCAGCATCAAATAGGTCATTTCAGAGCGGTCCGTTAGGGTTAACTGAATATCCCACTGGTACCCGTCCATTATTATAGGCGTAATTATAACATAGCGCTTCTCAAGTGTAGCCGTTGAGCTTTTTACGCGTTTTTGTCCTTCTACACGTGCTTCTCTGCGAACCACGCGTTCAACGTTGTGAATGTCCGGATGAATATCAAATTTAATCCATAATTCACCGTCTTGATCAAACTCTTCAATGTTATCAACGTGAAGTGAAGACGTTGCCGCCCCTGTATCAACGCGTACGTTCAAATCAGAGATGGCGAGTTTTGGTAAATCGCAAAGCTCTACCGCACCAACAATTTTTTTATTGTTCATCAGTTTTTCTACCAATTTTATAAAACAGGCCCCTGTTCTGGTGGCAATAAATTGTCTTGTAATAATTCTACGTGTTCTGCAACAGTATCAGGCTCTGAAAAGTATGCAATGTGGTAAACCGCTTCACCTTCTTGGGTAAGCGGAATATTTTGTTTACCAATTACAACACCTTCTGCAGGGCTTTCAAGGCTGTCTAAATAATTGCCAAACGGATCAGCAATAATGGCCAGTTTGTCACCTTTCTCAACATGGTCACCTAGCTGTGCTAGATGCGTCACAAAGCCACTTTCTGGCGCGCGAACCCATCCACTTTGGCGCGCTATAAAACGCTCGATACTGTGGCCCTTACTGCGGCTTTTATTCAGCATGCCCAAATGACGCATGGTATTAATAATGCCTCTTACGCCGGCACGAATAGAAAACTCGTCATAACGTAACGCTTGGCCTGCTTCGTAAAGCAGAATTTTAACGCCACTTTCACTGGCCGATTCGCGCAAAGAGCCATCGCGTAACTCTGCGTTAAGAAGTACAGGTACGCCAAACGCTTTTGCCATTTCCAGTACTTCTGGGTCGTCTAAGTCAGCGCGAATCTGAGGCAAGTTACTACGGTGTATAGCGCCGGTGTGAAGGTCAATGCCGACATCGCACTTACTTACCACTTCTTTGAAAAACAAGTTGGCTAACCTACCGGCAAGCGAACCTTTTTTACTCCCTGGAAAACTGCGGTTCAAATCGCGTCTATCGGGTAAATAACGAGACTGGTTTAGTACGCCATACACATTAACCATAGGCACCGCGATAAGGGTTCCTCTTAGGCGTTCAATCGCTTTTGAGCGGATAAGTCTGCCTACTATTTCGATGCCATTTAATTCGTCACCGTGAATGGCTGCGCTGACGAACATAATGGGACCTGGTCGCTTTCCTCGTTTAACGTAAACCGGAATGCTCATATTGGTGGCCGTGTACAACGGCGGCATTTCTAATTCAATCTTTTTTGTTTCGCCAGGAGCAATGTTTTCACCCCCAATTCTTAAAACATCATTTACCACTAACGTTTTCCTATATTTACGTTATTGCATAGCAAAGGTTAAAGGGCGCTAGCCCTTTCCACGGGTTTTTGTTTTGTGCGGCTCTGCGCTTTTTTCAATGAACTCGATGATCATACTGGCGACATCTTTATTGGTCGCCTTTTCAATGCCTTCAAGGCCCGGCGAAGAGTTTACTTCCATAACGACTGGACCGTTGTTCGAACGAAGAATATCCACGCCACAACAATTTAGTCCCATCGTTTTAGCCGCATCTACCGCTGTTTTGCGTTCCGCTGGACTTAGGCGAACTAAACTTGCCTGACCGCCACGGTGAAGGTTAGAGCGGAATTCCCCAGGTGCTGCTTGGCGCTTCATCGCTGCTACAACTTTTCCACCTACCACAAAGCAACGAATATCTGCACCGCCCGCTTCTTTAATGAACTCTTGCACTAAAATACTGGCGTTAAGACCCATAAAGGCTTCAATGATCGACTCTGCCGCTTTTTGCGTGTCGGCCAATACCACGCCAATACCTTGCGTGCCTTCAAGTAACTTAATAACCACTGGGGCGCCGCCAACCGTCTTAATAACATCATCGATTTTATCAGGGTGGTGTGCGAAGCCTGTTCTCGGCATACCTATGCCTTTACGTGATAAAAGCTGCAATGAACGCAATTTATCTCGAGAGCGGCTGATAGCAACCGACTCGTTAAGGCTGTATGTGCCCATCATTTCAAATTGGCGAACGACTGATGTGCCATAAAAGCTAACCGATGCGCCAATTCGCGGGATCACTGCATCGTAATAGGGTAGTCGCTTACCGTTATAGCGAACTGACGGTCGCGCACTGGTGATATCCATGTAGCAGTGCATGGTATCGATAACGTCAACCTGATGCCCGCGAGCCTGCCCAGCTTCGACTAAGCGTGAAGTAGAGTAAAGACGAGGATTTCTAGAAAGAATTGCAATGCGCATTATAAAAAAGCCTGTAGTTTGTGTTTTATTTTGTCGTTTTATCGACCAATCTATTACCACGTTAGAACGTGATTGTTAAATAGACAAGTCATTTTTGCGCGCATACTAATGTAAGTGTTCGGGGGTGTCTTACGAATAATTCTTGTTGTGTCGATTGCTTTTAATGCATGAACTTGACAGTTTTTCACGTTAGCATTAGAGCGCGTCGGCCTTTTTAACGTAAAATCAGAATTTAAGGTCAGTCTGCTTAACGAAAAAATGTAAGGATTTGGGTTAATGAATGAGTGGTGGCATGGGTTTTTGGCGTGGTTAACTCAGTACCAGTCAAATGTCGTGTGGAGTGGTTTGGTTTTACTAATTTATTTGGCGATGTCTCGTAAGTTGCTGCCGAAATTAGAAACCAACATCGTAAAGTCAAAGCTAAAATCAAATAGTGCTATTAAAGGACTTTTTGCTGCACGGGTTATTGTCGCTACAGTATCGTTAGCCTTGTTGTTGCTAGCATGGGGGATTGATTTTTCTGGGCTCTTAGTGCTTTCCACTTCTATCATCACGGTAACCGGTGTTGCGCTTTTTGCTAGTTGGTCACTCATAAGCAACATCACTGCGTACTTTATTTTGCTCACTAACGTAGCGTATCGCAGAGGTAATTATGTGCGCATTCTCGACGGCGATAACTTCATTGAAGGTGTGATTGCCGATGTAGGGCCGTTTAGCACGCGCTTGCTTACCGCTGAGCGTGAAACCCTCATGTATCCTAATAACCTAATTTTAACCCGTCCTGTTTTGCTCAACCCTAAAGAGAAGTGGGGAGCAATGGGAAAAGTGGTGGCAAAGTCGAGCGTAGAAACGCCGGTGGTTAAAATTGAAGAAAGTAAACCACACGACGAATTACTCTAGACGTCTTTCCTTACACAAATAGCGAAAAACATGCAGCGAGCTACTAGCTACACGTTTTTCGCCTCCCTGATGTAGCGCGTCATACTTTGAAGTAGTGCGCGCAGTTTCGCTGGTTTTAGCGGTTTAGCTAAGAAGTTTACGCCTTGGGCTTTACACTGTGTAACTAAGCTTTCATCTGGTGTCGCCGTTATAAGCGCTGCTGGCACCACAATATTAAGTCGATGTCTTATCTCTTCAATCAAAGCTAGCCCATTTTTCTCGCTGTCATGACTGAGCTGATAATCCATGAGTAAGATTTGAGGCTGAATAGTCTCACAGACTTTCAACGCGTCATCCCAATTGTTCGCAAGCACCACATTGATTCCCCATTTCTGTAATAGGGTCTGCATGGCATCTAAGTTCTCTCTTTGATCGTCCACGCAAAGCACGTCCATGCCTGTAAATGTTGTACTGCGGGGCTTTGCTGTAACGTTGGATACCTGTTTTGGCTCAGCTTTATCCAAGCTAAACGCAAAGCAGCTGCCTTTGCCTATTTTCGAGGTAACACTAATATCGCTGTTCAACTGCAGACTTAAACGTCGAACAACCCCCAAGCCAAGACCAATACCGTGTTCCTTACTTTCGTTTGCGCGGAAAAAGTCACCAAAAATGCTGTCTCTTTTATCGGTAGATATGCCAATGCCTGTGTCGATAACTTTGAAATAAACGGTGTCTTTGACAGGCTTGATAATGAACAAGACGCGGCCATTTTCCGTGTATTTCACCGCATTTGAAAGCAAGTTTTGCGTTATTCGGTATAAGTACGTTTTGTCAGCTTTTACCCAGCACGGGCGTATAATCGCTTTAAAACCAAGTCCTTTTTCCCGCGCGCGCATCGCCATTTCGTCCACAAGTGGTGACAGCAGGGTCCTTACATCAATAGGCTCAATATCGGGTTTCATTTCACCTTGATCTAAGCGTGCAATATCCAGCAAAGTGCCAATGAGTGTTTCGCTAGACGTCACGCTATGGCTAAGCTTTTGAATAATGGCTAACGCTGACTCAGTCAGTTCTTGTTCTTCAAGGGCGCTCACGTAGAGCTTGGCCGCATTTAGCGGCTGCAAAACATCATGGCTTGCGAGCGCCAAGAAGCGGGTTTTACTGGCATTGGCATCTTCTGCAGCCTTTCGTGCCCTTATCAGTTCTTTCTCGGCATCAGAGCGCCGTTCTATTTCAAGTCGAAGCTCGGCGTTTATGGAGTGTACTTCTTCAGTGCGCTTCTTAATACGAGCCTCAAGGTCAATGTTTGATTCTTCAAGCGCTTGCTGTATTTCCACGTGTCCGGTGATGTCGTTGAAGCTTGTTACGAAGCCTCCGCCAGGTAAAGGATTACCTACCATCTCAATAACCCGTCCATCCATTCGTTGTCGTGTGAAGCGATGGGGCATACCGGATCGCAAGTGCGCCAAACGTTTTTCTACTTCAGCATCAACATCGTGAGTTCCAAACTCGCCTTGCGACGCGTTGTATCGAATGAGCTTTTCAATAGGTGTGCCCACAGCAAGTAAGTTGTCTGGGTAGGGATAGAGGTTGGCGTAGCGTTTATTCCAAGCGACCAAATTCAAATGTTTATCTACCACGCTAATTCCCTGATCCATGTTTTCAAGCGAGGTTAATAGCGCCGTCATATTAAATTGCATCGCCTGCGTGGTATCGTCGAAGAAGTTAATGACCTCCGTAAAATCCATTTTTTTACCGCGCAGCGCACTGTCTAGTAATACCTTCGCGCTCGATGCTCCAATCACACCACCTAGAGCCCGTTCACAAAAGGATAAAAAAGACTCATCAGGCGTATCAGTATGATTTAGCTGGCAATTATTTAACTGCTGATATTGAGTGAGAAGTTGATCGCAGCGGCCTGTTCCCATAAAGGTTGAAAGCAGGGTGATAAGGTCAGACACGGTGACATTAGTCGCTTGTGATTTAACCGTATTAGTACCAGATATAGCGGGTGAAACAAACGCTTCTGCTTGCATTCTATCAATGAGGCGCTGGGGTGCAAAGTGGGAAAATAGAATGTAGACAAGGCTATTTGCTGCCAAGCTAATCATGGCGCCTTGACTAATAAGCTCGTTTTGTTCCATCTGAGACACTTGTTCACTCACAATGGGAAGCACTAACCACAGCACCCAGATAACAAGCCCTACCATTAGGCCTGCGTAGACACCATGGGCGTGAGCGCGTTTCCAATAAAGGCCGCCAACAATGGCAGGCATTAGCTGTATTACAAGAGAAAACGCAATAAGACCAATAGAGTGAAGAGACCGACTGCTGGTCATTTGCTGGTGGTATAAAAAGGCCATTAATAAAATGAAGGCAATAACGATACGGCGGATAAGGCGGATTCTTTTCGACACGTCTTTTTTATCATCAGTATTGCCGGAAAATGCAAGAATACGGGGCAATATCACGTCATTAGTAAGCATGGTACTTAGCGTTAACGTGGCGACAATAATCATAGCGGTGGCCGCAGAAAGCCCTCCCACAAAAACTGTGACCTGAAGCAATGCTGACTCAGAAAACATAGCGAGTGATAAAACATACGAATCGGGCTCAATGCCTTGGCCTGCAAAAATGGCTTTACCCGCAATAGCGATAACAGGAATAACAGCAGAAATAACGGTGAGGTAAAGCGGAAACAGCCAGCGCGCTGTGCGTAAATGGCCTAAGCTCAAGTTATCAATAATGGCTACGTGAAACTGACGAGGTAAGCAAACAATGGCTGCCGCAGCCATAATCGTTTGTGCAATGAAGCTAAATGAGCCAAATTGAGCAAGTGCTACCTCGTTCGTGAAGCTCTCAAAGAATGCCCCTGATTGCGTGCGTTTCCAAGCGCTATAGCCGACAATGGCGACTAACACTAAGGCAAGTAGCTTAATGGTTGACTCAAAGGCTATGGCTAGCATTAGACCACGTCTGTATTCTGTAACGTCGGTTTGGCGTGTACCAAAATAGATCGCAAAAACAGCGATAAAGCCCGTGGCTGCAATGATAATTCCATTACTGTTGGGTTGCTGAGTTAACAGTTGAAAGGTTGCGCCAACCGCTTTTAATTGGAGCGCGATATAGGGGATGGTGGCGAGTAATGCAATCAGGGTTACTACCAGGGCAACGGTTTGTCGCTTTCCGTAACGAGAGGCAATAAAGTCGGAGATGGTAGTAATATGCTGCTTTTTACTGACTAATGTCAGCTTATAAATAAATTTGTATCCCAGCACATACACTAGGATAGGGCCAAGCATAATTGGCAGATAAATCCATGTATCTCTGCTTGCTTGCCCCACCATGCCAAAAAACGTCCAAGCAGTACAATAGATTGCCAGGGCCAATGAATAAATGGCGGGATGGGAAGTTAATGCTCTTGCTGTAGGCGAATTCTTCTCTCCCCAACTTGCCAGTGAAAACAGCAAAAAGAGGTACAAGACTGCAAGTGTTACCCAACCAAAAACCATAATCTTCCTTTAACCTAGTTTTAACAACTGTGCCCATATTATAATCATTTCGACCATGGTCTACCTACGACCATGGTCTCATTTTGAAATTCACACCTCAGGTCTAGAGTAGTAGCTGACCTCCTAGATGCTTGACTTTTGCTGCTTTGTTTCCAAAACTTTCAAACGCAGCAATAACGTTAACAAAGCCGAGCGTTAGGGAATTGTAAAATCATAACAACTAGTTAACCTGACATGAGGGTGAAACAATGGCATTTAGAAACGAAGAGGACAAAAAAGCCTACTGGAGTGAAAACCTAGCACTCCTCGCTAAGCTTTTAGTCGTTTGGTTCATCGTATCATTTGGTGCCGGCATACTGTTTGTCGATATCTTAAATGAAATTCAGTTTTTTGGCTTTAAATTAGGCTTCTGGTTTGCACAACAGGGCTCAATTTACGTATTTGTTGCATTGATCTTTGTCTATATGGCGAAGATGAACGCCATGGACAAACGCTACGGCGTAGATGAGGAGTAAATCATGGACGTTCAAGCTTTAACATTCATTATCGTTGGCGCGTCGTTCGCGCTGTATATTGCAATTGCAATTTGGGCCCGCGCCGGGTCGACAAATGACTTTTATGTAGCAGGTGGTGGCGTACCGCCTGTTATGAACGGTATGGCTACGGCGGCAGACTGGATGTCGGCTGCATCGTTTATCTCTATGGCGGGCCTTATCTCATTCATGGGCTACGATGGTGCGGTATACCTTATGGGCTGGACCGGCGGCTACGTTCTACTTGCACTTTGTTTAGCACCTTACCTACGTAAGTTTGGCAAGTTTACGGTACCTGACTTTATTGGCGATCGCTACTACTCACAAACCGCACGTACGGTTGCGGTATTTTGTGCCATCTTCGTTTGCTTCACCTATGTAGCAGGCCAAATGCGTGGCGTAGGCGTGGTATTCAGCCGCTTCTTAGAAGTGGATATTGTGTCTGGCGTAGTTATCGGCATGGTTATTGTGTTTTTCTACACCGTGCTTGGCGGTATGAAAGGCATCACTTATACTCAAGTAGCGCAATATTGCGTAATGATATTCGCTTACATAGTGCCTGCCGTGTTTATCTCAATGATGGTAACAGGACACATCCTGCCACAAACTGGCTTTGGGGCAACTTTAGCTGACGGTTCGGGGATGCATATGCTGCAGAAACTCGATAATTTATCCGTCGAACTCGGGTTCAATGAATATACGTCAGGAACGAAAAGTACTATCGATGTATTCTTTATCACCTTTGCACTAATGGTGGGGACTGCGGGTCTTCCACACGTTATTGTTCGCTTCTTCACTGTGCCTAAAGTTCACGATGCACGTAAATCTGCCGGCTATGCCTTAGCATTTATCGCCATTCTTTACACTACAGCACCGTCGTTAGCAGCGTTTGCCCGTGTGAATATGATCGAAACCATTAACGGCCCTGAAATGACGGGTACCAGCTATGAAGAAGCGCCGTCGTGGATTAAAAACTGGGAACAAACTGGCCTTATCTCATATGAAGATAAGAACGGTGATGGCAAGATGTTCTATTCGGGTGATGAGCGCAACGAAATGAAAGTTGACCGCGACATCATGGTATTGGCTAACCCTGAAATTGCTAATTTACCAGCGTGGGTTATTGCACTCGTTGCCGCGGGTGGTGTGGCAGCAGCCCTTTCTACTTCAGCGGGCTTGCTGCTGGTTATTTCAACCTCTGTATCACACGACTTACTGAAGCGGAACTTTATGCCGAATATTACCGATAAAGCCGAGCTTATGTATGCGCGACTGGCTGCTGGTGTGGCGATAGTGATAGCGGGTTACTTCGGTATTAATCCACCTGGATTTGTGGCGCAGGTGGTGGCATTTGCCTTCGGCTTGGCGGCGTCGAGTTTCTTCCCGGCAATTATCATGGGTATCTTTAGCAAGCGTATGAACGATAAAGGTGCTATTGCTGGGATGATTTCAGGTATCGCGTTTACTGCGGCTTACATTATTTACTTTAAGTTTGTAAACCCAGCGGCTAATACGCCTGACAACTGGTGGTTTGGTATCTCTCCTGAAGGCATTGGTACTTTGGGTATGATGGTGAACTTCATTGTGGCTTTCCTTGTGTTCAAAGCAACAGATGAAGCGCCAGAAGAAATCCAAGAACTGGTTGAAAGCATTCGTTATCCTAAGGGAGCGGGTGAAGCATCAGCGCACTAAGCTAATGTTGCCTAAAGATAGGCTTTAGCAAAATAAAACCAATCTACTGGCGAAAGTGAGTAGGTTGGTTTTTTCTTTTTGTGTACCGGACAATTTCTATGACTGCAATGGCTAAGCAAGTTGAAGACTTTCTCAATACATCAGCGCCTTTCGAACTACTAGATAATGATCAGAAACACGCGTTGGTAAAGCACACAGAACTTATCTATTTAACTAATGAAAATGTTAACGATGTTTTCAAAGATAAGGTGTCGCTGTTTCTTATTCAAAGTGGACAGTTTTCTGTGAAAGATTCCGATGCTCCCACGCGCCACTTGAGTGATGGGGACTATTTCGGTTATACGAATATAATAGAAAAGAGCAATTTCCCACTAAGCATAACGGTCGACAGCCCTGGGTTGGTCTATTGTTTCGATGCGCTAGCCATTGAGCCTTTACTAGAGATCCCAGTAATACGGCACTTTTTTGATGGGCTTAGAAATAATGCACTTCAAAATCACGCTATAGCAGATAGTAATTCAATGTGGCTCTACAAAGGCCTTACTGATGCTATCGAAAAAGCCCCGGTTTCCGTTGATGCTCAAACACCCATTACGGTTGCTGCTCAGTTAATGACGTCGCAAAAAGTTTCTTCTTTGTTGGTTACGCAAGAAGAGAAGCTTATAGGCATTATTACTGATCGTGACTTAAGGTCGAGAGTAGTTGCGGCATCTTTAGACATTCATCTCCCTGTTAGTCAGATAATGACGGCTAACCCCGCCCAAATTATGGGAAACAGAACGCTTTTTGATGCATTAGCGCTAATGACAGAAAAAAATATTCATCATTTGCCTGTTATCGACAACCAAACGCAAGTGCCGCTTGGAATGGTAACGGCCAGCGATATTATTCGTCATCAGCGGGGGAACGTACTGTTTATAATTGGTGAACTAAGCAAAGCCGAGAACTTATATGAACTCACTCGCCTCTCGTGGCAACTGCCTCACTATTTCTCTGCTCACGCGAAAAAAGCGGGTGATTACGATATTGCTGGAAAAATACTGTCACAAGCAACCGATATTATGACCAGAAAACTCATTGGTTTTTTCCAACAAGCTAACGGTAAAGCTCCCATGATGTTTGCGTGGTTGGTGTATGGCTCGCAAGCTAGAGAAGACCAAACTATGGGCTCAGATCAAGACAACGGCTTGCTTCTTGCAGAACGACCTTCCGAAGCGCAATCCGCATACTTTTCAAATATGGCTCAGTACGTATGCAACGGGTTAGCGAAGTGCGGTATTAAGCTGTGCGATGGCAATATTATGGCCAGTAACCCCAAGCTTAGGTTGTCATTGGATGAGGCTCTTGAAGAGGCGAAACAATGGGTAAAAGCGCCCACCAAAGATGCGATTATGCATTTTAATATTTTTCTTGATGTTCGATGTGCAGCGGGAGATATAAGCTTATTCAAGCACCTTCAAAAACGGCGTGCGCCTTTGATGCAGCAAAACATGTTTTTAGCAGCACTTGCCAGGCATAGTAATGAAATATCTGTGCCGCTTTCCATGTTTCAGAAGTTTGTTTATGAAAAGGGTAGAAAACAAAAAGACCTTATCGATCTTAAAACCCGTGCTGTCGCTTTAATTAATAATATCGCCCGAATTTACGCACTAGCCGATGGCGTGACTTTACCTAATACACTTGCACGCCTAGAAGTTCTTTCTGAACGCTCTCAACTATCGAAGCGTGATGCAACAAATCTTCGCGATATTTGGCTTTTCCTGAATCGCCTGCGCTGGCGCCATCAACTTGAAAACAAAGTTACCGACAACCGAGTGTCGATATCCAGCTTGTCCTCAATTGAGAAACATCAGCTTAAAGCGGCATTTAAAGCGATAGAGAGAACCAATCAAGCTATGGTGATGAAGTTTTCTGGCGGCGTAAGTTAACCGATATGATTAAAGAGTGGATTAAGGCATGCTCACAGGCGCTCTCTAGCAAAGCTAAGCTGAAGCAGTGCTTTAGCAATTTTGACGTTTATAAAACATCGTTCACCGCAGTTGATTTGGAGCTTACGTCTCTAAACCCTTCTAAAACGCAAATTACTTCCGTGGGTTATGTGAGTGGTATAGGTAGTCGTATTGATTTGTCTTCTTGCGGCTATCATGTCATTAATACAACCGCAGATTTAGGGCAAAGCCCGGTGATTCATGGGTTAACCCTTGATGTTTTGCAAAAAGGAGAAAACCTAGCGCAGGCAATTGATGCACTCGCACCCTTATTTCAACAACACGTACTTATTTTTCACAACGCTAGGCTAGACTTAACGGCGTTAAACAGAGCTTTTAAACAGTGCGGCGCACCAAAGATAAATGTGCTTTACATTGATACCCTGCAGCTTGCGCTATATCAGCTAAATAAGCAGCATCAAGTTTTGCCAAGTAATAGCGCTACGCTAAGTGTCTGCCGCCAACGCTTGGGCCTTCCTGCTTTTAATGAGCATAATGCGCTAGATGATGCGTTGGCTACACTGCAGCTCTTCCTAGCTCAATTGACTGAATTAGGTATAACTAGAGAAGCCACGCTGGACTGCTTAATTCACACTGGGGCTGTTGGACGCATTCAATTAGGCGATAGCTAGACAGTTTTCTGTGGTTGTGAAGAGCCGATGGTCTTTTCTTTTTTTGCAGACGAGAGTGAAGGGGATACTAACCGATTTCTGCCAGAGGTTTTAGCTGAATACAAGTTTTTATCCGCCTCAAGCATTACGAAATCAATCGTTTTATCATCGTTGGCGTTTTTTATCGCTAAGCCAGCACTTAGTGTTACACGCCCATACTCAGACGAACTATGGATAATGTTGAGGTCGTAAACGGTTTGCAATAAACGTTCGGCGACAGCTACTGCACCCTCCCCGTCAGTGCCTGGCAAAATCACTAAGAACTCTTCACCACCAATTCTAACTAACTTGTCCATAGGTCGAAGGAGTGCGTCACTTATCGTTTTGCTGACCTTCCATAAACAGCTATCGCCATCTAAATGTCCATACATATCGTTAAACAGTTTGAAGTGATCAACATCAAAGATAACAAGAGACAAGGGAGAAGCGTTACGCTCGCTGTCTCTTACAAGTCGGGGTAAAAAGTCATCCAAATAGTGCCTGTTGTAGGCCCCGGTCAGTTTGTCGAGATAAATCAGCGTTTCTAAGAAATCGCTTCTAAGTTTGTGGTGAATATGTGACTTAACACGATTGCGCAGCGTACAGGCGTTGACAGGCTTTACTACAAAGTCCACACAACCCGATGCCCAACAGCGTGATTCTTCCTCTTCAGTTGAAGAAGACGTTACAAAAATGACCGGTATATGTTCGCAAGAGGGGGTGGCGCGAAGCAGCGCAGTGGTATGGTGTCCGTCCATTTCTGGCATGGAAACATCCATGAGGATCAAGTCAGGCGTGTTGTGCTTGCAATACTCGATAGCCTGTTTACCAGAGTCAACAGAAAAACAATTTACTGTTTCTTCGAGTAAAGTTTCTAATACGAGTCTGCTGCTAGCTTGGTCATCGACTATCAATACGTTGCAATCAGCTAACGTACGACCCCCGACTTGGTCAATATACACTGGATCTCCTAAACACATGGGCATGGTCGAGTTTTCAAATAGTAAGAATACGCCTGAATCAAGAAAAGAACATTAATCAAAAGTGTAATATTTAAGCGCTGAGCATAACTTCTGATTTATCTGCCTTTTCTCAAAAAACTTTAATCCCCTGCAGCTTTTTTCTAGAAAAGAACGCATCTATTCAGTTTTATCGACGAATTGTTGCTTTAGATAAATAGATTGATAAACGCGAGGCCATAAACGCCAAGCGTGCAAAGCGCGCCTATCATGTAAAAATAGCTTCTTGTGCTAGGGTTCTTTTCCGTGGCAACAGCATAGTAAAGCGCCATATGAATGATACGACTTACTGCGAATGCCCAGACCAAAATGGCGAGCACGTCTGTTTGCGCTCCAAGGAACATGCAAAGTAGGGCGGGCAGGGTAAATTGATGAATATTTTCAATCGAGTTATGAAAGGTTCTGTGGCTTCTAAATACAAAGCTATCATGGCTTAATTCTTCACTGACTTTGCCAGGAATGTAGTGAGACTGCTTTCTATGTGCAACAGCGGCTACGATGTTTTGAACAAACACAGTCAAACTAATGACTAGTAGCCCAGCAATACTGTATGTGTAAACCGCAAACATTTGAACTCCTTCTCTGGTTTAGTGATAGACCTTTGATATTTATAAGTCTAGTGACATCGAGTTGATGGCCTTTATCTATTTTCCATTCTTAGGTTTTGACAAGGTCATTTAAAGGCTTTTGTAGAATTGTCTTTAGTTACGCGGGAATTGTTGGAAGAGATCTATGTATATATTTAGAGGAGCAAAGACCAAGCATCGTTGGTCTATGCTCTTCATTTACATTTTTGTCGGATAAATTACAGTGACGCCCTTACATCGGCGGGAAGTAATACTGAATCGATAACATGAATAACGCCGTTGCTGGTCATCACATCAGCTTTGATAACTTGCGCGTCGTTTATCATCACTTTTTTCATAGTATTTCCTTTAGCATGTAAATAAAATGTAAAAAGATACTTTAGTGCTATAATTTTAAACTATCGAGTAACTAGAAAAGGTGCCTTAATATGAATACTCGACTAGTTTTCTTGCTACTATTTTGTAGCTTACTCGGCGCTTGCCAGTCTACCGAAAGTAAACATACAGTATCGCCTCCTACTTTATTAAACGACAACCTCTTCCCGTCCTACCATTTGTTTCCCGTAGAGACCATCGACGAAATTTTTCGTTTAGGTGAAGACGCTCAGCTTTTTGCTGAAAAAGCGGTATATGTCAAAAGCATTTCTAAGAAAAATGTTAAAGGACTTGTGAAAGCAATCTTCGATCATTCAGATTACGGCATGCTATATCGCAATAGTGCAAATACTACTGCGGATTCAACGTTTAATAACCGAGCAGCAAACTGTTTATCTTTATCAATTATGACGTACGCGCTGGCAGAGCATGTAGGTTTAGACGCAACTTTCTACGAGGTAGATATTCCGGAATACTGGACGCGAAGAGAAGGATATAGCTTACTAAACGGGCATATTAACATGCGTATCTCAATGCCTAGTGACAGCCAAATAGCATTAGTCGGAGGGACATGGGCAGACGTGGATTTTGACCCGCAAATGCTGCGAAATTATTTTCCCCGCAGGCCTGTGACAAAAAACAAAATAGTATCTATGTACTACAACAATAAGGGGGCAGATGCACTGGTAGCTAATAGCTACACTCGTGCTTACAGCTATTTTCGTGCAGCCGCTAGGTTATCTCCCGAATTACAGCAAAGCTGGGTGAATTTAGGTGTGCTATATAGAATGGTCGATGCTTATGACCAAGCAGAGTTGACTTACAACCATGCACTATCGCTCAATGATGAAAACCTTACTGCATGGGAAAACTTATCTATTCTCTACACTCACCAAGATAGACGTGAGGAAGCACTGCTTATTACACAAATGGTTGAAAAGAAGAGAAAAAGTAACCCTTTCTATCATTATATATTAGGGGAGCAGGCTTTTGAGTCTGGCAATATTGAAGTTGCGATAACGCATTATGAACGAGGGTTAAAACTCGATAGCGTTCGTCACGAGATTCTGTTCGGTATGGCCAAAGCATATCATGAATTAGGTGATGCCAGCGAAGCACAGCGTTATCTAGAAAGGGCAGTGAGACATTCACCAAATGAACAGGAAAAGCAGCGCTATTCGTCGAAGCTGGCAACATTGGCGAGCAGTTAAAAAAAAGCCGCAGACTAGCTGCGGCAAAAGAATAACACTACAAAAGGAACTTAATTTATATAACGCCCAGCTCACGAAGGCGCTCTTGCAGGTATGACCCTGCGGTATGACGTTCTGAAAGAACAACATCTGGTCTAGGGTGTAAGAACAGTGGCAATGAGATACGAGATTTCGTCATGTCAGCACCATCTGGGTTTACAACCCTATGCGTAGTTGATGGGAAGTATCCGCCTGATGCTTCTTGAAGCATGTCGCCAATATTCACAATCAAGTTCCCGAAATCACAAGGAACTTCAATCCAACTACCGTCTTTAGCTTGTACTTGCAATCCAGGCTCGTTGGCTGCAGGCAAGATAGTAATCAAATTAATATCTTCGTGAGCAGCTGCGCGAATTGCGTCTACTTCTTCATCACCTTTTAGTGGTGGGTAGTGCAGTATACGTAGCAAGGTTTGATCAGAATCTTTGATCATGTCACCTAGCGGTTGACTGTACTTATCGCTCACCTCTGAAGGAGAATGTTTTTCTATCCAACCCAATAGCTCTTTCGCTAGTGTATTTGCTTCCCCATAGTACTGAGAAATCTGCGGGTGTAGTGCTTCTGGACACTGACCCCACGGATAGAAGTGGTAATACTCTTTAATATCTTTTTTCGTAAAGCCTTTGGCTACCTCAGAAACGCTCTGAGGGAAAAATCCGTCTTGTTTACCCTTGTTGTACAGGTAATCGTTCTTCTCTTCACTGTCGAAGAAGCCCTGCCAATTGTCGTAAATACCTTGAACTAATGACTGTTGGATAGGGTGATTTTTTAAAACACCGAACCCTGTCTCGCGAAGTGACTTCACGAATTCTTCTTGTGCGTTTTCCGCTTGGTAATCAACAGCAACTAATTGCATAACTTTATCCCGTATATTTTGACTGCGGCATTATAAAGGTAGACGGGCTACAGAAAAAAGTCGCAGAAATTGACATAAATCAACCCCGCGAGGAATTTGCGCGTAATCTACAGAAACCTGACCGGTTAGTCTAGTAAAATCTTGACCAACTGGTCCAAATTAATGAAATTTAACCAAGAGAGAGGTAAAAGCCCGCTAGCGCGGCACTCATTAAGTTAGATAACGTTGCAGCAATAACAGCTTTTAACCCCAGTCTCGCAATTTCTTTTCTGCGTGTTGGTGCCATAGCACCAATTCCACCCATCAAAATAGCGATAGAAGAGAAGTTTGCAAAACCACAAAGTGCAAAGGTGATAATGGCCTGAGATGCTTCAGATAGCTGCGATTGGTTTTCTAAGAAGTTAAGGTAAGCAACGAATTCATTGACCACCATTTTCTGACCAATAAAGCTACCTGCAAGTTGTGCTTCCTCCCATGGTACGCCGATTGCCCATGCGAGAGGTTGAAGTACATAACCCAGGATCCCTTCAAACGTAACGTTTTCATAGCCAAATAGCTCTGCTGTCCAGCCAATAAGGCCGTTGAACATGGCAATTAATGCTATGAAAGCGAGTAGCATTGCACCTACGTTTAACGCAAGCTGCATGCCTGACGCTGCGCCACTGGCTGCAGCATCAAAAACATTGGCGTAGCCGGTATCTTCCGCATCTACGTCATGTAAATCTTCATTGGGTTTACTGGTTTCAGGCAAGATGATTTTTGCCATCAACAAGCCACCTGGCGCAGCCATAAAACTTGCCGCCAGTAGGTATTTAAGGTCAACGCCCATACCGGCATAACCAGCCATCACAGAACCTGCAATTGACGCTAGCCCGCCTACCATAATGGCAAACAGCTCAGAGCTTGTCATGTGTGGGATGAAAGGACGAACCACTAAAGGCGCTTCGGTTTGACCGACAAAAATGTTGGCAGCCGAAGACATGGATTCAGGGCGACTGGTACCCAGCGTCTTTTGTAAGAAACCACCGATTACTTTGATGATGACACCCATCACTTTGAGGTGATAGAGAACCGCGATAAGGGCAGAGAAAAAGACAATAACAGGGAGTACATTGAAGGCAAAAATGAATGCAATTGACTTGTCGCCAATAGGGCCAAACAGAAAGTTTATGCCCTCTTGGCTGTAAGCAATGATGTTGGCAACAAACTTGGTTGCACTCAACAATACTTCTTTACCTGTTTCAGAATACAGGACAAACGCGCCAACTGATGCTTGAATAGCAAATGCGCCGCCAACGGTGCGCCAATTTATACTACGTTTCGCCGATGATAACGCGAAAGCAATACCCAGAAGGACTGCAATGCCCAGTAAACCTACCATAGTAATGTTCCCTTAAAGAAGCGCTTGCTGAATGTGTGATTTGATCACATCTAATGCAATTTGGTTTTTGCCACCTTGCGTCACTACTACGTCGGCAGTGAAGCGGCTAGGTTCGATAAATTGATGATACATAGGCTTCACAGTTTCTTCGTACTGCTTGGCCACAGATTCAATGCTACGACCGCGTTCTTTAAGGTCGCGCATCATCCGGCGCATCAAACAAATATCAAGAGGAGTGTCGATGAAAATTTTCACGTCGTACAAGGGTAACAAGTCTGTTCGAGCAAGCAACATAATGCCTTCAAGAATGATGACTGGGGCGGGGTTTAGGCGCTCCGTCTCCGGTAAACGCGTATGCGTTTTATAGCAGTAGTGTGGGTAGTCGATAGGTTGACCGTCACGCAATGCTTGCAGGTGTGCTTTCAATAACTCATGTTCAAACGCATTTGGATGATCGTAGTTATTCTTCTCACGTTGTTCCATGGGAAGATGATCTTGTGCGCGGTAATAGTGATCTTCACGCAGCACTTGAACAGGGCGGCCTTGAGCACTGAAGCCGTTAAACAAATTTTTTGTAAAAAGAGACTTCCCAGAGCCGGAAGCTCCAGAAATGGCAATAATTAGTGGCGATTGCATAGTACTATAAAGCTGGTTTTGTTGGTGCAAAGATACGCGTTTAGGCCTCGCGAATCAATGTTATATTCACAAGTTATCACTTTTGGGCGCGGTCTTTGCTAGAACTTTATTGTGTTTTCAAGGTATTGCGGGCTGTTTTTAAAACTCGCATAAAATACGAAAAAGTTCTCCAATTGGTCAGTTTTTAACTGAACAAGTCAAAATATCGCTAGCTACCAATTATCTCTATATCGTCGTCCTTTATACTCGGTAACGCATACGAGTGCTGCTTAGAGCGAGAGCCCTCGCCCTGAGCCCGAGGTGGATAGTATATTTCTTTTTCTTCAGTGAATCCGGCAAACACTTCATCAAGGGCTGCACGGATCTCGCTCAAGGTTTTGTCTAAATTCGCATTGAAGTCTGGCCTTTTGCGTTTAGTATGCCCAAGTTCAATCAGTCTACCAAAGCTCTTGTTAGCAAGAATCATAAGTTCATGTGGTACATCTTTATGCGGAGGAAGCGGCTGATTAGGGTACTCAATACAAAACTTAACTAAAGCAGTATAGAAACATAATGGCTTATTCTGTAGTGCAACCACCTTGTCATCAACACCGTTTGAAAGTGTTTTATCTTTGAGATTAATAATGAGCTTCGGTGTTGGCGGCAGCGATTCTTCTTCAACAGCCGACACTTTCTTACGCTTTTTCGTTGCAATAGAAAATACTGGAAGTAGTAAAAGTGAGCAGAGCAATGCTATAAAACTAAATCCTACTCCACTCCATGACGACTTACTGCGCATCTCAACTACAATACGCTGCTCTGCATTTATCAGTAAGGTAGATGTCACGTTAGGGTATTGTGTGAAATCTTGAGATTGAATGCTGATTTCCTGAATATGGCTCACTAAAATAGGATAGCCTTCTTTGGTTAGTTCGCTATTTAATCTATCTAAATAGCTATAGATAGCATGCTGATTGACCGGCGTATTAAGCGTTTCATTGCCCACATCTAGAAATGCGCTGTCTAGGCTTATACGACGTTCGACTTTATCTTGCGCTTCATGAATATCAGCTTTAAATGAAAAGTACTGGCCAATGAGCGCGATAGTCTGTAAGCACAGAAATAGCAGTGCCCAGTTTAACGTTATGCATGCAGGCGATTTGAACTTAGGTTTGATCATTTGTTACACCCCGCTTCAAGTGTAATATTTTTGTAATATGGTCGCGGGTGAGCCATTGCTATTTCATGTACAACAGACTGCATAGCACAGAACAAATCGGTGTTTTGTGTCTGCATTTTCAGGTACCACTGCATTCCACCTATGCTTTCTTGTAACGGTGTTGCGTAATTTCTTGAAAAGCGATCACTGTCATCTTCAGCCCAATAAGACGAAATAATGTCAACCTCACCTGCTAACAGTGCTCTGCGAAGCTCTTGGTGGGAACTGTAATATACAATTGATACGTTTGTGTCGCTTAACCCTAAATTTTGTAGAATAGTTTTGGGTACAATGTGGCCTGAGCGACTACTGGGGTAATCTAATAAACCAATTTTTTTACCAAGCAAGTATTCTTTACTTAATTGCGGGCGTTCGCGTAACGCAATGAAAAAGGCGCTGTAATTAGGGTGCGATGCCACTTTAGACAGCCCATATATTTGGTCAGCGCCAAACGCGTCGACCACGTTCTTTTTCACTAATGCAAGGTCAACAACGCCGTGGTTGATGTAGCGAAACGTGTCGTAGTCGCTTTGACCGATGATAATTTTAACTTCGCCGAATTGCCTCTTTGTTGTGCTGTCAGCGCACAATCTATCTCTTGCCATTTCAGCAATGCGACCATCGGTAACGTACACTGAAAAAATGTCGCTATTCGCACTTAATTCAGTTTTGCAGTATAAAAATTGACCGGTTTGTGGGGTGATGTCATTATAAATATTGTTTTTTTGTAAATAGCTAAAAGCACCGCACGCGATAGCGACGATGACAAATAATATCCACTTTCCGGAGGCAACAATTCTAAAATTCGCCAAAAAAACGACCAAATGAATTAACGATTTATGTAGGGATTTCATCAGTTAAGGTTATTTATTGCAATAGGTAAATTTATTTTAAAGCGTTAAGTTGTTGAAATAAGGTTTATTTTTATAGGTAAACCTGATTTTTATTAAACGCTGTTTATTAGTCGCACATCTGCCAAGAATAGAACCGTCCAATTGCTGCAGATAGACAACAATAATAACAAGTAAATTAACTTGACCATGTGGTCAGGTATTTTTTTGCAAAGTCACTAGCCTCGGGCGATTGGTGTTAAATAAAAATGTAAAACTGTAATAAATTTGACATGAACCTCGATAACAATTTCTCGCGGTACTAAAATAGTCAATGGTCTTGATAGGGACAACACCCTGCGCAAGTCCATAAAAAAGAATTTTAAACAAAAAGGGAAACACACACATGAACTTCAAAGCAAAACTCAGCCGCGTTGCTATCGCTGTTGCTGTTTCTGCTGGCCTAGCTGGTACAGTTATGGCGCAGACAACAACGTCAGCAATTCGAGGCAACGTTGTTAGTGAAGCTGGTTCAAACCTTGCTGGTGCAACAGTTACCATCAAGCACGAACCTTCAGGTACAGTATCTACTGCAACTACAAACGAAAGTGGTACCTTCTCAGCACGTGGTCTTCGTGTTGGTGGTCCATACACAGTAACGATTACAGGCGACGGTTTTGTTCCTACAAAAGTAGAGAACGTTTATCTTTCTCTTGACCAAGCGCTTGCACTACCTATCACTGTTGAATCTGCTCAAAGCACCGAAGTTATCGTTGTAACAGGTAGCAGTGCTGGTACTGGCTATACTAACGAAGGCTTGAGCACTAGCTTAGGTTTAGAAGCACTTAACCAAGTTGCTTCAATCGACCGTGACATTACTGATGCGGCTCAACTAGACCCGTTTGCGTCTGTTAACGTGCAAAGCGGTGGTGCGAAAGAACTAACAATTGCTGGTGCAAACAACCGTTTCAACTCTTTAACTGTTGATGGTGTAGCACTAAATGACCGTTTCGGTCTTAACGCTAACGGTTACCCAACTCAGCGTTCACCAATCTCTTACGATGCAATTGAATCACTTTCAATCCAAACTGCTCCGTTTGACGTTGAGTACAACGGCTTTACTGGCGGTACTATCAATGCCGTAACTAAATCAGGTACTAACGAGTTTCATGGTTCAGTAGCTTACTACTACACTGACGACTCAATGATGGGCGACAATAACGGTGATGAAGAGTTTAACTTCGACTTCGAAGAAAAAACGTTCGTTGCAACACTTGGTGGTCCAATCATCAAAGACAAGCTTTTCTTCTTTGTTGCATATGACAAGTTCGATTCTGTTGCACCACTAAATCGTGGTCCAGCGGGCTCTGGTGCAGTAAACGAAGTAGCTAACATCACTATGGATGATGTTGCACAAGTTGGCCAAATCGTATCTGACGTGTGGGGCTTCGATATCGGTAACTTCCAGAAAGACGATGTACAGGACGAAAAGATCCTTGCTAACATTGACTGGAACATCAATGCTGATCACCGTGCTAAGTTCACTTACATGAGTACTGAAGGTAACTCTATTAATGAACAAAACGGTAACAACTTCCTGACTAATGACGAAGTACTAGGTGCATCATCTGCATGGTACGACCGCTCAGAAAAAGTTGAAAGCTTCATTGCTCACGTGTTCTCTGACTGGACGTCAAATTTCTCGACTCAGTTCAAGATTGCAAGTACGACTCAAGAAACTGGCCAGAACTCACTTAACGGTGCAGAATTCCCTAACTTCGCTGTTTTCCTACGTGAAGTAGATGGCGATGAGAACTACCTAACAATTGGTCCAGACCGTTTCCGTCACGGTAACTCACTAGACCAAGATTTCTTCCAAGTTAAGTTAGTAGGTATTTACACTACTGGTGACCACATCCTTAAACTTGGTTACGAGCGTGAAGAAGTAGACGTAGACAACTTGTTTGCGCAGAACTCTGAAGGTTCATACTTGTTCGACAGCATTGAAGACTTAGCAAATGCACAAGCGTCTGCGCTTCTTTATAACAATGCTGTTACTAACGACGAAAACGACCTTCGTGCAATCTGGGGTTATAACTACAACTCATTATACTTCCAAGATTCATGGGAAGCGTCAGCTGAGCTAACTATCGACGCTGGTATTCGTTATGACTGGTATGAGTCAGAAGGCTCTATCCGTGAAAACCAAAACTTTGTTGACCGTTATGGTTTTACAAACACTACAGACATCGACGGTCTTGACGTGATTCTTCCTCGTGTGTCTTTCCAGTGGTATGCGTCTGACTACACCACTGTTCGTGGTGGTATCGGTCGTTTCTCTGGTGGTGCGCCAAGTGTTTGGATTTCAAACAGCTACTCTAACGATGGCGTGATCTCTGATGATTACGAAGATTTTGGTTCTGGTCAAACTTACCAAGTACCAACTACGCCTGATGCGGCTACTGGCCAGTATATCCCTCAAAACGTTCTTGATGCGCTAGCGAATACAGCACCTGACGGTACTGTAAACGCACTAGCACCAGATTTCGAAATTCCTACTACATGGAAAGTAAGCTTGGGTGTTGCACACGAGCCAGAAATCGAAGTACTTGAAGGCTGGTTGTTCTCTGCTGACGTTCTATATAACAAGCTTGAAAATGCAACTTACTGGTACGATCAACGCTGTGAAAACCCTGTTGGTACATCACCAGACGGTCGTGGCGTTTACGACTGTAGCGAAGGCCCAGAAGCGATTGTTACAGGTTCTGTAGACGACGGCGACGCTATGCTATACGCATTGTCTGCGTCAAAAGCGTGGGAAACGTCTTACGGTTCATTCGACTTCTTCACTAGCTATACATATGCTGATGTAGAAGATATCGGCTACGGTACTTCATCTACTGCGACGTCTAACTACTCTGACTTCGCAGCTTATGACCGTCAAGCGCCACGCGCTGGTACGTCTAACTTCCAGACTGAGCACCTATGGAAAATGCGCTTTAACTGGAGCAAAGAGCTAATCGACGGTTACGAGACTAAAGTGTCCGTATTTGCTGAGCGTCGTTCAGGTCAACCTTACAGCTACACATTCGACGAAAACAACGCGTGTGTGCTAGATGTTGGTGGCGGTCGTTGTGCGCGTGAAAGCCGTAACGATGATGCGGGTCACTTGCTATACGTACCTAACGGTATCGACGATCCGTTGTTTGCATCTACTTCATTCGGTGGCGACCTAGCTGCTCAGCAAGAGTTCATTGATTACATCAACAGCTCTGAGCTTGCACAATACAAAGGCGGCATCGCTGAGCGTAATGGTGACAACTCTCGTTGGTCAACTATCATCGATGTACGTATTCAGCAGCAACTACCTGCTTTCTACCCAGAGCATAAGCTTACTGTGTTCTTCGATATCGAGAACTTCGGTAACTTACTAAATGACGACTGGGGTCGTATCGAGCGTACTCGTTACGAGTATGAGCGTGCAGTTGTTTCTGCAAACATCGTTGATGGTCAGTACGAGTACTTTGACCTGAACAGCGACAGCCGTATTAAGAACCTAGAAGTTCTTGACCAGTCTGTATGGCAAGTTCAGTTCGGTATTAAATACGACTTCTAATCCAATGGTGTGAACCAATTGTAGTGTTAGGTGCCACTTTCCTTAATCGGGGGTGGCACTTTTTTATGCCTAAAATTCAATAACTCCGCTTTTCCATTCATTAAGATTTTTCCAAAAACTGATCTAACGCCTCTCTTCATGCGAACCAACTTGCGCAAGATTTAAATAACCAAGCAAGGAGGAATAATGTCCAAACATGTATTAATGGTAATGACATCACACGAGCTAATGGGCGATACGGGCAAGAAAACCGGTATGTGGCTAGAGGAGTTTGCCGCCCCGTACTATGCATTTAAAGATGCCGGCTATACCTTAACGTTAGCATCGCCTATGGGGGGCCAAGTGCCAATTGACCCCAACAGTCTAGCGGATGACGCCATGACAGATGACGCTATCCGTTACACAAAAGATGAAGTTGCACGCAGTGCTGTAGCGTCAACAATTCCACTAGAAGATGTAAGAGCCGACGAGTTCGATGCGGTGTTTTATCCAGGAGGGCACGGCCCGCTTTGGGATTTATCGGATAACGCGCATTCTATCAAGCTAATTGAAGACACTATTGCAGCAAACAAACCTGTTGGTGCCGTGTGTCATGCGCCAATTGTGCTTAAAGATGTGAAAACTCCAGATGGCAAGTACTTGGTGGACGGAAAAGCTGTGACAGGCTTCTCCAATAGCGAAGAAGCAGCAATGGAGCTTACCGATGTTGTTCCATACCTAGTTGAAGACGAGCTAGTGAAAAAGGGCGGTAAATATGAAAGTGCAGACGATTTCGCCGTAAAAGTGTGTACTGATGGTTTACTGGTGACAGGACAGAACCCACCGTCATCACGCCCAACTGCAGATGCGCTTATCAAATTACTGTCTTAAGGAAGCATTCGCTTAGGAGCTAGTTGGAAACCGCATCATGTATGCGGTTTCTTGTTTTCGGTTACCGAGTTCTTGACGAACTACCTAGACATTTTCGAATAAATCTTCAACGCGTTGCCTTAGCTCTTCAATTCTTGTTACATCCGCTGGCGCGATGAAAATAGTGTCGTCACCTGCAATGGTGCCCAAAACCCCGTCCTTTTTACTCAATGAGTCAAGCAAGCGCGCAATAAGCTGCGCAGCACCAGGGCTGGTTCTTATGATTACCATTACATTGTTGTGAACGATATCCAGTACCAGCTGTTTAAGAGGGCTTTTAGCCGTAGGCATACCTAGCTCTGGAGGCAAGCAATACACCATATCACCTCGGGCATTTCGCGTGCGTACCGCGCCGAATTTGCTTAGCATTCTAGAGATTTTAGATTGGCTGATGTTGTCGAAACCTTGTGCTTTTAAAGCATCAACAATCTCGCCTTGCGAACCATAACTTTCTGCTTTAAGAATTTCTTTAAAAGCTTTGATGAGTTGCTCTTGTTTTGCGTTTGCCATTAGCGCTCTTTTCTTTTTAAGGATTATCGTTAGGAATTATATTTAGTATGCGTATATTGTGCCGTACAGGTAGACTTTGCGCAATTTCTTTGCATAATCATTCATGATAATGAATATCGAGATAAAATCGCCATAAATAACGTTAATAAGACGATCCGGTGATTGAGTTTTCCCCCGCGTTGCATTAGTGTGACGTTCCGTTTAAATACGTGAAGTAATCCCATAGGAGAAATGGTATGAAAGTAGCCGTGTTAGGTGCTGCCGGTGGTATTGGTCAGGCGCTGTCTTTGTTGTTGAAAACACAATTGCCAGCAGGTTCAGATTTAGCGCTTTACGACGTAGCGCCAGTTGTTCCTGGTGTTGCCGTTGATTTGAGCCACATCCCCACTGCGGTAAAAGTAACCGGTCACGGTAAAGATGACCTAGCTGATGCACTAACTGGAGCAGACGTTGTTCTAATTCCAGCGGGTATGCCTCGTAAGCCAGGTATGGATCGTTCTGATCTGTTCAACATCAACGCCGGCATTGTTAAAAACCTAATCGAAGGTGTAGCTGATAACTGCCCGAACGCGTGTGTTGGTATCATCACTAACCCAGTTAACACTACTGTTGCTATTGCAGCTGAAACGCTAAAAGCAAAAGGCGTTTACGACAAGAACAAGCTTTTCGGTGTAACGACACTAGACGTTATCCGTGCTGAAACCTTTGTTGCTGAACTTAAAGGTGTAGACGTATCTTCTGTGCACGTACCGGTAATCGGCGGTCACTCTGGTACAACTATCCTTCCTCTACTTTCACAAGTTGAAGGCGTAGAGTTCACAGACGAAGAAGTTGCTAGCCTAACTACTCGTATCCAAAACGCGGGTACTGAAGTTGTTGAAGCAAAAGCGGGCGGCGGTTCTGCAACCCTATCTATGGGTCAAGCAGCAGCGCGCTTCTGTTTATCTCTAGTTGCAGCAATGCAAGGTGAGAACGTGGTTGAGTACACTTACGTACAAACTGACGACAGCGATGACGCAGCATTCTTCGCACACCCAGTTCGCCTAGGCGCAAACGGTGTTGAAGAAATCTTGCCATACGGCGAGCTAAGCGCATTTGAAGAAAAAGCGAAAAACGACATGCTTGAAGGCCTACGTGGCGACATCAAGCTAGGCGTTGACTTCGTAAACGGCTAATAGCGCTAAAAGCGGATGCATTTGCATCCGCTTGAAAAGGCTGGATACGTAAGGCCTACACAGACACGCCGAGATTCCATCCATGGAGGCTTGGCTGCATGCTGCAGACAGTCTGTTACGACCTTACGTATCCAGCCTTTTTTGTTGCGTCTTTGTAGGCTTTGTCGCGGCATCCTGGGCACAGAAGCGCCTATTTATTAAAGTACCGCCAATTAAGCATTCCATCCATAGCTAGCAAGAAGTTTATTTCCTAATTGACCTACTGTGTCTGTAATGGATCTATTCTAAACAACTTTATTGGGCCCATCGCGACTGGGTAGCCTTTGTGTAATGCGTATGTATAGCCGGAAATCATGTTGTCCGTAAGAACGAATAGGATAATCTTTGAAGCGAAAGTTGTGTGAGAAGCTTCAATTTCGATGACTCGAGCATCTATGCTTACATCGTCAGCAGTAAATGGTGATTGGACTTCCCTAAATGCGTCTTCCCCTTTTCTATAAACGCGCAGTGAGCCTTGTTCGCTTTCGTACAATTCGAGTAAAGCTAATTCGGGTCTATCTAAATACTGCATAACACCAATCCAAGTGCCAAAAGGATGATTAGCGATATGCTGCTTTGCATTAGATAGTATCTGCTTGCGGTTTTCTAAAAACTTTCTCGGCGTTGACTTTGCTTCCTGTTTAACGATTTGATAAGTCTGAGAAATATAACTTTCTTTGTCCTTATAGCTCGACTCTAATACGTTAAAAGCGTTATCTAAGTGAGGCGAAAGAGTAAGCGTGCGTGTAACATCACCTTCGATCGTTGTTTTAATTGTGCACCGGTTTTCTATGCAAGTGATGTCGTCATTGGTAAACGGTGTGCGACGCATTTTTTTGAAGCCTCCTGGGATGGCGATTTCAAAAAAGCTGTGTTCGCCACTTTCTTGTATTTGAAGCAACCTAAATGTCGTTTCATCTTGACTTATGCCTTCCCACAAACCCGGGGGTAATTCCATTGTGCTTGCGAAAGAGAGCTTATTAAACGAAAGCAAAAGCAAAGTAGAAAAGGTTAGTAGTAAAAATGTTCGCACTTTTTATTCCCTTAAAATGTATGGGGTACAAATTTTGTTACTAACTATATGCGTATTTTGTTGAGTCACAAATACATTCGTTATTTACTAGTGACTTGAAGCTCTTTTTGTTCGAATTAAACAAGGATGTGTTATGACTTTTTTTAAATGCGCTAGTTTACTTTCCATCACATTTTTTAGTTTATGCATTAACGCCAATACGGTTGCGGCAACAAGCAATACGGCGTCATTGGCAGACACTGCGTTTGCTCAGTTGCCTGAAGCATTAACGCTCAAAGGCGATGCACTTCCCTTTACCGATTACAAGGCATGGTTAGCACATGTGCAAAGTAATAATCAAAAAGTTGCGTTTGTGGATCGATGGCAAAAAGCGGTCAATCCTAAAAAGTTCAATGCACTCATGAAGGATACAAGTGCCCAGTGGATTGAATACGAGTCGGATGGATTGAAAATTTCAGGTGTTATGGTGTCGCCAAAGCATGTTGGTGACAAAAAACTCCCCGTGATTATTTATAATCGTGGTGGTAACCATAAACATAATGTAACGCGCATAGCCGTGGTTGAGCGTCTAATGCCGCTTGCGCAGCAGGGTTATATTGTCTTAGCGAGTAACTACCGCGGTGCTAAATTTAGCCAAGGTAAAGATGAATTTGGCGGCGATGATGTAAACGACGTTTTGCGACTGATTGAAATAGCCAAGCAGTTACCTAATGTCGACTCTAACAAGATTGCCTTATATGGCGTGAGTCGTGGCGGCATGATGACATGGCAGGCGCTTCGAAAGAACATAAGTGACATTGCCAGCGCAGTGATTGTAGCAGGCCCGTCTGATTTGCATACAACTGTGGCGCGCCGTCCAGACATGCAGGCGCTGCTTAATAAACTTGTTCCGAATATGGAGCAAAACCAAACAAAAGCCCTTGATGAACGCTCAGCGGTAAAATGGATTGATGAGCTAAATCCGAATGTACCTATTTTGCTAGTGCACGGAAGTGCAGATATTCGCGTTGATGTTTCCCATTCGCTTAATGCGGCACAGCATCTAAAAGACAATAACCACTCGCATAAGCTGGTTGTTTACGAAAACGGCGATCATAGTTTAACTTTCTATCGCGATGAAGTTGAAAGCGAAATCAATAGTTGGTTAGCGGTGCACTTTCAGTAACGCAATAAAAAAGCCCGCAACGAAATACGAAGCGGGCCTCTTTAATTTAAAGGGTTAGCGTACTTAACCTGTGTTACGCATACCAATGGCAATACCAGCAATAGTTACCATCATGGCGCGTTCTAGGCTGGTGTTCTGTGCATCGTCACCGGCTTTACGGATACGATCTAGAAGCTCAATTTGCAGGTAATGAAGTGGCTGAAGGTATCCTGCACGGATCTCCATCGACTCTTTACCCTGCGGGTCGTTCTTCATAATGTCGTCATCGCCTGTGATAGCCAAGAGTGACGAGATGCTTTCTTTAAGCTCGCTACGTAATGCTTCACCAAAGTGTTTAAGCTCTTTTGGTACCAAGCGCTCGTCATAAGCTTCGCTAATACGTGGGTCAGCTTTATGGAACACCATGTCTAGCATAGAAAGACGTGAACGGTAGAATGGCCATTCGCTGAACATCTCGTTAACGACTTTCTCATTCTCAGGGGTCTTCACGCTATCAATAGCACGCATAACGCCTAGCCAGCTTGGCAGTACCAAACGGGTTTGTGCCCAAGCAAATATCCATGGAATCGCACGTAGGCTCTCAATACCGCCTTGAGGCTTACGCTTCGCAGGTCGGCTACCTAGTGGGAGTTTGCCTAACTCTTGCTCTGGCGTTGCAACACGGAAGTAAGGTACGAACTCTTTATCGTGACGCACGGTTGCACGGTAGTTATCGCGACCTTGGGCTGCCATTGCAGTTATAAGCTCTCGCCACTCTTCTTTTGGTGCCGGAGGCGGGAATAACATGGCTTCAATTATAGCGCTAGCGTAAATACCCAAGCTGCGTTTAGCCAGCTTAGGCATACCGAATTTATAGCGAATAGTTTCGCCTTGTTCTGTTACGCGGAAACCGCCTTCTAGTGAGCCAGGAGGTTGTGAGTAAATAGCCGCGTGTGCTGGCAATCCACCGCGGCCAATTGTACCGCCACGTCCGTGGAATAGGGTCAGGCTTACGTCAAACTCATCAGCAATGGCAACCAATGCTTCTTGCGACTGATACTGTGCCCAGCCAGCAGCCAATGCACCAGCGTCTTTCGCTGAATCAGAGTAACCGATCATAACGAATTGACGGCCTTTAACGTAACCGCGATACCAGTCGATAGACAGAAGTTTGCGCATTACGTCAGGTGAGTTGTTCAAATCGTCTAGCGTTTCGAACAATGGTGCCACTGGCATAGGCCAATCTACACCACTTTCTTGAAGTAGAAGCTGTACGGCCATGACATCTGACGGCTCACTGGCCATAGAGATGATATAAATACCAAAGCCGTGCTTGCTGTGCTTCGCAATTACCTTACAGGTATCAAGCACTTCTTTCACGTCGTCAGACGCGTCCCATTGCGCAGGGAAAAGCGGGCGTTTTGAGCCAAGCTCGCGTAATAAGAAAGCTTGCTTGTCGGCTTCGCTCCACTGAGCATAATCACCAAGACCAAGATAGCGAGTGAGTTCGCTAAAGACGTCTGCGTGACGCTCAGAGTCCTGACGTACATCAAGGCGCAGAAGGTGAATACCGAATACTCGAGCACGGCGAATAGTGTCTAGTAACAGTCCGTTTGCCACGACCTGCATACCGCAGTCTAACAATGACTGGTAGCAAAGCATTAACGGCTCGATTAGCTCATCGTCGCTTTCTATCCAGTTTGAAGTATCTGGGTTCTTACCTGCTAAGTAGTCGCTAATGCCATCGCGGGTTGCGATGAACTTGTCAACGAGTGGACGAAGAAGGGCGCGGTATGGCTCGTTGGCGTCGCCGACTTTTTCGCGTAACGCGTCGTTGCAGTCGTACATTGAAAGCTCAACTTGTAAGCGATCAAGATCAATAGCGAAAAGTTTGGCTGCACGCTTTCTGGCAAGTAAGAGTACTTGCTCAGTCACTTTTGACGTTACAAATGGGTTACCGTCTCTGTCGCCGCCCATCCAAGAACTAAATTGAACAGGAGAAGCATCTAGCGGCAGTGAAACCTCATAATCTTCATTTAAACGGCCGTCAAGCTCGCGCATGAAATCAGGTACCGCTTCCCACAATGAGTTTTCAATAACCGAGAAGCCCCAGCGCGCCTCATCAACAGGTGTAGGGCGTACAGAACGAATTTCTTCAGTGTGCCAAGCCTGTGCAATAAGGTCGGCAATGCGGGTTTCAATTTTTTTACGCTCAACGTCATTAAGCGATTCTTGGTGAATGGCCTGAAGGCAGTTCGCCAATTCTTTATGTTTGTGGATAAGTGTACGGCGCGTAACTTCAGTAGGATGCGCGGTCAGTACAAGATCGATGTTTAGCTTAGCAACCGCATCTTGAACTTTCTCTGCGGTTAACTCAGCTTTATCTAGGTGTTTGAACAGTGCATCTATCGATGCATCAACATTCATTGCTGCGTTGTATTCTTGCTCGGCAATATTACCTAAGTTCAAGAATTGTGCGAAGGCACGGCCAACAGTAAGCAAATCGCTGTCAGACATTGTTTTGAAAGTTTCTTTCAGTTCTTCGCTACAAGTAGCGTCTCCCTGATAAGAAGCTCGGCCGCCTTTTCGAATCTTTTCAATACGGTCTAGCCACTCCTGACCTAATTGATTTTTGATTGTTTCACCAAGGGTTTTACCAAGGTATCGAACGGTATCTTTCAGTTCAGCATCGTAGTGTGTTTGCATGCTTTCCTCCTAAATATATGGGCCTAACCATACTGTGTCCTTTGCGACTTGTCTAACCACTTTCGGTTATAATTTACAACATTTTGATACTTTTGCACCCTAGTTAACATTGCTCAAAGCAAGATATTTTGTGGTGTGATACACTCTTGCACCGGAAAATGCAGAAACATTCTCGCGTTATGCGGTTTGTTTGAAATTTGTACTGCATTTGTAATTTAATTTCAGGAGTTCTTGTGACTGATACATTCAATACAGTAGAAACCCAAGCAAGTTACGGCATTGGTTTTCAAATGGGTCAACAATTACAATCAAATCCGTTTGACGGACTAGCGATTGACGCTGTTGTAGCTGGCCTAAAAGACGCCTTCGCAGGTCAAGCGCCTCAGGTTGATAACGACACACTACGTGATGCGTTCGGCGAAATTCACAAGCGTATGCAAGCGGCTAAAGAAGAAGCTAGCAAAGCGGTTATTGAAGAAGGCACAAAGTACCTTGAAGAAAATGCGAAGCGTGACGAAGTAACCGTTACTGAATCTGGTCTTCAGTATGAAGTTATTGCTGAAGGTGACGGTGAAACACCAGTTGCGGCTAGCACTGTACGTGTTCACTACCACGGTACACTTATCAACGGTACCACTTTTGACAGCTCTTACGAGCGCGGCCAGCCAGCTGAATTCCCAGTAGGCGGCGTTATTAAAGGTTGGACTGAAGCACTTCAACTTATGAAAGTAGGTGCTAAGTACCGTTTATACGTGCCACATGATCTTGCTTACGGTGAGCAAGGTGCGGGTGCAGCTATTGCACCATACAGCACGCTTATCTTTGACGTAGAGCTTCTAGACGTTCTAGGTTAATGTGTTGTTCACAGGTGTGCAGTTCTGTACACCTGTGTTCCATCTTTTCTTATTCATAGTTCATAACGTTTTAAAAACTAGCTCGCACTTCGTTAAATTTAGCGATATGGCCTAATGTTTCTTTTTCCTATCTCTTTTCTTCTCTGTCTTTTCTCGTAAATACAAAGCAAACCTAAATTTGGCACGTTGTTTCATTGGTGTCGCCTTGCGTTTGCGATATGCTAGGTTTCATCTGCTCCGAGTTGTTATCAGTGGCTTCGGCATTACAATAGCCCCACGCTCAAATAAGGAAAATTATTATGGTTATCAAGCCTAAAGTGAGAGGCTTCATTTGTACAAACGCGCACCCTGTTGGCTGTGCAACGGCGGTTGACGAACAAATTGCTTATGTAGAAGCAAAAGGCGACTTAGGCGAAGGCCCTAAAAATGTATTGGTTATTGGTAGCTCTACGGGATACGGCCTAGCATCACGCATTACTTCTGCGTTCGGCTATGGCGCTAAAACGCTGGGTGTGTGTTTTGAAAAAGCACCAACGGAACGTAAAACGGGTACTGCCGGTTGGTACAACACCGCTGCATTCCACGAAAAAGCCAAAGCAAAAGGCTTGTATGCAGAAACTATTAATGGCGATGCGTTTTCCGATGAAATCAAAAATGAAACCATCGAAAAAATCAAAGCTGAAATGGGCAAGGTTGATTTGGTCATTTATAGCCTTGCATCCCCGCGTAGAACCGACCCAGAAACAGGCGTAACGTATAAATCTACGCTTAAGCCTGTAGGGCAGGCGTACACTACGAAAACCTACGATACTGATAAAGACAAAGTGCATGAAGTATCGCTAGAGCCAGCCAACGACGAAGAAATCCTTAACACCATCAAAGTGATGGGCGGTGAAGATTGGGAACGTTGGATGGACTTTTTACGTGAAGCCGATGTGCTTGCTGAAGGCTGTAAAACCACCGCATATACCTATATCGGTAAAGAACTAACATGGCCTATTTATGGTCAAGCGACGATTGGTAAAGCGAAAGAAGACCTAGATCGCGCTGCCGCAGCCATTATTGGTAAAAACAGTGATTTGCTTGTGCAAGCCAATGTGAGCTCGTTGAAAGCACTAGTAACGCAGGCAAGCTCAGCCATTCCTGTAATGCCTCTGTATATTTCACTTATTTACAAAGTGATGAAAGAGGAAGGCACCCACGAAGGGTGTATTGAGCAGATTCATGGCTTGTTCACACAGTGCCTGTTCGGCAATACACCAACGTTAGATGAAGCAAATCGCTATCGCATGGATGGCAAAGAAACTAACGATGCTACTCAAGCGAAAATTAAGGCGCTATGGGATCAAGTGACACAAGAGAACTTTCATGACTTAAGTGACTACAAAGGTTACAACCATGAGTTCTTAAAACTGTTCGGTTTTGATATTTCAAGTGTTGATTACGACAGTGAAGTTGACCCAATGGTTAATTGGTAAAACCTAAACTTACCATTAATTAACCTAATGCTTATATGCGCAAAAGCCGTCTGATTTGACGGCTTTTTTGTACCTGATTACAAGTTGATACGGCGTATGGATTCGCAAAATGTAAATGAATAAGACCAAAGGTTTACATTAAATTGTAGAAAAATTTGCCTTTATCTTGAAATAGCGTGGCACAAACGTATGGGTTAATGCTAAAATCCCGAAATTAAGTAGGGGTCTTTTCTGCCTCTACCAAAACAGCAGTAGCGATTGCAGCTACACAACAACAATAATAAGTGTAAATTTCTGCTGGTGGTCTATAAAGAAAGGGCGAATTAAGCGTCCGCAAAAGGAATTATGCGTTACGGCTTCATAACAGGCTGACCGTAGCAATTGCAGCAAGTTCCATCAATCAACAACGAAAAGGTGTTCTACACCTGTTAATAGTGCGCTTTTGCATGCTGACAGGCAGGTTTTCTGCGGTCATGCAAAAGGGTATTTCTATTAGAGTAGTGCGATTACATATGATAAAAATCAAGAAAGGTCTCGACCTCCCAATTGAGGGAGCGCCAAAGCAGGAGATTGCTGATGCATCTGCTGCAACGCGCGTTGCCATTCTGGGAGAAGAATATGTGGGTATGCGCCCTACCATGCACGTCCAAGTTGGCGATGTAGTGAAGAAAGGTCAGGTGCTTTTTGAAGACAAAAAGAACCCTGGCGTTAAATTCACTGCCCCAGCAGCGGGTGAAGTGGTAGAGGTTAACCGTGGTGCAAAACGTGTTCTTCAGTCTGTAGTTATCAAAGTGAACGGCAGCGATGCTGTAACTTTTGATAAAATTGCAGCTGACCAGATCGCGAGCGCTTCACGCGAGCAGCTTCAGTCAATCCTTGTAGAGTCAGGCATGTGGACAGCGTTCCGTACACGTCCATTTAGCAAATCTCCTAAGCTAGACTCTGTTCCAAGTTCAATTTTCGTTACAGCAATGGATACCAATCCACTAGCAGCAGATCCTGCAGTGATTATTGCTGAGCGCCAAGACGATTTCGTAAATGGTCTTAAAGCATTAACGCAATTGAGCGGTGGCAAGACTTACGTTTGTAAAGCGGCAGGTGCATCTGTTGCTACTGGCGATGCGGCAGTTGATGTTGAAGAATTTGGCGGTCCTCACCCTGCGGGCCTACCGGGTACTCACATCCACTTCCTTGATTCTGCTGGCATGAACAAAACGGTTTGGCACATCAACTACCAAGACGTTATGGCAATTGGTGCATTGCTGACCTCTGGCGAGCTAGATAACCGTCGTGTTATTTCACTTGCAGGTCCTGCGGCAACTAACCCACGCCTAGTGCGCACCGTAATGGGCGCAGACTTGACCGAGCTTACTGCTAGCGAGCAAGTAGACGGTGAAGTACGTGTTATCTCTGGTTCTGTACTTAGCGGTACGACAGCGATGGGCGTTCACGGCTTCCTTGGTCGTTTCCACACCCAAGTTTCACTACTAAAAGAAGGTCGCGAGAAGAAATTGTTCGGTTGGATCCTACCTGGTTCAAACCAACACTCAGTGACTCGTGCTTACTTAGGTCACCTAAGTGGCAGCAAGAAATTTGATATGACAACAACTACCAATGGTTCTGAACGTTCTATGGTTCCAATTGGTAATTACGAACGCGTTATGCCCCTAGATATCATTCCTACGCTTCTGCTTAGGGACCTGATTTCTGGTGATACTGACGGTGCTCAGACGTTGGGTTGCTTAGAGTTGGACGAAGAAGATTTGGCATTGTGTACTTATGTATGCCCTGGCAAATATAACTACGCTCCTATCTTACGCGACTGTTTGACCACGATAGAGAAAGAGGGTTAAGTCATGGGTTTAAAAGCGTATTTAGAAAAGATCGAACCAAACTTCGAACCAGGTGGTAAGCATGAAAAGTGGTATGCGCTTTACGAAGCTGCGGCGACCATTTTCTACACCCCAGGTAAAGTAAATAAAGCTAACACGCACGTGCGTGACAGCATTGACCTTAAGCGCATCATGATCATGGTATGGATGGCAACATTCCCAGCTATGTTCTTTGGTATGTATAACATTGGTTTCCAAGCGCAAGAAGCAATTGCTGCTGGCGCAGGAACACTACCTGATACGTGGCAAGCAGGCCTATTCGCTGCCCTTGGCGGTGACTTGGCAAATGCGGGCACACTAGGTCTATTCTTCTATGGCGCATGTTTCTGGTTGCCAATCTACGCGGTAACGTTCGCGGTAGGTGGTTTCTGGGAAGTATTGTTCGCGTCTGTGCGCAAGCACGAAGTTAACGAAGGTTTCTTCGTTACATCGGTACTGTTCGCACTAACACTTCCAGCTACTATTCCTCTATGGCAAGTTGCACTAGGTATTACCTTCGGTGTTGTAATTGCTAAAGAAGTATTCGGTGGTACAGGTCGTAACTTCCTTAACCCAGCATTATCTGGTCGTGCATTCCTTTACTTTGCGTATCCTGCACAAATTTCAGGTGACCAAGTATGGGTAGCGGCAGATGGCTATTCTGGTGCAACGTCTCTAAGCCAAGCGGCTTCTGGCAACCTTGATTACGCGAACATGGATCAGTGGATGAACAGCTTCATCGGTACTATCTCAGGTTCAGCGGGTGAGGTGTCTACCCTTGCTATTATTCTTGGTGGCTTGTTCATCATGTACATGCGTATAGCAAGCTGGCGTATTGTTGCTGGTGTGGCAATTGGTGTGGCGTTCTTCGCATCGCTACTTAACCTAATTGGCAGCGACACGAACCCTATGTTTGCAATGCCTGCTCATTGGCACTTTGTTGTTGGTGGTCTTGCTTTTGGTATGTTCTTTATGGCGACAGACCCAGTATCTGCGTCGTTCACAAACCAAGGTAAGTGGGCTTACGGTATCTTCATTGGCTTTATGACGGTACTAATCCGCGTCCTTAACCCAGCCTTCCCTGAAGGTGTAATGCTAGCAATTCTATTTGCTAACTTGTGGGCGCCACTGTTCGACTATTTCGTCGCACAAAGCAATATCAAGCGGAGGGTAGCACGTGTCGGCTAAGAAAGAATCTTTAGGCAAAACGGTAGGTATTGTTGTTGCCGTATGTTTAGTTTGTTCAATTGTTGTGTCTGGCGCGGCTGTTGGCCTTCGCTCTCTACAACAAACAAACGCAGCTCTAGATAAAAAGAGCAACATTCTTAATGCTGCAGGCCTTTATGAAATGGGCATGAGCAATAGCGCAATTGAAAGCACGTACAGCGAGCGAGTAGAACAGCGTTTTGTTAATCTTGACGAAGGTACTTTCGTAGAAGCGCCTAAGCCAGATTACGATATGTATAAAGCAGCCAAAGAAACTGAGTACAGCACAAAGGTAACTAACAGCAATGTTGGTTTCCAACGTCGCCCTAACGTGGCAAGTGTTTACTTAGTTCGCGACGACGCAGGTGATGTATCTCGTATCATCCTTCCTGTTCACGGCAGCGGCCTTTGGGATCTTATGTACGGTTTCTTAGCGGTAGACGCAGACGGCCAAACGGTTCGCGAGCTTATTTACTATCAGCAAAAAGAAACGCCAGGACTAGGTGGTGAAGTGCAAAACCCTGCTTGGCAGGACAAATGGGACGGCAAAGAGCTTTACGAGAATGGCGAAGTTGCTATTCGCGTAGTGAAAAATGCTAACCCTAGCAATCCTCACACTATCGATGCGCTTTCAGGTGCAACCCTAACCAGCAACGGTGTTGAAAACACTATTCGTTACTGGGTAGGCGAGCAAGGCTTCGGCCAGTTCCTGAAGAACCAAGCATGGCGTTCATAAGGGAAGTCTCATGGCAGATACTAAAGAAATGAAAAAGGCCCTCTTTGGGCCAATCCTGGACAACAACCCGATCGCCCTACAGGTATTGGGTATCTGTTCAGCACTGGCAATTACCACTAAGCTGGAAACAGCATTGGTAATGTCGCTTGCGCTTACAAGCGTTGTAGCGTTCTCAAACTTGTTTATTTCACTAATTCGTAACCAGATCCCATCTAGCGTTCGAATTATTATCCAGATGACTATCATTGCGTCGTTGGTAATCGTTGTTGACCAAATTCTGAAAGCGTATTCGTATGAAATATCGAAGCAGCTGTCGGTATTCGTTGGTCTGATTATTACTAACTGTATCGTAATGGGTCGTGCTGAAGCTTACGCCATGAAGAGCCCACCTCTGATGAGCTTCCTTGATGGTATTGGTAACGGCTTGGGTTACTCTTTCATTCTAATTGTTATTGGTACAATTAAAGAGCTATTTGGTTTCGGTACTATTTTAGGTTTCGAAATCCTTCCACTGGTTCAAAACGGTGGCTGGTATCAGGGTAACGGTTTGTTAATCCTACCATTCAGCTCATTCTTCTTAATCGGCGGTATGATTTGGTTTATCCGTACTATCCGTCCAGAGCAAGTAGAGCCTAAGGAGTAAGTCATGGAACATTATTTGTCGTTATTTGTTCGCTCAATTTTCGTTGAGAACATGGCGTTATCACTTTTCTTAGGTATGTGTACATTCCTAGCGGTATCTAAGAAAGTTAAAACTGCTATGGGTCTTGGTGTTGCAGTTATCGTGGTACTAGGTATCTCTGTACCCGTTAACCAAGTTATTTATGTAAACATTCTTGCTCCAGGCGCACTAGCATGGGCAGGTTTCCCAGAAGCTGACCTAAGCTTCCTTAACTTCCTAACGTTTATCGGTGTTATCGCGGCGTTGGTACAGATTCTAGAGATGAGCTTAGACAAGTTCTTCCCTGCGCTTTACAACGCACTAGGTATCTTCCTTCCGCTAATTACCGTTAACTGTGCAATCTTCGGTGGTGTGGCGTTTGCGGTACAGCGTGAATACAACTTCACTGAAAGCATCGTTTACGGCGTTGGTAGTGGTATGGGCTGGGCACTAGCAATTGTATTGCTAGCGGCAGTACGTGAAAAGCTGAAGTATGCTGATATGCCTGATGGTGTTCGTGGTCTTGGTTCTGTATTCATGATCGCTGGCCTAATGGCACTTGGCTTCCAGTCATTCACTGGTATTCAGCTGTAATAGAGCTCGGGAGCATATAAATGAATAACGTAGAAATATTTCTTGGCGTCGGCATGTTTATTGCCATCGTATTGGCGCTAGTATTTATCATTATGTTTGCCAAGTCTAAATTGGTACCAAGTGGTGATGTAACGATCACTATCAATGGTGACCCAGACAAGGCAATCAAAACTGCACCGGGTGGCAAACTTCTTGGTGCACTAGCTGACGCAGGTTACTTCGTATCGTCTGCGTGTGGTGGCGGTGGCTCATGTGGCCAGTGTCGTGTAGATGTACACTCAGGTGGTGGTGAAATCCTTCCAACTGAACTAGACCACATCACTAAAGGTGAAGCGCGCGAAGGCTGCCGTCTTTCATGTCAGGTTGCTATCAAGCAGGACATGGAAATTGAGCTGGAAGAGTCGGTATTTGGTGTTAAGAAGTGGGATTGTGAAGTTATCTCTAACGATAACAAAGCAACCTTTATCAAAGAACTTAAGCTTAAAATTCCAAACGGTGAAAGTGTACCTTTCCGTGCAGGTGGTTATATTCAGATTGAAGCGCCAGCGCACCACGTTAAGTACAAAGAGTTCGATATTCCTGAAGAATACCGCGGTGACTGGGAGCGTTTTGGCTTCTTCGACATCGAGTCTAAAGTAGACGAAGAGACTATTCGTGCTTACTCAATGGCGAACTACCCAGAAGAAGAAGGCATTATTATGTTGAACGTGCGTATCGCTACGCCGCCACCTAATAACTTAAGCCTACCTGCGGGTAAAATGTCATCGTACATTTGGAGCCTGAAAGAAGGTGACAAAGCGACTATCTCTGGTCCATTCGGTGAATTCTTCGCGAAAGAAACTGAAAACGAAATGGTATTCGTAGGTGGTGGTGCAGGTATGGCCCCAATGCGTTCTCACATCTTCGATCAGCTTCGTCGCCTTAAGTCTAAGCGTAAGATGAGCTTCTGGTACGGTGCACGTTCACTTCGTGAAATGTTCTATACAGAAGACTTCGACGAGCTAGCAGCAGAAAACGATAACTTTGAGTGGCATGTAGCACTTTCTGATCCTCAGCCAGAGGACAACTGGGAAGGTTACACTGGGTTTATCCACCAAGTACTTCTTGAGAACTACTTGAAAGATCACCCTGCACCAGAAGACTGTGAGTTCTACATGTGTGGACCACCTATGATGAACGCGGCCGTAATCAACATGCTTAAAGATTTAGGTGTCGAGGACGAAAACATCATGCTAGATGACTTCGGTGGCTAGGCGTTTAATTTAAGAGCTACTCGCTTAAAAGTTATTAAGCATATTAAAAGGGGCGTAAGCCCCTTTTTCGTTGAAGCAAAACGCAGAATGCACATAATAGCGATTGAATAATGTGCATATTAGCTAAGGACAACATCGTGATTCGATTTGCTATTCGAATTTTCCTCGCCTTTGTTGCGGTAGGTATTCTACTTCTCGCAAGCTGTAGCGACGAAAAAACGCCTGTAGTACACCTGCAAGGGCAGACAATGGGCACAACCTACAACGTTAAGTACCTTGTAGCGGAGACACCGGTAGAAGGCTTACAAGCTGAAATAGATGCCCGTCTTGTTGAAGTTAACAAGATGATGTCTACTTACGACCCAACGTCAGAACTATCAAGGTTCAATCAATACCGCTACACCGACAATTTCGCCGTATCGCCAGATACGCTAACCGTGGTTAACGAGGCACTACGCTTGGCTAACCTTAGTGGCGGAGTACTTGATGTTACCGTTGGTCCATTGGTTAATTTATGGGGGTTTGGCCCAACTAAGCGCCCTGAAAAAGTACCAAGCCAGACAGACATCGACGATATTCGCGAATATGTGGGTTATAAGAAGCTGTCAACCACGCCTACAGGCTTGAAGAAAAGTCACCCAATGCTTTATGTCGACCTGTCGACTATTGCAAAAGGCTTTGGCGTTGATGAAGTGGCGGAGATCCTTGAAAACCACAACATTGAAAACTACCTTGTAGAAATAGGTGGTGAAATGCGTGTGAAAGGTGAACGAGGCGACGGCAGTGAGTGGCTGATTGCCATTGAAAAGCCAGTTACCACTGAACGTGCTGTTCAAAAAGTTGTCTCAATAGGAGAAAACGCGGTTGCTACATCAGGTGACTATCGCAACTATTACGAAGAAGACGGCGTTCGTTATTCGCATCTAATCGACCCCACAACGGGCAAACCTATCTCACATAACCTGGTTTCGGTTACGGTAATTCATCCTTCTTCAATGACGTCTGATGGTTTGGCTACGGCGTTTAATGTAATGGGATGGGAACAAGCGATAGCGGTTGCTGAGCAAGAACAACTCGCTGTATTCCTCATTCGTCGCACAGAAGACGGATTTGAAGAGTATGCATCGCCAGAATTTGATAAACTGGTCACAGTTCATAATTAGGGGGTAGCAATGTCTACATTCATTCTTGCTTTTGGTTTCTTTCTAACAATGGTACTGGCTATGGCCGTAGGTTACCTTTTTCAGAAAAAATCAATCTCTGGAAGCTGTGGTGGCTTAGGTGCACTAGGTATTGAAAAAGCCTGTGACTGTCCAGAACCGTGTGACCGTAAAAAGTCGCGCATGGAAAAAGAAGAAGCCCGCCAGAAAAAACTAAACGAGTGGAAGCAGAACCAAATTTTGTAATGCTTAACCCATCGTTGGTTTAAGGTTTAAAAGCGCTGTTTGATACTAATCGACAGCGCTTTTTTTGTGGGTATATCTGTTACGTTCTTTAATATTGAGCTCTATTGAAGTTGTTTCGATGAATTCGCTCACACTGTGACTTGGCTGAAATGTAGCTAGCCGAGCCATCAATTTTTTGGGAGATCACAACGAAATAGTGTAATTCAGCACTAATAATAATATACTGTATTTTTGTACAGTTTTGTGTTTATAGCTATAGAACAAAGGCAGGTAATGCGAAAAATTATCCACGTCGACATGGATTGTTTTTACGCCGCAGTTGAAATGCGCGACAACCCAGCCTTGCGCGATATTCCCATTGCGATAGGCGGCAGTGCCGACCGTCGAGGGGTTATTTCTACCTGTAACTATCCCGCCCGAAAATTTGGTGTGCGCTCAGCTATGGCTACAGCGTATGCTTTAAAGCTATGCCCAAACTTGACCCTCGTAAAAGGGCGCATGGATGTGTACGCTGCCGAGTCGCAAAAAATACGTAAGATATTTGCTGATTATACCGACCTCATTGAGCCTTTATCATTAGATGAAGCCTACCTAGACGTGACTAACAGTGAATTTTGCGGTGGCAGCGCCACGTTAATTGCTGAAGAAATACGTGAACGCATTAAAAATGAACTTGGGCTTACAGCTTCAGCAGGTGTTGCGCCTTGTAAGTTTGTGGCAAAAGTGGCGAGCGATGAAAATAAGCCCGATGGAATTTGTGTTATTACTCCTGATAAGCTCGATGAGTTTGTACGCGAAATGCCACTAAAGAAAATACCGGGCGTAGGCAAAGTCACCATGCAAAAGCTTCAGCGTATGGGGCTTAATACCTGCGACGATGTTCGCCAATACCCTTTTGAGCGCATTCAAAAAGAGCTGGGTAAATTTGGCAGTGTACTGTGGGAGCGAGCTCACGGTATTGATGAACGTGAACTATCGGTATCTCGTGAGCGAAAGTCTATCGGCGTAGAGCGCACGCTAAGCGAAGACATTCATACCTTCGAGCAATGCATAGATTTTTTGCCGCATTTATTTGAAAAGCTTCAAGAGCGAATGGAAAATCACAAGAAGCGTACTGGTAAGCCGGTACGTATTCGCACGCAGGGCGTTAAGCTTAAGTTTAACGACTTCCAACTAACTACGGTAGAGCACCGCTGTGCCACGCTTGATGAAGCGTATTTTCGCACGTTAATGCAGGAAGCCTTCGAACGAGCAACAGGGCGGGGGATTCGTCTTGTTGGCGTTCACATAGGCCTTGCTGCCGACCAATCAACACAGCAATTGGTGTTGCCTTTTGAACCGATTTAGCCAATAAGCTCAGTACTTTTTAAGTACTAACATGCAGTAGCCTCAATCTAACCACTTGTTATACTTAACGCACTGATACTATGCGATAGACTGACGCTTTTGTATTACCCGATAAAAGGCCAATCCAACAGAGTTTAGTTTCTAAGACCATTTAATCTTTGGCAAATGAAAGCGATTGGCTAACCCTTACTATTTTTTCCACTTTAATGAAGGACGTTATGGACTCGAAAGAACTTAAAACCCCAGGTCGCTACAAGCATTACAAAGGTAATTTATACGATGTATACGAAGTGGCGACGCATTCAGAAGATGAAAGTAAGCTAGTGGTTTACCGCCCATGCTACGGCGAAAAAGCGCTTTGGGTTCGTCCACTAGATATGTTTGTTGAGTTGGTTGAAAAAGACGGAGAAACACTCCCCCGTTTTGCCTATGTTGGCAATATTCCAGATGATGAAAAAATGATCTAATTGTGAAATTAGGTCATAGTGTAAGAGGTCTTTAATAAACAGGCTTCTTACAAGGAAATAATAATGAAAACTGCACCTCGTTTTAGCGCACACATTTTGGCTGCGTTTATTGCTGCGAGCCCTTTGGTTTATTCAACGATTAATCCCGCAAATGCACAAGATAGATTTGCCGATGTCGAAGTTAAAGCGACAGCGATAAAAGGCTCAGTGCACATGCTTACAGGTGCAGGTGGAAATATCGGCGTATCTGCTGGGGAAGACGGTGTTTTGATCATCGACGATCAATTTGCGCCGCTTGCAGAAAAGATAGCGGCCCAGCTTGGTGAGCTCGGGAGTGACAAGCCAAAGTATGTGATAAACACGCACTATCACGGCGATCACACAGGCTCTAATGCGTTTTTCCACAGCCATAAAGGCGCGACCATTCTGGCACACGAAAATGTGCGTGTTCGCCTAGCTAACGATGAAAAGATAAAACCGGAAGCGCTGCCAACTATCACCTATGAAGACGGAATAAAAATTTACTTCAATGGTGAAACCCTTCACGTCATGCACTTAGCAGTAGGCCACACCGACGGCGATAGCGTAGTGTGGTTCGAGCAACCCAACGTTATGCACACCGGCGACTTGTTCTTTAATGGTCGCTTTCCTTACATCGACCAAGGTGCTGGCGGTAATGTGGAAGGCTATATGGACTCAGTAAAACAGCTGCTTGCTAAAATAGACGATGAAACCGTTATTATTCCTGGCCACGGCGACATCAGTAACAAGCAAGAATACAGCGCATTTTTAGCTATGATCTCTGAAACGTTCAGCTACGTTAAGGCACTTAAGCAAGACGGCAAAACCCTCGATGAAGTTAAAGCGATGGGCTTAGACGATAAGTGGGCAGACTGGAGCTGGAATTTCATCAATGAAGAGAAGTGGATAACTACACTCTATACTGATGCTTAAATAGTAATGGTTACACTTTAATATCGAGCGAGTGTGCAGGGGAGTTTTCTTTACGACCCTGCAATTTCGTTAAAATGGCACTATCACTGGGTTTTTGAGGACTAACTTCAAAGGCAATAGGTTAGGAAACGCAGGTTTACGAGCACCAAGTCTAGGGGCTAAAGCTGCCAAACGTCTACTAAGCGGTTTCTCGTATTTTAAGCTCAAAGGGTAGAACTTGGCTCGCTTGTTCAACGTCTTCGCCCTCAATTAGCGATATCAACGATTCAACTGCCATTTCTGCCATCTTACGGCGCGGGACTGATACGGTTGTTAGGGCAGGGTATATTGAGCGCGCAAAACTCAAGTCGTTGAAACCGCAGATATCGATATCCTTACCAGGCTTGATACCTCGTCTATTACATTCCATCACCGCGCCAGCAGCAAGCTCGTCACTCACAAAAAATAGCGCATCAGTATCCGGCCATTTATGCAGTGCTTCTGAAAGAAGCTCAGCACCAGCTTGAAATGTGGCGTCGGCTCTAGAGGAAACATATCGCTCGGCGGACAACTCAGCATTGTCCAGTGCGGTTGCCCAGCCCTGCTTTCTCAATATTGCACGCCAATCTAAATACAATGAGCAAAAAGCAATGTTGCGGCGCCCTTTGTCGATAAGATGCTGGGTCATAGACTGGGCTGCTAATTCGTTATTTACCCCGTAGTTAATATCAAAAGGCTCACTAGAAATATCCATAATTTCGGCCACAGGCGTCCCTGTGGCTAGCAGCATTTTTCTCGTTTCTTCAGTGTGGCGCGTAGAAGTAAGAATGAATCCACTCACGTTCTGTTGAATGTAAGATTCGACAGTACGCTCCTCGCCAAGCTCGGTATAGGTCGAGTCGCCAATCATCAGTGCATAATTGGCTTTGTCGGCAACGGCCTTCACGCCTAACATCACATCGTTAAACACATTGTTTCCAAAAGACGGAAGCAATAACGCGATGGTTCTATTATTGTCTGAGCATAAAGATTGGGCGGCACGGTTCGGAATATAGTTTAGCTCTCGCGCTGCATTTTTGATCTTAAGGGCGAGTGATTTAGAAATGCCACTAGAATTATTAAGCGCACGAGATACGGTAGTTTTGTGAACCCCCAAATGATTGGCTACGTCTGATATTTTTGTGCGTGACTTTTTTACCTTACTCATTCTTCGATCTTTTTATGTGCTGCTAGGTCCGCTAATCCGCGCGGAAGTGAGTGTTAATGTCGTGATGTTTAATTCGATATCAAAGGGCGTATAAAGTCTTCTGCCTGCTGAGAAACACACTCGAAAGTTTGTGTAACATCAATAATGAATGCGTTGTCTTTAGAAGGCAGCTCCAAGGCTGCAAACTGGCTTTCGAGCATAGCATCACCGTTAAAAAAATGCTCCCGTTGTTTTAATCGCGCACTAAGCACAGACTGTGACGCATGAAGGTAAATAAAGTGGCAGTGAGGCGCGATATCTTTGGTTAGCACGTCACGATAGGCTGAGCGCAGCGCTGAACAGCTTATAACCACGTTCCGGCCGGCGTGAATGTGTTGCTTGGCAATCATGTTTAACGTAATTAACCACTCCCATCTGTCTGCATCCTGCAGAGGTATACCTGAAGACATTTTCTCTACGTTTGCCTCGCTATGGTAACGATCTCCTTCTTCGAAAGGCATGTCAAAACGTTGGGCTAAATGCTGGCTCAATGTCGATTTTCCCGTCCCTGAAACTCCCGAAACGAAAAATACATGGCAATGGGTCATAAGCTTATCTCTCACATTAAAATTCAGGAGTACATCAAGAGCGAGTTATTTGGTCTCCATCTTACTCATAAATATTAGTTTGGAAACCGGTTGCGTTCAAGGGGTGATTATAATAGTGTTACCAGATAGCTATCTTGTATTAATAAATATTTAACATTGGCTGGGTTTTTCAACTTAGCTTGTAAAGGTAGCGGGTGATTTCCGTATTATGGCTTCGTCGACATGAAGACAATGTCACTAACAGGTACCAGAGAGCACGTATGACCGATACTTTTTCCCTTCTTTTTGTCGCCATTTGTAGCATTGTGCTTCTCACATATTTAGTTGTAGTTAGAAAAGTTCATGCTTTTATCGCTATCCTTGTGGCAGCAGCGTTTGTTGGCCTGGGTACGGGAATGCAAGCGGCCGACGTACTGGCTTCCATGCAGTCAGGCATGGGCAACACGCTGGGATTTGTAGCGACCATTGTTGGCCTTGGTGCTATGTTCGGGCAATTCTTAGAAGAATCCGGCGGCATTGATAGGCTTTCGCAAACTATCAACAATAAATTTGGTGATAAGAATAGTCAGTGGGCGGTTGTGTTAACGGGGTTTCTTGTTGCTATACCTGTCTTCTTTGAAGTGGGGCTTATCATATTAATGCCTCTTATTTATTCGTTAGCAAAGAAATCAGGAAAGTCGCTTATTTATTACGGAATCCCGCTCACAGCAGGACTCGCTGTCACTCACGCTTTTATTCCTCCAACACCAGGACCTGTAGCGGTAGCTTCAATTTTAGGGGCGGATATCGGCTTAGTCATTTTGTTTGGCTTTATCGTTGGTATTCCTTGCGCCTGTTTAGCCGGCCCAATTTACGCAACATTTTTAGCGAAACGCCTGCACGTACCTGTCCCAAACCATATCATTGAAGCTTCACATAAAAAGCCAAAGGAACTCCCCAGCTTTGGTTCAGTTGCGGCGCTACTGACATTTCCGCTAGTGGCTATTCTGGTGGGTACGTTGGCAAAGTTCACGCTTTCCGAAGGTGTCTTGAAGGAGGCGTTGCTATTTATTGGGCATCCCTTTATCGCCCTGACCATTGCAACCATTGCTTGTTTTAAAGTGCTAGGGAAGAAGCAAGGCTTATCAAGCGAACAAATTAGAAACATTGCATCAAGAGGGTTAGAGCCGGTTGCCTTAGTCATACTGGTGACAGGCGCGGGTGGCATGTTTAAACAAGTGCTCATCGATTCTGGGGCGGGGCAGGCTTTCGCTGATGTTGTCGCATTATCGCCGCTCCCACCACTGGCAGCCGGGTTTCTTATCGCAATTTCAGTCAGAATTATTCAGGGCTCGGCAACGGTGGCCATGTTAACGGCTGCAGGTTTAATGGGCCCTGTAGTGCAGGAACTGGCGTTTTCACCATCAGTACTCGCCCTGATGACAATTGCTATAGCGGCAGGCGCTACGGCCATGTCTCACGTGAACGATACGGGGTTTTGGATCGTAAACCGTTATTTTGATATTTCTGTGAAAGACACGTTTTTGTCTTGGACGTGTATGGCAACCCTAATAGGTTTTATTGGGCTTTTTCTCGTACTAATGCTTGGTTTATTTGTTTAATGTCCCAAGCGGCTCAGACCAACTTGAATTGTTTTTGTGGAAACCGGTTTCAAGTTTTTACAGCTCAAATGGCTTTAAGATTCACCATTTGAGGCATTATTACTAAACGTCTGTATATAAAGCTGCTCTACTTTATCTCGCGCCCATTGGGTTTTTCTAAGAAACTTAAGTGACGATTTAATCGAAGGATCATTATTGAAGCAGTTCACTTTGATGCGGTAATACAATCCATCCCATCCGTAACGCTCGTGAAGTTGCGTGACGATTTTCTCTAGCGTTAAGCCATGTAAGGGGTTATTAGGTTGTTGATTCATAAAGTGCCGCTGCTTGTTCTAAATTAAGACCCTATTCTAGCACGAACCCACTTGCTGCGTATCAATGCGCTAGGCTTTACTTTCAATTGTTTCACCCGTAGGTATTTGTTTTGTGTTCGGTATCAAAGATTGGCTAGCATCGTTCACTTTCGTCGATGGACTTTGCACTGCTTTAGGCTTTCGCGGCGTTTTATAAAGCGGCCAAATAAGCTGTTCTTTCCAGTTGGCGTAAAACATACCCTCAATACCGTATTGTGCAGGATATTGCCTGGTGATCTTAGCGGTTCCAAATAGTACATCCCAGAAGAACAACAGGTTTCCATAGTTACCTTTGTAGTTGGTCACGCCATCATCGGCTTTTAACCCATGATGCGCACTATGTGTAGAAGGCGTTGATATCGTGCGTTCAATTACCCAGGCCACAGGATGTAACCACCGAATACTGTACAGTGTTTTGTCCCATTTCCACTCCGCGTGGGCGCCGGTGATAACGGTAAGTTTAACCACCAAGTAAAAGGCATAGGTCCAACCCAATCCTAGGTAGATTAGCGCGCCGGAAAACCATAGCGAAGGCATAAACAGGTAATAGAAAAAGTTATTTCTGTAAATAATGCGAACGCTCATGTACTTAGCGTTATGGTGGGCTCTATGTAAGTTGTAAAGAAATCGGGTGGAATGTGAGAGCCTATGCCACCAATATTGCATCATGTCATCGAAAATCAAAAGTAGCGCTATGTGCAAGAGAATAGGGGAATCTACAAGTATTCCCTGATATTGGGGAAATGCTAGTGCCATCATTGTTGCAGAACAAAATAGAACCAGTGGCTGGGTTACAATAAATAAGAGTAACGTACCTATCAGCTCTACTTTTCCATCATCGCTTACTTCTGTCGCTTTTTTAAATAGCTTACCATTCTTCGCTTCCAGCAAAGCAAACATGATAAAAACCGCTAAAATTGCCCATTGATAACCCATTGTAATGACTCCTACCAAGAGATTGTTGAGAATGAATTTACATTGCGTTAACATGTAAGAATATATACTTGTATAGATTTGAATGTCATGTCTTACATTCACGGCAAGCAGCAAACCATTATGCCTGACGACTACGTCGAGCTTTGTTTGCCTTTTGGAACGCTAAGAACCTATGCGGCTACCTCGACAATTCACGATAGGGGAAGTAAAAACAAAGGGCTGTCTGTTGTGGTATCAGGAGAAGTAAAGATTGGTAATTATGGCCTGGACGGCAGTTATCAAATTACTACTGTATTGCAACGAGGAGATACGTTTGGCGAGTTCACATTGTATGCATCACTTGCAAGAACGCATCACGCTGAAGCGCTAACGGAATGTAAGGTATTACAAATACCTGAACCTGCTTTTCGTTCTCTGACAAGCCAACATCCAGCGATTGCTGAATTCATCACCCGGTCACTGGCAATAAAGCTTCACTCGGCGCTGGAAAGGTTGGATGATATTCGACGCTTACCCACTCACGTCCAGTTAGCTAAGCTAATTTATCAATCGTATCTTACCTCTAAGCACGTCTTTATACCGTTAAGGCAAAGCGATTATGCTGAAAGATTGGGCGTTACCGTACTTACCGCACATAAATCATTAACGAAGCTGTATGATTTAAAGTTGATTGAAAAGCGCTACGGGGGCGTGGCAATTACCCAGGTCGAGCGACTGGAAGGTTTTTTGAAAGAAAGTTCGTCACTATTACCATTGTAAGAGTGGTTAATGTCCTCCACATGCGAGAGCGCCAAAAGACCCTCCCTCAAATTTATTCCACGCCCATGGCAACTCATGCATCAAGTATTACGCTGGCTTTAGCCCGCCTAAAATAATGTGCTGAATGTTGCTTAGCGTGCTCTCGAAGAAAGCGGGATCGCTTAAATCTTTACCGGTTACGGCTTTGATCTGCACGCTGAAATCGGCGTAATGCTGAGTAATGGCCCAAATGCTGAATATCAAGTGTATAGGGTCAACAGGCTTTAGCTTACCCGCTTCAATCCATTCGATAATGACGGCGCTTTTCGCGTCCAGCAGTGTTTTGAGCGGCGTTTCTAATTCCTTTATTAAAAGAGGGGCACCTTGTACCACCTCCATACAAAAAAGCTTAGATTCAGCTGGATTGTCCCTCGACATTTCAAGTTTTACTTTAATGTAGTCGCTCAGGGTTTCTATAGGGTCTTGTTCTGCTGAAAAGCTCTGAAGGGGCGTTAACCACACATCTAAAAGGTGGGTAATAACCGATAAGTACAAACCCTCTTTACTTTTAAAGTAATACAGTAAATTACTTTTTGAGACATTCGCTAGTTCCGATACTTGCTCTACAGTGGTGCCACTCACGCCGTTCTTTGAGAACAAGGAAAGGGCAGCATCCATAATGCGAGTACGCTTTTCTAATAACGCTTTTTCTCTTCGCTTTTGCGTGGTCGGGCTAAATGCTCTCGCTGATTTCGTAATTGTTTGACCTTCAGATTTACTCACTACTTGTCTCTTCTTTACCGGAATTTCCGTGATCAGGCGCTTAGTTTACGTGGAGTTCTCGTCGCTATAAACCCATTTGCACAAATATGCACCAATTAAGTTCAATTGCACTGGACTTGGTGTTCCAAATTGAACCAATAAGTCCAATTTGGGTTGTCGAATTTTGTAAGTGACTGAAATTTATGGGTTAAATAAATTGGCCTGCTTTATGCTGTTCACTAAGTATACCGCCACTTCAATGTTTTGAATTCGGCAACCTTAAAAAAAGCGGGATAAACCGCTTAAAACGCATACAAGCAGAGGTACAACATGGATATAGGTGTATTTATTCCGATTGGGAACAACGGCTGGCTAATTTCGAAAAATTCGCCTCAGTTCAAACCTTCCTTCGATCTCAACAAAGAGATTGTAATGAAGGCTGAAAAGTACGATATGGATTTTGCGCTCTCTATGATCAAACTGCGAGGGTTTGGCGGTGAAACCGAATTTTGGGACTACAACTTAGAGTCGTTTACGTTAATGGCAGGCCTTGCTGCTGTTACCTCAAAAATTCAACTATATGCCACGGCTGCCACACTAGTCTTGCCGCCTGCAATCATGGCGCGCATGGCCAGTACCATCGACTCTATCTCCAACGGACGTTTTGGCGTAAACCTAGTCACTGGCTGGCAACGCCCTGAATACTCGCAAATGGGTATGTGGCCGGGCGATGAATTTTTCGGTAACCGCTATGAGTATTTGGATGAATACATTCAGGTAGTCAAAGAATTATGGGAAACCGGAAAAAGCGATTTTAAAGGCGAGCATTTCCAAATGGATGATTGCCGAATGTTGCCCAAGCCACAGCGAAAAATTCCACTTATCTGTGCCGGTCAAAGCGCAGCAGGCATGGATTTCTCTGCCCGTCATGCCGACTATAATTTCTGCTTTGGTAAAGGCGTAAATACACCTACCGCTTTTGCACCAACCGCAGCGCGCTTAACTGAAGCGGCTGAAAAACACGGTCGCAGCGTAGGTTCAGCGGTACTTATCATGGTTATTGCCGATGAGACGGATGAAGCCGCCATGGCGAAATGGGAAAGCTATAAAGACGGCAAAGATCAGTCAGCGCTGGACTGGATGGCAACGCAAGGAGCTGCTGATAAGAAATCGGGTAAAGACACGAATATCCGCGATATGACCAACCCAACCTCAGCAGTAAACCTGAACATGGGGACGCTGGTGGGTTCCTATGAGTCGGTGGCCTCTATGCTTGATGAAATAGCCACAGTGCCGGGCTGTGAAGGTGTATTGCTGACCTTCGATGACTTCCTTAAAGGCATGGATGATTTCGGCACTAAAATTCAGCCGCTAATGAAATCCCGTCAGCATTTGCTTAGCACATCGGGAGCCGCCTAATGTCAGCCGGTGAAATATTTGAGGTCTCAGGGTGCTTTCAAGCGCGCCAGACGGGGCAGCCCGTACTACCAGCTAAGCCCGAACCGTTGACGTTAAACCCTGCGGAAACTGCCGTTATTGTGGTGGATTTGCAAAACGCTTATGCCAGTAAAAACGGCTACTTAGACAAGGCGGGTTTTGATGTGTCTACTACGGCGCCAGTCATTGAAAACACCACTAAAGTGCTTGAAACAGCGCGGGCTGCAGGCATGCCTGTGGTGTTCTTACAAAATGGATGGGATGCCGACTACAAAGAGGCCGGCGGCCCCGGTTCGCCGAACTGGTACAAATCTAATGCCCTTAAAACCATGCGTAAACAACCAGAGCTTAAGGGCAGTTTGCTCGCCAAGGGGACATGGGATTACGCGCTTGTCGATACGCTAAAGCCTCAAGATGGCGACATCGTTATACCGAAAACCCGTTACAGCGGTTTTTATAACACTAATCTAGACAGCATGCTGCGAGCCCGCGGTATTCGCAACTTAGTGTTTACCGGCATTGCCACTAACGTGTGTGTGGAGTCGACGCTGCGCGATGGCTTTCACCTGGAATATTTTGGTGTGGTGCTGGCCGATGCGGCATATCAAGCTGGCCCGCCAGATATTCACGAGGCCTCACTTTTCAACATTCAGACGTTTTTCGGGTGGGTGTCTACCACCGCGCAGTTTTGTGAAGTGTTTGAAGAGGCGAGTTAGGCATTTCTTCTTAGCATCTACTAGCCACGCAGACAAAAACAACACGATAAATCAGTTAGCACGAATTGAAGTAAATCATTTATAGGCGCTAGGCAGCAAAGCATAGAAAGCGCAACGACAAGGATAAGAACATGCCAAAGAAAGCCATTATTCCAGCAGGTACATCAACACCTATAGCTCCTTTTGTTCCAGGCTCTATGGCTGACAATATTCTGTATGTGTCAGGTACCTTACCGTTTGACGAAAACAACGACGTAGTCCATGTGGGTGACGCCGAAGCACAAACTCGCCACGTTCTAGAAACCATTAAAAGTGTCATCGAAGAAGCGGGCGGCACTATGGATGACGTCACCTTCAACTCAATTTTTATTACCGATTGGGATGACTACGCCGCGGTAAACAAAGTATACGCCGAGTACTTTCCAGGTGAAAAGCCAGCGCGCTACTGCATTAAGGTTGGGCTGGTAAAGCCTGAAGCCTTAATTGAAATTGCGTCTGTAGCACACATTGGGTAAGCGATTATGTTTGGACTTCCCGCGAACTGCGCCCACTGGTTTTATATAGGTGAGCTTTATGCATTCTGAAGTGCAGGCAAGCTACGACCACATGAACGGCGAAATGCGTAACAAGTTACATTACGAAATACACGGTCTGACGTCGCCCGACGCCCCCACGATTGTGTTTAGTTCGGGGCTAGGCGGGGCAGCTAAATTTTGGCAGCCGCAACTGGGTGACTTTGCCCAAGACTACAGAGTGATCACTTACGATCACTATGGCACCAACAAAAGTGTGGGTGACTTGCCAGCGAATTACAGCATTTCACATATGGCGGATGAACTCGCTGCACTTCTTAGAAAACTTGAAGTGCAAGCGTGCCATTTCGTCGGTCACGCGCTGGGTGGTTTGGTGGGGCTTGAGCTTGCTTTGTCTAAACCTAAGCTTTTACAAAGTTTAGTGCTGGTAAATGCGTGGAGCAGTCCAAATCCGCACACATTGCGCTGCTTTAATATACGCAAAGCGTTATTGGCGGCAGGCAGAAAGGACATGTATTTGCAACTTCAGGCGCTGCTGCTGTTTCCGCCTGATTGGATAGCCGCGAATGCTGCCCACTTGGCAGAGGAAGAGGCGCACTTACTCAACCATTTCCCTAACGAGGAAAACTTGCTCGCCCGCATTGGTGCCCTTAGTACGTTCAATATTGATAAGAGTTTGTACGCCATCACCACACCAACGTTAGCGCTTGCCAACAAAGACGACACCTTGGTGCCGTGGCAGCGTTCACAGATGTTGGCTGAAGCTATGCCCAACGCCGAATTGTCGGTCATGGAATACGGCGGGCATGCATCAAGCATTACAAACACAATTGCGTTTAATGAACTGCTGCGCAGCTATTTAGGGCAAGTGGCCTAACGTGAACATGACACTGCATCAGGCTTTGGGGTGTTTTTAAGTTTATGAGGCGAAAGCTTTCTAAGCAAGCTGCAAGTACAGCGTCAACGCGAAAGCAGCTAAAAATGGGCTAAGCGCAAAAACCGAGAACATAGTGCAGTGTTTAAAAGATTTGATAAAACTGGAATGAATTTAAAATGACTGATACACAAAATACAGAGTTTAAAACAACTAGCCCGCTTGACGAGGCTGGACTAGCCCAACTCTTTACCGATGCGCATACCCACACCAAATGGCACGACAAACCTATTTCAGAAGCCGTGTTGAAACAGCTGTACGATTTAGTAAAAGTGGGCTCGACATCGGCGAATTGTAGCCCAGCGCGATTTGTTTTTATTACCTCAGATGAAGGGAGAGAGAAGCTCAAACCTTGCCTTTCAAGCGGTAATGTTGAGCAAACCATGACCGCACCCTGTACGGTTATAGTGGCCTACGACGAAGAGTTCTACGAAGAGCTTCCTACCTTATTCCCTTATGCAGATGCGAAAAGCTGGTTTACTTCAAGCCCAGAAGCGGCCTATGAGACTGCCATGCGCAATAGCTCTATGCAGGGGGCTTACTTAATAAGCGCCGTTCGTGCCTTAGGCCTTGACGCTGGCGCCATGTCTGGTTTCAACCCCACATTACTCAACGAGACTTTCTTTTCAGATAGCACGTGGAAGGTGAATTTCTTACTGAACATTGGCTACGGCGATAAAGAGAAAGTACATAAACGCTTACCTCGTTTAAGTTTCGAGCAAGCCTGCCAAATCGTGTAACGCCAACTTAAAGGATATTTGTATGACTATTACAGCAATAAAAAACGCAGTAACAGAAGTGCTACCCGCGGTAACTCCCGAAGCTTATCGAGAAGGTATGTCGAGTTTAGCGGCAGCGGTAAACGTCGTTACAACCACTGGCCCAGAAGGGCATGCAGGCTTTACGGCGACCGCCGTATGTAGCGTAAGCGATAACCCTGCAACGCTGCTGGTTTGTTTAAATCGCGGTGCGTCTGTACATCAGGTTTTTAAAAACAGCAGGCATTTGGTTATCAACACCCTTACTTCACAGCATCAGTTAATTTCAAACACATTTGGTGGCAAAGCGCCCATGAACGAACGCTTTGAAATTGGTGATTGGGTTGAATCGACGACCGGCTGCCCAAGACTTGCCGATGCTGCAGTTAGCTTCGATTGCATTATTACAGACGTGAAAAGTGTGGCCACTCACGACGTTATTTTTTGCCAGGTAGTGGATATCAAGCAAGATCCAGAAGCCGACGCCCTTTTATATTATCAGCGCGGCTATCACAGCGCTTGTAAAGACGTATAACTAAAGGATTAGACAGATAATGAAAGTAGTAGGCCACTTTATTAACGGTGAAACCTGTACCCCAAAGGGGCGCATGCAAGATGTTTATAACCCTGCAACGGGGGAAGCAGAGAAGCTGGTTTTACTGGCGTCAAAAGCGACGGTAAACGATGCTATCGTCAGCGCGCAAAATGCGTTTGTTGAGTGGCGCAATACGCCAGTGAGTAAGCGTGCTCGCGTTATGTTCAAATTTAAAAGCTTACTAGAAGAACATGCCGATGAAATTATTGCGTTAATTGGTGCGGAGCACGGCAAGATAAGCCACGACGCGGCAGGCGAATTACAGCGCGGTATCGAAAATGTTGAGTTTGCCTGCGGTGCACCCCAGTTGTTAAAGGGCGAGCACAGTAAAAATGTTGGGCCAAGTATAGATTCATGGAGCGAGTTTCAGCCTCTTGGCGTAGTGGCGGGAATTACACCATTTAACTTTCCGGCCATGGTGCCCCTTTGGATGTTTCCGCTTGCCATTGTATGCGGCAACACCTTTGTTTTAAAACCCTCTGAGCGAGATCCAAGCTGCGCTATTTTCCTAGCAAAGCTACTTAAAGAAGCAGGGCTACCCGACGGCGTTTTTAACGTTATAAATGGCGACAAAGAAGCGGTTGATCAAATACTAGATGACGAGCGCATTAAAGCAGTGAGTTTTGTGGGTTCAACGCCCATCGCCGAATACATCTATTCGAAAGCCAATGCTAATGGCAAGCGCTGCCAAGCATTAGGTGGCGCTAAAAACCACGCTATTGTGATGCCCGATGCCGACATCGACAACGCAGTGAATCAGCTTTTAGGTGCTGCTTTTGGCTCGTCAGGCGAGCGCTGCATGGCGTTGTCTGTCGTGGTTGCCGTAGGCGACAAAGTGGCGGATGAAATTGTAGATAAAATGCAATCAGCCATGGAAAGCTTAAAAGTAGGGGCTTTTGACGATGCGACTAACGATTTCGGACCGCTTATTACACTTCAGCACAAAGAGAAAGTAGAAGGCTACATAACCAGTGCGGCTGAGCAAGGGGCTGATGTAGTCGTTGATGGCAGAAACCCTAGCGTAAAAGGCTACGAGACGGGGTTCTTCTTAGGTGCAACACTTATCGACAAGGTTACGCCGGAAATGGCCAGCTACAAAGCTGAGATTTTTGGCCCTGTACTACAAGTTATGCGCGTTAAGAGCATGGAACAAGCTATGCAGCTCATTGACAGCCATGAATACGGCAATGGTACGTGTATTTTCACCCGAGATGGCGAGGCTGCCCGCTACTTCTCAGACAATATCCAAGTGGGCATGGTAGGCATAAACGTACCGCTGCCAGTGCCCGTGTCTTATCACAGCTTTGGTGGTTGGAAGCGCTCACTCTTTGGTGACCTTCACGCATACGGCCCGGATGGCGTTCGCTTTTACACCAAACGCAAAACCATTACTCAACGTTGGCCTTCAAGCGGCATTCGAGAAGGAGTGAGCTTTTCATTTCCAAGTTAATGTCATGGCGTACTGACCTTGATTAACCATAAATGACCATAAAAACTTTGCCCACGCACGGTAACTATTAAGCCTGTATGGCAAATAGTTGCTCGCAGCAGGTAAAAGAACAGAGATTTAGGCTCAGCCATGAGCCATCAATAATAACAATTTAAAACCGCAAGCCTTTGGCAGTTCCTCTCCAGTCCTGCCTTAGGTTTGCACCCCAGTGGCAATCGATATGCAGTTCACGTCGACCGTTACTCTTATAAAAATATCGGGACAACACCGCCGCAAGGCTTGTTAAAAAGAACTATAAACGAGAGTAAAACATGCATACGTTAAACACACACAAGCGTCTGCTGGCGTTAACCGTAGCTATGGCGTTAAGTACGCCAGCGGCCTTTGCTGCAGAGAATGTTTGGGAAAGTATTGAAGTTACCGCGCAAAAGCGCAACGAGAATATAAGCGATGTAGGGATCGCTATTACCGCGTTTTCTGGTGAACAATTAGAGGCACTTGGCCTTGAAAGCAGCACTGAGCTTATCGCGTTTACCCCTGGCGTATCGTTGGCCGGTGATATCGGTGGTCAGCGTGCTATCTTCAATATTCGAGGCGTGGTGCAAAACGATTACGCTGACTTGGCGGAAGCGCCGGTGGCCGTATACGTTGACGGTGGCTATTTAGCCAGTACCCAAGCACAAACCTTTGGTTTATTCGATGTGGCTCGCATCGAAATTCTTAAAGGCCCACAGGGAACATTATTCGGAAGAAATGCCACAGGCGGACTGGTTAATACGATCACCGCCAAGCCCACTGCAGATACAGAAGGCTACGCGGAATTTACTGCCGCACGTTTCGAACAATACCGCTTCGAAGGGGCGATATCAGGCGAACTAGCAGACGGCATTTATGGTCGCTTTTCTGGGTTTACCAATCAACAAGGTGAGATACTAGAGAATATTTATGAAGACGGTGCTGCACCCGATATCCGTTTAGGCTCTGTGGGAGGCGGGGAAGATGGGTACAACGATGATACTAAAGCGTTTCGTGCCCAGTTGCTGTTTGACATTGGCGAAGAAGGCTCGCTGCTACTAAGCGGTAACTGGTCAGATACAACCAAAAGTGAAGGCCCGTATCAGGTGGTGAACACCACCGAGATAAAAGATGCCGACGGCAATGTGATTGACGTTATTTATGCTGCTGACGACCCGCTTGGCTGTGACACTATTCAAGCGGGCGTGTGCGTAGACGGCAACTTCAATGGCGATCCTTTCCGTCCTGTGCAAGGCGGCGATTTCAATGGTAACTTCGACCCTGATGGGTCGGGCAATAAAGTAAATAAAGACTTTGCCTTTGACGATCAAAACAAGATCAAGTCAAAAGGGCTTGCGGCAACACTAGACTATGCATTTGAAAGCTTCGATTTCTTCGCCATGTCTGATTACAAAGAGTTTAAACGTACCGTTGGCCTCGACTCCGACCAAACAGCGTCACCCGAACTTATTTTTCAATCTAACAGCACCATAGAGCAGTTCAGCCAAGAGTTTCGCTTCTCAGGTGAATCCGCAGACTTAAAGTGGGTTGGGGGGCTTTATTACCTCTCTATCGATACGGACTATAGCCAAGGCTTGGCGGGTTCACCCACCACCTTTTTCTTAGGCGGTGAAGAAAATAACACCTTGGTGTCTCTTGAAACCGAGTCATACTCTGTATTTGGGCAAATAGACTATAGTTTGACCGACGACCTTGTTCTGGTTGGTGGGTTACGTTACACCCGAGAAGACAAAGACTTTGTGGGTAATGTGTATCAAAACGAGAATACTAACGACCGAGTTATCGAAATTGACACCACAACAACATCTTTAGAGACTTTGGTCGATTCTAACGATCAAAATCTGTGGTCGGCCAAGCTACAGCTGGAATACAGTGTGGGTAATAGCTTGTACTATGCAGGCATCAATCGGGGCGTAAAAGCTGGGAGTTTCAATGCCCCGCTTCAAGGAGGTTTCAGCTTATACGAACCTGAAGAACTTACTGCGTATGAAGCGGGTTTAAAGCACAGTTTTATGCAGGGAAGCGGCGTTTTTAATGCCAATGTTTTTTATTATGACTACAGCGATTACCAGTCGTTTTCGTGGGTGAATAATGCGGGAGTGGTATCAAACGGAGAAGCCTCATTTAGCGGCGTTGAATTAGAAGTGTTCTTAACCCCGACAGACAGTCTAGATGTTATGGTTAACTTTTCATATACCGATGCAGTGGTTGAAGACTTAGAAGTGGCTTCTGGGTACTTTGCTGATACAACGCCGCCATTTACCCCAGAGTATCAAGCATCTGCCATGCTTCGCTATAACTGGGACGCCTTCGACGGCAATATGGCAGCCCAACTGTCAGCCAATTATCAGTCGGAAACCTTTCACAATGCGCGGAATTTTACCGCTCATGAAATTGATAGCTATGCCACGGCTGATACTCGTTTAACCTGGGTAGACGCTGAGGACAAGTGGCTAATAGCGGCTTATGTAGATAACCTGTTTGACTCAGACCATGAACTTATTGGCTTTGACGTAACAGGTTTTTATGGAACCAGCCAGATTTCCTATGCGAAGCCTAGGACGTATGGCGTAACGGTAAGACGTAATTTCTAATTAGCGTAGTTGCGCTTTGTTTAACAATATAAAGCGTATTACCCACTTCTAAAAAGAAACGTGCGTCGCTAACCTAAATACCGACGTAGCAAAACGGTATTTAGGTTTTGCGTTAACAAAGCGCGCGAAGCGGCAGTATTTTTGCTTTTCTTTTTTGCTAGGGGCTGTTGACCTTTGTTGTACACCAAAGATCAGCAGGCCCCAATAAAGGTTAGCAGCGAGCCTCTAATCTAATCGTTACGCCGTTGAGAGCGCTGATGCATTTTTTAACCTACCGCTTTGCCGAGCATGACGCTGTGTAAAAAGAAGCAACAAGTAATAGCAAACCCAATAAGGAAATAGATCGTGGATAACACCAACAATCAGACCATGACAAAACCTTCCCATTACGATGGCGATTTATGGAATGAAGATTTAGCGCCAACCAACGCGGAAACCAGAACCTGGGTGTGGAAAGACTATGCAGCATTATGGATTGCGATGGTGGTTTGTGTACCTACTTACCTCTTATCTGCCGGCCTGGTATCAGAAGGCATGAATTGGTATCAAGCGGTTGTCACCGTACTGTTGGGCAACATCATCGTGCTTGTACCTATGATGCTAATTGGTCATGCAGGTGCAAAATACGGCTTACCTTTTCCCGTATTATTACGTAGCGCATTTGGCACCAAAGGCGCGAAAATTCCTGCTTTGGCCCGAGGGCTTGTTGCATGTGGCTGGTTTGGAATTAACACATGGGTAGGCGGCAGTGCCATTTACGTTATTTTAAATAGCGTGAGCGGCGACGCTTTTGTGGGGCAGGCACTACCATTTTTAGGTATCGATATCACACAAACTCTGTGCTTCTTCGCTTTCTGGGCGATGCACTTGGTTTTTATAAAACACGGTACCGAATCTATTCGTTGGCTTGAAACTTTTGCTGCACCATTTTTGATCTTAATGGGCCTAGCGCTTCTTGGTTGGGCATATGTTAATGCTGGTGGGTTTGGCGAAATGTTGTCAACGCCGTCTCAGTTTGTTGAAGGTGGAGCCAAAGAAGGGCAGTTTTGGACAGCCTTCTTCGCGGGCTTAACCTCTATGGTGGGCTTCTGGGCAACCATGGCGTTGAACATTCCCGATTTCACGCGTTTTGCAAAATCACAAAAAGACCAAATGTTAGGCCAAGCCATTGGCTTGCCATTACCCATGGCGCTATTTGCCTTTATCGGTGTAGCGGTAACGTCAGCAACGGTCACCATTTATGGTGAGGCCATATGGGACCCTGTGGCACTTGCCGGTCGAATGGGAGGCATGGGTGTAGTGCTGGCGCTTGCAGCATTAGCACTTGCAACGTTAACCACAAATTTAGCCGCTAACATGGTAGCCCCAGCCTATGGTTTTTCGAATATGGCGCCTTCAAAAATAAGCTTCAAAATGGGCGGCTATATAACCGCTGGTATCGGCGTCGCTATCTTCCCTTGGAAGCTGCTTGAAACCGCGGGTGGCTATTTATTTACTTGGCTTACGGGATATTCTGCGCTTCTTGGGCCTATTGCGGGTATTCTAATTGCCGACTATTTTATCTTAAGAAAATCGACATTAAACATAGATGCGCTATTTCAACACAGTGGCGAATATGGCGCGAACAACGGTTGGAACATGGCGGGGGTGACTGCACTTGTTATTGGTATTTTGCCTAATATTCCTGGCTTTATGCACGCGGCAGGGTTTGTAGAAAGCGTGCCAGCCGTTTTCGATACGCTTTACGCCTACGCATGGTTTGTAGGGTTAATCATCGCCAGCATGGTTTATCTGCTGCTCTCCAACAGAGCACCCGTCACCATGCAGGCAAAAAGCGCCTCCCAATAATGGGGTCAGAGTACATTTCTGAGTAACAAAAAATGGGGTCAGAGTAATTTTCTGTGTAGTAGACTAATGGGGTCGGAGTACTTTTCTACGAAATGTACTCCGACCCCCCAAATATACTTCGACAGGGTTATTTTCGCTTCATATTTTCAAAAAGCGAGGGTTCCCAAGGCCGCATCGCCATTAAAAGACCAATGTGCTGGCGTTCTTCAATTGGTAGGGCATTATCTTCGCTGCTGAGTTTTGCTGCTTCTTGTCGCAGTTGTTCAAGACGGCGCTGAATAATCGAAACCGAGGTCTGAGAATAGCGGCCGCGTAAATAGAAACGGAACATCCATGGCTCGTTTTTCTTTGGATCCATAAACTTCACCATTACTTCCTGTTCCATAAATTTCTCTAGCGGGCCGCCAGGGATCCAGCGAAAGTTCTGGGCAATAAGCAGCTTGTAGCGGTTGTTTGGTAACAGCTCTATAAGCTTAAGTTTGTCTAAGGTTGTCATTAGCTTAATGCCCTCGACCTCAGAAATATTGTAGTGCTTGATGATTTCCGAGAATCGCCAACCATCGCGCACGCAAACTGCTGCGAGCAGTAGTTTGGGATTGGCAAGTAGCTCCATTTCTTGCTTCTCAGACAGCTGTGATATTTTTTCCTGCTGCTTTTGCGACAGGCTAAAAAGGTCGCTTAATGACAAATTTAGACATTCACAAATCTGTTCCAGTTTATCGAGGCTAAAAGCCTGTAAAGAGAAATTTCGTTTTACGCTGGCCTCGCTTACGTTCAGTTTCTGTGCGATCTGTTTGTAGGTAAATCGCTGCTCTCGTAAACATTGTTTAAGCGTGTCGTAAACAAGGTTAATTTGGCTCATGGTATTAAATATTTATACTTGTGGTGTAATTTAATACTACATCAGCGATTGTGGTTTACGAAATTTATTCTTGGTTCTAGTGTAGAACATGTTCAGGCACATCTCGCCTTTACATACTAGGAGCAAGTGATATGAAAAATTCGCGTTCAACATTGATGTTAACTGCACTATTAAGTAGTGCGCTTCTTACCCATTCTGTAATGGCAGATGATTCCATCGACCACAGTGGCAAAGCCAGTAAACATAGCGCGCTTGCTGCATCTGAAGGCCTAGCAACGACGGCGTCAGTAGCGAGTGCCGTAGTCGCTGTTCCGGTGATACTAACCGGCAGTGCTGTAGTGGCAGGTAGCGCAGTTGCTGAAAGTGTGATTGACGAGAGTAGCCGCAGTATTCACGGAGCTAGTCATCATTCCTCCGTTGATAATAACCAGCCGTTAGTGATTACCGAAACAATCATTACTGCAGATCCTGCGCCAAACAAAGTCGTTGCGACCACTAACACAACAACGACTACGACAACTACTACCACAACTAAACGCTAACGGTTAATTAATTGCTCGAACTTTGAAGCGCGATTGGACGCTATAAAAGTGGCTGTAGCTTGGTAAAAAACTGCTACAGCGAAGCGTTGTGCATCTAGCGCTTTATAATAAATAGCGAGCGCTTTAGGTGGCTCTTATTCAGTGCAAGTCGAGAGAATTTAAGCAGGGAAGAGTATGAAAACATTTTTGTATTCAATGGCTGTGGCTTTGGTACTACTTACTGCCAACACTAATCACGCTTTGGCAGGTAGTCAGCAGCACGGAAAACCTTCGTTTTCACCAGAAGCCATTGCCATTTTTTCTAAAGAAGTAGAAAAGTATGCGGCAAGCCAAGGAGCTCGTGCCTTCATTATTGCAAGGCGAGGCAGACCGATTGAAGACATGCCGGAGGGCATTCGCTTTACGCACACAGCTATTGCTATCTACTCAAGCATTCAGCTAGATAATGGAGAGACAGCCAAAGGCTATGCAATCCATAATTTGTATCAGGATGCTGATGAACAAGACGTGAGTCATCTAGTTACCGATTATCCTGTAGATTTTTTCTGGAGTGCTTATGCGCTCGAGGCTGGTCTGATTATCCCATCGGTTGCCGTGCAGCAAGCGCTTATAAGTATGTACAGCGAAGATAGAGCAAAATTGTTGCATAACCCACGCTATTCAGTGGTTGCTAACCCATTCAACAGTGAACGACAAAACTGTACCGAGTACACCCTAGATGTGCTGAATGCTGCGGTGTACTCCACCACAGATATAGCCCAGCTAAAAGCTAATGCAAAGGCATATTTTACGCCGCAAAAAGTAAACATGAGCCGCGCCAAACTTGGCTTGGCGAGTATGTTCAGCGACGGCGTGACGCTGTCCGATCACGGTCGTAAGGTGGAAACAACTACATTTGGAAGCCTTGCTCGTTACATGCAGAAATACGATTTATCGGAAAAGGCAGTTATTTTTGCGAGCAACGGTGAGACAACTATTATCGAGGAATTTAACAATGCAGATTCAGAATAAACCAACGAAAGCATTTCGAATAGCATCACTGGCAGCCCTAATTGTGGGTGTAGGCGCTTATTTTATCGGCCTTTACAATGCCCCAATGGCGCTAAATGAAAAAGGTTATTACTTCACTATTATGTTATTTGGCTTGTTTTCTGTAGTGAGCTTACAAAAAACGGTACGCGATAAAATGGAAGGTGTGCCAGCGACCGAAGCATACTTCCTTGCATCAGCTGTAGCTACTGCATCAGCCATCGTATTGTTGGTAATTGGCTTATTAAATGCTGAGCTTTTATTAAGTGAAAAAGGCTTCTTCGGCATGGCCTTCACTCTAAGCCTCTTTGCCGCTATTACGGTGCAGAAGAACGTACGCGATAGCCAAACTGCAGATGAGTCACGCAACACAAAAAGCGATACTCAAAGCAGCGCTACTGAGCACGAAGACTCTCCCAAAGTGAAAGCCGCTTAAAAAATGGGGTCAGAGTACATTAAATTAATGGGGTCGGAATACATCTCTAAGTAATGTACTCTGACCCCATTAGTTTTACGATTTACGCTTTTGGTTTCGGCGCATTTTCAGTATGGTAGGTGTAACGCTGGTTAAGCATTCAGCCAGCTTGTTCAACGCATCAGGGATGAATTATGCGCAAACCCGTTAAATACCGAATAGCTTTTCTAATAGTTGCTGCTGCCTGCTTTTATGTAGGAACGTTATTTTTACCTGAAACACTTCCTGACATAATCCTCTCCTTTGAAAGTATTTGGGCTAACGCACAGTGGCGAAATACCTTGCTTGTTACGTTGGCATATTTTGTCTTTTTGCCTGCACTTTACTATTTCTGGATTATTCAAATTGGCAATCAGGCTCTGTGGAAATTATTGCTAGTTTTTTCTTTAAGTAGTTTGGTCGCACGCTATAACTATCCAGAGAAGTTAGCCTATTACTTTGAATTCATTACCTATCTTAAATATCCGATTATTGCCGTATTGATGGTGATAGAAATTCTCCTTCTGGTAACGATAGTTAAAGCGTTGTGGGGGGCTCGAAAGCTCTCTGGCGATCCGCGAATTCACATGCTGGAACAATATGAAGGCGATAACATTTATGAAAAAGGGTCGAAAGAAGCAAAGAAGTTAGAGTTGGCACTTATGTTTGCTCATGAGCCCGCCAGTTGGTACTACGCCATACCTCGTTTTAGTAGAAACCATGTTCCCGCCATAGCCAATCTGCATTTATGGTCCGCACAGTGGTGGCATGTGTCACTGGTTTGTGTAGCGCTTGTAGTTGCGACGTATGCAAGTTATCTCGCCATTGCACTTTGGAGTGAAACGGTTGCCATTGTCGTGGCAACCTTGGTTTTTTACCTCATAGTGATGTTTATTGCTAACTACAGAGTCAGCAAGCATTACTCTGTTTACCTTATAAAAGATAAGCTTATGGTGAATAATTCGTGGTGGGGAATGACTGTTATTCCACTTTCCAATATTAAACAAGTAGAAACAGGCAGTTGGACGGCTGCTTCAACAAAAGAACAGTTCCATTTCGGTAGAGGCAACGCAAACGTTAAACTTACTTTTGTTTCAGAACAAAAGTATTACTCTGGTTTAGCGACTTTTATTGAGCCGATGGACACACTTTATCTCAGTGTCGACGACCCGTCAGCATTACATGGGATTTGTCAGCTTAACACAGAACAAATGGGGTCAGAGTACATTACTAAAAAAGTACTCTGACCCCATAATCTCACAATGCTAGTTGGTTTCGGCTTGCCATTCAGCTAATTGCTTAGCGATTTGTGCTGAGACTCGCTCGTTAACTATTGCGGCGCGTCGATTCATCTCGTGGTGCCACTGGCTGTCTCGTTTAATATGTGAAGGCACTGGCGCATGTCGGTCCAAAGGGCCTGGGTAATAGTATGCGTCAGCAACGTCTGAAAGCTTTTGATTCGTGCCGTCTGCAAATCGTGCTGAAACGCTGGATAAAGGGGAATTTAATTCACTCTTTTCGTTAAGCAAAACAAGCGTGGGAGTAGAAATATCAGGTATTGTCGATGTAGAAAAATGGGGCCATATTGTCGCAATATTAAGGTCGTTAAGCTTAGAAATAAAGGGCACAAACTCATTGATTGCTTCACCCCGCTTTAACGACACCGGCTGCTTTAATGTATGCATTGCGCCAAACAGGAGTATCGCTTTATCGTTTTGTTCAGCGACCAGCTTCACAGTTTTCTCATAGTTCACAATGCGTGTTTTGGTGAGAGACTGCCATTGTTCTTTGCTCAATCCTTCCCATTTAAACTCTGGTTCGGCTAGAGCTATGCGAACTTTATGGTTTGACGATGCATTGAGTAACCTTAGTGCCTGCACAAAATGGCGGTAATGCTCATATTGCCACGCCATAAAATAAATACTGTCCTGCCACAAAGGCTCTAATTCTTGCAGTGAAACCTTTGTTTTGGGATTAAGCAAATAATCATCCATCTCAGCTTGGTAATGGCTATTACCAAACTCAGTCACAATAACGTCGACACTCTCAAAGATATCACGATCAGACAGAGCGTTGATTAAGAGCTCGGTCGGTGCCGCGGAGCCGTGTATATCACCAATTGCCACTATTTGGTGTTCGTTTAATAAATGCTTAAAGGTTTGATTTACCTCGTAGTTCCCAGTATTAGCGATATGAGTTGAAGGCGAAACCTCGTTAGCAAAAGAAGTGTAGGGTAATAACACTGAACACATAACAATGACGAAGTGCGAATAAATCGAGAAAGAGTGGTAGCGCATCATATATATGAAAGAATAGTTTGTTTGTAATTGATTATCATTATTATTAATTATAAATGAAAGGGGAGGTAAACATAAAACGGACGTTTTTATGCAATTCAATTAAAATAAAGTGGTATGAAGGTCATTGGCTTTAAAAAGGTGAATGAGTTGTAAAGTCTGCCGCTTCTCCTTTATTACGGACCAATGTCGAATTGATTCGGCTCGAGTGCTTGCGTATCCTCGACATACTTAATGAAATAACTGCTATAGGTAACAAACGTTGTGTGTGAACTTTTAGGCATGAGTGCGAACACTCCTACTGACCTATGTTTTAGTTTTACCGGGCTGACTCGCCGCGGTGGTGAAACAGGGCCGCATAAAGACGGCTGGGGAGTTGCTTTTTATGAAGGGAAGGGCGTGCGTATGTTTCACGATCCCGAGCCTTGCGCCACATCACCCATCGCAGACTTTGTTTCGAAGTTGCCTATAAAAAGCAAGAATGCGATTTGCCATATTCGTCAGGCTAATGTGGGTAACATTAACTTAGCTAACACGCATCCCTTTACTCGCGAACTGTGGGGGCGATACTGGGTGTTTGCGCACAACGGACAACTACCTAATTTCTCGCGCCGGACGGGTGTTTACGAAGCAGTTGGGGATACCGATAGCGAAGAGCTTTTCTGCGATATTATGAATAACGTTAGGCAAAACCTCCCTCGAGACGCTATGCCTGAGCAGTTAGCTGAAACGTTAGTTTCACTTGCAAAGGAGTACGCTCAGCAAGGTGTATTCAATTGCTTACTGAGCAATGGCGACTGGTTATTTACCTTCTGTAGTACAAAGTTAGCTAGCATTACCCGCAGAGCACCTTTTGGCCCCGCTTGTTTGAGTGATGTAGAGGTGGAAATTGATTTTGCAGCTGAAACCACGCCAAAAGATGTAGTGAGCATTATTGCTACTGAACCGCTAACAAACGATGAACAGTGGGATATCTACGAACGGGGTGAGTGGAAGCTATGGCAGGAAGGCGAAGTCATAGCCTCGGGTAAAGTGGATGTCCCTGAACACAAAAAAGAAGCTGAAATGGTTGCACCAGATCCATCGCTTCACGACTAATCACGAATTATGGGGTCAGAGTAACTTTAATTGCCCCGCTCTCAAAAAGCTCGGCGCTGAGTTAGTAACCCAGCGTAATAATGTACTCTGACCCCATAACTCGAACTATGGGGTCAGAGTAACTTTAATAGCCTCGCTATCAAAAAGCCCGGCGCTTAGTTGGTAACTAAGCGTAATAATGTACTCTGACCCCAATATTCAGGTTGGCTAGATCGATAATGTACTCTGACCCCATTTTTAACCCAATACTTGCGTGATGGCTTGTTTTACTACTTGGTAGCGGGCGGGTAGGGCGCTGTGGGGTGTTTGAACACTGTATAGGGGCTCGGTTACTTCATTTTTAGCTTTGTAGACGGTAAGTTTGTCGGCAAAAGACACAAAGTCTAGTGTGCTGGTGGGCAGCACGGTGTAACCCAACCCTTCGCTTACGGGCAATAGAATTTGCGAAAGTTGGTTGATGTAGCCGGTATGAGGTAGCTTATTCGGATTAACGTTAGCTAACTCAGCTTCTCCGCAATCGTTAAAATAGCGCTGCAAGTAGTGCATAGCATCAGGGTGATTAATAAGCCCTAGATGCTTGATGACGGCTTTTAATGTTCTACCATCATCAGTTTTACTCTTTGCTTTTCCAGATACGCTTGCTACTTTTGCTACCGAATCCGAATTAAAACCCTGCGCGTTTTCAGATAACCCAGGAACCTGCGCAGCAAGCGCATAAGGTAGGCTTCGCGGTAGAATAAGCCCCAATGCTTCTTCGCCTAAATACTCACTATGTATATCTTCGCTCTCTGGCTGGTTTGTCACAATGCCAAGCTCCAGCGTATTGTTCGCAATGCCTGACAAAATAGTACGACGAGGTGCGACTTCCACGTGAATATTAAGCGCGCTATGCTGTTTTTGTAGTGCCAGCAGAGCAGGATAAATACGCTGAGCAATCGCGCCTGAGCAGGCCACTACACACTTACCTTCAAAAGGGGCGTCAAACTTTAAGCTGGCAATAAAATCTTGCTCTTTTTCCTGCTGCTCCTTGGCATAGTGGTACACACGCTGGCCCTGTTCAGTTAGCTGAATCCCCTTGCCTAAACGGATGACTAGTTCACACTGACATGCCTCTTCCAGTTTCTTAAGGTGCTGACTTACGCCCGGCTGCGTCATAAACCGTTGCTCTGCGGTGCGCGTAAAGTTCCCCGTTTCTACTAACGTGATGAAGGTGTCTAGCCAAGTAGGATTTATCATTCGGGTATAATTTAAATTTATTAAATTTAGAAAATATCATAATTTCATGTTTCATCTTTGTCTAGCTATTATGTATGCACATTCACTTAAGCGGTGTTCGAGTTGGCCTTCTTGATGAGGCGGCCGCTTAAGCCACTTTGATAACTTGCACTACATAGGAGTAAGTGATGACTGAAGCAGTAAAAACACCGTATCCACGTACGTTTTCTCATATTGGAATTTCAGTACCTGACTTAGAAGCTGCCGTGAAATTTTATACCGAAGTACTTGGCTGGTACCTCATCATGAAGCCAACAGAGATTGTTGAAGATGACTCGGCGATTGGCGAAATGTGTACCGATGTATTTGGTCCAGGTTGGGGAAAATTCCGCATTGCGCATCTATCAACAGGGGATCGTGTCGGCGTTGAAATTTTTGAGTTCAGCAACCAAGAGAACCCAGAAAACAACTTTGAATATTGGAAAACCGGTATCTTTCATTTCTGTGTTCAAGACCCAGATGTTGAAGGCTTGGCTGAAAAGATTGTCGCTGCTGGTGGTAAAAAGCGAATGAAGGCGCCGCGTTATTACTATCCGGGTGAAAAGCCTTACCGCATGATTTACATGGAAGACCCGTTTGGCAACATCCTTGAAATTTATAGCCACAGCTATGAGTTGCATTATGCAAGCGGCGCTTACGAATAAGCATTGTTTGTAAGGTCTGTTACTTATCGCTTCAAGCTTGTAGGTAGCAGGCGTTAAATAAGCAAGAAGGCGAGGGCGTTAATAGCAATTAAACGTACCTCGCCTTTTTATTTTTAATTAGGCTAACCGAACCTGCCAGATACATAAGGATTCGTGGCCTTTTCGGTTGCAACCGTAGTGGTTGGTCCATGACCCGGGTAAATCGTCATATCATCCGGCAGCACCATAATTTTCTGTTTAATCGAGTCGATTAATTGCTGATGATTACCTTGTGGGAAATCAGTTCTGCCAATAGAGCCTGCGAAAATTACATCACCCACAATAACGCGATTACTTGAGCGTTCTACCAGCACCACATGACCAGGTGTATGACCCGGGCAATGCAGCACCTCTAGCGTAAAATTGCCCACTGAAATGGTATCGTTGTCGTTTAACCACTCGTTGGGAGCAAAAGGCTGGGCGGGTGGAAAGCCAAACATCTGGCTTTGCTGCATAAGTGCATCTAGCCAGAATTTATCGCCAATATGCGGCCCAACAATAGGTACACCGTAATGTTCAGCAATGGCGACAGTGCCGCCTACATGATCTAAGTGCCCATGAGTGAGTATGATTTTTTCTATACTCACGCCTTTATTCGATGCAGCTTCAATCAACTTTTCAATGTCGCCGCCCGGGTCGACAAACGCGCCTTTGTTAGTGGATGAGTCCCAAATTAATGAACAGTTTTGGGCAAAGGGCGTAACGGGTATAACTTGAATTTCCACGGTTTAACCTTTTGATTCTTTGTTGCTTGGAGCGAAATAAAAAAAATAAAGCAGTGCGCCAACCACTAATTCACCCAGTAAAAATAGCCACGCGTTGGTTGACGACTGTGCAATAGACCATGCGCAAACCGCTAGTGCGACAAAGGGTATCAGACGTCGAAACAGGTTTACAGGGCTGGCAAATGCGCCTGCAGAGCCGTTAAAATAAGCGTCATTCTCAGAATTATCTTGCTGCATGCTGCTTTGTGAAGAAGCGCTCTGCAAGGAAGTTTCCTGCAAGCGAGTCCCCTGTAAAAATGCCCTCTGTAAAGACGCCCGCTGAGCTTTCATCAACACCACTACACACACGGCGTAAACCACAAGCCGGGCAAGCACACTGGAAATAGCTAACCACACAAAGCTACCGCTAAGTGCCATAGTACCGGCAAACATTCCCAGTATTAATATGGAAACTGCTGGGGTAGCAAAGGGCGCATGAATCTCGCCTAACTTCTGTCCGAGTTTACCTGGAATAAGTGACTGCTGGGCCATAGAAAACGTCAGCCGAGACGTAGAAATCATATTTGCCAGTAAGTTACCGGCAACCGACACCACGGCGGTTAGCGTCATTATAAGCGCCCCAGTTTCGCCAAATATCATATTGGCGAGTGCAATAAGTGGTGCGCTATCCGGCTTTGCAGGCCCTACAGTGTGCCAATAAAGCCACTGCACGCAAAAGTAAAATATGGCGATACCTGAAACTGTAAGCATTAAAGCCCGAGGTATGGTCTTTTTCGGCGAACTGGTCTCGCCGCTCGTGACCACTACCGTTTCAAAACCAATAAAAGCGTAAAGCGTAAGTAGGGCACCAGCAGAGATGGTGTCAAATGCAGGCACAACGGATGTCGATGTACTTGTAAATGCAGCAGAAAAGTCGAGCTGCCAGTAGCCAACTCCAATAAGCGCCACGAAAGGCAGCAGTTTTAACACCGAGATAGTATCAAGCGAGCGCATGGCGGCCTTAAGGCCAACAATATTCACTACGATTAGTGCTGCGGTAAGCGCGATAATGGCGAATGACTTGCCTATTCCCGCATTCAGTTCGGGCCACACATAACCGGCGTACAGCAATAACACGTGCATGTTGGCGGCAATCGCAGTTGCGCGAGCCAAGTAGTAAATAAAGCCAGTTTGAAACGCCGCTGCGTCACCAAAGCCTTTCTGGGCGTACACCACAGGTCCACCGGTTTCTTGGTACAGCGTCGCTAGCTGCCCAAAACACCACACAATGGCCAGCATTAGCGCGCCAAAAATCAAAAAGATGTAAGGGCTGAAAGCGCCGAGCTCAGCGGCCATTTTAGCGGGCAGAGCAAAAATGCCCGCCCCAATAAGGCCATTTAACACCAAAAGGGCAGCGCCAATGCCGCCAATCCCTTTGGTTAACAGGCTTTTGTTTTTGCTACTCATTTAGAAAAAACTTCTTCTCCAGCCACATAAGTAGCGTGTACTTCGGTTTTCCAAATGTCTTTGGCATCAATGGTAAAAATATCTTGGTCGACCAAGATAAAGTCTGCCCATTTTCCAGGCGTTAGTGTGCCTAAGGTATCTTCCATGTGCCCTGCGTAGGCTGCATCTAACGTAAACCCTTTAAAGGCTTGTTCAATGGTTAATGCTTCGTGGGCGTACCAACCTTTTACGGGTTGATTATTTCTGTCTTGTCGCGTAACCGCAGCGTGAAGCCCGTAAAATGGGTTAGCAAGCTCAACAGGGAAATCAGAGCCTAAGGGCAGTGCAATGCCCGAATCGAGTAGCGTTTTCCACGCGTAAGCGCCTTTCATACGATCTTTGCCAAGGCGATCTTCCGCCATGTTCTTATCGCTGGTGGCGTGAGTAGGCTGCATGGAAGGTAAGACCTTTAGCGAAGCAAAGCGGGCTAGGTCGTCAGGCGCAATCACCTGTGCATGCTCAATACGGTTGCGCAGTTCGCTGCCGCCAATACTCTTAAACGTGGTTTCAAACTCGTTCAGTGCGACATGGTTAGCCTTATCACCAATGGCATGGTAGTTTAGCTGGAAGCCCGCACCAATTACCGTAGTAAACAGTTGGGTCATATCTTCTGGTTGAGTTAACAGCAAACCATGTTGATGCGGTGCATCTGAATAAGGTTCAAGCAATGCTGCGCCTCGGCTACCTAGTGCGCCATCGCCATAAGCTTTAACTGAACGAATATATAAAAAGTCGTCTTTATCGCGGATAGCGCCATTGCCTAACATGGTGCTGAGGTCAGGGTCTGTCGCGCTCACCATGGCATAAATACGCACAGGCAAGTCACCTTCTACCGCTTCTTTTAAATAGAAATCGTAAACGTCTCTGTCTATGCCAGCATCGTGCATTGACGTAACACCATTTGCTAGTAAGTGCTCACCTGCTGCATGTAATTGCTGCTCGTAAATAGCGCTGCTTGCTTTGGGCAAATGCGCTTCAATTAATTGCGATGCATTATCAATGAAAACACCGGTAGGATTACCGTCAGCGTCTTTAATGATTTCGCCACCTGCAGGCGATGGGGTGTCTTTAGTTATACCCGCAATTTCCATCGCTTTACTGTTCACCCAGGTAGCGTGGCTGTCTACGCGAGCTAGTGCCACAGGTCGGTCAGAAATGACTTTATCTAGATCAGCCGCTGTTGGAAACGCTCTGTCAGACCATAATTCCTGGTTCCAACCGCGCCCGGTAATCCAAGCTTGTTGTCCATTTGCAAAGGCGTATTCGGCAACTGTTTTGGCCGCGTCTTGTGCACTGCTACTTTCTCGCAAATCGACTTCCAACAAGTTTGCGCCTAAGCCAAGCAAATGCCCGTGAGCGTCGATAAGCCCGGGTAGCATGACTTTGCCTTTGCCATCAATAGTGCTATCGACAGGCGTGTTGCCTTTGTCGATATCTAATGCAACTACTTTGCCTTCATCAATGACAAGGTTTTTAAACGAAATGAGTTTGCCAGTTTCATTTAACGTATAGCCTTTTACGTTCTCAACAAGCGTTGCAGCATCCACCGTAAGCGTGGTGGTTATAGCGCCTAACGTTGCCGCTGTTGCAAACATTGCGCTTAGCAATTTTGAAAGCGAGTGCTTTTTAAATGTCAGTGCCGACAATGTAGAGTTCATAGTGAGTTTCTGCCTTTTTTATTTCTGTTTTATTCTTTGTTTTTTTAGTTTGTATACCGAGCTGCTCGAGTTTCAATAGCTACGCACTAACGCAACGCTATGCCTCGACACGCTCGGTGTCTTCAAATTCGTCTTCGTCATCAAGGTCAAGAATGGGAGGCTGCAGCAAAAAATCTCTCTCCCAAATCTTAGCCATACTCGACTGGCTAATGTTGCCACCACTCAATATAACAAGAGCGGTTTGCCCAGGTGGAGTGTTGGCAGCCCAAGCCGCTACTGCAGCCATGGTCATCGCGCACGTGGGCTCAATATGAAGCTTTAGTAAATGATGTAGCCATTGGGTCCAATAAGCAATTTGCAGCTCATCTACTTCGTAGAAATCATCTATTTCTTGAAGTATAGGAAACGTTACATCGCCAACAGAAGGTGTGGCTGCACCGTCTGCTAAGGTATTTGGAGCATAGTCTAAAGCAATGATCTCACCAGCTTGCAACGACATAGAGGCATCATTCGCTTCGGCGGGCTCAGCGCCAATGACCAATGCATTTGGCTGTAGTGCGCGAGTTGCCAGTAATGAGCCCGACAATAACCCTCCGCCACCACACGGCGCAAAAACAGCATCCACCTCACCAATTTCGTTAAGCGCTTCTAACGTTGCCGTGCCTTGTCCTGCCACAATATCTTTGTGGTTAAACGGCGGTATCCAGACCGTGTCTGGTGCTTTTGAGGCTTGCTCGACAGCCGCATCTGCTTCTGGACGGGTAGGAAATAGTTTTAATTCAGCACCATAGCTTTGCGTAGCGGCAGCTTTTATTGGCGAAATGGTCTCGCTCGCAAAAATAGTGGCCTTAATACCAAAGTGAGCTGCTGCATAGGCTACTGCCTGAGCATGATTTCCAGAACTATTGGCGACCACATGTTTCGGTAAACGACCTTCCTCTTTCAACCGGGCTAAAAAATTCATGGCGCCGCGAATTTTGAATGCCCCGATGGTCTGTAAGCACTCCGCTTTAAACAGAATGCGGTTGCCCATCCATTTGTTGAGCAACGAAGATTCAACAATCGGCGTTTTCTTTACGTCGCCTTTTATACGTTCATAGGCTTGTTTAATGTCTTCGAAATTTGGGGAAATACTCATTAAGTAACGCTCTTTTCATTTTGGTTTTTTTATGGGGTAGCGCCGACAAGGGCCTTTACGCACTAAAAGAAAATCGGAAGCCTTACAGTGCCAGATACTATTAGATAACGCCAGAGCCTATACCACATAAGACAATTCATATTTATTTAATAATTCTACTTTAGTATACCGGCGCTAGTTACCGGAGACAGGCACATGTTAAGCAAACACAACCATCGTATTTACGCCTTACCTACGGTTTTGTTTCTTTTTCTCACCTTTTTATTTGTTTCTGCTGGTGTTTTTATTCAAAACGATGAACGCGCAGCACGTATTTCTAAGGCGCAGTCGGTTGCCGAGCAGGTAAAAATTAGTCTTGAAGTTTTCTCAAGCGAACGTATTCAAGCGCTGCACAACCTGATGCGAAACTGGCCCACCTTTGAGCCAAACCAAGTAGACTGGTTTAATGCGCAAGCCCTGTCATTGATGGGCATGCAGCGAGGCTTTTCATCGTTGGTATTTGTCGATGCGAGCGGTGAGATAGCGTGGGTGGCAACACCATCTTCCGGTATCAAAACCCGTATAGACAACAGCCTCATTGGCCATCCTATGGATGCGTTGGGCTTAAACATATCGCGTTTGTCCGAGGATTTGGAAAGCACGCTTTTGTATTCAGATGCTGCTCAACATCACTTTATCATTGTGGGCAGGGCCATAAGCCCTCAAGAGCCTGAGCACGGATTTCTGGTGGCGGGGTTCGACGTACAAACCATATTAACCGTGATGTTAGGCGAGTTAGTAGGCCCACAGTTTAACTTTCAGCTTAACGCCGACAGTGCAACGCTTTTTCAAAGCGGTGAGTTAGTCAACGATGGCACCATTGTGTCGCTTTTGCCGTTCAGTTTTTTAGAACGCGATTTTTACCTTTCCATGCAGTCTCAGCTAAGCCCATATAACGCAGGCTTGTTAATTATTATGATTGGACTGTTGATGTCAGCGCTAGTTAGCTATGTGCTGCACAAGCAGCTTAAAGGCGCGGTTAATTTGTCTTTGAGTCAGCAGCGTTACCTCACCGCTAGCGAAGCCTCCCTTGATGCGCTTCTTATTTATCAGCCAACAGATGACGACTTTTCTCTAGTAGAAGCAAACTCATACAGTCGCTATCTATTTCGCGGTGCATGTGATGTATTGCGGTCCATGAGCTTAGCCGAGCAAACGCGATATTTAGGCTTAAGCAATGAATTTAAAAACGCCAAAAACGTTGCTGAACTTGGCGTGCCTTATGAAGCTCACCTTGCCATTCATAGTGATAAGATTGCGCCTCAATGGATAAAAGTTCAGGTGGTAAAAGCTGGTGACAATATTGCGGTGACCGTAAGAGACGTGACCGAACGTTTTCGCGCCCAGCATGATTTAAAGCGTAGCGAAGAAAAGTATCGCCGCTTAGTTGACGGCATGCACCGCCACTTTGTTTACACCAAGACCGTTGAGCACAACTTTATGTATGTGAGCGCAGGTATTGAAAAGATTTTAGGGTTTAGCGCAGAAGACTTCTGTGCAAACGAGTCGAGGTACGTTCGCCAAGTACCTGACGAGACGTTTGAGATACGTCAAACCATTGCCCGTGGTGAAAAGCCCGAGCCTTATATTGTGCATTATCAAGGCAAAGTGGGTACACCGTTAGCGATTGAGTTTTCAGACACCCCCATTGTTGACGAACAAGGCGTACTGGTGGCTATTGAAGGCATAGCGCGTGATGTGACCAAGGAGCTGGCGCTGCAGGAAGAAGTGTATTTTCAAGCTAATCATGACCAGTTAACCGGGCTGTTTAATCGTTACGCATTTGATGAAAAACTGCGAGAGATCCTTGATGAAACACATAATGACTTTGTTCCGCATGGCAATAGCGCAGCTTTGAGCCAAGTTGGTTTTAAAAAAGTGGCAAACATCAATTCGTCTCGCGCTTATCACAAGCAAAGCGTAATGTGCTTTATCGATATGGATAGGTTCAAATTAGTTAACGACAGCTGTGGTCACCCAGCAGGTGATAAGCTACTAAAAGAGATCTCTACCATATTTAGGCAATACGTGAATGGGCAGGACTTGCTTGCCCGAATAGGGGGAGATGAGTTTTGTATTATATTTCGCAACCAGAGCCTAGATGAAGTCACGAAGCGATTAGATAAACTTTTAGTGGCAATTTCAAACTACCGTTTTGTGTATGATGACAAATTGTTTTTTGTGGGGGCAAGCATTGGCGTTATCGAAATAAACGAGAGTACACAAAGCGCAGAAGCGTTAATTAAAGCGGCCGACAACGCATGTTACAAAGCTAAACACCTGGGTCGAAACCGTTACTTTGTATTTCATGATAACGACTCACAGATGGCCATTGATGACAGTGAAAACCAGGTGCTACATGCCTTGCACCACGCACTACAAAACGACGGGTTTGAGTTGTATAGCCAAGCAATCATGCCGCTTAACGTGCCCAATCAAGAAAAGGCCGCCCAACTTCAGCATTACGAGATTTTGCTTCGTCTAAATGCAAAAGACAGTGGCCTTATAAGCCCGGGGCTTTTTATCCCGTTAGCAGAGCGTCACGGTTTAATGAACAAAGTGGATATGTGGGTGGTAGATAACACCCTTAAAACCTTAGAAAGTAACCCTGCTCACATCGATAACGTAGGCAAAGTCGCAATTAATTTATCTGGTATTACACTGGGTGATGAAATGGCGCTGCACAACATAGCCAAGCGCATGCAAAGTACTTCTGTACCTGCTGAGAAAATTTGTTTTGAGATTACAGAAACAACAGCGGTAACTAACTTAAGCGCTGCAAAACACTTCATTTCTACACTACGCGATTTGGGGTGTAGCTTTGCTTTAGATGACTTTGGTGCAGGTATGTCTTCATTCACTTATCTTAAAAACCTTGATGTTGATTACGTTAAGATCGACGGCTCCTTTGTGCGAAATATCGTTCACGATCCTATCGATCATGCTACAGTAACAGCGATAAATAATATTGCGCACAGTATGGGTAAACAGACCGTAGCCGAGTTTGTGGTCGATAACGCGACCGCCGAAGTGTTACGAGAGCTTAAAGTAGATTTCGGTCAAGGCTTTGCTTTAGATAAACCCAAGCCGCTGGCGCATAGAGTTCAATGGCGAGTTAAACTTGCCTCTGCCTAAAAGGAAATGTCATGGGTTTATTTGATACCATCATGGGTAATGCAAGCGAGACTAGCGCTTCAGACGTTCAAGAAGAGCTTACGCCTATACTTGCTGCTAACGAAACTGTTACCTCTGCGTTTAAGCTAGTGCGCGATTTAAGTGTATTCACGAACAAGCGCCTAATCCTTATTGATAAGCAAGGCCTTACCGGGCGTAAAGTGAACTATCACTCCATTCCTTACAAATCTATTACTCAGTTTATCGTTGAGACGGCAGGGCATTTTGATACTGACGCCGAGCTTAAAATTTGGCTGTCGGGCAAAGCCGATCCTATTGAGATTGAACTAAGTGCATCGTCTGCTCAGGCGGTACAGCAAAACCTAGCAACCCAGATGTTTAGCTAGTTTCTGCATTTGTAATATTTGATTGATGCTTGTAAGTAGCAAGTGAAGAAAGTCTAATCACCCTACAGGTGCAGAAAGCGCTACAACGCAAACATGTACAAAATAAGCGTTAATTAAAGTGACCAAACAAAAAAGCGATGCCTTCATAAGCATCGCTTTTTGCTTTTCACTCATTTCTAGGGCTTGTTGAATTTGTATGTACAGTAGAGTCAACAGGCCCCAGGCTCTAACCGTATTAGTCTTTCAAGTTACGGTTAAAGAAGTTAGTAATAGTTTTGTATAAGTGAATGCCCGTTTGCTTACCACGGATGCTGTGCTTCTTGCCCGGGTAATCCATAGTTTCAAATGGAATTGCCAAGTCTTGAAGGTGCTTGTAGAGCATCGTTGAATGGGTAAACAACACGTTGTCATCTGCCATGCCGTGGTAAATCAAAAGATCGCCTTTCAGGTCTTTTGCGTAGGGGAATACTGAAGACGCAGTGTAAGCATCGTCATCCGTATTCGGGTTGCCCATGTAGCGTTCAGTGTAGTGGGTGTCATATAGGCGCCAGTCAGTTACCGGCGCACCTGACACACCCGCTGCAAAATAATCGCCCGCTTTGAACATGGTCATTAGCGTCATGTAGCCGCCATAGCTGTGACCGTGGACACCAATACGCTCAGCATCAACGAAAGGAAGTGTGCGCAAGAACTCTACGCCAGCAACCTGATCGTCTACTTCAATAAAGCCCATTTTTTTATAAATAGGATCTTCAAAGCCTTTACCGCGATAGTTAGAGCCGCGGTTATCTAGCGTAAATACCACATAGCCTTGGTCAACCCAGTGTTGGAAAAGCAAACCACGGTTACCCGCCCAGCTGTTTGTTACAACTTGTGCGTGCGGACCGCCGTAAAGGTAAACAATAACAGGGTGCTTCTGTTTAGGGTTTTGCTTGGCACTATCAGGCGTGTAAATTCGATATTTAAGGGTTGCGCCATCCTTTGTGGTGATGTCACCAAACTCAGGTGCTGTCCAGCTATCCATGTAAGCGTGCAGAGGGTGGCCTTCTTCAACTTTGTTTTCTTCAAGCCAGGTAATTCGCTCGCCAGTGGCGCTATTTAGGCTAACTTGTGCAGGAGAGTTAATCGTTGAGAAACGGTCAATAAAGATAGAGGCATCTTTGCTAAACGCTGCGCTGTGATACGCGCCTAGTTCAGTAATACGCGAAATCTCACCGCCATCTAAAGGCACGCTGTAAACATGACTTTCTAGTGGTGTGTCTTTGCGGCCAGAGAAGTACAAACGGCTGTTTGCGGTATCAATAGCTTCAACGCTGTCCACTACCCAGTCGCCTTTGGTTAATTGCTTAACCAGCTTGCCGCTGTTGTTAAATAGGTAAAGGTGTTTAAAACCGTCGCGCTCAGATGCCCAGATGAATTGGCCTTTTTCTTTTAGGAAATAAAGGTCGTTGTGCAGGTTTACCCAGGTATCGCTTGTTTCTGTAAGCAATACGTTTTCTTTTTTGCTGTTAAGGTCGAACGCGCGAAGCTCCAGTGTTTGCTGGTCGCGTGTCTGCCACTGGTAGGTAAAGGTAGTGCTATTTGGCATCCACTTACCGCGAGCAAAATAAATGTCTTTATCTTCACCTAAATCCACCCAAGTGCGATCACCTGAGTCGATGTTTTGAATAGCAAGTTCCACCAAGACGTTTGGCGTGCCCGCTTTCGGGTATTTTTGTTCGATAAGCTTGATGTCGTCAGCATAGATTTCAGAACGCGTGATCACATCTACCGGGCTTTCATCAACCTTGGTAAAGGCAATTTTAGTCTCATCTGGCGACCACCAGTATCCGGTCATACGGCCCATTTCTTCTTGCGCCACAAATTCGGCCATACCAAATTTAATGTTGTCGCCACCTTCTTTGGTAATTGCCGTTTCTTTACCCGATTCAATGTGTTTTACATAAAGGTTCTGGTCGCGAATAAAAGAGATGTAGTTACCTTTTGGTGATAATTTAATATCAGTTTCAAAAGCGTCAGTATCTAAAAGTTGCTTCGCCCCTTTTTCGCCCAGCTTGTGATAAAACACATCGCCACCTAATGGGAAAAGTAATGCTTTACCATCGTCCGACCACTGGTAGCTTACAATACCGCTGCCAGATAAACGCATACGCTCGCGTCGCGCTTTCTCTTCATCAGAAAGCACTTCTTCGCCGCTTTGTAAGTCGTTTGAGTCGAAAAGCATGCGAGTTTGGCCACTTTCAATATGGTATTCCCATAGATCTAGGCGCTCGTAGTCGGTTTGCTTACCTTTAAGAAATGTTACCCGTTGACCGTCAGGTGATACTTTTAACGAACGGGGTGCGTTGCCATCGAGTGAAGGAGAAGAGAAAATACGCTCAATAGTGAGCGTTTCAGCGTTTAAAGCAGTAGAGAGCATAGCGGCTCCAATTAAAAGGGCTTTTTTCATTTTTATCTGCATATTTGACTGTCGAAGGTTTGATTGTAGTTATATCAATTTATGATACAAGGTGCGACATATGAAATCCGCAATGGTGCTAGGAGCGACAGGTTTAGTGGGACGAACGCTTGTAAATATGCTGTTACAGGATAGACGGTACAATGAGGTAACCTGCTTAGTCAGAAAACCGCTCTCCTCCAGTATGTTTAACGACCCTCACAATCGCCTAAAACCTGTAGTTATCGACTTCGACAATCTACAGGACTATCAAGGCTACTTTAGCGTAAATCATGTGTACTGTTGTCTGGGCACCACGCTTAAAAAGGCGGGATCGAAACAAGCGTTTCGCCGCGTTGATTTTGAATATGTTCATGTTGCCGCACAGTTAACCCGAGCTCAGCGCGCGGACAGTTTTGTATGGATATCATCGGTAGGCGCTGATGCTAAAAGCAGTAACTTTTATTTACGAGTAAAAGGCGAGCTAGAAAACGCGATTATGCGAATGCCTCAGTTACCCCATGCCTCTGCCGTACGCCCTTCGTTATTGTTAGGCAATCGCGACGAGTCGCGGACGCTAGAAGATATAGCGCAGAAAACGGCGCCCATATGGCAAAGCATAATGAAAGGCCCGTTAAAGAAATACCGACCCGTTCATGCCGTTGACGTGGCCAGAAATATGATGTCGCTGCAGCGCTGGAAATAAGCGCTCACAGTAAATGTCACAACCTTAACGTGAAGCACAACCCGACTTGATATAGAATGCGCGCCTTTTAACGCACTAGGTAATACGACTTCCTTATGTTCCGCTGTAAACAATTCACCGTAGCACAGGACAAATGCGCGATGAAAGTGAATACCGACAGTCTGATTTTAGGAAGTTGGGCACAGTTTCGCGCAAACCTCAGCCATGCCCCACGCATCTTGGATATCGGCACCGGCAGTGGCATTTTAGCGTTGATGATGGCCCAAAAAGCAGCGCACTTTTGCAATCCGAACGGTGAAGAGCAGAATGTTCAAAGCAGTTCAATTGACATCAGCTCGTTCGATAATGGCGCAGCCAGAATTGACGCGATAGAAATAGATGAGCAAGCCGCAGCGCAGGCCGCTACCAACTTTAAAAATGCAAAATGGGCCAAACAGCTGTTTATTTACTGCTGTGATGTAACTGGCTACACCTCCCCCCACTTGTATGACCTAGTGATTTCTAATCCACCTTACTTTGACACGCCAGCTACACTTTCAAATGCGTACAGCAAGCAAAGCCAATCTCGCTCGGTGGCAAGGCAAACGTCTGCATTGGGCTCAGATGAACTTTTTAGTGCAAGCAGCACGTTGTTAATAGAACAAGGGCAAATGTACTGTGTGTACCCAGCGTCGATGGAAGCCTCGGTTATCGAAACGGCTGAAGGTTATGGCCTATCGCTGGCAGATATTCTTTATGTAAAGCATACATCTAACAAATCGCCTTATCTTTGCGCGTTCCACTTTAAAAAAGTAATGGAGGGCGCAAGTGATAATCTTAAAAACGTTACTGCACATCGGGAATGGCCGAGCTTAATAGCGAAAAATGCAATCAAAAATGAGCTGATAATTAGGGATCAAAAGGGCGAATATACCAGTGAATACAAAGCCCTTTGTCAGCCTTTCTACCTTAAATTTTAATGAGCTTATATTAATGAACATAGTTGCAGAAGGCTTTGGCGCAATAGCCGTTGTTTTAAATTTTATTGGGTATCGCCAAACTAACGTAGACAAGTATCTGCTTATTTCTGCGTTTGCCTTAAGTGCACTTAGCGTGCATTTTTTTATGCTAGATGCCATGGCCGCAGGCATTGGAACACTGCTTGCCAGCGTTCGTAACTTTATTGCCATTAAACATAGAAGCAATGCCATTTTATTTTTCTTTGTTGCGGTGAATCTAGGCTTCCTCGCTTATGAGTGGTTTGTGCTAGAGCACAGCTGGATAATCTTCATTGCCTATGCGTCTTCACTTATTTTTACAGTGGGATCTTTGGTTATCCGCAATACGCACACTATTAGAAAGGTTTTTCTTGTTGCTGAAACTTTGGGGTTGTTATATGCCATTTCCGTGGGCAGTATTTTTGGAACGGTATTCAATGTAAGTAACTTGATCAGTATTTTAAGTAAGCTGCGCAAGCCCTAACGCTTTAGCAATAAAACTCACCTTATCAATTAGTCTAATTTGCCCACTTTAATCCCGTTTAGTCGGGCTGCTTTTCTGCGACTTACGCTACCTGCTATATGGCTTTTCATATAGTCTGCACACCCTTGTAGGCCTTGCCCTACATGACTTATACCAAAGTTCAATGAGCTAAAGTTCAATATCAATTTGCGTATGTAAGCGTATCATTATTAATCAGTAAGTATGGTTTCAGCAATTTTTCCTCTGAATGTACGGAAGTAGACTCAGTGTGTAGTAATGAGGGGAGTGTGCGCAGTGAAATTAGTAGATAACTCACAACAATTTGACCAATCACCTACGCTTGAACAATCGTTTCAGAGCGCTATTAATGAAGGCGCTGCGGTAAACGTGTTTGAGCTTGCTCAACAGTTTAAAAATACCAACCCTGCTTTTAAAAAACCTCAACTGGTTGAAGAACGCACGAGTTTAGAGACAGAGCAGCTGTGGAAGAAGCGTCTTTCGATGCTGCTTGATGCAGAAAATAAACTTATGAAAGTTATACGTTTTCGCAAAATTACTGGTATATTTACCGTTGCAAGTATGGCTATGTTTTTATTTTCCCTGTACATAGCGCCAACAATGTCGCCAGTATTGTTCTATGGCCTTATTGTTGTAGCTGCATTTGGAATGGCAACGTATCCGGCGTGGTTGTTAGCGTCTAAAAGCAATAAAAAGCAGAGAGATGACATTTCTCGTTTGTTTTATAAAAGTAATCACGAGATTGAAATGTCGGACGGTAAAATTACGTTAATTAACAGGGCGAACTATGCAAGTGTAACGCAAATACACGTATTGGATCGCAAACTTGGACTATTCGCAAACTCGTAGACAACACTACACCTCTCAGTTCATTATTGTTCTGTTAGTAGCATCCTTTATTCTTGGGGTGCTACTGCTGGCACCCATGGATGCATTGGGCCAGCTTCTCTCTTCAATCGTTATCCTCATTGCAATATCCTTGTGCAGCAAAGAAGCGCGGCACACGCAAAAATACCAGCATTTATTCCGCATTTTAGCTCTGGTGCTAGCCATTGCGCTTAGCGTCAGGTATTTGCTGTGGCGTGGTATTTACACGCTAACCTACTCAGATTTTCTTTCAATGATTGCCGTCTGGCTATTATTTGGCGCTGAAATTTATGCGGGGATCACTTCAGTGTTAGGGGCGATCGTTAACGCGTTTCCGCTCAGTCGACCGCTTTTGTCCCTGGAAGGGGTAGATAAATCAACTCTGCCCAGTGTAGACGTCATGATCCCGAGTTATAACGAAGATGAAGGGATATTAGAAGTTACTATCCGCGCTGCAAAAATGCTCGATTACCCTAAAGAAAAGCTTCGTATTCATTTGCTTGACGACGGCGGAACCGACCAGAAAATTAACGCTGAAAACCCTGTGTCAGCGGCCACTGCAAAACAGCGGCGACAAGATTTGCAAGCACTGTGCAAACGCTTGGATATTACCTATCACACTCGAGCAAAAAATGAGTTTGCCAAGGCGGGTAATGTGAACAGTGCAATACAAAATACCACGGGTGATTTGATTGTTATCTTGGATGCTGATCATGTTCCTACTTCGGATTTTCTTGATAGAACCGTGCCGTGGATGCTTAAAAACGAGAAGGTCTTTCTCGTTCAAACCCCTCATTTTATGGCTAACCCAGATCCTGTTGAGCGTAACTACTTCTCTGCGTTTACTCGCATGCCTTCAGAAAACGACATGTTTTACGGCACTATACAGAAAGGCTTAGACTACTGGGGGAGTTCCTTCTTCTGTGGATCAGCCGCATTGATGAGAAGAAAGCACCTCGATTTGGTGGGGGGCATTTCCGGCGACTCTATCACTGAAGATGCAGAAACCGCGTTAGATCTTCACAAAATGGGCTACGAGTCTGTATATGTGGACAGACCTATGGTAAGCGGCCTTGCGCCAGAAACTTTTGATGCGTTTATTCAGCAGCGTATGCGCTGGGCACAAGGCATGACGCAGATTTTACTACTTAAAAAGCCTTTTAAAGCGCAAGGACTAAAATGGTATCAGCGAGTGGGCTACATGAGTTCAATCATGTTTTGGCTGTTTCCGTTTGCTCGCATCATCTTTTTGCTTATGCCACTGGCGTATTTGGTCTTTGGGCTTCAGGTTTACCATGCATCGATGCTGGAAATTTTTGCCTTCACCCTGCCTCACGTTATTGCCACATACATGATATCCACCATGCTCTTTGGGCGAACCCGATGGCCCTTAGTGTCAGAGTTATATGAAATACTACAGTGCGCATTTACGCTAAACGCATTAATCAAGGTTTTCTTAAAGCCGCGGGCACCTTCATTTGTTGTAACACCAAAAGGAGAGAGTCTTGACAGAACCTTTGTATCGCCACTATCGAGCGTGTTTTACTGGCTAATATTGGTAATCACATTCGCATTAGGGAGCGGTGTCTATAAGTTCATAACAGAGCCTCTTACACGCGAACTTACTGTGGTGGTCATGTTGTGGAATGTATTTAATTTGATTCTATTGTTGTCTGTTCTTAGTGTGTTATTAGAGCGGAAACAGGTGCGTAGTCAGGCACGCCTACCAGCTACCAACAGTGTCGTTATTAAGACTACAAGTGATGAAGCTTGGGTTGGAGATTTGGTCGATCTTTCGCTAGGTGGAGCTCGGTTACGCTTGAAAGGTGAGGGAGCGTTAGTACCTGAAAATGCCACGCTCACATCGTGGAGTCACGCACTGAATAAGAACGTTCATTTGCCAATTAGCGTTCTGCATTACGACAATAGGTCAAAAATTCTTCGAGTACGCTTTATGCCTCAAACCGAAGAACAAGAAAACGAAGTCGTCGCCTATTCACTGTGTGATAGTCTGCGCTGGATGTCGTTTCAACGAAGAAGAACAAGGGCTATCTCATATTGGTTCGGTGCAAAACATGTGTTGAAAGTTGGGTTAAAGCCTGTTTTATTGCATATGCTTGTATTAATGGGGAAATTCGCCGGGAAATTAGGTTTGCTTGCTAAACCGGCAAAGGAAAATCAATGATAAAAAAATTTCTTATGTTCATCATATGTTTGTGCATGCCTTTTACCCTAGCGGCGCAAACTGACACGTATCGATTAACCGACTTTTTTGGCGGTGAAAGTACCGTGCGCTTGCAGGGAAAATCTGCCTCCATTGATATTCCAATTCCCCTTAGTTCAGTAACTGATGTGGACAGCGCGCTACTTACATTAGAAGTGGTCAGCTCGCAGGCGTTAATCAAAAAGCGTTCTCAGCTGTATGTAAGATTTAATAATGCGACCATTGGACAGATTGCGTTCGACCCAGACAGACCTTCTCTTGTATCTGAAATTGCGATCCCTACTTCATTGTGGCGAGCCGGGTTTAACTCTTTGACACTAGCGGTAAGTCAGCACTATGCCGAGCAATGTGTTGACGGCAGTGCGCCTGAATTGTGGAGCGAAATTAATGCATACAACTCAACGCTAAAAATTGCGACGTCGGTGAATGAAAAGCGCTTCACGTTAGATGAGCTGAGCGGATTCTTTAATCCAGGAATTGGCGGACAGCGAAACGTTCAGCTTTACACGGCGCGAGAAGCTGATGATCAAATTAAATATCAGACACTTCCCATTGTTGCTCAAGCACTGTCTCTTAGGAATCAATATCAGCCGCTTATTATCGAGCATGACAGCTTTGATGATGGTTACGTTTTGCCCCAGCTAGAAGACACAGAAAATAGTTTTTGGAACGACCAAAATGTTGCTCGCTACGAGCGTGCTGCCTGGTATCTCAAAGCCAAGCAAAAACAGCCTGTTCACATTCTAGTTGGTACAGTCGACGCGTTATCACCGGTATTATCTGACGAAGTGATTAACGACATTGATGGCGCGTTTCTAAAAGCACAGCGCACACCTGCGTTTGTTAAGGACAGCAACGTTATTGTACCGGCTAGTTACCGCCTTATTGTCAGCGGAACTACGCAAGATGAAGTACTTGAGGCAGCGAAAGCCTTGGCGGTAATGGACGATGCGATTAACCCTATTTCACAAGTCACCGTACTTTCACAGTCACAAATGCAGGCGGAAACGCTGCAGCGTCATCGCATTCTGAACCCAGACAATCACTACACATTCCAAGACTTTGGTGTGGCGACCACGCAGTTTAGGGATGAGGGGAACTTCACCAAACGGGTGTCATTCAGATTGCCTGCAGATTTTTATGTACCTGAAAACGCGAGCGTGAGCTTGCTCTTAGACTTCGGGTATGGCGCAGGTTTTGGGCCAGGTTCGGTTATGAATGTAAGCGTGAATGACGAACTTGTACACGGTTTGTCTCTTAATAATATTAACGGACAATCCTACCGAGACTATCAGTTAAGAATACCTGCACGGTTCTTCAAAGGCGGGACGAATAATTTAGACTTTGCGGTAACCATGAGAGCGCCGTTAGCAGGTGTGCCTTGTGATGATATTCCTGGTTCCCACCTCGTGTTCCAGCTTGATGATTCTTCGGCAATAAAGCTACCTGATGCAGGAAACGTGGCAGTTCAACCTAATCTCGTCTTGCTTTCAGAAACGGCTTACCCGTTTGCGCGCTTTAAGTCAGCACCATCGTCAACCATTGCTATTCCGTCAGATGACTATTTAGATACAGCGTTAACCCTTTCAGCGAAATTAGCGCAAGTAGCCCAAGTGCCTTTATTGAACGTGAAAATAGCAACTGGAAACGACATTACAACCGAAGGTTCTGTGATTGTTCTAGGTACCCCTGAAAGCTTAACGAATATTGAGCAGTCTGAATTCAGTACGGCCATTGAGGCAACGAAACGCTGGTCTTATCGGTTACAGAACAATCTGTACAATCGCGTAAGAAACCTGACTGACGATCAGTCTTTCAAAGAAATGCGCATAGACGGTCATACCGTTCAAGAAAGTGACTTAGGTGAGCAAGCAGTACTTACTGCACAGGCACACCCTGTTTCATCACAAACCGATACCTTGTTCATTGTTGCAGCGCAGACGCCGGAACTTCTTCAAGCTAGAGTCGAGGATCTGGTTAGTTTGTCGATGTGGGGGCAGATGGCAGGGGATTTCTTCGCATGGAAAGATGGTCTTTCGCCATCACTCATCATGCAGGTAAGCGATAAATATGAAGTGGGTGAAGCCGACGACAGCTGGCTGCATTTACGACTATGGCTGTCTAACAACCCGTGGTATTGGTTAATAGGCTTTATATTGGTTGTATTTGTTGTGAGCCTACTTATTTATCTGTTGCTTAAACGCAGAAATAAACAAGTGCAAGACTCATGGTAAAGCTGCATTACGCTACAAAAGCGACGCTAGTGATAGGTTTTTTGTTCCTGTTGGCGTCGTGCTCTACCAAGGAAGATAGCGAATTCAAGTCTCAGTACATAGCGTATAAGGCATTGTTTGTTGACGGCGGGCGCGTGGTAGACACAGGAAATGATGATGTGTCTCACAGCGAAGGGCAAGGATACGGTATGCTCTTTGCCGTCGCCGCCAACGACAAAGACACCTTTGATGCATTATGGCACTGGACCCAACGTACGCTCATGCGCGAAGACGGGCTATTTAGCTGGCGCTACCGACCTTGTGTGGATAATTCATCTTCTTGTATCGATGACCCTAATAATGCCTCTGATGGTGAGATTCTTATTGCGTGGGCATTATTGCGTGCAAGTGAAAAGTGGGGCGTTGGTAAGTATGAGGAGGACGCCAGGAATATTGTACGTGCTGTAGAGCAGAAACTTCTGGTGGTGAATAATAACAGTGTAGTGCTCTTGCCAGGGGAATACGGATTTGCATCTGACCAAACAGGAAATAGCAGCCTTCAGCTAAATCTGTCCTATTGGGTTTTTCCCGCCATAACTGACCTGTCTTCGCTGTCGGATACTCCGTCACGTTGGGAAAGCCTGTTCGAGTCGGGCTTGATCTTGCTGTCGAATATGCAGTTTTCTACCTACCAATTGCCCAGTGATTGGGTGCGTTTCACCCCTAATAGTACTGAGTCCGATAACAGTAAGATTGGTGCGTTAAGTTTAGATAATGTGATATCGCCTGAGTTTGGTTTTAATGCGATCCGTATACCGCTTCAGCTAGCATGGTCCCCACGTTTTCGCCAAAACGCTAGGTTAACTGAGAAGCTACTTTCCCCCTACTATGCATGGTGGGCGATAACGCCTACGCCAGCTACCATCAACCTGTTAAACGAGGAAACCGCTGAGTACGAAATGTCTAAGGGAATGCGTTCAGTGCAGATGGCCGTAAACAGCTTGATGAAATCAGAAGAAAAGCAAAGGCCAGAGTGGCCTGAGATCAATCGAAACATGGATTATTACTCGGCAAGTTTAACGCTGCTTTCTATGCTAGCAGTTTTGGATAACGCATCGTGAAAACTCGGTTTACTCGCACGTCTTTGTATCTGGCACTAGGCGCTTTGGCCACGTCACTTGTGTCGGTGCAGGCATACGGACAAGCTAAAACAAGGTACAAAGAAAAAGATCTGGGTATATTACCTGCACAACAAGATCAGCCGGATTTAACAGGGCTTTGGTACCATATTAATGAGCGACAGATTCAGCAAGCCAATGAAGAGTTTACGCGTTTAAAAGCTCGTTACCCTACGTGGCAGGTGCCACAAGAAGTCGAAACCGAACTAAACAGAATAAACGGCCGCTTAAAAGGTACTAACAAGCCTGTAGTTTCAGAGCCAAGAGAATCGCTTCAGGCTTTAAAAAAGCAGCCAGATAAGCCCGCTTCTAAAGCCCTCCCGCTCGAACAATTTGCTCAGTTAACGCCGAAAGCCAGAGCAAATACGTCGAAGCAAAAAGTAGAAACGCTTATTGCATTGAGCAATCAAATTAAGCGAACTGATTTTTACTTGCTTATGGGTTGGACGGCCATTGATAAAGGCATGTTAGAAATGGCAACGCAGCAGTTCTCTCAGGCTCAACAATCGGCAGTTCGGGATATCGATAAACAATCCGCTCAACAAGGCCTTAACAGTGTCACTGGTATTAAGCTACAGCAGGCATTGTCTTTGCGCGATACGACAACGCTGGAGCAATTTCTCAAATCTGATAACAGCGGCTACGTGAAAGAAGTGCTGCAGGGCGCGGCATGGCAACAATACGACTTGAAAAATTACGACTTTGCCGACGCGCTATTTAGTTTGGTGAACGATAATGAAGGCAGGTATTTGTCACTTAGCGCGCAAAGCAGCGACACGGCCAAGCAAAGCGCGTTCGACCTAGCATGTAGTGTCAATACTGAGGTTTTCATTCGACGCTGTGCTGATGGTCTGGCTAGCCGACAGGCTCAGTTTTACGATACACGGCGCTACAAGCAAAGTATTGAGTCAGGCGAAGCACTTGCCCGTTTGAGACCGTTAAGTGTAGATGAGCAAGCACTAATTGGGTGGGCTGCTAAAGAGATACAAGACACCACAACCGCCACCGCAGCGTTCGAGCGAGTGCTCGCGAAGACGCCAACCGATGCGGTAATTGCCAATGAATTGGTTACAATTAATCAAGACGACGAAGCCACACTGAACCGATTGGCGCTGAGATACAGTGCGGTAAAAAGCATATTGCAAGAACGCACCACACGTAACGCCTGGCCTAGAAAACAGTTTTGGCTAGCCTATCAAAATCGCGATGCGCGGGGAGTTACAGCACAAACTAAAGATGGCCTAAGTGCAGTCTACGGTATTAATACTCGCAGTCGAAGCGGAAGTGAGGGACTCGGTAATTTCGATGTTCTGTCGCAATATATTGGTATTGGCAGCGGTTATGAAAACTGGCTGTGGCAGGTATCACTCGACTATAAGCAATTCTACAGCGGTAGTCCTCAAGTTGGTGACTGGTTTGGTAACGACCAATTGAGTGGAGCATTTTCGGGAATAAGCGGCTTTGAAGATAAGGGGCTTCGCGCCGAAGCGCATTATCAGGCACCTGATTTCAATTTTTACGCTAACCTTGAATATGCCATGTTCGATCAACCCGTTGGCGCTAAAGTAACCGGGCAGATATCTGCAACCAAATTTCTTACCAGTACAACGGTAGCTGCAACCTTATTTAGAAAGGCAAAAGAAGACAGCTTATTAAGCCAAACCGGAACCTTCAATGCTGATCACGCGAAACCTTGGGGCTACGTGATAGAAAGTGGCATAAGAGGGTTAGTAGCGCATGCAGTGGCCGACAACTGGTCCGTTGCAGGTACTGCTCAGGTTAGTCGCTTAGAAGGCGAGCAGGTTGCCGATAATAGCGCACTCTCTCTACGGGGTGATGTGAGTTACGATATTGCTACCATGATATCTCCCATGCTTGATTATTGGCGTGTAGGGCCATTCTTGAGCTATACAAGCTATGATAAAAATCTAAGCGGCTTTACGGTCGGCAATGGTGGCTACTTTAGCCCCAGTCAGTTTGTCAGCATCGGGGGCTATTCAGAGCTGTTAACGCTTGAGGCGCTAAACTGGCAAGTTAAACTTCGAAGTTCACTTGCGCTTTCACGTGTTGAACAAGACGATGATCTGCGCTTTCCGATTGGAGGTGCATTTCCTACGGCAGACGAGAACGCGACCCTTGGTGAAAGCTCAGATACGGGTTTAAGCGGAAATTTTATGGCTGAAGGTCAGTATCGAATCAATCACAACTGGATTGTGGCTGGGTATATAGGAAAAGCATTTGCGGTTGAGTACCAAGCATTTGAAGCGGGTATTCAGATAAGGTGGCGAGAAGGGCGAGGTGCTGGTGTAACAAGCGATGAGCTTTTGCTGTCTTCGCCAAGATTAAGCGGCTTTGCACTATAAAGCCGCTTTTGCCTGAAGATTCACTCTCTTTTTAAAGCGTTAATTCGCTTTTCTACGTCTAGCTAGCATGAAACATCCAGCGCCAAATAAAAGAGCGATTGATGCAGGTTCACTTACGTTGATAGCGCCGAACTGATAGTTATTTACTTGGCCTGTTGGCGCATTGTAGGTTTCGCCGTCGTCATTAATCAGTTGCACCAACGGAGTGACCAATCTATTAGCAATGACATTACCGTCTACATGACCATTGTAGAAACTAAGCTCTGCATATGGCGCCAGTACACTACCTTTAACACCCACACTATGTAGTGTAAGAAAATCAGCATCAACAAAGTTAAACAAGATGTTGTTGGTATAAAGGCCATCATGACGCTGACCTACATTGTTGTCATTGTCTCTGTACTGGCCATTTTCTCTGAAATATTCATTTTCCTGCGTAAAGGCCGTATTAAAGAAGCCAGTGTTAAATAACTCAACTGATTCACCGTACACATTGATGATGTTGTAGCTGGTGGTTGAGAAATCGTAAACAATGCCTTTATCAGCAGCGCTGAACCAACTAGCGTCAATATTGTAGATATTGATGTCATCAGAGCCAGAGAAGGTAATGGTATTTAATACATCCTTGCTAGCGTCGGTACAAGCAACCGCTTGATCCGAATCGTTAGCGTCAGTGCACGACAATGTTGTTGTGCCATTCACCGACATTGACGCAAACTCCTGAGACTGCGCTGTTACTTCGGCAGCAATAGCATTAAAGTCAATATTGTTAACGTCAGCCTTACTCACGCTGCCCTGTTCTACAGATGTTGCTGTCGAACCATTGATAGCGGTGTAATTGTTAACGTCGTTAAGCGTTACGGTACCGTTAACTTCGCTGCTATCAAGTTCAACGCTAGACTCAGCAAATACGTTTCCGTTTTCAACTTGGGAGCCATATAAAGTAGGGTTACTCACACTGTCGTAAACACTATTAGGCCCACCAAGTTTCACAGTATTGGCGTGCACATCACCTGATACAACATTTGAGTTACCTAGTTTGACATCACCTTTCGATGAGATACCGCCAGACTTCACCGTAGAATTAATGAGATTTACAGTCTGCTGTGCGTTAACCGCTTTATCGAATGTGAGTTCAGAGCCAAACACCATACCTGACACGGTAGTTGAACCACCGTGAACATCACCGCGCGTGAAATGAAGGTTACCGCCTACGGCAAGAGCAGACTCAGACATATCTGGCGATAGCAGTAAGCCGACATTGAAATCGGATACGTTCATTTCGCCACCGACTGCTAGTCTTCCTTCAACATCGGAAGATTGGCCGGTAAAGCTATCGAAGATGAATGCGTTATATTCAAACGCTTCACTTAGTTCAATTTTGGCGGCAGACACTTGTGGTGCTGACATAACTGCTGCAAGTACAGCAGTGTAGAGTATTTTTTTGTGCATAATGGCTCCAGTGACATCAGAGTCTGGAACCGAGTTTCAACATGGATTTTCCAGACACACCGAATGGTACGATCTGAACAAAATTCATGCGATAGCACAAGAGATACTTTGGTATAAGGTCTTATACGAAAAAAGCCACCCGAAGGTGGCTTTCTTTAATTTGCGTGGTCAGAAAGGCGTTTTAGCTGCTCTTTTTAACCAAAACAGATACTTTATCAATACCTGCAATTTTAACTTGGTTCATAACTTCTACCACAGTACCGTGCTCACTGTCTTCGTGAGCCTGGATAGCAGCTGAATCCGTGTTGTTTTCCGCTAGGTATGTTTGCGTGTTTGCAACCACACGACGAATATCAACTTCGCGGCCGCCCATCATAATTGTGCCATCAGCATCAATACGGATAGAAAGCGCTTTTGAAGGCTTATCGTTTTTCGCTTGATTATCTTCAGGACGGTTTACGTCCAAACCTTTCTCTTTCACGAACGAGGTCGTTACGATGAAGAAAATCAACATGATGAACACGATGTCCAACATGGGGGTCATATCAATCTGAGCCTCGTCTTCAGCCGAGGTATGCTTCTTTCTTTTCATCTCGTCTTCTTTCTTCTGTTACGTTCGAGCGCTTTAGTATACTGCTTGTTACAAAAATATACAGGGTTTTGTACAAAAACAGTGTGCTCATTAACACTTGTTGTTGAAAAAATACTCAGTTTCACAGTAATAAAACAACAAACTAGGTTTGTTTATGTGAAATAGCGACACCTAATTGGTAAAAATACAACATCAATGCCTGATTGAGTGATGTACGCAAGTTACCATGAGGATAAATGCCAAGTCTAGCTTCCGTTGATTTTTTTGTCCCCTGCACCAAAAATGCGTTTTTGATCTCGTGATCTTGAATACAGGCTTCAAATGCGCGGGCAGCCATCTCCTGAGGCATAGCATAATAATACATTTTTAACGCGCGATCAGCTTCTACGGATCGCACAAAGTACTCATTTGGTCTTTTTTGATCATTTAGGAACAATAGCGAGAAACAATCGCTCAATTTTTGATTCAACGGATGAGGATTCATCGGGGCATTGTCGAGCCAGGCCTGTGTGGCAAAGCTACCGGCAGCAATACCGTCGAACATGCGCGGCGCAATATAATGATCGAAAGCGTGAAACCATTCGTGGGCTAGCGCTCCGGCTCCTGCATTTTTTGCTAGCGCAAGCTGTCTTTTCGCACTGTTGTAGTGGGCACTGCTGTGTTTTTGACCGCCACTGCCAAAAGCCAGTGACAGGGATCCGTTTAACGATAACACCTGTTCATTGATATTTAAGATCGCGACCAGATCGTAAAGCGCATCGAAAAAGAGGTTGGCAGCGATCTGTTGTTCTTCTGCTGTTACCCATCTACCCACAGTGATCGTAGCGAAATTAAACAGTTTGCGAATATCTTGAAATGAAACATCAGCGCCGTCCCTGTGGCTTGGGCCGTTGCGATAAAACTGCTGATGAATACGGCCTTTACTTTCCAACACTGACATCCGAAATTTATAGGCGTTAAGCCATCGAGACCAATAACTGTTCGCACCATGCTTCGATGCGCGCGTCTGTTTTGTCGTATTGGTTTTCATCGTCAAGAGACAGGCCAACAAACTGAGTTTTGTCTTCGGTTAACGCTTTTGAGGCGGTAAACTCGTAGCCTTCGTTTGGCCAATAACCCACGATCTTACAGCCTGATGGCAATATTGCATCGTGAAGCATGCCTAATGCATCTTGAAACCATTCACCGTAACCAAGTTGGTCGCCAAGTCCGAATAAGGCGATGGTTTTCCCTGATAAATCCAAACCGTGCACTTCTTCCCAATGAGACTCCCAATCTTCCTGGAGCTCGCCAAAGTCCCACGTTGAAATACCAAAAATGATAATGTCGTATTCGGCCGTGCGCGTTAGGTTAACGTCTTTAATGTTGTGAAGGTCAACAATATCTTCGTCAAAAAGGCTATTGAGTTGCGCTTGGATTTTTTCTGCTGCCATTTCTGTATAGCAGGTTGTTGAGCCGTAAAATAATCCGATGGACAGTGCGCTATCACTCATTAGATACCTCTTTTGAACTAATCGTCTTTAGAAGCTGGGAATTCTACCTCTTTACCGTTGCTCAACAAAGCTTTGCACTGAACATCGGTGTTTTTCTGTGAAATTTTTAATACACCAATGGCGCAACCGTTGAATAATTCGCCATAGCCCAAACTTGGCTCTCTCGCTTTTACTGACATATTTCGACGTCTTGTGAAAAGGTTTAGAGGCGATTTAGAGCGATAAAGCACGCGGTTTAATCTATCTAGCCATTTGATCAATCCATCCGGAAAGGCGTTTTTTAATCCGCTGCAGGTGAACTGGGTGATGTGGGGGCTGTTGCGCCTAAAGCGCAGGCGTACATCGTATACAAAGGAATAGTGCACATCGCCAGATAGAATGATGAAATCGGGGGGCGTTTTGTAATGCCTGAATATGTTTAATATAACGTTCGCGGTGCCTTTGTGGGCCATCCAGTTCTCAGCATCAACAGTAAGCGCCTTGCCAAAAAACGTAAACACCTTTTGAATGGCTTCGATAACCTTTACACCATAAATGGGAGCGGCAGAGACGACGATGACAGATTCTTTGCCAATTATAGAATGCTGAAAATCACACAGTGCTTCCCAGTCCATTAGCCCCGAGGGCTTATTCATATTAGATTCACTGCGCCAACGCTGCGTGCGGGTGTCTAAAACCTCAATAGGTGGTGTGGTATCTAAACGGTAATGCCACTGATCAAAATCCAACAGATCATCAATGATTTCATCGTGCGAGTTTAAACCGCTTTCTCCCATTGATTCTTGTACTTTAGCAATTAATGGCGCTACTTTTTTTGGAGCATTTCCCCAGCCTTGGCAAAGCAAGTAGCCGATAAGCGCATTGCCGATCATGCGTTTTGATAGAGGGTTTCCATAGACTTCTTGTTCCCAGCCCCGGGTTAAGTTCCAATCGTCGGTAACATCGTGATCGTCAAAAATCATATAGGTAGGAATGTGTGCCAGGGCCCTACGTACCTGCGGTAGCTGTTTTACAAAGCCGTTAAGCGCCTCGTGTTCTTTGTCGAAAATAGCGTGGTATTTTGGGGGGATCCCATCTTTATCTATATTGATATCAGCCCAAAGCGTGTCGGACCACACCAGTAAATACATAGCGATGATCTCCGCACTGCCAATCAAATGGTTTTGCGCGTTTACTGATGTGAATACCGGTTTTTTCTTAGCACCAAAGAATATTGAAGACAGTACCGTATTGGTCGCAATTTGTGGCAGAAGCTGCTCTCGTTCGTAATACCCATGTTCATGTGTGGCAAGTTCATTAGTGTTGGTTACTACTGCCCCTTCCAGTGCTTCATGATAAAGACCTAAACGGTCAATCACGCTGTGTATGGCTTTAAGCATAGGACCTGCGACATCATCAGCGTAAATCTGATCGCCCGTCATCAACAGGAGATCGGGAAAATCATTTTCCTTTTTGAACGCATTTTTATGGAGTACATCTACTTGTGCTAGGGCATCATCACTGTGAAAGTGAGGCTTACGGCATGAGCCGTGCAATATGGTCTCGGGAGTCTCGGTGTAGTGGAAACATAAGGAAGACTGCCCATCGTAAAGAAGCCCGCGTTGTTCATTTTCCCATGAAGCCTGCTGAGCATCGTCGCTAAAAGATAGCGAGTAACCTATCCGCGCAGTATCTTCGAAGGGCTCTGACGAAGTGAAAGAGAGCAAGTGTATAAATGCGTACTTACCTACGCGTATGGTTTCGCGTTGACAATTGCCGCTGACGACGACTTCATTTGCAGATAGATTTAGCGCAGGTGAATCGGCGTTACTGGTTACTACCCAAATATGACATTCTGTAGATGTCACCCTTCTTACTATTGGACCTGCAATAACTTGGGGCAAGTGCTGCGTAGAAATGACGCTCTCCTTTAATTTTCGTCAATATTAATACACGTAAGTGTGTTAACTAAATATGCTGCACATTAATTGAAAACATGATGACAGCACGACTATTTAACGTTGCCAAATCATATATGTACTCAGCAAACCTGATGTCTATCGCATAACCTTACTCTTTTTTGTGAATAAACGGTATGCTCGATATACTCCCTTACAATTTTTTCAGTTTTACCTTTTGCTCTCGTCTTAATAAACGGAGAGAGGACTTCACACTATGCTAAAATATTTAACCAGTGCTGTGCTAACCACTTTACTGATAAGCGCCTGTAGCGAGCCGAAAGACGTTGTTATTACTCCTGAACCTCAAGACTTAACAGAAGTCACTGTGGGTAAATGGATCCTTGATGAAAAAGGCAACGTTATGTTTGATCCTCAAACCTCAGGGTTAGTGGTGCTAGACGGTCAACTTGTCACTATCGCAGATGCTAGTGCTGATACCACTCAACAGTTGAAACTTCATAGCATTTCACCAGATACCGCAACGCTGAGCGCATCGAGCGAACGCTTTTCATTTTCCAACACCGTGCGCCGAAGCTGCTTTTATAGCTATTTGAGCGAGCAACCTGATTTAGAAGCGCTAGCCGTAGACCCCAGAGACACTAACGTAATTTATACGGTTACCGAAGATGCTACCCGTACCGGCGCATTAAGCCCTCGCTGTGAATCCAAATACGAGGAAACAGGGTCAACAGATTACCCTACCTTGTTGGTAAAATTGACACGAAAAGATAATGGCTCGGTTGAAATGTCGGATGTCCGACCTCTTCAGTTTCCCAACGATTTTGAAGTAGGTAATTTTCCTAACGACGGCATTGAAGGGTTGACGATGGCTGAAGACGGCACGTTATATATGGCGCTAGAGAAAGATAAAGCAGGACAGCCAAGAATTTTTACATTGGCTGTTGATGAAGACTTTTTCTCGTCGAATGATTTTGCCACAGTGAGCGAGCCTAACCTTCAACTTCCTTCGTTTACTTCAGGTAATCATCCTATCAATGGACTGGCGTTATATACTCATTCAACGGGCGCATCCTATTTGTTTGGCGCAGCAAGAAACGACAATGAACTGTGGGTAATTGATGTGAGTGGCAGTAAGCCAACAAAGCGTATCCCTATTACTTTCGACGTTGCCGGCGATCAGAGTTGCGAACAGTACACAATGGATAATTCGTCGATGGAAGGATTAGTGACCATTGAAAATACCTTGTGGATCATTAACGATCCTTGGGAGAAAAACTACCTTAAAAACGCGACGTGTGAAGCGCATAAGAAGCGTTATGAAGACTTAGCGCCTTTATTATTTCCACTAGAAATTAACAGCGTTTGGTTTGAATAATAAGAAAACGAATAGATTGAAAAACCAAAGGGTTGCTTTTAAGCAACCCTTTTTATTGTTGGCTAACGCTATTGATAGCGCGCTTAATATCGCTGTTTTATCTATGCGTCGCTGCGAAGTCGAGAAGCGAAGGTTTTTTTGAACTTCGCAAGTTTAGGTGCCACCACCATAGAGCAATATTGGTTTTGTGGATTATTTTTGAAGTAATCTTGGTGGTAGTCTTCGGCGTCGTAGTAGTTATTTACTGCTACTATTTCAGTCACTACGGGATCGGGCCAAATCTCTTCTTCTGAGATTTCTGCGATAATTTTTTCTGCTTCAGCTTTTTGTGTATCGTCGTGATAGAAAACCGCGCTGCGATACTGTGTGCCTACATCATTGCCCTGTCTGTTAAGCTGTGTAGGGTTATGCAGCGCAAAGAAAATTTCTAGTATCTCTCGGTAGCTAATGCTGTCGGCATCAAACGTCACTTGTACCACTTCAGCATGGCCAGTATTTCCTTTGCATACCTCTTCATAGGTTGGATCGGCCTTTTCGCCTCCAGCATAGCCAGAAATTGCTTTTTCCACGCCTTCAACGCTATTAAACGCTGATTCGATACACCAAAAGCATCCGCCTGCCAACGTGGCGACTTGTAAATTTGCCATAGTAAAAACCTCTCTTAATCTTTGTCTGTAGTGTGGGTGCGGGTAGGTCACAACACAAGTCATCCAAGCGTGTTTTTTTATCGTATAAACGAATATTAAATAAGAATAATGTGCGAGCTGAGTGAAAGGTTTTAACATGTGAGGCTAGCTGCTTTCTTTCAAGCAGTTTGCAACTGGTAAGAATGCGTATAAACGTGTTCAAAATTTGGCAGAGGTATTCAGTCGTGATTATTTTCTATGACGGGTATTGTCCGTTGTGTATCGCTGAAATGCGTCATTTAAGAAAAAGAGACAAGCACAACAAATTAACATTGGTAGATATTCAGGCCCCCGATTTTTCGAACCGTTATCCAACCATGGATTGGCATGCACTCAATGCAAGAATTCACGGACTTCGTGAAGACGGGACGTTGATAACTGGCCTTGATGTCACTCATGAAGCATGGAAAGCCGTGGGCATGGGTTGGCTATATGCACCGCTTCGCTGGCCTGTTATTCGTCATGTAGCCGATGCTTTCTACAATGTATTCGCAAAGCATAGATACACTATTTCATACCTGTTAACAGGTAAAAAACGCCAGTGCGATCGCTGCATACCAGGAGAAGCCAGTGAAAAATAACGTCCTTATAGTGGGCGCGTCGGGCGGTATTGCGTCTGCGCTTATTGAGCAATATAGCAGTGATGGTGCTAGGGTGTTTGCGGTTAGTCGCGCCCCTTTATCTGACACCAATCATTCTGGGGATGTTACCTATCATCAGCTGGCCGAACAGGACGATAGGCACATTAGCGAATTTGTTGAACAGCTGGCTGAACAGCAGGTTGTGTTAACTACGGTAGTTATCACAACAGGCTTTCTACACCGCGAAAGCGATGGCATTCATCCTGAGAAACGTTTGGAAGATGTCAGCGAGCAGGCCTTAGCGGCTTATTTTTCGACTAACAGCATTATTCCCGCAATGTGGCTCAAGCATTTGGTGAATATTATGAGTAAAGAAGGCTCAACCCTTGTTTGCTTAAGCGCGAGAGTAGGGAGTATTTCAGATAATGGACTTGGCGGGTGGTACGGCTACCGCGCGTCGAAAGCGGCGCTCAACATGTTGGTTAAAACAGCGTCGGTAGAATACAAGCGCAGATTGAAAGACGTGATGCTTGTTTGTTATCACCCTGGGACGGTTGATACGGGGCTTTCTAAGCCTTTTCAAAAGAACGTCGCCGCCAAGAAATTGTTCACGCCTGAGTTTACCGCTAAACAGCTCATTCACCACCTTTCGGCGCTTAATCGAGACCAAGCTTGTCATTTTATCGACTGGAATGGCGAAGTGGTAACTTGGTGATACGGTCTAACATCATTTCAGCAAGTCCAACATCAAGACTTTTTATTTCACTGCTGTTACCATGCTATTTTTGGGAATGGTGCAGCGTATTGATAAGCCCATAGAGGTAGCAATACAACGCGTTGACGCCACACGTGAGTCATAACAACAAACGCCATCCTGATAATAAATAATACCAGTTCGCTCGGCTTGATTCTTACGAATAGTAAGTACCGACAACCAGCATAAATTGTGAGCTCACGACGTGTTTGTGCATCACAAGGCGTGATACGGCGAACTGCTATAACAATAACTCAACAAGAGGAAGGGATATGAGCGGGGCCAGAGAACAGTTCGGATCGCGCATAGGTTTTATTTTGGCTGCTGCAGGTTCTGCGGTAGGCATAGGTAATTTGGTAGGGTTTCCTGTCGGTGCAGCTAAAAATGGCGGTGGTGCATTTCTTTTAATGTACGCTATTTTCGTTTTTGCCATTTGTTTACCGGTAATGCTGGCGGAAATGTCAGTTGGTCGCCATGCTAAAAAAGACCCGCTTGGTGCATACAGTGATATAAGCGGTAATGAAAAGAAATGGAAAGTCGCGGGGTGGCTAGCTATTGCTACGCCGTTCATGATTGCCGTTTTCTACATGGTTATTACTGTGTGGCTTTTCGGCTATTTGTTCGAAGCAGTAAGCGGAAATCTAGACAAGTTAGCTAACCCAGAAACCTTTGGGCTGTTTATTAACTCAGAAGCCATCTTTTTATATATGGCGGCCGTTGTTGGTGTGGTCTACCTCATCCTTCAAGGCGGTGTAAAAGAAGGGATAGAAAAAGCGGCAAAGCTGCTCATGCCTGCGCTTTTCGTGATGCTTATCGGTCTCGTTATCTTCGTATTAACCCGCGAAAATGCGATGGCTGGCGTTGAGTTCTACATCGTTCCTGAGTTTTCAAAAATCACTGCTGAAGTGGTGAATGGTGCGCTATCGCAGGCCTTTTTCTCTCTATCGTTGGGTATGGGTATTCTTATTACCTATGGTAGCTACATTGATAAGCGTGCAGATGTACCGAGCGCTGCCAAGCTGGTGGCGTTAACAGACACGGCCGTGGCGTTCACAGCCGGTTTGATGATCCTTCCTGCCATCTTCTCTTTTAACCCAGACATTAACCCTGATGATTTAAGTGAATCGTCAGTGGGTATGATTTTTACTTATCTACCTAGTATCTTTCTAGCGTTACAAGATTCGATTGGATATATGGGCGCATCGATTGTCGCTAGCTTGTTCTTCTTATTAGTGTTCTTTGCGGCAATTACGTCGCTAGTGTCTATTTTTGAAGTACCTGTTGCGGCGCTTATGGATGAAAAAGGTGTAAGCCGTAAATGGGCGCTTGGGTCGCTAGGAAGTATTATGATTTTGCTAGCCATCCTAAGTGCGTTGTCATTCGGTAAAGTTGATATGCTTACGTCGTTTATGCACTACGCTGGCGCAGATAAATCACTGTTTGATGTCATTTACGATGTGTTCTACGACACGATTTTGCCTTTAAACGGCTTGCTAATTTGTTTGTTTGTTATTTATCGTTGGAAGAGTGCAAACTTCAATGCTTCTTTGGAAGAGGGCAGCAGTGGTTACAAAGGTAGCTGGTTTGAAAAATACGTGGATATATCGCTGAAAACCTTTATTCCACTTATTTTACTCGTGATTTTTGTAAACACGGTAGCGGTAAAATACTTCGGGTTGAGCCTATTCGGATAGTCAGGTTTTACAAGAAATGACGTGAGCTAGCAGTGAGCTCAACTTAAAAACGGCAAGCCTAAAGCTTGCCGTTTTTGTTTGTGTCAGAGTATGTATTTTCATTAAGTGTAAAGCCTAAAACATGCGATAGGGGTCGCTATACTCTGGTGTAATATTTAGCCTTGCCCAGCTTTGTGCGGCGTCAATCACTTTGCCAGCAGGTTCCGCTTCAGTATCAGAAAAGCGAGGAGCATCAATATCCATCGCCTTCGCTGCATCCACGTAATAAATACCGCGCTTAGGATGAGACAAGCTGCAAAGGTGAATAACATCGTTAAGCGGCTTGCCACAAATGATGGTCGTCAGCGCTGATACAATGTCGTACACATGTACAAGGTTTATTCGCTTATTTCCTGCATCTAACTGTTTTCCACTTAACGAGCGGGCGGGGTGACGGTCTGGGCCTACTAAACCGGCTAGGCGAACAATACTGATATCAACCTGACCTCGCTTAGACAATAAATAGTCTTCAATAGTCACGTGGGCTTTGGCCGAGGCTGTTTGCGGCTGTGTAGTGCTGACTTCAGACACTACCTCATTTGTTGCATCGCCGTAAACCGACGTGGTGCTGATAAACACGATATGCGCCACCTTTACGCTGATGGCTGCGTCTATCAACTGCAGCATATTGTTGGTGTATGACGCGAGATCTGTGTTTCTCCTGCCAGGGGGAATATTTAGCAACAAGGTAGCGTTTGGCAAATGGTTACAAAGCGCTGATGTATCTTCGCCCAGGGCATATTCAATTGCGGTGATACCTTGGTCTTGTAACGCGAGACGTTTCTGTTGGCTTCGAGTGGTGCCAACAATATTGACCTTGCCTGAAAGTGCTTTGCCCACATAGCTGGCTAACCAGCCGTAGCCACTAATTACTACATTTTGAGTCATCGATTAAATACCCCTTTGTTTAGGGTTTAAGAGTACATTAATTGGAGGGCGGTTGTCGTTAACTGTAAAAATGAAAAACCGACTGGGTTACAGTCGGTTTTCTAAGGTGAGTGGTTAGAGTTGCAAGTCGTTTCGTTTTGCGCGTTTAGTTCGCTAAATGCTCCAACTACATTTTCATTTCGTCGTTGTGGTCATGGTGGTTGTCTTGATCAATATCTAGCAGGTTCAAGTCATCTAGCCCAGATATGGATGCCTGCATTTTGCCTTCGGCATAATCCGCTTTCTTCAGTACCTTACACAATGCATCGCCTTTTTCTTCTAGCGCAGCCGCTTGGCTTTCTAAGCGATATTCTAAATCTTCACCCCAGCGCTCCATCTTTTGCTCAAACTCAGACATATCACCGCCTTCCCACAACATTTGTGTTCCTACGGCAATAAGTATTCTACCCATAGACTCACTGATTAAAGACTCAATTTGCGCTTCGAATTCTTGCTCCCAGCTTTCGTCAAACCAACCTGGCTCATCGAATTTAGTTGAATCAACGCGAATATTGCCTGCGTCATCATAGAATGAAGTGTTTAGTTTGGTTTCAAGTGAGTCGAACAGTTCACGAAAATCGTCACCCATTTGATCGCCGCCTAACAGTTCAGTAAATACTTCAGTCACTGCCACGTTGGCAATTTGCAGCCCTTCACTGGCGATATTCAAGGTCATAGGGATGGCGATATCAATGTTGTTGTAATATTCACTTACCCAGCGCTGTTGTTCGCTGTCAAGCGATACTGGTTCGCCGTTAATGGTCATATTGTGATGGGAGTCAATCGTCATCACTGAGCCATTGTCCATCTGTACCGTTAGGTCACCTTGGTAATATTGAATATGACCATCAAGCTCCATGTCACAACTGTTGTTTTGAAAGCTGCTGTCATGCGCAAATGCGTGGCCGCTCATTAAAGCACTGGTAAGGGCAACTGAAAGTAATAGTTTCTTAGACATTGTTCATTCCTTAATTTACGTGTGACGCGTTAACGAAAGTGCTCGAAGCAAACTGCAATGCGTTGTAGTGTCACTGTCAGATAGACGCTAACGATACTCGCTGTTATACCTAAGGTAGAGCAATGGCCTTGCCAATATTTAAAGTCTATATCTTTCAAATGGTTAGTGATATTTGATGATTTCTTTATGCTCTGCTAAATACACTATTTAGTGAGATTACCAACTAATTAGTAGTTTTGACTAAGATCAATTAATACCAATAGCGGTACATTTAAGCCAATCCAAGCATGGTTAAATCTTATTTATTGGTGCATAATACCGCCAATATTTTTAAGGGGTTATCACAATGGCTGATTGGATTAATGCAATTATGTTTGGTGTTGCGCTAATTGCCTTTACGCTAGGGCTAAGCAGCATCGTTATGGGCTTTTTGACTGCTAAAGCAGGTGCTGAAGGTATGCAGGAAAAAATCGAGTACGGTTTTTTTGGCGTTACTGGTTTAGTACTTTGCTTACTGATGGCCTACGCATTGGCTTAAGCGATAAGCATTAAAAAAACCGGCTATCTCAGCCGGTTTTTTTTCGTCTTGAACAAGTCTTTATTCATCACTGCCTTATCGATTAGGTTCGCTCTTCTCCTGAGCAACCTCAGGCGCATTGTCGCTTTCAGGACTGTTTCTATAAGCGCTTTGTTCGCGATGGGCAAGCAGCGACAAATGTCCATCACGTTGATAAGCGCGTAAATCGAACAAATCCAGCATAGCCATAACGTGGTCGAAAATATCCGCCTGTACTTTTTCGTACCTCACCCATTCCTTTTGTGCACTGAAGCAGTAAATTTCTAAAGGTAAACCAAGCTCATTAGGCGGTAGCTGCCTAACCATTAGGGTCAGTTCTTGGTTTATATCCGGGTGCTTGCGCAAGTATGCCTCTAAATAAGCTCTAAAAGTGCCGATGTTGGTAAGGCGACGGCTGTTTAGCAGATCCGACTCATCAATGGAGTAATCTCGGTGATAAGCGCGGAGCTCATTTTTCTTCTTATCGATATATTCGTTGATATAGCGAATTTTCGAAAAGCGCTCTAGCATATCGTTGTCACAAAGCTTAATAGAGTGCACATCAATATAAATGGCGCGCTTAATTCTGCGTCCGCCAGACTCTTGCATACCGCGCCAGTTCTTAACTGCTTCTGTAGTAAGGCTGTAAGTCGGCAGCGTAGAAATGGTTTTATCCCAGTTCTGTACTTTGACGTTGGTAAGGCCTATCTCGAGTATTTCACCATCTACTTCATACTTAGGCATGGCAATCCAGTCGCCCGTATTAAACATGCGGTTAGCGGCTATTTGAATGCCGGCAACAAAGCCCAGAATGGTGTCTCTGAATATCAATAGTAAAACAGCGGCAATGGCGGTTAAGCCAGACACAATAAGTAGCGGGCTTCTGTCTACAATTAAAGAGATACTTAATAGTATGGTGACAATAGCAAATGCCAATTTGGTAACTTGAATAAAGCCAGTGATAGGTGCGCGTTTAGCAAGCGCTGAGGCGTTATAAACGTCTTCCACTGTGCTCAACATGGCATATAAGGCAAGAAGGCCGCTATATAACATGTATAGCTGAGCGCTCTTTATCACCATACCGTGCATCACGGCTTCATCGCTAATAAGTACCGGTGTGGTTAAGTAAATAAACAGGGCAGGAAACAGGTGCATTAAGCGACGGAAAAATCCGTGCTGCTGCAAGGCGTTGTCCCAGAGGTTATTGGATTTGTATACCCAACTGGCTATCTGGGGGCGCACCAATAGCCTTGCGATAATATAGATTACCGCCGACACCACTAAAATACTACTTAGTGCGATGACGTTATACAGCGGATCTTCAATAGTAAGATTCGGGAAAATATCATTAACTATGTGAATAAAGTTATCGCGTACTGAAGCACTGACTTCCATTAATTACGACTCCAACATTTTCTTTATACGGTTGTCTTTATTTTCCCATAGACCGTTCAACCAGTTTTGGAAATAAAGACGAAACTCAGACTCAGTGCGTTCTGAATGCTGTTGTAATTCAGGTACCGGCGTAACGTTCACATCGATCACGATTTTTGTCATCTGACCGCTAAGCATTGCCATCATAGGATGACGCTTATTTTCCGGGTAAAGCAGCGAGATATCTAACACGTTGGTAAATAATTCGCCCATAGCTGAGAGCGTAAAGGAAACGCCGCCGGCTTTGGGGGGCAGGAGGTTTTCATAGGGACTTTGCTTTGACAGATGCTTCAATGAAGTAAATCGAGTTCCCTCTACAAAGTTAATGACCGTTGTGGGCACCGTTCTAAACTTCTCACAATACGCTTTGGTGGTTTCGAGATCCTTTCCTTTTTTCTCTGGGTGCTTTTCTAAATACGCACGGGTGTATCTGTGCATGAACGGCATATCAAGCGCCCAGGCACCCAGTCCGACAAATGGCAGCCAAATAAGCTCTTTCTTAAGGAAAAATTTGGGTGCAGGAATGCGGTTCGTTGCGAATTCAATGAGCAGAATAATGTCGAGGTAGCTTAAATGATTGGCAATAATCAGATACCAACGGTCTTTTGACAGTTCGCCGTGTACCGAACACTCAATATCGACGCGGTTGAACAAGCGTATCATGAGAACGCTGACCCGTCCGAAGTTAAACATTAGCCCGTGCATCACTTTATTCCATGCTGTTCTTATCTTTCCGTTGGGCATAATAAGTTTTACCAAGCCCAGTAAGATAATTAAGCCTCCCCACAACGCAAGATTGAGGATTTGTAGTGAAGTATGTAATACGAAAATAAAAGGAGCGAGTACTGCGCGAATCATAATGGTTTCTGTGTTGCGTTTAGTGAATCTAAAAGTTGATCTTTGGCATGCCAGCGTTCATTCAACCACGTCTGAAAACGGGCTCGAACTTGCGGATCATCAAAATAATTGTCGCTGAAAATGCCGTTTTCCATAATGTCTTTGATGGGCATTACGTTGATATTCACTCGAATATCACGAACCTTACCACTAACGAAGTCCCAGAAAGACGGTACGCCGTTCGGATAATCAATTGTGACATCAATAAGCTTATGCAAATGATCGCCCATCGCAGACAAAACGAATGCTATGCCGCCTGCTTTAGGTTTAAGTAAATGAGCGAAAGGCGAGGCCTGCTTGTCGTGCTTGGCTTGCGTAAAGCGGGTGCCTTCAACAAAATTCATAATACTTACAGGCTTATTTCTAAATTTCTCACACGCTTGGCGCGTGGTTTCCATATCCTTTCCTTTCAAATGCGGGTTTTTAGCCAAAAATGATTTGGAATACCGGCGCATAAATGGAAAATCGAGTGCCCACCAAGCCAGACCTAAAATAGGAACATAGATAAGCTCTTTTTTGAGGAAAAATTTCAAAAATGGGATTCTTCGGTTAAATACACGTTGAAGAACTAAGATATCGACCCAAGATTGATGGTTAGCAACAACGAGATACCAATCATCTCGAGTGAGTTTTTCTAGTCCGTTTATTTGCCATTTGGTGCGTCCGCTGATGCGCTGATTCAGGTTATTAACGCCGATCCACGCAGTCGCGCATGCGTCGAGTAAATAAGAAATGAATCGTCGCCACGGCGCAATAGGTATAAGTTTAAAAATAGCCAATATGAAAATAGGCGTTGACCACACTACCGTATTGACGAAATAGCAGATGACCGAAATAGTGCCAACAATATGATGCAACAGTGCTTTTACCATTGTACTTACCTCAAAAATTAGGCGCTTAGTGTAAACGAACTTGATCTAAAATCCGATAGAGCCTTTACTGATTCCACAATAAAGGTGCAAATTTACGTATTTAAGGAGCTGAAATGGAGCTTATTGGCGAAAATAGAGCATTCGGGGGACGGCATTTACGCTATACCCATAAAGCTGAAACAACACAATGCGATATGACCTTCGCAATTTTTCTTCCCCCTTTCGCCTCGAAAGAAAAGCCAGTGCCCGTGCTTTACTGGCTGTCAGGGCTGACATGTACCGACCAGAACTTTATGCAAAAAGCCGGTGCAATGAAGCTAGCGGCGGAATTAGGTATGGCTATTGTTGCGCCCGATACATCCCCCCGTGGCGAGAACGTTCCTGACGACGAAGAAGGATCTTATGACTTTGGCCTTGGGGCAGGCTTCTACGTTGACGCTACGCAGGCGCCGTGGGATAAGCATTACAAAATGTATAGCTATATTGTGAACGAGCTACCTGCGCTTATTGAAAGCGAGTTCCCTGTAACCAAAGAGCGCGCTATTAGCGGTCACTCAATGGGCGGACACGGTGCTTTAGTTATTGGCATGCGTAATCCTAATAAGTTTGTATCGGTATCGGCCTTTAGCCCTATCTCAAATCCTTCAGATTGTCCGTGGGGCGAGAAAGCCTTAGGTCGATACTTAGGCGATGACAAGGCAGCATGGCAGGATTACGACGCCTCGTTGCTATTAGCAAGCAAAACACACAGTGTACCTCTGCTAGTAGAGCAAGGGACAAAAGATGAGTTCTTGCACGAGCAGCTGAAACCTCAGTCACTTGTTCATGCTGCGCAACAGTCAGATACGCAACTTACGCTTAACATGCATGAAGGTTACGATCATAGTTACTTCTTTATTGCATCATTTATTGAAGAGCACTTGGAGTTCCATGCAGGACACATGGGGCTAATTTAAGCGTAAAATACAAGCTGTAAAAAAGCCGGATCGTACTCCGGCTTTTTTGTTTATGGCTGATGAAGCTTTGCTTAAGCTTACTTTAGCTTTTGCGCTAAAGTTATAAATTCAGGTATGGCAACGGGGCGCTGATATAAGTAACCCTGACCATAAGCACACCGATGATTTTGCAAAAACTGTTGCTGCTGTTGGGTTTCAATACCTTCTGCAATAATCTTAATGTTTAAGTTGCTCGCCAGTCCAAGAATAGCCTGAACGATAGCTTGGTCGTCGGTGTTTTTCTCAAGTTCACTGACAAAGGAACGGTCAATCTTAAGCTCATCGATAGGCAGTTTCTTCAGATACACCAGTGAACTAAAACCTGTACCGAAATCGTCAATCGACACGGTGATCCCCATTGCTCGAAGCTCGTTGAGTAATACTGAAACGGTATCCAAGCTTTCCACAAACACGCTTTCGGTTAACTCGATAGATAAGTTTGAGCCGGGGAGTTGGTGATCTTCCAATGCGTTTTTAATTTGGTTTAGTAGTGCTAAATCTGACACTTGGCGGCCAGAGATATTAATGGCCAACCTAATGTCTAAATTAGAAGCCTTTAACGCTTCTATAGCATCACAAGCTTCATTGATAAGCCACTCGCCGAAAGGGAAAATGAGTTCACTTTTTTCAGCAAGAGGAATGAACACTTCTGGGGAAATAAACTTACCTTCCGGCGTTATCCATCTTGCCAATGCCTCGCATTTAACAATTTTGCCAGTCTCTAAATCGACAATAGGCTGCAAAAAGAGTTTGAGTTCATTGTTTTCGATGGCAGAACGTAGCTGACTCTCAAGCTCGCTAATTGCATGATGTTGTTTGTGTAGTTCTTCACTGTAGGTAAGTACCACATTGCGACCTTGGTATTTAGCGGCCTGCAAGGCGATGTCAGCACACTGTAGAAGTGATTCGGTTGACGGGCAGTGTCGGGGAAAGTTCGCTTCGCCAATATTTATGCCTAAATTCGGCTCGCTGCCATTGAGAACGGTATAGGTTTGAGTGAGCTTTTTGACTAGCTGCTCAATATACTCGGCACTGATAAGTTCGTTAAAGGTATCTTCACGTTTCACCAATGCAAACTCATTGCTGCCTATTCTCGCTATAAACCCGCTGTTGCCGACAAAGGTCTGCAGTCGCAGTGCGAACGATTTAAGGATCTCGTCACCCGACTGATAGCTAAGTGATTCATTTATCTTCTTAAAGTCGCATATATCTATGATGAACAACTTGAATGCGATTTCTTCCTGAACCAGTCTTCTTACTGTATCGGTAAACAAATTGCGATTGGCTACCTTTGTTAACGAGTCCATTCCACTGGCAGTTAATACGCTCTCTTCTTTATTGTGGATATGGGTAATATCGGTAAGTAGGTAAACCCAATGGGTTAACTCATCCCCTTGTAATACAGGGTGAATGGTAACCTGAAGCCACACACCATAATCGTCAACAGGTTGCCAATAAAGCTCCCCTTGCCAGGGGGCTTTTCGCTGCACCAGTGCGGGAAGAAACGTTGCCGGCGCATCAATATCAGTAAGAAGCTCGTTGACGCGAATAGAGCTTGGCGTTGTGCTATTACACAGCAGCAATCTATGAGACGCTTTGTTGTCCAATATCAATCCGCCTTTGTCGTCTAAAATGACAACGCCGGTTTCCAGGTTGTGAATAGCTTGCTGAATGGGCGGAACGAGCTTTTGAAGTCGGGTGTTCTTGCGTAAAACACCATTTAATTTGTGCCTAATATACTCATGCTGACCTACAATTTCGTGATGGCTTAGCAATAATTCCCGCGCGGCTTGCAGCGTTTTACGTTTTTCGTCAAATTGCTCTTCTACGTTTTTAACGACCAGATAGCGAGAACCCGATTCGCTATTGATTGCCAATGCTTCTAAGCGAAGTACTTGGCTCTCATTGTGCTCCGTCCAAAAGCCAGATGAAAGTGTAAATGACGTTTCGCCTTTCCATACCTCGTCGGCATCGAGAAAAAAGTCGTCTAAAAAAATGGAGGGGATATGCTTCTTTTGCAGTTTGTTGTTTTCGTCAATCGTCACAACATTTGCTAGCCATGGAAGTTCTGGCGTTAAGCATTCAATGTCGCTTTCGGAGTTACACCTAAATAGCGCGCAGTTAGTAATGCCTAATGCATTTAATAAATGAATATCCATGGCAATCTCCTACCAAAACGCAATTGTACTGAATAAATTCTCTACATTTTCACCGGTCTTTGCGCTGGTCTTCGTTAGTGAAGCGAATTTTTGAGCGTAAGAATTGAGTTCTTCCTCACTCCAGTGCCAACTTGTGGGGAGATCGGTTTTATTTACAACAAAAAATGCGGGGATATCGGGGTAGTGTTCGCGTGCGAGTTCTAGAATTTCCATGCCTTCAAGCAAGGATTGAGACCGAGTTTGGTCAACTACAATAATGTAGGCGCTTGCGCCGCGAAGGTAGCGAGGGTTGAAGCCACAGTATCTGTCGATACCTTCTAAATCCCAAAGTAGAAGCTGAACGCCGCGTCCGTCTTTATTGACTTGTTTCTTGTCTATTTTTACGCCAATAGTGGTCTTGTATTTTTCGGAGAAAATACCTTCAACGAACTGTTTTATCAGGCTTGTTTTGCCAACACCAGTGGGCCCTAAAATACATACTTTTTTCTGTATCACTGCAAAGCTTCCTTACTGCTGCCCACTGGATATTAAAACGTTTAACATGACTGAACGCCCCATTGATGCTTTCTGCAATGGTAGCTCTCCTAAGCTTACAGGTATAAGAATATCACTTTCTACGCCAAGTGAAATTAATGAATTCACAACATTATCTGCTCGTTTTTGACTCAATGCGCGATTTCGTGCGCTTGAGCCTGAATTATCACTGGCACCCATCACAACAATACTGACAACAGTTTTTGTCTTGTCAGCAAGGGTTAACAATTGTTTTATGTCGTTTGCCAGAGGTTCTAATTTTGCTAACTGTACTTCAGAAAGCGCTTCTTGGTTAGTAGCAAAAAGTACATTTTGTGAGGAAACCTTATTAACTAGTCGGTTCAATGCGGCCTTCTGGAGCTCAGCATTGTCAATTTGATAGGCTGCTTTGACGTTTAGCGCGGTGGTATCAACGTTAACTGTCGAAATACCAGGAATAGCGTTTATTTGCTGAGTAAAGTTAATTGCGGTTGGGGTGAATACGGTTCCTGAAATAACAAAGCTATGGTCATCACCTTTTTTAATTAATAGGCTTTCTGATTCGCTGAGTGGATAGTCGCTCACGAGCTTTTCAAGTTTGCGTTCAACCACACTTGGTTTTAAAGAAACAAAGGGTTCTTCAATAACAGTAACTCTTTCTGCATCGATGTTATTATCGCTAAACCATTGTTCGATGCTGGTAGCGACTGGGTCGCGAAGGACTTTAGCGTGCACATTCCCATTGGAAACATAAGTATCAGTTACTATGATGCCAGGTGGAGGGGGAAGCTCGTGCAAGTCGCTTTTTAAGATGCTTAGCGACAAACGCATAAAAGACAGCACTGCAAGTGCGAAAAAAATCACCAGAAGCACTAGCGCACCTATTAATCGGTTTGATTTTTTTCCTTCCCCCTCTTTTCTTTCGCTTATTAAGCAGTCTGAAAGAATGGTTTCGCAACCGTCGAAGGGCGCATTGTCACCTTCATAAGTGAGCAACGGTTGTTGATAGAACTGATGAAAGTCTTCCAACGCCTGTTGAAGTTTTCCGCGTACCTCTGGAGGAATACTGCCCGTAACCGCAGCAACAAGCAGCGCTTGTGGCCCAATTTTTATTAGCAGCGTAAAGTCTTCCGTTTTTATTTCGCCGAGCTCGTTTTCTGACTCGGTACTGGTAACGCCAAACGCATCTGCCACAAAGTCATTAATGGCCACTAGCATTGACGAAATTAAGTCTGCGTCTTTTTCTTTATCAGGATCTGAAGAAATGCTGTGAAGTAGCGTGCCGGTCTCTCGATGAATGACCAGCAGCTGTTGGACTTGGTATTGGTAAATTTGAGATGCGACAAATTCAGAATACCTGACTCCGGACTGCCAAGCTTTGAATCGCCAAGATACGCTTTTGGGACTTAAGCTGTTTTCGATAAGCGCGTTAGTGCGCTCGACAAACTCAACAAGAAATGAAGATACCGCCTTTCTTACAAGCGTGCCAACCAAGGGATAAAGTGTACCAACAATCTTGTCGCTATTAGCTTCTATAGAGCGGTGAAGCGACTTCTCTACAAGAGGAACAAGTACTTTGTTAACCGAGCCGTCCTTTGTTTCGCGTTCAAAGAGCGCTTCAGAAACGACGTTTGTCACGATGCCTTTTGCATCGCGATTCAACTTTTCTTGAACGAACTTATCGTCCCTTCCAATGAGTAGCTCTCTGACTTTGTCTAGAGAGTTGTCAGATAGCTCCGACGGCGGCACTTTTTCAGTCATTAATTAATGATCTGTAGCGAGGTTGGTGGCCATAGTCGAAAGTAAGTTTGCCAACGTTTTTCTATCGGTTTTACTTTCTGAAAGCTCACTGGTTACCTGCTGAAGCTTCTCTAGCAGCTCTTGGTGACGCTTACTAAATAAATTATCAAGCGACTCTAGTTCTTTAACCACATGAGCTTCCAATGCATCGTTGTCATTCTTTGCAGCAGTTTCCGCTATCTCCAATTCACTTTGCAATTTGTCAGTGGTGTTTTGAAGTTGCTCTTGCACGTTACTGTGGTTGTCGTTAGCACTGGCCAACTGATTCGATAATTCTGTGATCTGTTGGTCAATAAGCTTACGTATATCGTTAAACTGATTATCAAGATGCGTATTCAGTTTAGAGAAGCTGTCGTTGACCCGTGACTCCAACGCAGAAAGATCTGCACGGAATGCACGGTTTGTTTGACCAAACAAAATTTCTCTAAGTTGAGCAAGTTCGTCTGCTGGTTTGGGCGCGCCTTCAGTTTGAGTTACGTCTTGCGCTTGCTGATCCTTCGGCTTCTTGTCCGCCATAAAATGTCTCCGGAAGGCGCAGTTCTTTGCGTTGAACACGCTAATGAGCTGCAATCACATTTTTGTCTGTGCTAATAATTATGATTATTACTTTATACAATAGCCGCTAATCGTGAACTTTGAAATACGCTAAAAGCATAATAGTGGCAAATACCTACAAAAATCCTTATACAAAAAACGCCATCTTTTCAGTAAGTTGAATAATCTATGAAGATTTACTTATGCGTTCTACGATTTGAGCTGTTTTTTAAGGCTGGAATAGGCCTATCAAATAATGGCAAGCGACATTGTTTTTTTATTGAACATAGGTACTATACGCCGCTCGCGCGTACGCGAGGTATATAAGTAATAACTGTGTCTGAGGTTCCTGTCGTGTCTATCACTCCGCTAAATCGTAAATTCTCTGTCGCTCCAATGCTGGATTGGACAGACCGCCATTGTCGCTACTTTTTACGATTAATGTCTAAGCACACACTTCTCTATACAGAAATGGTAACCACAGGCGCGATCATTTACGGCAAGGGTGACTATCTGGGTTACAACCAAGAGGAACACCCTGTTGCTGTTCAACTGGGCGGAAGCGATCCGTCTGACATGGCCAAGTGTGCTGAGCTATCACAAGCGCGCGGTTATGATGAAATTAACATAAACGTAGGTTGTCCGAGTGATCGAGTTAAGAACGGTAGCTTCGGTGCCTGCTTGATGGCCCAGCCAGAGGTGGTAGCAAGTTGTGTCAAAGCCATGCAGGCTGCGGTAGATATTCCCGTTACGGTAAAGTGCCGTATTGGCATTGATGATATGGACGAAGATGAAGACTTCGCTCGTTTCATCGATACCGTGGCAGATGCCGGATGCGATACCTTTATTGTTCACGCAAGGAAAGCGTGGCTACAGGGATTGAGCCCAAAAGAAAATCGCGAAATTCCGCCGTTAAACTATCCGCGGGTTCATAGACTGAAACAGGCTCGCCCTGAATTATCTATTAGCATAAATGGTGGGGTTAAAACGCTAGAAGAAACCCAGCAACAGCTAGAACTTGTTGATGGCGTTATGGTAGGGCGTGAGGTTTACGCCAATCCTTACATTATGGCTACCGTAGATAAAGAGATTTTCGGAGATACTGAAGCTCAGAGTATATCACGCCGAGAAATTGTGCTGAAAATGCAGCAGTATATTGAGCGCCAAGACGATCCCTATTTCAAACCCTGGCATGCAGCTCGGCATATTTTGGGTCTTTATCAAGGGCAAGCGGGTGGACGTATTTGGCGTAGATACTTAAGCCAAAATGGAACAGGAAAAAATCCAGATCCCAATCTGCTGCTAAATGCGCTAGACGCTGTAGAAAGTGCACAAAAGGAAGTCGCTGCGTTTAATAGTCAAAAAGACTAACGATTTAGTAATTTTGACCAAAGTTTAATATTTGTTCAATTCTTAAAAGCTCGCTGTCTCGCGAGCTTTTTTATTTAAATTTATATATATCAATGCCTTAAGTGTTTTTAAAGGAGTTGGCACAGCTCTCGCAATCCTCTAAGTATCGCAACAACGGCTTGTTGTTGCACTGACTAACTTCAGAGGGAAATTATGAAAACTTCACTAATCGCAGCAACTTTACTGACAGCAAGCATGGCAAGCAGCGTAGCAAATGCAGAAGAGTCAGTGCTTCAAACGTTTTTAACTAATGTGGTTTCAAACGCAGTGGCTACCACATCACAGGAAATTAAGGCTGACGTGTACCAAGCAGTAGCAAACGCAACGTATCACTTTGAGCTAAGCCCACAAGAAATGCGCGGAAGTAGTAAGGTCAGCGTGACTGATTTAGTTGTTGCTACCCCGTCTGAAGGTAGTTCTACAGAACAAGATGCCGACTAATTCGATATTGGTATATAGCAAAAGCGCCGAAAGGCGCTTTTTTTGTGCGTGTAGCACAGTGACTTAGACATTAAAAACGCAAAAAACAGGGTTGGTCAAATTAACAAATCTATTGGTTAAATACGCTAAAAAATTGTATTTGGTCGCTTGTTGAACAGTTGGTGATTTCCGGAATTAAATTAAAGTCCTTTGAAAACAGTGCTTTAAATAAATGGCACGGTGATTGTAATAGTTAGAGTGTTGAGGAGAACTCAGTCAGCGGTAACCAGCGGTCAGCGTAACTAAGAATAAGTGCTGGAAACCACAACACTACTTTTAACGGAGAAATAATCATGGGTATGTTTTCGCGCATTAACGATATTGTTCAAGCAAACATCAACGCAATGTTAGATAAAGCGGAAGATCCTGAAAAAATCATTCGTTTGATTATTCAAGAAATGGAAGAAACCTTAGTTGAGGTTCGCACTGATGCAGCGCGCTTTATTGCTCAGCAGAAAACCCTTGCACGCCATATGGCATCAGCAAACAAAGAAGTGGAAGGGTGGCAGCACAAAGCACAGATCGCAATGAATAATGACAAAGAGTCATTGGCTAAAGCCGCACTAATCGAAAAACAAAAGTATGTTGCAAAGCTAGCTTCTCTTGAAGAACAAGAAGCGCATATTGCAGAAAGTATCGAAAAAATCCAAGGCGATACTGCGCGTCTGAACAGTAAGTTAGCCGAAGCAAAAGCCAAGCAAAAAACGCTGGTTCAACGCAAGCATTCAGCGCAAACACGCTTAAAAGTGAAGCAAGCTGATCACGAAGGAAAAATTGATGATGCCATGATGCGCTTTGAGAGTTACGAGCAGCGCATTGATCATCTAGAAGCGCAAGTTGATGCGTACGACCTAACAAAGTCGAATGAAGCAACGTCACTGCAGGCCGAGTTCGATGCAATGGAAGCAGATGAAGCTATCGAAAAGGAATTGGCTGAACTTAAGAAGAAGAAGGTCGCGTAGGCGACCTTGAGAGCCGCAGCCCGCATTGTAGATATCGAAGTAAGCATTTTTGGAGAAGATGATGAAAGTACCATCACAAAAACGAATTTATAGAGACCTTGATTCTGGAATCATTTCAGGTGTGTGTGCAGGAGTTGCACGTTATTTTGATATAGATGCAGTATGGGTTAGAGCGGCAGCTGTAGCAGGCTTGTTCATCGCTACACCTATTACGCTAGTGGCTTATATTGCAGCCGTTATCTTATTACCGAGATTAGTGTAATGAAAAACTTTCTGATTGCATTGGTCATCGCCATTATTTTGGTGAATTGTTTAGGCAGCTTAGTAGATAGCTGGTTGGGTATGCACTTAATCATGTCAGATGAATTGCTAAGTCCTTGGGAAAACGTAGCAGTGTTATCGCTAGTCGGCGTAGTCCTCGCTATCGTTGGTTTTGTTGTTGCTGTAAGCGTTATGGGCACAATTCTTTTAGCGCTAGGCGCAGGATTTTTAGCATTATTAGTGGTGGGAGTAAGTGCATTTTGGCCAATTATACTTATCGCGATAGCGCTATATGCTTTGAAAAATCGAAACTCTGCCGCTTATAAGCAGCAAAATGACCGAAATATGCACCATGATGTATAATCATCATAATTTTATTTAAGTTGTGTTAACGTAGTAAAAGATGGTGATATAAAGACGACCGTCACAAAGGTTTCGCATTTTTCACATAGTATTAAGACTACAAATAGCTGACCTCCGTCGGCTATTTGTTATTTAAAAGGAAGGTTGGTGTTATATGAGACAATCTATTAACTCAAAACGGATAGCGATTGTCGCTGTAGTGATAGTTTTACTTTTCTGGCTAATAGGATGGTATTGGAGCCTATCCCCAGACACGTTTGATGTTAGACAACGTTTAAAGCAAAACTCGCCTGTTGAGAATCCAACTAATATTGCGGGTTACACATTAACAACAACCATGATTGATGTGTCGGAAACCTTACTTGATAAGCCTGGTGGATATCTTTCTAACGACATTACGCCTCCTGGCATCTTTTTAGATAACATGCCCGCATGGGAATTCGGTGCGCTGGAAATGGTGCGAGACCTTGCACTCTCTATGCGTAAAGACTTCAGCCGCTCTCAATCCCAATCTATTGAAAATCCATACCTTACAAAAGCTCACCCTAAGTTTAATATGGATCACAAAAGCTGGGCGTTGCCTTCTTCTGAATCGAGTTACTCTGACGGTATAGAGCTTCTAAAAAAATACCGTGACGAGCTAGCGAATACCCGAAACACCGACAGTCAGTTTTATACTCGCGCAGACAACTTGCGCGAATGGTTGAAACAGGTAGAAAAACGGTTGGGCAGTTATTCACAAAGACTTAGTGCCAGCGTAGGATCGGCTAGATTGAACACTGATCTGGCGGGTGACTCGAATGCGAAGCAGTCTTCTCCTGTAGCCAGCCAGCGTGTAGTTAAAACGAGTTGGTGGAAACTAGACGATAATTTCTATGAGGCACGCGGTGCTACGTGGGCTTTACTTCACTTTCTAAAAGCCGTGGAAATTGAATTTTACGACGTATTGGAAGATAAGAATGCATTGGTTAGTCTTCAGCAAATTATTCGTGAACTGGAAGCGACACAGCAGTCGGTATTCAGTCCAATGATTTTAAATGGTAGTGGATTTGGCATGTTAGCGAACCATTCTTTGGTAATGGCAAACTATATTTCTCGTGCAAACGCTGCTTTAATTGAACTTTCAGAACTTCTTAATCAAGGATAATTAATGAAAAAGGGTCTTATAGCTGCCGCATTGGGATGCGCATTAGTTTCAGTTTCATCTCATGCAGACACTATCGCAGGCGTATATGTTGGAGCCCAAGTATGGCAAACCGACACGCAGGGCGGTTTTGCTGATAGCAACAACACCGCTGACTTTAACTTTGATGATGAGACCAATACGGCGCTATACATTGCCTTTGAGCATCCTGTACCGTTTTTACCTAATGTAAAAGTAAATCACACGACATTAGATAACTCGGGCACCACAACGCTTCAGTCTGAATTCACTTTCGACGGTGAGTTATTTACTGAAAGCACCACGGTTAATACAGATGTAGAGCTTGATGCTACAGATTTCATTTTGTACTACGAGTTATTCGATAACGATCTAGTGAGCTTTGACTTAGGTGTTAATGCAAAGTACATCGACGGCGCACTGTTCGTTGTGGATAGAGCGAGTGACACAAGCGGATCTGCAGAGTTCTCTGGTATTGTTCCAATGGCCTACTCGAAGGTTCAGCTAGGTTTACCGTTTACTGGTTTATCAGCATACTTTGAAGGAAGCTATTTGTCGTTCGACGACCATGAGCTTAGTGATTATCAAGCTGCAATTCAGTACTCGTTTATTGAAAGTTTAGCGGTTGATATGACGCTTCAGGTGGGTTACAGAAATGTAACGGTAGATATTGAAGACCTTGATGATGTGTACGCTGATATGGAATTCGATGGTGTATTCGCAGGGCTAGAACTTCACTTCTAAGCCTCAAATACGGATTTTAAAGGGCGAGGCTGCGATTGCAGCCTCGCCCTTTTTTGTTGCTTCTCGCCCAAATTCAATTGTGTTATTACCTATTCGCACAGTCATTAGCACTTTCAGTAATAAAAAAGTTTCATTTATTCTTTTCTCTTCTTGAAGAAAGCCGTTAGCCTTAGCGCCATTGATAAAAGGCTAAAAGACTATGTCACAAGATTCTAATTCGAACTCAGCGCCAGGCGCGGTATTAAACGAACAGCAGTGGAATGCAATAACGCAAGCCATTGCAGGCTTAAATCGTGATCAACTTACTTGGGTAAGTGGTTATGCTGCGGGCATGGCTGCTGCACAAGGTGGTTCGGTTGCACCAATGATGCAAGGCACTCCTGCAGTAGCGGGTGACGCGCCAACGCTTACTATTTTGTACGGTTCACAAACCGGTAATGCAAAAGGTGTTGCAGCGCAGTGTCAAGCGAAAGCAGAAGAAGCGGGCTTTAATAGCAAGCTGGTTAGCATGGCAGATTACAAGCCACGTAACTTGAAAGCAGAAACTCACGTTGCGGTATTTGTTAGTACCCATGGTGAAGGTGATGCACCAGACGATGCTATTGAGCTACATGAATTCTTGGCTGGCAAAAAAGCCCCGAAGCTTGCTGATACCAAATACGCAGTTTTGGGTTTAGGTGACAGTAGTTACGAGTTTTTCTGCCAAACGGGTAAAGACTTTGATGAACGCTTAGGTAAGCTTGGCGGTAAAGCTATTGTAGAGCGTCTGGACTGCGACGTTGATTATGAAGCGGAAGCCGAAGCATGGCTGAGCAAGCTCATCGACTCGCTAAAAGACGATTTTAGTGCAGCTCCGCAAGCAGCGGTAGCGGCGCAAACTGGCGCGGCAGTGCAGGGTGTAGCAGCGCAAACTTACACCAAGAAAGCGCCGTTTAAAGCGACCTTAATTGACGCACAAAAAATCACAGGTCGTGATTCTGTTAAAGATATACGCCATATTGAAATAAGCCTTGAAGATAGCGGAATTACCTATAAGCCAGGTGATGCGCTTGGTGTATGGTTTAAAAATGCAGCATCTCTAGTGTCGGAGCTTATTAGTATCTTATCACTAAACGGCAATACAGAAGTGTCTGTGGCTGACGCGACCATGTCACTCACCGAAGCATTAACGTCGAAGCTTGAATTAACCTTAAGTTACCCTAATTTCATTAAGTCATATCAAGAGGCGACAGGCTCTGAATCATTGGCTACATTGATGGAAGATAAAGCGCAGCTGCGTACCTACATGGCCGAACGTCAAATTATTGATATTGTGCGCGACCATCCGGGTAAGTTGTCTGAACAGCAGCTTGTAGATGCTTTACGACCGCTAACGCCTCGCTTGTACTCGATAGCATCAAGCCAAGCCGAAGTGGAAGAAGAAGTACATTTAACCGTAGCTCACGTTGACTATGAAGCGTTTGGACATCGTCATCAAGGCGGCGCATCTGGCTTTTTGTGTGAATATCTAGAAGAAAATGGCGACGTAGAAGTGTTCGTAGAAAGTAACGATAACTTCCGTTTGCCCGCTGATCCAAATACGCCAGTGATCATGGTCGGCCCGGGTACGGGTATTGCACCGTTTAGATCGTTCATGCAAGAGCGTGACGTACAAGGCGCAGAAGGCAAAAACTGGTTGTTCTTTGGCAACCCACATTTCACGCAAGATTTTCTATATCAAGTGGAATGGCAAGGCTACGTTAAAGAAGGCCTGCTAGACAAAATTACGCTGGCATTTTCTCGTGACCAAGAAGAAAAAGTATATGTTCAGCACCGTTTACTAGAAAACGGTAAAGAGGTGTATGAATGGCTAGAGCAGGGCGCACACTTCTATGTGTGTGGCGATGCAATGCATATGGCGAAAGATGTAGAGAACGCCCTAATTAGTATTGTGCAAGAGCACGGCGGTAAATCTGAAGCCGATGCAAAAGCCTATGTTGTAGAGTTACGTAAAGCGAAACGTTATCAGAAGGATGTCTATTAATGAGTAACGAAAAATCACCATTTATCGTTGAGGGCAAACTGGCTGACAACGAGCGTTTAAAGCGTGAAAGTAATAATTTGCGTGGCACCATCACTACCGATCTTAAAGATGATCTTACTGGTGGTTTCACCGCTGATAATTTCCAGCTTATTCGCTTTCACGGTATGTACCAACAAGACGATCGTGATATTCGCGCTGAGCGTGCAAAGCAGAAACTTGAGCCGCTTCACAATGTGATGTTGCGTGCCCGTTTACCTGGTGGTGTTATTACGCCTGACCAATGGTTAGCGATTGATAAGTTTGCAGCCGATCACACCATGTACGGCAGCATTCGTTTAACAACCCGTCAAACTTTCCAGTTTCACGGTGTGTTAAAGCCTAAGATTAAGTCCATGCACCAAATGCTAAACAAGGTAGGCATTGACTCTATTGCTACGGCAGGCGATGTAAACCGAAACGTACTATGTACGTCAAATCCGGTTGAATCTGAGCTTCACCTTCAGGCATTTGAATGGGCGAAGAAAATAAGTGAACACTTACTACCTAAAACCCGCGCGTATGCTGAAATTTGGTTAGACGGTGAAAAAGTCGAAACGACTGAAAAGCCTGTAGAGCCTATTTTGGGTGATAACTATTTACCGCGTAAGTTTAAAACGACGGTGGTGATTCCTCCGCAAAACGATGTAGATGTTCACGCGAATGATCTTAACTTTGTTGCGATTGCTGAAAATGGACAGCTAGTTGGCTTTAACGTACTTGTCGGTGGTGGTCTTGCAATGACTCACGGCGACAAGAGCACGTACCCGCGTAAAGCCTCTGATTTCGGATTTATTCCGCTTGAAAACACGCTAGACGTTGCCGCAGCGGTTGTAACAACTCAGCGTGATTGGGGGAACCGTGTTAATCGTAAGAACGCGAAAACCAAATATACGTTAGAGCGTGTTGGGGTAGACAACTTTAAGGCTGAAGTTGAAAAACGCGCAGGCGTGACTTTCCAAGACAGCCGTGCGTATGAATTTACGGGACGTGGCGATCGCTTTGGCTGGGTTGAAGGTATTGACGGCAAATATCACCTGACCGTATTTATTGAGAATGGCCGTATTTTAGATTACCCAGGTAAAACGCTAAAAACAGGCTGTGCCGAAATTGCGAAGATCCACAAAGGTGATTTCCGCTTAACGGCAAACCAGAATTTGATCATTGCCGGTGTAGCGCCGCAAGACAAAGACAAAATTGAAGCATTAGCCCGCGAACATGGCTTAATAGCGCCATCGATTTCTAACCAGCGACTTGACTCAATGGCCTGTGTTGCATTGCCAACCTGTCCGTTAGCCATGGCAGAAGCTGAGCGCTACTTGCCAGATGCCGTTACGGAATTAGAAGGTTTGCTTGCCAAACACGGATTGGAAGAAGACAGCGTAATCTTCCGTGTAACAGGCTGCCCGAATGGCTGTGGTCGCGCGATGTTGTCTGAGGTTGGCTTAGTAGGTAAGGGCCCAGGCAAATACAATTTGCATTTGGGTGGAAACCGAGAAGGTACACGTATTCCACGTATGTATCGAGAAAACATAAGCGAACAGGAAATCATGGCAGAACTAGATTCACTGTTTGGCCAGTGGGCCAAAGATCGTGAAGCGGGTGAAGCCTTTGGTGATTATGTTGTTCGCGCTGGTGTTGTAAAACCAGTAGTAGACTCCGCACGGGATTTCTATGACGAATAATACAGCGATTAAGCAGCAACCACTAACGCTTGATATCAGTAAGGAAGCCCTTGCTGATATCAATGAAACGTTAGAGAAAATGACAGCGCAGGAGCGAGTAGCTTGGGCGCTGGACAACTTGCCTGATACTCATATTGTGTCTTCAAGCTTTGGAGCACAATCGGCGGTTATGCTGCATATGCTTACCCAAGCACAACCGGATATTCCTGTTGTGCTTACCGACACAGGCTATCTTTTTCCTGAGACATATAAGTTTATTGATGAAATTGTAGAAAAGCTCAATTTAAATTTGCATGTGTACAGCGCAGAGATGTCTTCTGCGTGGCAGGAAGCGCGCTTTGGCAGACTTTGGGAACAAGGCATCGAAGGTATTGAGAAATACAATAAGATGAACAAAGTTGAGCCAATGCAGCGCGCCTTACGTGACCTGAAAGCAGGTACGTGGTTTGCAGGTTTGCGTAGAAGCCAATCAGATACCAGGGGAAAGCTTCCAGTTCTACAAAAAGTAGGGCAGCAGTTTAAACTTTACCCGATCATTGATTGGAGCAACAAAGACTTACATTACTACCTGAAAGATAACGACTTGTCTTATCATCCGCTTTGGGAGCAAGGGTATGTATCCATCGGTGATTGGCATACCACGCAGTCGCTCCAAGAAGGAATGAGTGAGCAAGACACGCGCTTCTTTGGTTTGAAACGTGAGTGTGGATTGCACGAGTTTGGTGACGGTATTTAACTTACGTTAAATACCTCGCCTAACACCGACTTAATGCTGGTTAAATACACTTCATTAGGCGACTTAGTCACTAATTTATACAGCTCACTGCCGACCGAAGTGAACTTGTAATACACCAAAGCAACCCCCGACGTTTTACTGGTTAATGAAATATTTTCATTTACGCATCGCCAGGTTACTTGCTGACCTTCATCGTATTCGGCGCTTTCAATTTCGCTGGTATAAATCAACTTCATCTCTTGCAAAGACAACAGATCAGGGTAACTCAACCCTACGTTGGCTAAGTTAATTTGCTCAGGAACAGGGCGTCTCAATAGTGAAAGCAAGCCTTTGCGTTTGTGATACCCCACAAGAATACGCGGGACCGCATCGTTATTTCTTCTACTCGCAACATTCACAGCCTTATTGAATACTTGTGCATCCCTATGCGTTAGCGTCTTTAATAGCTGCAATGTACGAAGGGAAAAACTGCCCGGGCGAGCCACCTCAACGGCAAAAATCTTTCCCCATAATTCCTGCATGGGCGGGCTGTAAATTTCCTCAGCCATGGTACTAAATGCGAAAAACCAGTCGGGATCAAGATTATCACTAGTTTGTTCGTTGATCGTCACATTTAATGCTATATTTAATACAGCTTGAAGATTGCTCGCTTTTTGGGTTTCTAATATTTGTTTTCTTCTTTCTAGTGCATGCTTTTGCTTTTTAGGATCAGGGGACATCATAGAGGGGCTTATACCCACTCTGGCAAACCAGGAAAGCATGCGTTGGCGACTAGCATCGGTTTTCACTGCGTTGCTGGTCGCTTTTTCAGCCGCAGGCGATTCGGCTGTCACCTTTACAGTCTTCTCTTCCGTTTCCTGTGGTTTTTTTACCTCAGGGGAAAAGTGCTGGGATGTAATCTTCATAAATGCTTAAATGATCGAATGTAACATGAGAGCACTATTGCATTGCGTAACCCATTTATCAATGTAATCGTTGCCTTAATACAATGAGTAGCGCATTCTTGTTTTGTTTGTATCGAGGAAATGAGCGGTAATGTCGGCAATGGATTACGATAACGACGAATTAATTTTTTTAGATGATGATGGTTCAGTTGAAGAGCAAACCTTATTGGGCAAAGACTGGAACATTCTTATTGTCGATGACGATGAAGAGATTCACACCGTAACGCGTCTCGCGCTATCTGATCTCATCGTAAACGATCGCAAATTAAACTTCATCCACGCTTATTCAGCAAAACAAGCCAAAGAAATGCTGCACGAATATGGCAACAGCATTGCCATAATTTTACTTGATGTCGTTATGGAGACTGATGACGCGGGTTTTGATGTTGTTAAATACATCCGCGAGGACATGAAGTTAGTAGAACCTCGAATTATCTTACGTACGGGCCAGCCCGGCTACGCGCCTGAAGAGCAAGTCATTAAAGTTTACGATATCAATGACTATAAAACCAAAACAGAACTTACTCGCGCCAAATTACTAACTACTATCATTTCCTCACTACGCTCTTATCAGCAAATTGTAACGATTAGTCAAAGCCGTGCTGGTTTAGAAAAAATAATCACCTCTTCAGCCAACTTGTTTGAAGAACATTCGGTGAAAGAGTTTTGCGAAGGTGTAGTTACCCAAATCAGTTCGCTTATTGGTTTAGACTCCGAAGGTTTATTATGCGCGAGAGCGGGTTCTTTGCTAGATCGAGAGGACGAAGAGGTTTACGTGCTTGGCGCTGCGGGTGAGTATGCGAAATTTATAAACCAGCCTGTGTTCACGCTTAAAAACCTTGAAATTGAAGAAAACATTAGTCGGTGCCTACGTCTTAAAAAGCACATTTTTGAGCCCAGTTGCTCTGTGCTGTATATCAGCCGCGCTGGTTTTGAAGCTGCCGTATTTGTTCGACAAACCCACGAGATTAGTGAGCTAGACAAGCACTTGCTTGAGGTTTTTCTATCCAGTATTTCAGTGGGATACGAAAACGTTAATCTTTTCCATGAATTGAGAAATGCGGCGTTCAGAGACTGGTTAACCCGTCTGCCAAACCGCAATGAGTTTATCAATATGCTCGATAAACCTCATTTGTTTGCCGGAGAAAACTATAGCGTAGCCCTTATCGACGTAAATCACTTTTCCGATATAAATGATGGTTTAGGGCAAGAAGTTGGCAACGAATTGTTGCGAGCTATTAGCGATCGCTTTCAATCTTCTTTCGACAGCATAGTGAAAAAAGGCCGCATAGGTGCTGATGTATTTGGTCTTATTGGTCCTGACGATTTGGTATGCCCCAAGTCCATTAACAACATTTTCCAATCTTCATTTCAGGTAGGTGATCACACCCTTCCGGTGAATATAACACTTGGATTGTGCAAGTTAGACAATAAACGTCACATCGGCATTGAGATTTTAAAGCGCACGAATATTGCGTTAAACCGTGCTAAGAAAAATCTAACAGATAACTTCGAATATTACGCCAAAGATATTGAAGATCAGACGACTTGGCGCCTAGATATGATTCGCCAACTCCGAAGTGACTTTGCAGCAAGAAAGCTGGAACTGTGGTTTCAGCCGCAAGTGGACTTACTGAATGAAAAAGTTGTTGGCATGGAAGGCTTACTACGCTGGCCCAATGGTGAAGGGGGATATATTTCTCCCGCCGTATTTGTGCCACTAGCTGAGTATTCAGGCCTTATCGTTGATATCGGTGAATGGGTATTAGAAGAATCATGCCGTCGTCTCCAGGAATTGAAAGAAAAAGGCTACGGCCATCTAAGAGTTGCCGTTAACATCTCTATTCCGCAGTTCCGTGACAGGTTATTTGTAGAAAAAGTTAAGCAGGCACTATCTAACGCCAACTGCGACCCAAGCCTGTTAGAGCTAGAAATAACAGAAAGCGTGGTGATGGATGAGCCGCAAATTGTAATAGATGCATTGCGTTCGTTAAAAGAATTTGGGGTGAAAATAGCCATTGATGACTTTGGAACAGGCTTTTCCTCCATGAGTTATCTACAGCAGCTTCCGTTAGATCGATTGAAGGTCGATCGTTCTTTTGTCAAAGACATTAAACCGGGTGCAAGCGCAGTGCTTGCTGAGACCATTGTGACTTTGGGTAACAAGCTAGGCTTATTGACTATCGCCGAAGGCGTAGAAAAAAGAGAGCAGGCGAGTTACATGATAAAGCTTGGATGTGACGAAGCACAGGGCTACTTGTACGCGAAGCCTATGCCGTTCGATGCGCTTTTAGCGTTTCTTGAAGAGCACGACTAAACTTTTAATACAGATTCGACAGTGTCTCGCAACTTGGGAAGGATATCTAATTCAAACCAAGGGTTTTTAGCGAGCCACCTGTTGTTTCTTCCTGACGGGTGGGGCAGTACGAAATGTGTTTCAGTCGGACTGCGTACAGCTTCAGTTAACGTTTTGTGTTGCGGTAAATAATACTGTTGCGAGTAACGTCCCACGTAAAGCGTTACTTTAGGTTTTAAATGAAGAAGAAAGTCATTATGCCAAGCGGGAGCACATTCTTTTCTTGGCGGGGCATCGGCTCCATTTTTATAACCTGGAAAGCAGAAGCCCATTGGCAGCACCGAAATTAAGCTAGGGTTATAAAAGGTCTCTCTCGAGACAGACAACCAATCGCGTAACCGATCTCCGCTGGGATCATCAAACGCAATGTTGCGTTCATGAGCTTTCAACCCCGGTGCTTGCCCAATAATAAGCACTTTAGTTGATGGTGCAGTGCTAAATATGGGGTTGGGTTGATGCGGTAGGTGAGGGGCACACAGTCTACAATTTCTCGCTTTAACCACCAGTGCATCGTGGCCTTTCACATTTTTCTCCAAATATTTCTCTTTGTCATACTTTTGTCACAAAACTATGATCTCAGTTTGACTATCTTATGTATATACAGTATGTTTAATAGTGACAGTAGTAGACTGTAACACAGGAGAAGAAACATGCGTAAAGTAGTACTAACCCTAGCTCTATCAGCGGCCTTTGGTATTGCGCATGCGGAATCTGGTGATAACCAGCTTTTCGATTGCATGGATGCGAAAACATTCGAAATGAATAACCAATGTATGTCTGACAAAATCGGCAATAACATTCGTTTCCGTGATGCACAAGCAAAGTTGATCGACATTGCAAGCGATAGTCAGGGTGACTACGCCATTGCAACAATGACGTTCGATCAAGAAAATATGCACATCGACATCGTAGCACATAAAGATTCGCTTAACGCGCTTGCTGCGAACCGTAACTAATTTCTTAGTTAACGCATATTAAGCCGGCGACAATCTCGCCGGCTTTTTTGTGTCCGTTAGAAAATTCTATTAAGTCCATTAATAGCAGCAACTCGATAAGCTTCTGCCATGGTTGGATAGTTAAACGTAGTGTTAACGAAGTAATCTATGGTATTGCCTTCGCCCTTTTGCTGCATGATCGCTTGGCCGATGTGAACAATCTCGGAGGCACGTTCACCGAAACAATGAATGCCCAAGATTTCTTTAGTTTCGCGATGAAACAAGATTTTCAGACTTCCTGTCTGCGTTGACGCGATTTGGGCTCTGGCCAAATGTTTGAACTGAGCTCTTCCCACTTCATAAGGCACTTTTGCTGCAGTAAGCTCTTGCTCTGTTTTACCAACAGAACTTATTTCTGGGATGGTGTATATGCCTGACGGAATATCTTCTACCAATGCCGAATGTGTTTTTATGCCAAGCATAGCTTCAGCGGCAAAGCGACCTTGGTTATAAGCCGCAGATGCTAAACTTGGATAGCCAATGACATCGCCGACTGCAAATACATTGTCTACGTCAGTTTGATAATTTTCGTTAACCTTGAGTTGGCCTCTGCCATCGGCTTTTAAACCAATATTCTCGAGTTTAAGTGTATCTGTATTACCCGTTCTTCCGTTAGCAAACAAGAGACAATCTGCGCGCATACGCTTGCCCGACTCTAAGTTTAAAATAACCGAGTCATCGGTAGCTTCAACCGAAGAATAGGCCTCATTGTGCCGGATGAGTACGCCATTGTTCCACAGGTGATAACTGAGTGCGTCTGATATCTCGTCATCAAGAAATGACAGTAAGCGATCGCGCATGTTAACGAGGTCAACTTTTACGCCTAGTCCTCTGAAAATACTGGCATATTCAGAGCCAATGACCCCAGCGCCATAGATAATTATTGATTTGGGATCGTGATCTAAAGATAGGATAGTGTCTGAGTTATAAATACGCGGGTGATTAAAGTCGATGTCTTTAGGACAATAAGGACGCGACCCTGTGGCAATAGCAATTTGGCCTGCAGTGACAGTATCTTTAGAGCCATCTTTACGGGTTATCTCTAACGTATGCGCATCTACGAAACTGGCTTCGCCGTGAAATAGCGTCACACGATTTCTGTCGTAGAAAGAAGAGCGAAGTCGAGTTTGGCTTTTTACCACACCGCTAGCATGGCGCATGATGTCAGAAAACGTAAGACTCTTACTTAAGTGGTTGTCGGCAAACAAGGGAGAAGAGTTATATTCAATAAGACGACTTACTGAGTGACGAAGCGCTTTCGATGGAATGGTTCCCCAATGGGTACAGCCCCCTCCCACTGCCTCGTAGCGCTCAACAACCGCCACTTTTTTTCCGGCTTTGGCAAGCTGCATTGCAACGCCTTCTCCACCAGGACCTGTGCCAATAACGATAGCGTCGTAATGATACGACGGGGCTTTGGTTTTTTGCTTCGTTGCCATCTTACTTTCCCATGTTGTTACTTTTGTAATGCGATGTCACCACTAGGTTAGCCGTAATACAAAATGAATGATTCTGGTTTTAGTATAACGACCTTATCCAACTATAGAATAAAAAAAAACCACATAAGCAGACACTTATGTGGTTTTTAGCGTTCAAACGTATAAAAGAGGGCGTTAATTTACGCCATTTGCAATGACAAACTATGTAACTGTGTCCATTTCTCTTTCTGTACAGCAAATGCGTGTTTCAGCTCTTTGTACTTGTATGCAAGCTCAAGCCCTTCGATACTGCGCTTTAGGGTGCGTTGTTTAACGCGCATAACACGTTTTTTCGTGGCGTAGTATTCACTCATGCGCTGCATTAACAAGTCGTATTCTTCTTGAATGGTATGCATCATTTCTTCAGCATTAGGCAGTAGCGATACTTTTTCACTTGCTCTTTGCAGCTGCATTGCTGCTAACGCTTTCTCGATGCGCTCTTCTGGCACTTTGCGAAGGTTGGATGTCAGTCCTACCAGTGATAATCCCTTAATAAGCCATTTTGTAGGATCAAACTGATACCAGCGAATGCCATTACGATAGTCGTACTCAAAGATGTGATGGTAATTGTGATAACCTTCACCAAAGGTAAAAAACGCAAGAATACCGTTATCTCGTGCTGTGTTCTTATCGGTGTAAGGTTGGCTACCCCAAAAATGAGCAAGAGAATTGATAAAGAAGGTTACGTGATGCACTAGCACCAAGCGAAGTACACCGGCTACCAAGATCATGCCTAATACGTCACCATTTAAATAGCCCAGAAGACCTGTGATACCAAAGTTGGCCGCCAGCACGATGGGCAAATAGTAGTTATGCTGCCACATCACCACTTTATCTTTTTGAAGATCTTTACAGTTACTGTAGTCATCGTAACGTTTGGCCTGATACTCACGCAACATCCAGCCGATATGCGCAAACCAAAGCCCTTTCTTCGCAGAGTAGGGGTCTTTGTCGTTATCATCAACATGACGATGATGAACGCGATGATCTGACGACCAGTGCAAAATACTATTTTGCAGCGCCATAGCGCCACCAATCGCAAGGATCACACGAACAACCACATTGGCGTCGTAAGTTTTATGCGACCATAAGCGGTGGTAGCCGGCAGTTATAGACATACCGGTAAAGTAAAATAGAAATATAGCCGCACCGATTTCTGCCCAATCGATGCCTTGATACGCCACCCATAGCGGCACACCAATAAACGCAATTGCGCCAGATATAATAAATACCAGCACATTAGTAAGGATAAGAGGAGGTTTTTTCATTTTATACAACTTGGCTTACAACTGTTCGCTAATTTATCGTTTTACGAGGCTTCAGGCAAGCAAAACCCAGATTAGTTCTGCTTACATGTGTAAAGTTTAATTATAGTAAAGCTACGCTGAAGCGCTCGTTAATTGTGGCTTTTTCTGCTTAATGCTTGTTTATAAAAGAGATGATTCTGTTTCTCTTTCCCCACTGGTGTGTGTTGCGATAAACTACACATGCTAGTCTTTGATGTACGAAGTTTGATTGCGTTAATGGCTATACAGATGACGTAAGGGCTTCAACCCCAAGCGCTAAAAATCATCAAGCCGTTCAGAGCTAATCAACCTATGGTGCGAATGTGAGTCGACAAGAACAGAAATTAAAAACCCGCCAAAATATCATTCATGCTGCGTTTTCTTTGCTCGATGAAAACCGCAGCTTATCGGCAATCAGCTTGCGTGAAGTTGCCCGAGAGGCAGGTATAGCACCTACGTCTTTTTATCGACACTTCAAAGATATGGACGAATTAGGTTTAACGCTGGTGGATGAAGCCGGTTTAGCATTGCGGCAGCTTATGCGTCAGGCAAGGCGGCGTATAGCCTCTGGAGGTGGCGTAATACATACTTCTGTTGAAACCTTCATGGAATTTATTGCGGCAAATACAAACGTATTTCGTTTATTATTACGCGAGCATACTGGTACGTCGTCGGCTTATCGGTTGGCAGTATTTAGAGAGATTCAACACTTCATCGACGAGTTGACCGACTACATTATTGAACAGCAGGGCGTAGAATACGCATGCGCGCAGCTTCAAGCTGATGCTATGGTTAGGCTCGTATTCAGTGCAGGTGCTGAAGCACTAGAAGCTGATGATAAGCTTCGCCGCGAAATTGGTGAGAGAGTGAAAGCACAGCTTCGCTTCGTTCAAGTAGGTGCAACGCAAAAAAGCGTATAATTGAATTAGTGGCGATTGGCCTTTTAAGTCCACATCGTTTGCTCTAATCAAAGCCACCTTATTTTAATACGTCTTCATAGGCCTTTGTGACTCCAAAGGCCTTGTCAATTTGTACCAAAACTAGCTTTTGCGTGTAAGTAAAACGCCAGCCTCAATGTGATGAGTAAACGGGAATTGATCGAATAGTGCTGATTGAGCAACGTCGTGAGTTTCACTTAAAAGCTCAAGATTTTGCGCCAACGTTTCAGGGTTACACGAGATATACACGATATTATCGTAATCCTGAATCATTCTAAGCGAGTCTTCATCCAACCCAGCTCTTGGTGGATCGACCAATACAGTTGTGAAATTATATGTACTTAGATCAATGCCTTCTAAGCGACTAAACGTACGTTCACCTTTCATAGCCTGAGTGAATTCTTCAGCGGCGAGTCTTACGATCTTCACATTATTAAGCTGATTTTGTTCAATATTAAACTGCGCAGCTTGTACAGAGGGCTTGGCTATTTCGGTCCCCACAACATTATCGAAGTGAAGCGCTAGCGGCAGTGAGAAGTTACCTGCACCGCAATACATCTCCAGTAAATCGCCAGAGAGCGGCTTTACGCAATCTAGTGCCCATTCAATCATGCTACAGTTCACTTCGGCATTGGGCTGAGTGAAGCTATTTTCGATATGCTTAAATATGAATTCTTTGCCATTAACGGGTAAGCGCTCAATAACAAAATCGTTGTCGATAATAAGCTTTTGTTTTCTCGCACGGCCGATGATGTTTACTATCGGAAAGTGAGCCTCGAGTTTCGCCTTTAATTCTTTTGCAGCCTCTTGCCACTTCTCATCTAGTTGACGATGGTATAAAAGGCTGATGACAAGCTCGCCAGATAGTGCAGAAAGATAATCGATTTGAAAAAGCTTCTTTCTTAGCACTTCATTTGGTCTTACTTCTTCAAGCAACAGCGCCATAGCATCGTTTATTGCTTTACAAGCAGGAGGAAAGCTATCTACGCGGTACTTTTCTTTTGTTTCCTGGTTGAACATGATGTGAAACAAATCATCGCCTTCATGCCATACTCTAAATTCGGCGCGCATACGGTAGTGCGTTGGTTGCGATGGAAATACGGTTAAGTCAGGCGCATTGAACGGAGAAAGTAACGCAGTAAGACGTTCTACTTTTTCGTCCAACTGAGCTTGATAGCGTTGTTGTTCGGTCGCGGTCATAAAATTCTCCATTCAATATTGAGGTCGCGAATTGTAGTCCCTTATAAAATAACTGCAACAAGCTCTATCTACTTCTGCATTATTATTAGGAACGAACTAGTAAAAAAGCTGTATTAAAATTAAACAATACTGATTCTTTGCCGATAATAAGATTGAGGATAGTGAGGATCAAATTATGAACGTGGGTCAAATTAAGGCTTTTATGGGCGACCAGAAGGTCGATCAAAAAGCAGATCAAAAGGCATCAGTTCACCCGAACGAAATGTTGAAAAAGCAGTTACAGCAAGACGGATTGCAGCAAGCGGCTGAGTTTTCTAAACAACAAGCGGCATCAGTATCTGTTTCCAGTAGCCAAACTAGCATCGGCTTACGTGTGGTAAGTAGTAGTCTTAACCAAGCGTTAGTTATAGATGGCCAAAAGCCACAAGAAGCCAAAGAGAAAACCATTGAAGATAAGTCGAACAGTTTGTTCGACTTTGAAAAAGTTGCCAGAAACGTACTTAAGTTCGTAGGTGGCGTCATTAGAGGTGCGGCAAACGGTGGTGCCAGCGAAGAAAAGCTTAATGGCTTATTTAGCCAAGCGAGAGAAGGCGTAAGCCGTGGATTCGCTATGGCTGAAAAAGACCTCGCTGGTTTTATGAATGAAGAGATTGAGCAAGGGATGACAAAAAGCCGCGATCTCATCGATACAGGAATAAACGATCTGGAAACTGACATATTTGGTCGCCAGCAGCCGAACGCTGTAACGCTTTCGTCCTTAAACGCGGTAGCTGCATCGGATGAGAAAAGCGGAAGCTTGCTGATTCGAACTAAAGATGGCGACGAAGTGAGTTTTAGTTTTGAGAGTCTTCGCTCGTTCCAAGCGTCTCAACAACTTAATTTCCAAGCGCAGGCATCTCAGGAGCAATCAGGCGGTAGTGGCGAGCAAGGCGAAAACAATTTTTCAGCGTCATACCAACAACAAACTTCGTACCAATACTATGAGCGAAGCGGTATTAGCTTTTCATTGAAAGGCGAGCTTGATGAAGATGAGTTAGAGTCGATAGCTGATTTGGTTGGTCAAGTTCAGGATCTCGCCGACACCTTTTACAGTGGTGACATCGACAAAGCATTTGAAGAAGCGTTAAGTTTAGGCTTTGACGATAAAGAGTTAGTTGGCTACGCGTTACAGTTAAATAGAACAACACAGACCGAAGTACTAAAGACGTATGAGAACATCCAACATTACAATGAAGACAAAAGCGATAATTCGAAGTTTGGAAATGTGGTTAGCCCTATAGCGCAATATCTAGAAAAGATGATGGATACTTTTGCTAATGCCGAAAGTACGTTAGAAAGTAACGAAGACTATAATACCTTAATAGGTGGGTTGATTAATGAGATCAAAGACGTGCAGGTGCCAGATCTTGTATCTGCTATAAATAGGTTTCACGCTTTTAATCAAACGTTACTTAATGGACTTCCTCAATCTGCTGAGACAAGTGAATAACTAACTATTTACTAATATAAAAGCCCGGTAGCGAAAGCTAACCGGGCTTTTTTATAGCCTATAAACCGTACTCACAAAATTATGCGTGTTCGACTTTGTCCTTTGCAGGGCGAACTTTTAGGGTTCGTTCCTGGAAGATTGAGTCGTTAGTTTTATCGATTACGCTGTTTAAGTCGTCAGTTACAACTTCGATAAAACCGTATCCTTTTCTTTTTCCAGTTTTACGATCCTTCATTAAGCGAACCGACTGTACTTCAATAAAGCTACTGAAGTATTCCTTTACTGCGTTCTCGTTTGCTCTATAAGGCAAATTACCCACATATAAAGTTTCTACTGATCCGTCATTAGAATGTGCTCTGGCATCTGAGGAAGATGGACTTTGAATAAGAGACGCTAGCCAAGGAGTAACGATACCGCTGATCAGCAGAGCTGCTGAGACGGTCAGTGGAACATGGACGTTTAAACTAGCAGAAGAAAATAACAAGTAACCTGCAATTGCAAAAATAGCGCTAATAACAGCGCATTGAATAAAGCCTACTTTCATATACCTACCTTTCTATTGTTTATTATGGTGTTGGAGGCTGTATATAGTTTACTCATTTGTAACAAATTGAACAATAAAATGTGAAAAAACTAGTCTAAAGATGGATTGAGTCGCTAGAAATGATGCAGAAATGAGCGGTTAACACCAAAAGTGGCTTAAAAAGCAAAAAAATCCAATTTAAGTGTTGATCTTTCACAAGAGGTATCTATAATGCGCTCCACGTTCTGAGGGGGCTTCGAGAAAAACAAAGCCAACTCAGCAACAAGTGCGAAACCAAGTTTTCAAACAAATAAAAAGTTTAAAAACATGGTTGACATCGAAAACAAACGATGTAAAATGCGCACCTCACTCGAACAGGGTGGGTCACTAAGAAGCAACGGCTTCTGGTGAATGTTCTTTAAAAATTTAGACAAGACAATCTGTGTGGGCACTCGTTAAGAGTGTCACAACGACGATTCATATTTCGATATATTTAATTGAAGAGTTTGATCATGGCTCAGATTGAACGCTGGC
>NZ_JAKREX010000009.1:0-117027 GCF_022348355.1 Alteromonas sp. Cnat2-8
GATGAGAATGCCAAAAACGGTAAAACGGCAGTAAAACCTAGTAGCAAAAATGGATGAGAATGCCAAAAACGGTAAGACGGCAGTAAAACCTAGTAGCAAAAATGGATGAGAATGCCAAAAACGGTAAGACGGCAGTAAAACCTAGTAGCAAAAATGGATGAGAATGCCAAAAACGGTAAAACAGCAGTAAAACCTAGTAGCAATTCAAAATAGAGGTGCAGAAAGTTTTTTAAATTCCTGACTTAGTAGTACAAACTAATAACTGAACTGTAAGTTACTTGCTTTTTAAGGTGCCGCTGTCAGATTAAATTTGAGTTAGATTGTTCTCTAGTGTTAACGCAAAGCGATTTTGTCGTAGTCGCTAATTACCAAGGGAAATTGACGGTTGATGTCATCGCGTAAGTGGCTGAGCGTGAAATTACGATAGCCAATGCCACTAAGCTCCTCAATAAGTCTAGACGTACTGTTGAACGTTATTTACAGAGTTACCGAAGCCAAGGGTAACAGTTCGTTGTTTACGGAAATACAGGCAGCGCGTCAGTTAATAAAATGCCTGACCGGCTTAAGCAGCAAGTTCATTCGGTAATCCGCGATAAATACTAAGCCCTGAACCTGTTACACCTTGCCCGAGATGCTTGAGACGCCCGAATTCATTGCTGTTAAGCGCGAAATACCGCGTAAATGGACGTATGATATCCATTATGTAAAACGGGCGAAGCGTAGGTGCAGCCGTCTTCACAAGCTCAGAGAGCCAATGGAAGTGCCAAGTTTAATACTACAATTGAACGGCAGCACACACCGTTGGTTCGGCGATAAGAAGTCGTGTTTTATCGCCATGATTGACGATGTCAACAGCGATATCATGCTGAGTTCTTTCCTCCAGAGACGACTGAAAGGTGTATGAAAGTAATGCACTCAGTCTTTGAGAAATACGGTGTATTTAAAACCCTGTATGTTGATCGAGCCGGAATATTCGGTGGCCCTTTGCAACTTATCCCAGATGCAAAGGGCTTGTAAGGAGTTGGGGCTTAAAATTGTCTTCACCAGTTCTCCTCAGGGTAAAGGCAGAATTGAACGTGTCTTCGATACCTTGCAAGACAGACGCAAATAGCTACCTCCAAGACGTCTTCATTTCCCAGTTTTGGCGTAAAAACCTCGTTTTAAAATCAAGAATTTCATACAAAGAACATACGCCTGTACTACGCTACATCAACCTCGATGTTATCTGTATCACTAAGGTTTGCGGAAAATACGCAACGACCATACGTTTAGCTGCAGGAGAAAACTCTACATCATCGACTCACCGCTTAAGCACTCAATCTCAAACCAGAAAATTGAAATTCGTACAGGTAAAAATAAGCAGTTTGAAACTTACTTCGCCGGACGAAAGCTACAGATAACAGAAATCACTGAGCTTGAAAAATTGTCCTCGGAAGACAGTGAGATCCAGAAGGAGTTTGAGGTACTAGCTTTTGCAGATAGGCCTGGGAATGTGGCTGAAAAGCATCCTGTCTTAGTTTCGTCTCCTCCGTTACATTTTATCTCCACCGTATACTAATGAAACAAAGTGGAATAGAATCATTTAGACCTCAGGAAATGTCCCACGATTATCACAAAAATCGTACTGACATAGATATTTATGAAATAATCATGCGCAGTAAGCCCGTTTTGTTTTGTTGCTCAAACAGGTTAAACCAGTTTTACATTTCCCTTTATTGATTTTGATGCTTGGTCTTGTTTAGTTACCCAAACAAGCTCTCAAATTTGCCTAGTTGATTCAATTTAACCAAAAGCTGGCCTAAAACGATTAATATTAAGTCACCTCCACCTTTAACCGAATACGGAGTTTCTTTAAGAATAATCGACAAGTATGAGACTTCTATAGTTAATGTTAGGTTTATTAAGCCTTTCTGACTACGTTTTTCAGGATGCGTTGAGCCGACGGCAATAAACAAAACGAGTCTTCTACAGTAAGGTCTCACAGTTTTTAGTTAGCAAGATCACTATCATTAAAACTGTCCAGGCCCAGTGAACTATCTTGTAATAACATTTATTAAGGTTGCAATCAGCATGAATCCCACGTGTATACATCCTTACTAAAGTTATAGTTAGATAAAAAATAAATTGTAAGTGGGTTAATCCCCTCTAGCCTTTTCTTTCTTTTTCTATCTTATTCTAATGTGGTTAGTTTTGGCCGATCATGAACGTGGTTGGTATTTTCACCTTACCTATGGATCATTCCGGTTATGGATGGGACTTGTTTTATCCATATGCGCATGGATGGCACAAATAGCATTTAGGGCGCGTTCTATAGTTTTTATTTCTCTATTATTTTAATGATTTTACAGTCTTTGATTAATAAACTTGAGCGTTTGCCTTGTTGAATTGTATAAATTCAACACCAAACTGATCTTTAGGCACGAAAAAACTCCAGAGCACTGTCTGGATTCTATAGAGTTATTTTTGGTCAGTGATTTTGAGCTTTTTTCATTGCCACAAGGTAGGATGCGTGTTCCGCTGGCGTAGCATGCTTACCTGGCCTATTGAGTTCCATTGGCTTGTTAATTGAATTACGAGTCACATCAACATTTTTTTGTCTTATGTCAGAAAGTCGAGACTTTAGCTGCTTGTATCCTTCCCTCACCCGCTCAGCTATTCTAACTCGTAAGAAAGCGATTCGTTTGCCGTCTAGCTTGATTGTTACTAGCCCGAGTTCGACAAGTGTATTGACTACCCGTCTTACGGTATTTCTTGACCACTGCATCATTGCTGATAAATAAGGTACACTTAGTGACAAGGTCGATTTATCAAATTTGTCTCTGAATTTGATCTTATTATGAAGGTAACCGTGCAAAACTAGCATTTTATGAAGGTGCCGAGATTGATTACGCTTCCACTTTTCCCCTTTCTTAGAGGCTTGAAGCGCGTTCACGTAAACTTTGAAAAATACATTTTTCAAATCTGGCTTTTTATGTTTACTGCTTTTCCTCAGAAAATTTAAGATTTCTGACAGTTCTGATGAGAATTCCTGTGCATACTCATGAGTACCAAGTACTAAACAATGTGATATGTCGTCAAAGTAATTATAACGAAGATCCTTATTTTTGGGAGCAGGTTTTTCAGCACGTGCTAAAAATTTCTTCTCTACAAGCTTATCGATTGTTGACCGGATTGTGTTAGCAGAGTATCCAAGGTTGTTACAGAGACTTGCTGTGCTGCGTTTAAATACTTGTCCCTTTTGTTTATCACAAGCGAAATAAGTAACAAAAGAGAAAACATATGATTCTGTTTCATTGAGGTGTTCAAAAAGCCCCGTGCTCATGAACACAAATTCTGTGTTTTTTCTCATTTTTTTACCAACAAATCGAGTTATTGTTGATAAAAAACGCCCTAACAGTTGACGTGATCGATCAATCCGCTAAAATTGGATGTGTAACTCGTTCCAAAAAGTTACATCCTAAGACCCGTGCAGTGCGCCAACACTTCACGGGTTTTGTCTTTTAAGCGCTTCTTATCTTCCCAAATAATTTATGTTGCTCTTCAATGAGCAAGTTAAAGATTTAATAAAAGTAAGAGAATGTCTTTAACAGGTGTAATCTTTATACGAATGGTAATAGAGATCAAGTTGGATCGTGATCAAAATTAGATCTTTTTATAGATTCGATCCGAGTCCTAATCCATTGATTTTCATTACTATAGATTCGATCCGGGAATGTTTATCATCAAATTATAGGTTAGCGTTGTTTATTGAAGTGGCTCAAAATATGTAACGCAGACATATCTCGTCTAAAAGCTATAACTGACGACCCATGCTCTGGTGAATAACCAATATTTATTAGGTAGCCTTGAACCGTGGCCCGACCGTATTCGACTATCAATTCGCCTTTTCTTGGTTCAGACAAATGGCATGTATCGATAATTCTAACAATCTTGTTTTTCACGACGTTGTGAATTTTAGCTTTATATTCGGGATCTGCGTTCGTAAGGACCATATTTGAAAACTTACGCTTAAATTCACTAAGACTAGTCGAAGGAGCTACTGACTCACGAAGCTCGTTCCATGTATACATCTGCTGTGCCTGACGTCCGGTGATGAGATGTTCCCTCGCCCATAGACCAAACAGAATTTCAATTTCATTTTTTGTTGCGAAAATATCACTGTCAATTAACAACATTTCGTTAAGAGATTTTTCAGCGCGTACTGCGGCTATAATATTTTTCACTGTCGAGCGCGGAAATTGAACGACTGCAGCTTTCTTTTCTATCTCTCTTTCATCTTCATAGGTAACAAGAGCCTCAAGTCTGAAAAGCTTATAGTACATTTCAATGTCTTTAATTGTACCGTGGTCTCGTCCATATAAATCGCGCATATCAAATGTAGTTGCTGATATTCGCTGCAACGATTGGATAGCATTATTCATATAACCACCAGCTGATGCATCTGAAAGCGGAATATCTTTCGCCATAGATATAAGAGGTTCTAGTGGCAGTGTAAATGTTTCTCCAATGGTATCGGCCTGCTCTACTCGTTCAGAAATATGATTTATAAGCCAGGTAATAGCGCCTGCGTAGTAGCTCATATCTGGGAGATAGATTAGCCTTCCCTCTTCTGCGCGTGAGGTAATGGAAATTGGTTTTACTCTACCGTCTAATTTTAGTTTAACGTTGATCGTACCTGCCTTATCTTTACGATTAGTTCGCATCGCTTTGACTAGATATCTAACAATTTGTAGCTCAAGAAAACGTGTTTTATCGTCATATCGGTCAATATCTATAGTTTCAACGGTATTTGAAGACACCAACTGATATCTATCTACTTCCGATACTGATGAATGGTCTGCAGCTGCTACAGTCTGCCCTTTAGGTATCGCTAATGTAAAAAGCTTTCCTCTACGACGTCTTATTGGATCAGTTGTAATGAATTCACTTCTTATAAGATTAGCTTTTTCAAGAATTACCAGGTGATGTCGAATATTTGATACTTTTCGATTAATACGTTCAGAGATATATTGGAAGCTTGCAATGCGTTCTTCAATATCCTGTAAAGCTATAAAGACATCAGAAATCACAGCAATTGTAATTGGTGAAATAGATAATGCACCACATAAACGGAGGTACAGTTTTAAATCGAGAGATTCAGGAGCGTCGACCAGAGGTGCTTTAAATCCATATTTTTCTGACAAGTCAAAAAGCTCTCGCACAATAATTCTACCCGTTATTATAGATTACAGTTATTCCGTTGATTCGATCCTGAGATTACCCAACTATCTTTATCAAGTCCATTTTTGAGGTTGTATTAAATCGTATGTTCAAAAAAAGTAAAATCATAATAGGTTCACTTGAACCTGATAGGAACTTATACCTCGCAAGAGCTTGCTAACAAAAGCTTTCCGGAAGTTTTCAATTAACAAATTAAATACGTAGTTTATTAGGTTATTTGTCATTAAATTAATGATTTTCTGTAATGATGTTTTAAGAGTAAGTACAAAATTTTTATCCATTATAGGCCAGTCAGACATGTATGTTTACTTAACATTTTCTTTATTGGGTTCATGTGAACCTGATAGGCATAAACACCCCTCAATATCTGCCAGTAAAGGCTTTCAGTTAGGTTTTAATTATTGAACTAAATAACCCAAATAGCTTCTCAAAATGGATTATTAAAGATTCGATCCGAGACATTGAAAGATGAGCATGTCAGACTAAAATTATGTGCTTATACAAGGTTGAGATTATGAATACAGACGAAATGTACAATGGATTGCGCGTGCTTTCTAGTTACCATAGAAAAGGAGGCGTTGGAAAAACGTTTCTCGCATCAACAATAGCATATCTGTTGGCAACCGGCGGCCCAACTGGAAAAGGTATAAAGCGTCGTGTCTTGGTGCTGGACTATGATTCACAGCAAGATTCATCAAAAGCATTCTTAAAAATGGATGCGATACCAGGTGATGATGAATACGCTGCTCCACTACACCCAGAAATTGAAGAGATTGATGATCCAGAATGGAGTGGCCGAAATACGTCCACTGATATTTTGTTTGACTCACCAGTATATGAATACCCGACAGCTTTTGAAAACATTAAAGTCTTACCATCCGAAGGTAATGTTGATCGAGTACTAGCTCTGACACCGCAAGCGGATAGACTGGTTTCAAAAATTTCGACACATATGCGGGATTGGTTTTCAATCCCAGAACTGGCCGAGGATTACGATCTCGTTATTGTTGATAACCCGCCAAGTAAGTCACCGGTTAGTGCTGGTATGTTGGGCGCCGCGACTCATGTGATAATTCCGACTGAGCCCGAATACGACTCTATAGATGGTGTACCTATGTTACTTAATCGCGTAGACCGCATTAACGAAGACCGACAAAAATCACCTCTAAAGATTGTCGGAGTTGTTCCAAATAAAGTTCCAAGCAAATCACGTCTTACTCAGAAAGATGAAGTGGCACTTGCGAAACTTTACGACAAAAATGGTCCTACTGGAAAATATATGACGCGCTTTTGGCTTCAGCAACGTAATTGCTATCGCGTTATGGAACGTCCATCGGTTGATGAGTCACATTTTAATTATGTGCATAATCACCACGCGCAAAAAGAAATGCAAAAGCTTTATGAACTGATTGAAGGCAGCTTATGGGGGAATGAGTGATGAACAGCCCTAAAAAGGCAAGACGTAGAACGGTCGGAAAAGTTAATTCTCAAGAAGATTTAATAAACCAATTTGAGTCAGGTGAAGGCGTATCTAAAAAATCTCAACAGATGTTGGATGACCTTAAAGCAAGGGACAAATCCAAAGAAAGCGAAGTACACGACGACCCTATTTTTAAAACATCCTCTGAAATAGATAGAGTGCTGGTTGATTATATACAACCACAGTCAGATAATTCACGATATTTACCCGTTACGTTTGCACAGAAATCAGATGCTGAGTCCATTGCGGCTTTGGACAATTGTGTTGTCTGTGAAAAGGGGCTTCTTGAGAACCGATTATCAAAAGATAACCCTCGGTATGACGCCGTCAATTTAGAAATAGAAGAAATAAAAGATCTAGCTGAGACATTAAAGCACAGTGAACTAGTTCATCCAATTTCTGTGTGGAGAAAGAATATGACTGACTATCCTATTGTAGCTGGTCATAGACGTTTCTATGCAATTCGATTCCTTTATGGTGGTTTGATAAAGGTTAAAGTTAAAATCTACGCTGAAAAACCACGAAACCTTAATGTGCTCCGTCACATTGAGAATTTCTCTCGTTCTGACCTGACTCCACCTGATGCGCTAAACAGTTATGCAAAAGCAGTTCGCGAACTAGAAAGTTTAGAAGCAGCAAAGATGCGAACCGAACGAACTTCTTTGGTAACGTCATACTTGGGTATAAGTCGTCCTTCCTATTATCGATACGATAAACTTTATGAGCATTTTGATATTGTTTATAAGCTACTTGAAAACAAAGTAGTGACAAGTCTTATTGCTCTTTACGAAGAGATTAAGAAAGCGGAAAAACATAACGAAGTTGAGCGATACCTAAATAGATTGGCGGAGATCGGAAAATTTAAAAAATATATCCCTTCTGACATATCTAAGAAGCCGGGCAGGGCGAAGCAGTACATTACAATGCCAAAAGTGAAAGTGAGTCAAACTTCAGCAATTCGTCGATTATTAACAGAAGATGTTACAAAGCTCGATATAGGTATTGATTGGGAAAATGTTAACTTCGACGATGCTGCGGCATTAGAAAAGGTGTTAAAATCTTTACTTATATCACTGTCAAAATAACACGTCACGGTTCAAGTGAACCTGAATAATTATTTTGCACTGCAGGTCTTTATTTACAAGGCTTGCAGCAGTTTTTTTATTTGAAATTAAATGAGAAAAAACTAAAGATTTTATATAATTCCTAGATTCGATCCGATACTTTATATCTTAATTTTTACCTAACTTTAGTATTCAGTTAAACCAATAGCAGCAAATGATGGTTGACAGTTGAAAGGTAGATATCAAGGGGATTACTTCTGGCGTCAAATTACTCGAGTATTAGCATTATATCTAACCAACAACGTTCTCGCGTCTAGGTTCTTGTATCGATAAAAAGTGCTAATGATCACAACCGTGTTCCTTACTATACACTCTATAACTTTATAGCGACCAAAAGCCTGTCTATAATTTTAATTGCTTCGGATGAAAATAACATCTATGTTGTCCTTAAAGGACAAGGCTTTGTCTACCGAGGCATTCGCATTGTGAGATCGTGTAAGTCGAATTCGTCATTTTTTAATCGAAAACGTTACTTCCTCAGTTGTCACTACCACGGGTAGACCTAGTTTAAGTGCAAAGCTACATGAATGAGAGTCGACTAAGCCTCAATCGAAAATTAGAACGTCAAACTGATGATGACCTATGAGTAACATGTTCATGGGGTTACCGTTTTTAATTAGGATCGTATTCGGTATAAAAGTGAGAATAGGGAGAAATTGCGTACTGTATTAAAGCAAAGAACTCTTGCTTTGCAGTGGTGGGCATAATATTGATGAAACCAGGCTCCATAATCAAACGGAGGCCTTCTCTTATTTTTTTTCGCGCTATTTTTGAATTGCTGATGCGTAATGTGCATTGAAAGTGCCCCTACTTCAAATGAATCTCGAATAAAGCTAGGTTGTCCTTGGAAAGCAATAACAGTTAACGCATCCCATGGATCGAAAAATTCATCGATGTCAATGTTATTTGAAGGCACAGGAAGGTTTATGACACTTGACCGATTATTCGTCTTGCACAATCAACGTTTCATCATTTGTATAGGCTTTTATCACTACTTTCACTTCCTGCTTGATATCAATATCGTTAATGTATTAAGTATGAAAACAACGTGTCGATAATTGATATACTGGCAATAAATGAACAATGTTAGAGAGCAGGTGGTGGTCTGATGCCCAATTGTTCAAGCCTTAATGGTTAACTAATTATCCTTGCCGTTTCGTTTCTCTATGTATAAATATAAATCTGTTTATAAAGAAAAGTGTCTACTTTTTACACTCGTTCTAAATTAGTTAAGTCCTGTTTGTTGTAGCTCGCAATATATAAGGCAAGGCACATATTTTGCTAATGTTTCACTGCTCTGGAAAAGGAAAACAGCATGAAGCATATTCTTACCACCATACTATTGCTATCAATCAGTAAGGCAGCATTCGCCGACATTATAAAATATGAGTATTCACTCAACTATACTGGCTATGAATACTACGGTGTAAGTTATCTCGATGAGTCACAGATTGCCTCTGAACTCGATGATCTAAACACCAATCCGATTGAAGTCTCATTTACCTATGATGATACACTCATGTATTACTCATATTGGCTCGATGGTGAAAATAGAGTAGGGCAGTTTGGAGGTGGAGATGATACCTTATGGTCTCGTTCAGGACCTTCAAGGGGAGATAATTATTTTGACTTTACAGCATTTAATATTTCTCGAGTGCATTCACTACTGGAAGGTCTGATTGTTAGAATGCCGGAGATAACGACCACGAATTATTTAAGCGGTTCTAGTGCTTACACATTGACAAACCCTAGTGTCGATTTATTTACAATAGAAAGAGATTATTACTCATTTTCATTAGAAGACAGTACTAGCCAACAAACAAGCCGCGTTGTTTTTTACCTCAATGAAAGTTCGCAACTGGCTGTTAATTTTGAAAGCAGTCTAGTCTCAAGAACCGTCACACCAGTACAATCTAATCTTTCTGTTCCTGAGCCACAAACGGGTATTATCCTGGCAATGGGTGTAATGCTGTTGTTATTACGGCGCCGCCGCTAATAAATATATTCACTAGGGCGTTTCTCTGTTTACCAAAGAGGGCAACGCCCAGCAAACGTCATCAGATTTCACGTACGAGCGCCTATCTGGGTTCAATTAATGCAGCACGCCTTCAATAGTTATCAAGTCACTATACGAAAAGCAAAAAAGTGAACATCAATCTAAAGCGTCTATTCGGTCCCAGGTTTTTCGACGTGATAATCCCAGTTTTTCAACCAATAGATCAATAATGCCAAAGTGGCCACAATAATGGCTGCGCGAGCTAAGAGGTCCATGTCGGTGAATGAGACCACTAACGTCCGAACAATAATGAAAAGAGTGGTACCAATAATCCATTTTAATTTTACAAATTCATCATATGGGCAAACCTTAAAGCCTTTAACATCTTTAAGCAGATGGTTGTAGAAACGGTTAGCAAAAAAGTAGCACAAGTGTCCGATGTAGAGACCCGTATAAGTGATGCTTGAATCCCCATATTCATCACGCAACTGTTTGGCGCTAGAGGAAGAAAAGGTCTCTAGCCCAATTTGATAAAGTAAAAAAGTAAGTGCACCGAACATTGATGCGAATAACAGAGAAGATAGTTTAAATGCTCGATTTTTAGCGATTTCTAGCGCATTTTGCTCGTTGTAATCCATAACTAATACCACAATTTTAATGTTACAGCGGTGATATTATTTTTAAATTTTTTGATATTTTCAATATGTGTAAATCGTTGATGAAGATAATTTCATAAGGCTGAAGGTACAATACCACCGGCGACTATGAAATCGATAAACTAGAAAAAAATCACTCAATTAATACCCCTGACTTCCGGAAATTTCACGTAGAAACATCTACTTTTATAACAAATTCTGGGGCTATGCCTGCTCACAAACGCAAAACACCGAAAACAACGATACCAATCATTAATTACAGACCACCTTCAAACAGGTATTTCAAAGAAGGCGTCCCTCATCCACCACCGAGGTGCCCCTCTTGCTCAACTCGAGCGCGCCTTCGGCTGGGCGGGCAGGGCGGGCTTGCAGGGTGGATGTCACTTTGTGGTGTCCGCGGGTGGGTTTTAATGGTGTTTTTATGTGAAGGTGGTCTGTAATTATAATACAATAGGAGTTAGGTTCAATTGATAAGAGGATGTGGTGATGGTGAATGATTTTGCGCGCTTTAACGGTTTGCTCACGACTTTGGATGAGTTGTATGAGTCGCTTTATAGTGCCATGCGGTTAGCACCTACTGCTTATTTTGCCAATATTGATGACATCACTAAAGAGGACTTTAAAGCGTTCTCTGCCGGTGAGCTAATGCTTGGTCACCGGGATATGTTCAATGTTCAGGCGCAGATGCGTTGTCTTAATGCCTTAAAGTGCTTCCATCGTCCTTCTCATGATATTTCAGGCCGGGTGGCGGGCAAGTACCCTGGCATCCTTTTGCTTGAGAACCATGACGACGTCATTGATACCATTATCGCCATTAACAGTACGAAGACGGCTATCAAACACTGCGTGCAGGATAGAAAGCCTGATGGCTCACACGGGCGCAATCATTTGCAGAAACACGAGTTCTTACATCAACACCGTGGCGCCGAAATTATCTCCTATCAGCTGTATCGGCATATCGATGTCATTAACTGTCGCCCTGATACGGATACCGCGCTTAAAAGTGTGAATTTCTATTGGGCTTACAAGAATGCTGACCAAAGGCTAACGCCTGAGCGCGCTGTGTTGTATCTGTATAACAGCAAGTCTGGTCTCAACGATACACAACTAAACGAGATAAAAGCGCGTATCATGGGCACACAGCACACCCACCGCTTTTATATACGTAAGACACGCAATGCGTCGGTGAATTTGTCGCTTTATTACGGGGCAGCACAGGGTAAGCCGGTGGTAAATACTATCAACGCCGCACAGCCCGTTATTTTGTGTAATTACGAGGATGTGCCCACTATTCGTCAATTAAGCGCCCATGTGCCGCAAAAACGTAAAGCAAATAGGCAAGGGCATGCGTGGGAGTGCTTGAATGAAGCCATCAACCTCTATACGAGGCCGATTAGCGAGGCAGACAATAAACGTGAAGCTCATTTAGCGAAAATCTAACCTTGTTAGGTTACCGCGATGGGCGAATGTTGTTGTCTTACTGCTGTGTTTGTACTTCTCACTCCGCTTTGTTGACGAGGTGTTTAAGGTGCTGCCTCAGTTCGGGAAATTCCGTCCTAGCCTCATCTAAATAATCGTCATAATACGGTGTAGCCAGGTATCACCGGCAATTTGCAGCCAATTGCTGTGCTAATAAGCTTTCTAACTCCTGGCGCGTTTTCCCCTTCATCGTCCAGCGTCTCGATTCTTTATACAAGAGGTCACTGTTCTCTTTGATCAAGTTCACTGCCGCCCTAAAAAGTGAAGCACCAGATACTTCACGCACTTCATCACTAGGAAGGAGCAATGAAAAATTAGCGATGGGAGGCACATTACCTTTCAACTCTACTGTAAAGTTATCACTGTATTCGCTATGAAGCGCCAAACCACTCGCAGGACTCTTAAAGGGTACTTTCGAGATGATATCGTTAAAAAAGATATCATTAACCAATCCAAATTTTGTCTTTGGACGGCTAATATACACTTCTGCAATGACATCCCCCTTTTTTACCCAGCTGTACCTATTCGGCTTATAACTTACTGTGTCGATACCACCAGCGTGTGTGAAGACGCTACCTATCAGGCTTGGCATAACAAGCACTTCAGTACCAAAGGTAACGCCATTAGGTATAACGCCGCTCTCTCGTTTATCTTGCATCACAGAAGGACTCTCCCTCTAATATGTTTTAGACCTGTACCAAGCGTTCAATTACGTAAATTGGCAAACAACGAATTGGCTAAGGAACGGCTACTCACCAAATAGCCATTAGGTTTCGGTGACTCCCATTTATTACATCTGTCACGTCTGCAGGTACTACGACTCACACGTTCATCCACGCAGTACTTCTGTGGCGCTCGCTTTTCAGGAAAGGAAGGTATTTTTTTATAGACAGGGTATTTCTTGTTACCGATGACAACGACGGTGGGCTCATAAGGGAAACCCCAGCTGAATTCTTCAAAAGCATTACAGTGAGGCAAATGGGGGCGGATTTGATAGTCTTATGTATAGAATTGCTGAGTTTTCGTAGACCACCATCCTCTTGCTATCAAAAGCCCTTTGGTATAGTACCGAGGGGTACTATGTAGATATTAGTTCTGACTTTAAGTTTATCTGCCAGGTAGAGTTATTAGATGGGCTTGCAAAACTTAACAACGCTGCGGTTGTACTTAGTGTTGTGCTTGCACTTGGGCTTACAAATTTTCTTGTTTCTCAAGCTAAGAAATTGATGGAAAATCTACGTCAGATAGATGTTCTCTTGGAGTTCGGTCTCTGTGACCACCATGGAAAGGCTGCTCTAGAATGGATGTATAACAATTTAGACGCAGCCTACAAGATAATGGTTAATTGACGTAGCCGATTGGTAAAAAGCTTCAGTGACAGCACTAATATCGGGTCACCTAGCTGCGATAGTAAACACCCTGCTAATCGGTTTGATTTTTCTGAACAACATTTTATTGGGCAAACTCTTGACACTCCAACAGTATCAACTTGGGTTCGTTTTGATAGCAGTTTAGTGACATAGTTGTTAGCTGCTTTTTCCAGGATAGATCTTGGTAGACTCCTGCGCAATCCGTTTTTCGAAAAATAGCATTTTGGCTTTTTATAAACATACACAATGGCACTGATATTTGTGGCGTCACCGTCCGAGCGTGTGGGAAAATTTCAAACGATGCGAATGAAATAGTCCTAAGTGTGATTGGCCACAATGAGTCAATGATGACGACTATTATAGCAGCTGAAACAACACGACAGATGTGCGTTTTCCATCTGGCTCCAGGTGTTTTTCACTGTGAGCAGGTTATCATTCTTTATCCAATAATTGAGGAACTGAAAAATGAGTTTCCCAATTTGGTAGTGAGGCTCTAGGCTTGGTTTTTTCCGAAGGTATTAATCAACTTATTCCGAACTGTTAGATCAATCGTTGATACACACAAGTTAAGCCTATACCAGCAACTGTATTAAGATTAATGATGAAATGTCCAGTTTTATGAAGCAGGTGTTGGAAAGTGCAAACATGACAAATGAGGGGAAGTGGCCGATACATCAGCTTCAGAAAGTGACCACCTGTTTAGATTCCAGGACGAAGTTTGATTGATTATTTGTGGAATGAAACAACAAATACGGTTAAGTTGTCATCTGAGCTAACCGTTAGTTTAGCTCCGTTCATGTGAAGCAATGAACGAGCGATAGTCAATCCTAAACCAACGCCTTGACCATGATTTTTTCGTGAAGGGTCTGCTCTAAAAAAGCGATCAAAAAGTCTCTGAAGATGGTCATCAGAGATTTTCGGGCCTGGATTTGAAACGGTAATTTTTGTATGTTCATCGTTGGTAGATACTGCTACCTTAACAATCGCGTTTTCGAAGGAATATCGAATTGCGTTTGATAATAGATTACTCATAGCTTGTCGAAACATGGACCTATCGCAATCAATTGTGGCATCGGCCCCTCGGATGCGAATTTGAATTTGTCTTTCTTCTGCCAGTAGTTCAAAATACTCAACTAATTCTTGAAGCTCTGCTCGGCAATTTAGTCGCTCTAACTGTGGCTTGACGAGTCCATGTTCCGTTTTGGCTAGAAGTAACATGTCACTGACCATCTTGGTCATACGTTCGTATTCTTCCAAATTAGAATATAAAATATCAACATATTCACTTTCAGTGCGCGGTTGATTCAGAATAACCTGCGTTTGAGTTGTCAGGTTTGTGACCGGTGTTCTCAATTCATGCGCAATGTCCGCAGAAAAATATGAAAGTTGCTCAAAGCCAGCTTCGAGTCGTTCAATCATAGCATTAAACGACCCCACTAATCCTGCGAGCTCGACCGGTACCTCTAAAGGATTTAGTCGGATATCGAGCTTGGCAGCAGTAATAGAACCTATTTTTCTACTCAGTTTTCGTAGCGGCGAGTGGCCTCGATACACAGCAAAACGTGCCACTATTATCGTGATCAAACCAGACACGAAAATAATGCCCCATAACGTCTTTTCAAAGTCTTCCATGTAATTCATGTGAAATTCCATGTTGGAGGCTACCACAACACGGTATGTAGACTTATTCTGACCAGTGCTGACGGTCACGAGAGCTTCAGTTGCTCGCAACATATGGGATCCATCAAAAAAAAGTGTCAACATATCAGGCGTTATGAGATCGTTGTCAAACAATTGACCGGGGTATTTGTGCAAGTTAACGCCTTTACTCGAAAATACGGATTCTCCATCTTCATTTTGCACAAGGTAATAGACTCCATGATGACCAGACACTGCTTCAACGAGGATACTCGAAGGTGCCACCTTTTCAGTGTATGCTTCGCTAAGCTTTCGTTTTACAGCATGGAATACCTCATTTAATTCATCAGCATCCTGTTCAGCAAAATGCGTTGCAATTGATTGTTGAACGATTAAGCTGATTATTGTAAGGCACAAAAATACGGTAATGCCAACAAGTATAGTGACTCTAAACGCAAGAGAGTTTGGCCGTTTTAGTTTATTCGTTACTATCATCTACACTCATTTTATAGCCCATCCCCCTGACAGTTTGAATTAGCTTTACAGGAAAGTCATCATCAATTTTTGCGCGCAATCTTCGGATAGCGACATCAATGACATTCGTGTCACTGTCAAAATTCATGTCCCATACCTGAGAGGCGATCAAAGAACGGGGCAATACTTCACCTTGACGTCTGACCATTAGTTCAAGCAATGTAAACTCTTTAGTCGTCAGATTGATTACTTTGCCACCGCGCTTCGCAACGCGAGAAGGGATATCAAGCTCCAAATCTGCAATGTGTAACGTGTTGTTAGGGACAGACGTCCCTCTCCTGATCAAGGTGCGCACTCTTGCGAGGAGTTCCGCGAAAGCAAACGGTTTAACCAAATAATCGTCTGCGCCTAACTCAAGTCCTTTGACTCTGTCATTAACGTGATCGCGAGCGGTTAAAAAAAGAACGGGTGTAAATTTACCAGACTCTCTCAATGAAGACAGGATTTTCCAACCTTCTATGTCGGGCAGCATTACATCGAGTACGATTAATTCATAATCACCAATCATCGATTTGTGGTGACCATCCAGGCCAGTCCTTACTAATTCTACAACAAAGCCGGATTCAATTAGCCCTTGTTTGATGTAATCGCCCGTTTTTACTTCGTCTTCGACTACAAGTATTTTCATGGTATGTGATTAACCTGCTGCATAGCTTTAATTCAATGGAGTAAGCCTGTTGAATACACCGCAATCGTAAAATGCTGTTAGTATACTAATAATAAAACGTATGCCAGCAACCAACAGAGTATTCAATATACTAATGAGCGCGCCACATCGTAGCTCGAAGTCGCAAATATTCAACTAAAAATACATTTTCGCTATCAATATCGCTCATGATTACAAAATTGTAATGTCAAGGTAATCTGTCTGTCAGGGCCATTTGATATTCTCATTGCCGTAGCTAATCCGTGAAAACGCGTTTCATTAAAGGAGTCAGGTTTAAGTGAAACTTTCATTCGTCAAATACCTCTTTGTTATCGCTTTGTTGAGCGTGCAAGTAAGCGGGTCTTTCGCGAGTGTAGCTACGCCATGTGCAAGCGATATGGTGCATGAAATAGATAACAGAATCGGTCATCACATGGACCACTCATCACACGACGCATCAGAGAGTTGTTGCAATCAAAATTGCTGTTGTCCCATGGCAGTCTTTCAGCTCGGCATGTTGGCTGGGGAGAGTTTCGAAACACCAAAACTGTTGAACACCCCAGCCCTAAGCAAACAAACAAGGCTGCATAAAGTCTTTATCGCTATACATTTACGCCCCCCAAAATACTCTCTCGTGTAATTAGATTAGTCGATGTAAAGACTAACAGTTACTGCACGTGACGTTTCCATCGTAAAGCGTGCAAAATCCAATATATGTGAGAGTTGTTTATGAACAAAAATATACCGTTTGGGGCTTTGTTTTCTTTAGTCCTCTTTTTAACGGCGTGCAGTGATGTACTGCAGGCAAAGAATGATGCAAAGTCTGCAACACAGGCACCGAAATTCACATTACATGTCTACAAGAGTAGAACATGTAAATGTTGTCAAAAATGGGTGCGACATGTTGAAGAACATGGCTTTGAGACAGATGTGACAAATGTCACGCTAATGTCCGGAGTCAAAGATAAATATGGCGTCGAACCCCAGTATCGCTCCTGCCATACTGCTCTTTCTCAGGACGGGTTTGTATTTGAGGGGCACATACCCGCAAAATACATCCAACAATTTTTAGAAAACCCTCCTGAAGGGGTTTTAGGGTTGAGCGTTCCAGCCATGCCAATTGGATCGCCGGGCATGGAAGTTGACGAACGATTCCAACCTTACCTTGTATTGCAACTCAATGTAGATGGTTCAGTTACGACCTTTGCTGAAGTCAACACCTATGAGGAGCAATTCTAATGAACCGGTTTTGTCTTTTTGTTTCTATTTGGGGAGCGTTCTCGTTCTCGATGGTCTCTCCCGCTATCGCGAATGAAAAATTAACGCTCAAACGTGCAGTAGAAATAGCGGTAGAAAATGATCCATGGCTCGTTAGCAGTGCACATCGTGAACGTGCCACATTGTCCAGTAGTGTCGTCGCCTCGAGCCTACCAGACCCCGTTGTCAACATCGGTTTAGCAAATGTACCCACTGATGGTTTTGCGTTTGATCAAGAGCCCATGACTCAGCTAAAAGTAGGTGTGTCACAGATGTTTCCTCGTGGTGATTCGTTAGCCATAAGGTCTCGTCAATTGCGGGAGCAAGCAGCAGAGCATCCCCTGATGAGAGCCGACCGAGTGGCCAAAGCACGCGTTCAAGTATCAAACTTATGGTTAGAAATATATCGGGCGCAGCAAAGTGTAAAGCTAATTGATGAAGATAAAGCGTTATTTGAACAGCTCAGCGATATCGCAAAGGCAAATTATTCAACTGCCTTTGGACGCGTAAATCAGCAAGATATCGTTCGTGCAAAGTTGGAATTAACAAGGTTGGAAGACCGACTTACTAAACTACGAGCATTAGAAGAAAGAGCCACAGGGAAGCTTCTAGAGTGGCTAGTTAGAGATCAAAATTATCCAAGTCAATCGGGATTTGATGCCTTTTCTCGATTAACGTTGCCGCATGCCCTACCTGAGATCAAAAACATGGGGCAGAATATGAGAACAATACTTGAGCGCAGAGATCAACAATCGCTTGCAATGGTTCTCAATCAACACCCTTTGATCCTCTCGATAGAGCAAAGAATTCGCGCCAGCCAAACCGGTATTGACCTTGCCAAAGAAAAATACAAGCCACAATGGGGGGTTAACGCTAGTTACGCCTACAGAGACGACACGCCCGACGGTACAAGTCGAGCAGATTTTTTATCGATGGGTGTAAGTTTCGATGTACCTCTTTTTACAGAAAACCGCCAAGACCAAGAGGTTTCGGCTGTCGTAAGCCTATCTGAAGCCATTAAAACCGACAAGCGCTTAGTCCTCAGAGAAATGATGTCATACATCCAGTCTTTATATGCGGAAAATGAGCGATTAATGGAGCGACAAGCGCTGTACGAACTCGAATTGTTAGAGCAAATGCAAGAGCAAGCTGAGGCATCGCTCAATGCTTATACCAACGACGAAGGAGACTTTGCTGAGGTAGTGCGTGCTCGTATTGCGGATCTTAATGCCAGAATTGACGCACTGGATATCAGTGTGGATTTGGTCAAAACAAAAATTCAACTCAACTATTACTTTGATACCAACGCAGGTATTCCTTTGTCTCAAATCGGAGAACAACAATGAGCACAATTAAAGCACTCGTCATAGGCGGGGTAGCAGGCGGTATTATGACTGCGTTGGCATTCACGTTTCTGATACCATCTTCATCATCCACCGCGAATAATGAGCAAAACGAAGAGAAGCAACCGTTGTATTGGGTTGCGCCGATGGACCCAAATTACCGCAGAGACGAACCAGGAAAGTCTCCGATGGGCATGGATCTCATTCCTGTCTACGAAGAAAGTTCAAGTGGTGATGCGGGCTCAGGAACAATTACTATAGCGCCAAATGTGGAGAACAACCTTGGTGTTCGAACTGCGAAAGTGCAGCGCCGCGCGCTGCATGTCCCTATTAGAACTGTCGGGTACGTTCAATACAACGAAGAAACATTAATCCATGTGCATCCTCGCGTTGAAGGCTGGATAGAAACACTGCATGTAAAAGCATCAGGAGAATATGTTAAAAAAGGGGAACCACTTTACTCTCTATACTCGCCTGAGTTAGTGAATGCACAAGAAGAATTGCTGCTTGCTATGCGCAGAAACAACAAAGATCTGATCGTAGCTGCTCGTTCTCGCTTAAATGCATTGCAAGTGCCTGAAGACGTCGTGGAGACGTTAATAAAAACAAAAAATGTTCAGCAAACCGTTACCTTTTCCGCACCCCAAACCGGATTCGTAGATAATTTAAACATTCGAGAAGGTTTTTTTATAAAACCTGGCGTTACAGTCATGTCGATTGGTGCATTGGATGAGGTTTGGGTTGATGCAGAGGTATTTGAGCGACAAACCGCCCAAATAGTGGAAGGGTTGCCTGTTACTATGACATTAGATTTCCTCCCCGGAAAGACGTGGCAAGGCGTTGTAGACTACGTCTACCCAACCCTTGAACAGAGTACCCGCACACTGCGTGTGCGTCTTCGCTTTGCTAATCAAGATTATACGTTAAAGCCGAACATGTTCGCTCAAGTGACTATCCACTCTGATATGGATTCGACCAACTTGATCGTGCCAACCGAAGCGGTTATTCGAACAGGCAATCAAAATCGCGTTGTATTGGCATTGGGAGATGGAAAATTTAAATCAGTTGCAATCAAAATTGGGCGAGTGGTTGACGAGTTTACAGAAGTACTTGAAGGACTGATCGATGGTGACAGCATTGTCACCTCCGCTCAATTTATGCTTGATTCAGAGAGCAGTATTAGCTCTGACTTTAAGCGAATGGAACCCCCTGAAGAAAGTCCAACATCGGTCTTCACAGAGGTGATGATCACAGACGTGATGCCTTCTCACAACATGATAACTGCAAAACATGGTCCAATTCCAGAATGGGATTGGCCGTCGATGACCATGGATTTTGTGGTAGCGGAGCATATCAATTTAGCAACGGTCAAAGGTGGTTCATCGGCACATATCGAGATCAGTAAGCAAACTGATGGTCAATATGTTGTGACAACCGTGCACATTATCGATTCAGCACAAAGTACACAGGCGACTATGTCTGAAAGCGTTTGGGCTGAAGTCAAGATTAATTCTGTAATGGATGGGCATCGAATGATAAATGTCGATCATCCCGCGATAAAAGAGTGGGATTGGCCCGCGATGACGATGGATTTTAATGTGGCAGATAACATAACCTTGTCTGATTTGGCCTCTGGAACGCTTGCGCATATTGAAATTTCAAAATCCTCAAGTGGCGAATATCTTGTTTCTACCATTCATGTTGTTGAAGAGGCAAGTAGTGAAACAAGTACCGCTGTCGACGCTGTGTGGACTCAAGCAACGGTCAATGCAGTGATGAGTGCTAACAACCAGTTAAGCCTTGAACATGACCCTATTGAGGCGTGGGATTGGCCTGCAATGACAATGGATTTCAACGTCGCTAATGAGATTGATTTATCTGACATTACCGCTGGTATGCGACTGCACATCGAAATTACCAAAACCCAAGACGGTGCGTACGTTATTACCACATTACATATACAAGCATCTGATAAAGGAACGATGGATCACAGCCAACATGAAGGAGCGCACGAATGATAGAAGCAATCATACGTTGGTCGGTCTCAAACCGCTTCTTTGTTTTACTCGCAACCATCATCATAGTCGGTGGCGGTTTAGTTACAATGAAAAATACGCCAGTAGACGCGATCCCAGATTTATCCGATGTCCAAGTGATAATCAAAACGAGTTATCCTGGTCAAGCGCCACAAGTTGTAGAAGATCAGGTAACGTACCCGCTAACGACCGCCATGCTTTCCGTACCGGGTGCACAAACGGTTCGAGGTTATTCGTTTTTCGGTGACTCCTACGTTTATATCATTTTTGATGATGATACCGACTTATATTGGGCAAGAAGCAGGGTGCTTGAATATTTATCGCAAGTTGCCCCCAATCTACCTGAAAACGCCAGGCCGCAATTAGGTCCAGATGCCACAGGCGTTGGTTGGGTTTATCTGTATGCATTGGTCGACAGAACCGGCCAACACGATATTTCTCAATTACGCAGTTTGCAAGACTGGTTCTTGAAATTTGAGCTCCAAACTGTGCCTGGCGTGTCCGAAGTCTCGGCGCTAGGGGGTATGGTGAAACAGTATCAAGTGAAAGTAGATCCTGAAAAACTCCGCGCTTACGGTATACCGCTTTCTCATATTCAGATGGCAATAAAGCGAGGAAATCAAGAAGTTGGGGCCTCTGTAGTGGAGCTTGCAGAAGCTGAGTACATGGTTCGTGCCACGGGGTATATTTCTGATAAGAAGGATATCGAAACCATTCCTCTTGGCGTCAATGACAATGGCACACCGCTTTTAATAAGGGATATTGCAACTGTAGATATCGGTCCACAAATGCGCCGCGGTATAGCAGAGCTAAACGGCGAAGGGGAAACAGTCGGCGGTATTGTCGTGATGCGTTTTGGTGAGAATGCTCAAAAAACGATAGATGGCGTCAAAGCAAAACTAGAGGACTTAAAAAAAGGACTACCTGATGGCGTGGAGGTGGTCACTGTTTATGATCGTTCCGCATTAATTGAAAGAGCCGTTGATAACCTAGCTTCGAAACTAGTGGAAGAGTTTATCGTAGTCGCTTTGGTATGTGTCGCTTTTCTTTTTCATGTTCGGTCGTCACTCGTCGCAATCATCAGTATTCCAGTCGGGATCATTACCGCGCTAATCGTTATGTATATGCAAGGGATCAATGCCAATATCATGTCGTTGGGCGGCATTGCTATTGCCATTGGCGCCATGAGTGATGGTGCGATCGTTATGATTGAAAATATGCACAAACACATGGAAAAGACGCCTCTTACCAAGGAAAATCGCTGGCAGGTTGTTATCGATTCTGCGGTCGAAGTTGGACCTGCGTTATTTTTCAGTTTGTTGATCATTACGGTTAGTTTTGTACCTGTTTTTACGCTTGAGGCCCAGGAAGGGAGGATGTTTTCCCCTCTTGCTTATACGAAAACATATGCAATGGCTGCATCAGCGGCACTTGCGATTACACTGGTCCCAGTCTTAATGGGGTATTTTGTACGTGGAAAGGTGTTGCCTGAACACAAAAACCCAGTCAACAAGTTTTTAACGTTTTTATACATACCGACGCTCAAGACAGTTTTGCGCTTTCCAAAGTCAACGATGGTCGCAGCATTGATTGTCTTGGCTATCGGGCTTTGGCCAATTGATAAAATTGGTAGTGAATTTATTCCCCCGCTTGACGAAGGCGATTTGATGTATATGCCAACCACCTATGCCGGCATATCAATCGGGAAGGCACGAGAGCTTCTTCAACAGACCAACAAATTAATAAAAACCGTGCCAGAAGTAGAAACGGTATTTGGCAAAGTAGGGCGGGCGGATACGGCGACGGACCCCGCGCCACTGACCATGATTGAGACATTCATTCAATTGAAACCCAAAGAACAATGGCGAGAAGGGATGACCACGCAGGACCTTATTAAAGAGTTTGATGCAGTGGTCAATTTACCGGGCTTAACCAACGCATGGGTGATGCCAATAAAAACCCGAATTGACATGCTTGCCACAGGAATTAAAACTCCTGTTGGGATTAAAATTGGTGGTCCCGATCTAATGGAAATTCAAAAAATCGGCCAACAAATTGAGTCAATATTAACTGACGTCGATGGCACGGCATCAGTGTATTCTGAACGCGTCGCTGGCGGTCGCTACTTGAAAGTCGACATTGATCGCGAAAAAGCCGCCCGATATGGGCTCAATATCGCTGATGTTCAGCAAATTGTCTCCGGTGCAATTGGCGGTGTTAACGTAACACAAAGTGTAGAAGGGCTGGAGCGCTATCCAGTAAATATTCGTTATCCGCAGTCATACCGAAGCTCTCCAGAGTCGCTTTCTTTGTTACCTGTAGTGACACCACAAGGAAAACGTATAGCCCTAGCTGATGTTGCTGACGTCTATATCGAAGACGGACCGCCGGGTATCAAGAGTGAAAACGCGCGGCTCAATGGATGGGTGTATGTTGACATCGATGGTGTAGACATAGGCACGTATGTGGCTAACGCGCAGCAAGTTGTTGCTGAACAACTCGTTTTACCCGCCGGCTATTCAATTAATTGGTCTGGCCAATACGAGTATATGTTAAGGGCAAAGGAGAAGCTCACATACGTTGTGCCTTTGACGCTCGCTATCATCGTTATTCTATTGTACCTCAACTTCCGAAACTTCATTGAAGTAGCCATTATTATGGGAACGTTGCCATTGTCGATGGTTGGTAGCATATGGCTTATGTACATCGAAGGCTTTAATTTCTCCGTGGCCGTGGGCGTAGGTTTCATTGCTCTGGCCGGTGTCGCTGTAGAAATCGGAGTCATTATGCTTGTATATCTTAATCATGAATATCAGGCACTGATGGATAAATGCAAAGAAGAGGGTACCTTACCGAGCGTCAACATGTTGACCGAGGCAGTACTGCACGGTGCAGGATTGCGTGTTCGTCCCGTCATGATGACAACGGCCACTATCATCTTTGGATTGCTGCCGGTGTTATATGGCTCTGGTACGGGGTCCGAAGTCATGAGTCGTATTGCGGCGCCGATGGTGGGGGGAATGGTTAGTGCGATTATTCTGACACTACTCATATTACCTGCCATTTATTTAATGTGGCGCAAACAACAGCTCAAGAACCTGGCTGTCGTTGCGTAATGAAAGTACCTGTTCGCCGTTCACATCGTTGGCTTATGCTGCTTGTCGGCGGGCAGGTGTTGTTTTGGTCGTTAAGCGGCCTTTACATGGTCTGGTTTGATATCCACTACATTCACGGTGACCATTTTATTGAGTCGCCTGCGCCATTGGAAAGCAATGCGACGACGCGCGTTGAATTTAATGACATTATTAATATGTATCCGGGGGCGAGTTCCATTTTACTTAGCTCTGAGCGAGGTCGGCTCATTTATCAGGTTGTTGATAATGACCAAATAAAACGTGTTGACAGTATCACAGGTAATGAGCTAAAGCCCGTCAATCCTGTTCTCGCGGGTGCAATCGCTGCTTCTCAACTACGTAAAGGCTACCCGGTAGAAAGTGTAGAATTGTTGTCGTCAGAAAATCACGTAGTGGGAGGGCGCGGCCGACCACTATGGGAAGTTAAATTTGAGGGCATGCTCGCTCCAGTCGTTTATGTTAGCCGATATACCGGAAACATAGAATATGTGCGACACCTTCCTTGGCATATTTTTGACGTGTTTTGGCGTATTCATATTATGGACTACCAAGACGGTGAAGACGTAGCCAATACCCTCCTTATTACCATCTCATCGTTAAGCTTGTTGGGTGTTTTTTTCGGCATTTATTTATTGCCAGGATCAATAAAAAATCCTAAGAGGAAATGTCTTTAGCATGTTTAGTCGTTTCTTGCATAAATACCTCGCACTGATAGTGGCTGTACAATTACTGATTTGGTTGTCTACTGGATTGTTGTTAGGGCAAATGCACTCAGCCCCGACCATAGAAAAGCGCGTAGAGAACGGTGTGGATTTGTCAGAGAACGATGAAGAACTAATAACGATCAAACAGCTTCTAGCGTTGTCACCAAATGCGATTTCAATAGAGCTTGTTAATCTCTTAGGGAAATCAGTCTATAGAGTCATGACAGAATATTCTAAGCATGAACAAGAGAAAACATATGAACTATACGATGCGGTAACAGGAGAGCAGTTTAACTTAAATGAAGTTGACATTCGCCGGCTTGTAACCAGTAAATTTCAATTCACTTCGCCAATCACGAACGTGTCTCTTGTGCAGCCTCCATTCTCTGAACTACCCAAAGAGAAATCACCGCTTTGGAAAGTAGCGGTGTTTGATGAGTTCAGCACTCATATATATTTACGTGCTTCATCGGGAGATATCGTAGCGGTGCTCAATGAAAATAGTGAATGGACTTCACTGTTAATGATGCTGCATTTCATGGACTATCAAAATGCAGGGTCATTTAATCATTGGTGGATAAAGCTTTTTGCACTGCTTACTTTGGTGATGAGTATCACAGGTGTGACGTGGTTGTTGCAAATCATGATGACTAAACCTGCCGTACCAGGAACACAAAGAACGAAAAAGTGGTTCACTGTCATCGATGACAAAGAGGCTGAACATCGCATCGAAGGCAGAGTAACTGATAATCTGTTGTCAATTTTACAGCGAAATAAAATATCGATTGAATCGCAATGTGGTGGCAGCGGAACGTGTGGTCGTTGTCGTGTAGTGATCAAGCCAACGGACCCAGTCTTGACTGCAGATCGCTACCAATTATCAAAAGATCAGCTAAAAGCAGGCTATCGGCTAGCCTGTCAGCGCGTGGTTGGCCAAACAAGCATAGTGCGTGTAGACACAAATACTTTACTTCAAACGATATCTGCAGAGTTGGTCAATAACGAGTTTTTGACACCTTTTATTAAAGAGTTGAAATTCAAATATCATTCCCCTGAGACATTCGTGTTTCGACCTGGTTGTTATTTCAAGTTTTCGATATCTAAAGGTAAAACTCGAGGATGCCCTCCTGACTTGCCTAGACGTTTCCGCCGATTTTGGCCTTACAGCGAAAGATCAAGTTTTTTTCACCCGAGTGTCACCCGTTACTACTCAGTTGCAAACCGCTGTGAAGGGGCAGGCTACCTTACTTTTAATATCAAAATGCAACCAGCGCCTTCCTCCATGCTGAAACCAGGGATCGGTTCGCATGTATTGGGTAATCTCGGTATTGGCAGTGTGTTAGAGATTGAGGGGCCCTATGGCGGCTTTTCATTGCCACATGATTTTCATAAAAAAGAGTTTGTGTTAATCGGCGGCGGTTCAGGTATAGCACCACTTAAATCAATGATAGATGAGCTTCTGTTCGGATTGCAGGTAACACAATCAGTAGTGCTTTTTTATGGCGCTCGTCACCCAATAGATTTGGCCAATCACAACTGGTTTAAGGATATAGAAACCACACTCACAAACTTTAGCTATTGTCCCGTGGTGTCTAGGGCCTCGAATATATGGTTTGGAGCGACGGGACATGTCCAGTTACCACTTCGCTCGTTTCTAGAAGCGCATCATGCAAAAGATCAATGTCTGTTTTTTTTATGTGGGCCCAGCGCGATGATGAAAGACGTTAAAGACATGTTGATCGACTATTCCATTGACCCAAATGCCATCACTGTTGAAGCATTTGCGTCATCCACAACCCATCAAGTCTAAGGAGACTCTGAATGAAACTACTCTTTTCAATGCTCATGATAGCCTTAAGTTTTTCAACTTTTGCTCACACAACACTCAAGACATCTACGCCTAAGGATAATGCAATGTTGATGTCATCTCCACCTGAACTATCATTGGTTTTTACCAAGCCTGTAAGGTTGGCTAGAGTCACATTGCAATCGAAAAGTGGGGAAACCATTCCGTTTGAGTTTAAGCCAAGTACGGAACTCGCTAGTGCCTTTAGTTACGAATTACCCGGATTACCAGTAGATACATACACTGTCAATTGGATGTTGCTAGGTCAGGACGGTCACAAAATGGAAGGGGCTTTTAGTTTTATGGTGCATGCTTCAATGATGAAACATAACGACAAAAAGCACGACAGCACGCACGGCAACCATTAGAGGACGCTATGGACATTTGGCAGTTGGGGTTGTTGATTTCAAAGTTTGGTGTTTATCTCGGCGTATCAGCGCTGCTTGGTGGTGGTTGGATTTTGTGCATTACCAATACTGATATTGACACCAAATTTACTTTACCCGCAAGCTTACAAACAACGGTAACAAGGCACATGTGTTTGTTTGCGGTCATTGGCATCATTTTTAGTGCTTTTGACTTTTTGTTTCAGGTTGGGCAGCTCGCTCAATCTGGATACGCTGGTATGTTTGACCCCATTATGCGAGAGATGGTCACGCATTCAACGCTCGGAGATGTTGCAAAAAGTCGACTAGTGCTGTTCGCAAGTGCGCTACTATATTTAACCTATTTAGGTCATTCAATTAGAAAAACCGCCCTTATTTCAAGTCTCTCTCTTGGAATTTTCATTGTTATTGCGTTGGCAGGATTTGGGTATACATTTACGTTAACTGGGCATACTCAACAGTTACAACCTAGTTTTAAATTTATCCTGGCTGCTCATGCCGTTATTGCGCTCGCGTGGGTGGGTTCACTCTGGCCTCTTTCAAGGACGTGCGTAGAGCTTTCTACCCCCAATTTGCACCATGTCATGACAAAATTTGGGAAATCGGCGATGTACCCCATTGGGGGACTAATTATTGCTGGTTTACTACTGGCTTGGCAACTTGTGCGTTCTGTTAGCAGTTTGCTCGACACAAACTACGGCTTTGTATTGCTTGTTAAGCTGTTGTTTGTTGGTGCTATCTTTCTAATCGCGTTGTTACACAAACTGCGATTGGTTCCTCAGCTTTTAACCGGCATAACCAGTCCTCGAACGCTTCAAAAATCAATCCAAATCGAACTTTGTATAGGGATATCTATTTTAATGGTGACGGTGGTGTTAAGTACCGCCGTAGGCCCCAATTATTGAAGAAACACAAAATGAAAAAAATCTACTTGTTGTCAATCATACTCTTTCCTTTGCTATTAACTAACAGTGTTAATGCTCATGATAAAACGCATAACGACACCAGTAATAGTCCTATGTTCTCAGGGCTAGACTCCGACGCAGGAATAATAGCAAAACAATTCCACAAAGCACTCTCCGAGGCTAATGCAGAGACAGTCATGAGCTTACTTGCCGATGATGTCCTTATTTTGGAAGGTGGCAGAATTGAGCGCAGTGCCGACGAATATCGTGCACATCATTTGCAAGCAGACATGCAATTTTCATCTGCCGTAACCACGAAGACGATTGAGCATCATGTTCGTGTGCATGGTAATACAGCTGTCTCCATTTCAAGAAGTCACACTTCTGGAAACTATAAAGGTCGAGATAATGATAGGACAGGCAATGAAACGCTCTTTTTAACGCTAATCAATGGACAGTGGAAAATCAGTCATATTCATTGGTCTCACTAACTCCCCACCAAACTAAAATAAAAAGGTCAAAATGATGAAACTTTTCTATGCAAGCTGCGTTGTTATTTTTTTAGCCACATCACCATACATTTATGCGTCTGAGCAAACGAACGACGAAACCGAGATACTAGAAATGATCCAAGATATTGAAAAGGGGTGGGAGTCTGGTAACGGTATGCCGTTCTATCAACATTATCTTGGCCAGGTAGGTGCGCGTTACATTGAGTCAGGCGGTCAGAATAAAGGTTTAGAGGATTTGGTCAAAAATCATGTAGAGCCGGAAAAAGAGGTATTGAAACGATTGACCATTGATATTCTAGATATCGAAACAAACGTTGAAGGAGACTTCGCTTGGGCAGTTACGACAGTAAATGTTTCAGGAGAAGTGCGCAAAACCGGCGCAGTTTTTGATAAAAAAGGATTTCAAACCTATTTATTTCGCCGAACTGATGAAGGATGGAAGGTCATTCATTCGCATTCATCTACCCGTGATAACAAGCCACATAAGCACCATTAACAACGTTGAATTCCGTGCAAAATCGCAATATCACATTGGATGCAATACGAACGTTAGCCATTGTGTTGATGGTTGTCTTCCATTTTGCTTACGACCTTCGTTTCTTTGGTTGGGTTGATTGGAATGTCCCCAATGGAAAAGGGTGGAGGGAGTTTCGGTATGTAATATTGACGCTCTTCTTCGTGAGTGTAGGCGCGTCGCTCGTGCTCGGGAATTATCGAAAATTTAGTCTAAAAATGTTTTTACTGCGGCTGTTTTCCATAGCATTCTGGGCCGCGGTAATATCGCTTTTTACGTACTATTTTTTTAATGCAAACTGGATATTCTTTGGCGTATTGCATTTTATTGCTGTAGCGAGTGTTTTGTGTGTTCTGTTGATTCGAAAACCCATATTGGCGCTGTTGTTGGGTTTTGTTGCGGTCACGTTGTTTAACAGTGGCCTCGTATCCAGTAAATGGCCATTTAATCTGATGAGTTTGTCACTACCTCATTCTCCAAACGATTACGTTGCAATTTTTCCATGGATAGGTGTTGTATTGTTTGGTATAGCGATAGGGCACGTTTTGAAAAGCGGATTTGATCCGTTTGCAAAATGGAATATTCCGAATAAGTTGACTCTTCTCGGACGGCATAGTTTAGCAGTTTACATATTGCATCAACCTATCTTTTTTGTGCTGTTTGGTACTATCTATTGGTTGAGCTCATCGGTGTAACTATACACCTTCTTTTACTTTGCCATAAATCACCTTCAGTAACTAATATCCGCTATGCTGCTGCAGACATAAAATTACGATTAGATGTGCACATTTTTTTGGGGGAGAGTCAAGGCAGCAGAGTAATGCTTAATAAACGCATATGCGCTTGCGCGCAAATGCATGTGTCGATATACTCTTGTTATCAACGCTAATGTGTTTACAGTAACGCAAGATTAATTCGGAGAAAATTGTGCTTTTAGTGCCAACAAACCCAGACTATCGTTAATACTCGAACAGTTTTGGCCGTTCTTCTTTGAAATTGGTGTATTTTGACCACAAAGAGCTACATTCTTTTGACTCTATTACGTCAGTTATTTGTCTTACAGTAGCCATATCGTTTTCTACCAGCAATGCAGACACTTGTGATAATATTTCGTCTTTAGCGGGTTTTTCTTCAAAAATTTCGTGAAGTTTCAAACATCCCCTGATAAAAACCAAGCTGTCTACCATGCAGATTACGCGAAAAATGAAACGCGGTAACCGCTCTGGTGTTTTGTATTCGCTTCGTTCTTCGTTTAACCAAAAGAGTAAATTCTGCTCAAAAGCTACAAGGTTTTCATTGATCCGTTGTGTCGCATCGACATTCAATATACCAAACCGCGACATTTCAGCCTCATAAAATGCAAGATCTAGTAATGCTTCGTAATACAGCATTTTAGCATCTTCTAGCTTGTTTTTGACTTTTTCAAACCGTGAAATTGCGTGCTCTTGAATTGAAATCACTTCTCTTAATATGCTTGGATCACACCGAACCGTTGCTGTTTCATCAATTGAAGTAAGCGTTAAGTCGTTAAAAACCGATCGTAACCATCTTCCACTAAGAACCGGCGAAGATATATGGAGACCGCTAGATTTTTAAATATCAGCCCATTTTGTGTTTCTGTTTCTCCCATTAGATTTTCAAATGCTGTCTCTGCATGTTGAACCTTGTCTAAATTTAATTGCTCAAGACGCCTTACTTCTTCCTTATGGTCTTGAGTGAGGCGAACAATATCGTTTTCGTGCCTCTCAGTCAGTGAATTAATTTGCCGCTGCGTGTTCATTTGTAGTTCTATCAGTTCACGATCCGTTGCTTCTCTCAAGGCAACTAAGTCGCTTTCAGCTTCATCTTTAACTGCCTTCGTTCGCGAACTTTGAACATGGTTCATCCAAGAAGCGAGTAGTGTTTCAGATTTAGTCGATTTATGCAGTTGATTTAAATGGGGTTGCAATTGCATTCGAATGTCTTACATGTTGAGAACCTGCAAAGACCGCTTTACCTGCTCTAACTCTTGAGCACTCAACTCACGTAACTCTGCGTCAGAAGCCTCTGAAATTTTCTTATTTGCGTCATCAATTTGTTGCTCAATCCGAGCCAGTCGCCTGTTGACTTCTGAACTCGAAAGGGTGGCATTTTCCAGCAAAATCAAGTCACGATTAATTTCATCAATTTGTGCTTTAAGACCAGTTAATCCTCTGTAAAAATCGCCATGCTCACGATCATTTGGATGTGCGAGCGATGATGACATCACAAGAAACAAACATATCCATCTTTTCATAAACTATTTCCTTGTTACAAGTAACCACAATGCCAATTCAATATGGGTAGAACATACGTTCACAATATCGAAATCGTCACAGCAATGACTAAAAGTTTTTTAGTCAGGGCGCAGAAGAGAGCTCATAAACAGACCAGTAGGATCGTATTGTTGTTTTAATAATTTCAAACGAGCTGTGTGTTGGCCGTAGTAAAGAGCAAGTGGCGACCCATTCCCCATGTCATAATTTTGGTAAGAATGACCATTAAAAAACGGTAATAGCAAATCGAAAGATTTATTCACCCAATCGATAACTTCAGTATCGTCACATTCAGCTTGAGTGATCCCTGTGATACTACAGACGAAAGAAGCGTTGCGGTGAATAAATGCCGAATCGTCAGCGTTTACATCCTGAATAGCGCCACAAAGCGGGTCTAGCATAAATCCACCTGAATTTCCCGGACAAGCTCGGTAACACGATAAAAGTGTTTCAATGAATTCGTCTGATAGCTCGCCTTCAATTATGCCATTTCGCCAATACAAACTCAGATCACTATCGTAGTCATTGGATTGGCATTCAACGTATTGCGACCGCCTACTTAACAATTTGGCACCGTCTTGCCATTTGGCTACAGAATCCAAACCCTGCACCGAGTCCTCACTAAACCCCATTATCGAAATTCGAGCTTTATCTTCCATCGATCGCGAGAGATATGCATATAGAAAAACCGATCTGTTATCACTGAGCACTGTTTTGCTATATTGCCTAAGAATAGATCGTGCGTGACATAATGGCCACTCGAGTATTCGGCCATCAATATTTTGGGGGGCATCGTGTAATTTAAACGTGATATCGGTCACAACGCCAAATTGACCATGGCCACACCCTTTTAATGCCCAAAATAACTCCGCATGTTGGGATTCTGTCACTTGTCTTACTTTACCGTCAGCAGTTATCAATCCAAACGCGAGCACATTGTCGCAACTCAAACCAAGCTTTCTGGACAAAAAACCGATCCCCCCTCCCAATGTTGCGCCGACAACACCAACATCGGGACAGGTACCCAAAGGAACCACTTTATTGTGTTGCGCTAGAAAATGGTCCAATTCACTATTTTTGACGCCTGCGCCGACGTTTACTGAGCTCTTATCAACATTCAGTACAGTTGTTTTAAACATCGACATATCAATTACAATTGCATTGTTAAGGACCGACATGCCACTTACACCATGCCCTTGACCCTTAATTGTAATGGATAAGCGCAACTGCTTTGCACATTTGACAATGTGTATAATATCGGTCTTTGTCTTAGGTTGAATAATTACTAACGGAAAACGCGAAACACCTTGATTGAATACTTTCCTGTTTTCTTCATATTCTGCACTACCCGGTGACCAGAATGCGCCGCCAACAAGACTTGCCAGTTCTACTAGGCTTGTTTCAGTAGCACGCGTGTCAATTGAATCAGTTTTTGTCTGTTTTGCAGGTGAAACTTCAACAATACTCTCTAGTAAATTCCAACTACGACTTCCAAAAGTGTTTGGCGTGACATCGCTTAGCAATTGTCGCAGATATTGTGCAACTAATCGGGGAGGTAAAAGCTTGTTTGCCGAAAACATACTGCGCATTAACTCCGATGCAGGCAAAACTCGATTTGAGGCTTGCCTTATCGTTTCCTGCATCTTCGTGTCGACGTTTCCAGGAGCCACAGTTGTAAAAACAGCAATATCGTTATCGACTTCACGTTGAAAACACTGGCACAGCATATTTAATGATGCTTTGCTCACACAATAAGCTGAGGCGCCAGCAACGGGTTGTACAGGCAAATCACTGGTTAAAAACATCACGCGGCTATGACTAAATTTTTTTAAGCATATCTGCGTTAAAAGGCGAGGTACTTCGACATTTATCCATTGGGTTGCCTCCCACTCATCAGGGGCGACGTTGCTAATACCTCCAAATGGCATGACAACACCTGCGCAATGGATCAGGTAGCTAAAGTGAGTATGCTGATTGACGACGTTTTGAAGGCTTTTAATACAATCCCTATCAGTGAAATCGATACACTCGATTCTGATCCTATCCCCATAAGACCTTTTAAGCTGTTGTAAAGTGTCTGGATTTCTGCACAGTGCTACGATCTGGATAAAAGGGTAGGAGAGTAGAAGCTCTTTTGTAAGCGCAAGTCCTATACCAGAGCTAGCGCCTGATATTAGTGCTGTCTGTTGATACAACATCTTAAAAGCCTATTTCGTAGAAGAGTGAAAGCTCACTAATATGTTTGATAGCTTCAGCATAAGTAAAGTCCTTGAATGGATAAATAAGTTAATGATTTGATTACAGAAATGTAATCAAGCTGTAATCGATTCGTTGTGAAGCTTTGATCTGGATCAACTACATTTGAAATGAAATCACTACGATTAAATACATAAACATTTAAGGGTAAGGTTCAGTGACTCGGTTCTCGTTAGTAAACATTTGGATAGCACTACTGCTGGTCAACACGTTATCGGTGAGTGTCCATGCTACGCGTGACATCGGATTTCATGAACATGCATCGACGGTGTTTATCAATGGTGAACGTGCACACGATGATGAGCAAAAAGAGCCTTTCACATCTTGTTATTGCCCAGACTGTTTTTATACGGACAATTCGTCTTCCAACGCACCGCTTGCCATTCTTGAAGCACACTCCTGTTTTTTAATTGAGGCGCTAGAGGATAGAAATCACAGAGATCGTTATCAGGTGCTCAAAAGACCTGTTCCGCCAAATCACCCGCCTCCCATAGAGTTTTTTGTTACTTCGTAAGCGCACTTAACAACGCAGTGCCAAATAAGTAAATCAACCCAGTTAGTGGGTAAGAAAAACAATTTAAAAAGAGAAATACTATGCGATTACGTAAAGGAGTGTTGCATGCAATGATTTTTGTGGCCGGTATGATCACATCGTCACTATTGCTTGCATCTGAGACCACCGACCGGTTTGTCCTTGTGGGATACGGTGACGTTAAATATGAAAGTGCAGATGTAGCCGACACCGATGCTTTTTCGGCCAGGTTTATTCCCATTTTTTTATTCAGCTTAAATGACAAAATGCATGTCGAAGCAGAACTCGAGTTTGGATTGGGCGAAAACGGGGAGACCGAAACCGAGCTCGAATACGCTGACATCCATTATTTCCTGAACGACAACACAACATTGACTGCCGGAAAATTCCTTTTACCATTTGGGCAGTTTAGTGCCAACTGGCACCCTAGTTGGATTAATAGAAGTATATGGACCCCCGGCGTCTATGGCGCTCATGGCTCGAGCCAAGCAATGGATCCATTGTTACCTATTCTTAGTGACGTAGGCGTAGCTGCACAGCAAGTCTATCAAGTCGGCTCGGCCAAGGTGTTTGTGGATGTTTTCATGACAAACGGTCCGCGCTCTGAAGCTGCTCATGACGAAGAAGAGATTGAGGATGATCATGATGATCTAATAGCTCGCTTTTTCGCACCCTCTGCTGCAGCTGATCCTGATTCGGAAGAAGATGGTCATGGTGAGGCGTTCCCGGAAGTGGAATTTGAAGCGACGAGTTCTGACAACAATAGCAATAAAGCGTTTGGTGGCCGCCTGGCTATTGCCTTACTACCTTCAATCGAGATTGGAACGTCATATTATCAAGGTGCCTACGACGAACAAGGACAACTAGATATCACAGCCAATGGGTTTGATATCAACTTTATTAGTACTCACGCCATCATCAGAGGCGAGTATATTAAAACTGAAACGGACTCATTTGTTGAGCGAGATCATGAGCAAACTATTGACTCATTTTCACGCAATGGATGGTTTTTACAAGGTACTTTCTTCGTTGGGCACGCTTTTCAATCCCTAGGTAGTACTGAATTGGTCCTTGAATATGCTGAAACCAATAAAATTGAAGAAGCGGAGCGCTGGATGGTAGGTGTCAACTATTGGTTGGACCCTCGTTCAGTTATTAAGGTGGGCTATGAAGATACAGACGTAGTTGAAGGTCCTGATGATACACGGTTTGCTGTGCAATTCAGCTATGGATTCTAGGGGATATCATGAACAAGAAATTAATTATATGTGCACTAATCACATTTATTTCGTTACCGAACTTGGCAGACGATGAAACCACACTTTCTGGCGCAGAGTTAATTAATAACAACTGTGCGCGTTGTCATAACAGTAGGCCTGTGCGTGAGTTTTCTATCAGTGAGTGGAGAGTGATCATGCCACACATGCGCGAAAAAGCGCATTTAACCGGCAGCGAAGTAAAAGCCATTCTTGAATTCATGGAAATAGCTTCTAGTCCTGCTCAACCGGTAGAGGTGACTCTGGCTAAATCATTAACAGTCAATCCACGTGACGTACTCACTCGATATGGTTGTCAGGGGTGTCATCAAGTGCAAGGCGCAGGCGGAACACTCGGTCCATCGCTGGATAATGTTATTAGCGAAAAAGGCAGGGCATTCTTTTTGCGCAAAGTTAAGGAGCCTCAATTTAATAACTCGTCGTCCGCAATGCCGCAAATGCCGATTACAGATGATGAGCTTGAAGCTTTAGCTGAGTTTTTATCGTCCATATAGCCTATTGACCTGAGTCTAAGACATTAGATTAAGGTGACAAGACGTAAACTTTAAACCTAAAACGCTCAACTGAGCATAATCAAAGGAAACAATCTTATGAAAAAGCTTACTTCACTATTACTGGCCAGTGCTTTAGTCGTTGCGCCAATAGCGACTTCTTTTGCATATCAACAGACTGACAAATCTGATATGCCGATGATGGATGGTCAGATGATGCAAAAGATGCAGACGCATATGGAAGAAATGCGCGCAGTATTGGATGCCGTTAAGAGTGAATCGGATCCGGAGAAGCGCGAAGCCATGTTGCATGAGCATGCCCAAAAGATGCAAGACATGATGGGCATGATGGAAGGAAGCGACTCGATGGGGATGAAAGCGGGAAAAGGAATGAAACACAAACACACTGATATGTCCACCGAAGACAAAATGAAAATGATGGAACAGCGTATGTCGATGATGGAAGACATGATGAGCCAAATGATGGGGCACACCGCTGAAAAGTCTAAACCAATACATAAACACAAATAGAGCTAATCACCACGTTACGAGGCAGGAGGTGACCTGCTGTCTCGCTTATTTCAATAATCACAGGAATTTTACATGAATAAATTAATTAAGTTTTTTTCAATTGTAGTCTTGTCAGTTGGACTCCTCGGAGGATGCGCAAGCCAGGTTTATCACGACTACATCATGAGTGGGCAAGTTGTTACAGTCGATGATAAGCAAGCAGTGGTATGTGTATCTGATACGGATGGTTTGAAGGAACATCAAGTTTTTAATGTCTATAGAACTGTCTACGACCCTACAGCAATCTCAGAAGGTGAAAACAGCTATTCACGAGAGTTCGTTGGGAAAATTCGTCTTGGAAAAACTAAGGATAAGCACTTCGCGGAAGCTATTGTGCTGGATGGCGAAATTACGCGTTATGACATGGTCGAGTTTGACCGTGGTTTTTGATTAATATTTTAATTAGGAGTATGCCGTTGTGAATAATAGAGTTTATCACCAACCCTACCGTATAGCGATTATTGTGACGCTGGTATTAGTGAGTGTCTTATTCACAACCGCGTGCTCAGCAGTACCACAAAGTACTGAGCCAGACAAAAAAAACAATTCATCAGAAACTAAAGAAACTCAGCCTGAGTTAAACGTTGATGACTTCGCTAAAATCCAAACCGCTTTGCGCTCGTTAGACAATTCATTAGCGACCCAGCCAAAAAGCAATGAGAGTGTAAATCCGAGTGATACCAGTGTTTCACTCAATACATCATCAATGCCACTTTCAGCAACAAACACAATGAAAATGGGAAAGAGTAAGAATAAAGGCATGATGCCAATGCGCGGGAAATCGTGCATGGGAATGATGTGCAAAATGATGATGAAAAACAGCTCAATGATGGGTACACCACCTGAACAAAATAAAACACAGATATCTGGTTCTCCATTAAATGAAAGCTTACCCGGTGTCAGTGGAGCGCTGCATTTATACCACGTTGGAGAGCAAGCTTTTTTCTTAAACCACAAAGAGACACTCGAATTGACCGATGGTCAGTACCAAACGCTTCTCACGATCCGAACTGAATGGGAGTCTACTCAACAAAGCTTTACGCTGCAGCGAAGTGCGTTAGAAGCATCGTTGTGGGAATTGACCGCTCAGGGGCTACCTCAATACGACAATATCAAAGACACCATTGCTGAAATAGAAGCCACAAACAGCGCCTTGCGGTTGCAGTTTATTACATCGGTAGGGAAAGCGGTATCAGTATTAACGCCCTCTCAGATCGCTAAGATAAATAGCCTGTGGATGGCCGAACAAACAGGTGAGTTATGAGCATGTGGTGGCCACACACATCATTTTTTCTGCGTTACGCCGTCATTTTGAACGTTATGCTGTTATTCGCAACGACGAGCAGTTACGCACAGCAACAGCCAGAGGATAGTGAGCATGCGAGCCACCATCCTGAAGCTACCAATGATCCCACTGTCAACGCTAATACGGATGTTTTGCCGACTGCTACACAAGGTAAAGGGCCGCTGGGCAATGCTGACGCCATGATGGGACCCGGAATGGCAAAAGGCATGGATAAAATGATGGAGAAAATGGGTGCACCCAAACCTAAAGATCTCTATCCCACGCTAATGCGCATGCATTCAGCTACACCCGAACAAAGAGAGACTGTTCTGATTAAAGCAACCGCAAGAATGCAACAAGGAAGTGAGCAACTTGCTACAGGTTTTGATTGGCTTGCCCGCGCAGCTGCCACTGATGACTATTCCCAAATGCAAATGGCTGTTGAAACAGTTAAAGAGGGTATAGCCCATTTTGACAGTGGTCTTGCTGCGAAACGTGCCATACAAGACGGGCAAGAACCACGAAGAGTGGCATTAACCTGGTTCAAGTCACAAATGAATTTGCTTCCCAGTGCGCCGGAAAAAGGTACTTCAACCCTATTTGGTATGACACCGTTTCACAGCGCAGTGATGCTCGTTTTACTCATATTTACAATTGTTATGGTGTATGTGTATGGATTTAAGATGCGCAGAGCTGCCGCGCTGCTCGAAGAGCTTAAGTCTACAGACACCGCAAGCACATCTGCGCCAACGACAAAAGTTTCCTCTGTTGTCGAATCTAATCCGGCTGCCCAGCAGCATGCTTCGGCACCAGCGCAAAGTAGCGAGCCAGCATTGTCATCCACTGCCTCATCGCGCAAGGGCACGTTTAGTGGCGATATGGTAGTAACCGCGATTTTTAATGAAACCCATGATGTTAAAACGTTACGTCTAGCCAGCCCAGATGGACAAACCATTCCATTTGATTTCGAACCAGGTCAATTTGTCACGTTCACACTGAACATCGATGGTTTTGAAAAGCCAGTTAAGCGCTCATACACCATTGCATCATCGCCCACTGAACAGTATTACTTTGAAGTTACGATAAAGCGAGAGGAGTTCGGTGTGGTTTCTCGTTATATGCATGACGCGGTTGAGGTAGGAAATACGCTTTCAATTAAAGCCCCCGGCGGTAAATTTTATTTCAATGGTCATGGTTCAAACAGCGTGGTGTTGATTTCTGGGGGAGTGGGGATCACACCGATGATGAGCGCTGTCCGCTACTTGACGACGACGTGCTGGGACGGTGATATTTATTTTCTGTTTTGTACGCGAACGTCCAACGACTTTATTTTTGAACAGGAATTAAAATATCTGCAAGCACGTCATCCTCGGTTAAAAGTACTGGTCAGTATGACTCAAGCAGAGGGTACATCCTGGATGGGGCCCCAAGGCCGCTTTTCATCCGCAATGATAAACGAATTTGTGCCAGATATTGCCTCAAAAACTGCGCATATTTGTGGGCCTCCTGCAATGATGGATGCTACGAAAAAAATGCTAGCCGAATTGGGTATGCCTAACACGCATATTAAAACCGAAGCGTTTGGGGCTGCTAAACCAGAGCCCGCTCCCGTTAAACCTCAATTAGCCACTAACACCAACGCAGGCGACAACAGACAAGTACGGTTTAGTCTTTCAGACGTCGAAGCCCACGCGGGTCCGGATGAGACCGTATTAGACGTCGCTGATGGACTCGATGTAGATATAGAGAATTCATGCAGAGCGGGTTCGTGCGGGAGTTGTAAGGTGAAACTGCTACGTGGTGACGTCGATATGGAGGTTGATGATGGGCTGGAGCCTGAAGATAAGCTCAGTGGGTATATTCTGGCGTGCCAAGCTATCCCTAAATCTGATGTGGAGGTTGAGGCTTAATGAATTCTCAAGAGCGCACAATTGTAAGCAGCTTGGTTGTCCTAATGATCCTGCTATGGCTCGGTTTTTTATGGCATAGAGACCCAGCATTCCCAGGCAGTTTTATTGGATTTGGCGTGGGTTTAAGCGCTTCGGTATTAATGCTTATCCCATTGGTATACATGACCATTAAGCGTAACAAATCACTTAAGAAAGTCGTGACGAAGCACATCGCTATGCCAACGCTCCTGCGTATACATATCTATGCTGGTGTGCTGGGGCCTATTCTAGCGCTGATCCATAGTGCCCATCGTTTTGATAGTGCTACCGGAGTTTCGCTTGTTATCTTTATGATGGTCGTTGTGATCAGTGGGTTTGTGGGTCGATATGTACTCGGTCTTATTTCATCGAATGTGAAAGAGAAAAAGCGCCAAGTAAATGAACTCCACGTTGCGCTTTCTAACGCAAAACAGGCGTTGAAAGACGCAGTCTGTGATGACAGATATTCGACGTTTGCCCAAACATCCGCACGACATATTCCTTACATCACGTTAAATGTGCCTACTTCAGCACAAAGTAAATTGTTCAAACAAGAAAGCCAGGTTCTTTCTATCATTGATACAATTTCCGATGTTGAGTACAGCATTCTCATTCATGACACCGCGAAGGTGTGGTTTGCTCGTTGGTTAAAATTTCACATCGTGATTTCAATGACACTTTATGTAGTCCTGTTTTTTCACATTTTCAGTGAAGTTTACTTTGGACTGCGCTGGTTATGATGAAATGGATAATAATCGTTCTTGGCTTAGTTGCTGCTGGCTTTGGCGTCAGTCATTTCATTCATATGCCTGAAGATAGCGCACAAATTCCATGGGAAAAAATGGTTGAACCCGGTTCACTCAATAAAGCACATGCCTTTCTCGCGGATGACTGTTTGAGTTGTCACACACCGGTGAAGGGCGTTGAGCGTGACAAATGTGTGGCGTGTCATGCAAATGATACGCATATCGTTGCGCGTCAACCCACTGCATTTCATACCGACATCAAAGAATGTGCAAGTTGCCATGTAGAGCACAAAGGTGAATCGGCCAACATTTCGCTCATGAGCCATATAGCGTTAGTCGACATTGGTTTCAATATGCTCCCCAACCCAAATGTCCCGTTTGACGAGGGCGCTGCCACCATGGCGTTTTTGGAGAACATACTAGCGAATAAACAAACTCCTGAGCCCTTGTTTGTGCACCCTGAGGTCAGTGATAAAGAAGCCTTATTAAATTGTACGCAATGTCACAGCAACGATGATCGCCATTTAGGTCTATTTGGAGAGGATTGCGTGCAGTGTCACAGCACAGACAAATGGTCATTGCCAAAGTTTATTCACCCGTCGAGTCAATCACGTGATTGCAATCAATGTCATGAAGCGCCGCCCAGTCACTATATGCAGCATTTTAAAATGATTTCCGCCAAAGTGGCAGGCGAGCCTAAAGCTAAAGTTGAGGAATGCTATGCCTGCCATCAATCTACGTCCTGGAACGATATTAAGCGTGCCGGGTGGTATAAACACCATTAAGGGGTACAAACTGTGATCACAAATTCCATTGCGCTCGCAACCTCGGTGCTGATCGCAATAGTATTGTGTCTGCCTCGCTTACGACAATCTTTCCAATGGCGAGCAACAGTCACACCGTTGGCTTCCATTATTGGTAGTGGCTTTTTGATCATTGCACCACTGCTGCATTCGGTAATGGGGAAATGGGCACTGCTTGGAATAGTGTTGTTGTCCATTCTGGCATATGCGCTGGGGTCGGTTATTCGCTTCAATATACGCCACGCAGAACCTGAGCTAGCTAGCAATCAACAAAGCAGTATTATGACGCTTGAAAAAGCAAGTCAATGGGCGCTTGGTGCGGCATATGCCATTTCCGTGGCGTTTTATATTAGTTTGTTTGCAGCGTTTGTTTTTGATCGTTTATCTATCTCTGATACGACGTACATCAAACTGTTTACCAGTGGGTTGCTTGTCATCATTATGGTGGTCGCTTGGCTTCGAGGTGCTAGGGGGCTAGAGACCATTGAGCTATTCGCCGTGACAATAAAGTTGGCTATTATAGTAGGTGTGCTCGCAGCGCTGGCAACCTACGACATACAAGTACAAAGTGCTTGGTTTCAACATGAAGCGATACAGGCATTGAGCCATTTTGAAACTGTTAGCATGCTCGCAGGGATGCTCATGGTAACGCAAGGGTTCGAGACAACCCGTTTTATGGGGAATAACTATACGCCAGAACAGCGCATTAAAGCGAGTCGTTATGCTCAGTGGATCGCTATTTTTCTCTATGTTGTTTTTATCGGTCTAACGTGTCCTATTTTCCTGAATTTTCCGATCACGGAATTAAACGAAACAACGATTAGCTACACCCTAGGGCAAGCAATATGGGTATTGCCGATTTTATTACTGGTTGCCGCCACGGCAAGTCAGTTAAGTGCAGCATTAGCCGATACTATCGGTGGCGGAGGCCTCTTAAAAGAGCTTTTCCATTTACCTATCTCCCCCCAATTTTACTACGTTTTAGTTATCGCCATCGCAGGTATATTAGTTTGGTCATCTAACGTATTTGAAATTATTAATCTCGCTTCAAAAGGGTTTGCACTTTATTACCTGATCCAAACAATAATCGTGATCAAACTCGTGATGCGTCAAAGCACAGGTCAACGCATTAGGTCAACAAAATTACTTGGTCTATCGGTGATCGTTCTCTGTTTATTCTTTGTGATTGGCTGGTCAATTCCAGCACCTCATAGCTAATAAGGAAAATACCGATGCTATCACTAGAAACTACACCAACAATTGACCAAATTAAAAATGCGGCTAAGCGCTACGCTATCATTGGTGTTGGAAATCTACTGCAGCGAGATGATGGCGTTGGTGTGCACGCGGTTCGTGCTCTGCAACCCCTGCTAAAGTCTTATTCAAATGTATCTTGCATTGACGCTGGGACACTGAGCTATGAACTTTTGGAGTGGGTCGCGAGTTCCGATCATACGATAGTCATCGACGCGGCCTACATGCGCTGTTCGCCTGGTACGGTGAGAGTGTTTGAGGACGAGGCAATTGCGGATCAGTTTAAGCAAGCGACGACCCATTCCGTTCACCAGATCACGGTGCGTGTGTCCTGCTTGCTCGCGAGGACTATGGTTTGCAAGGTCAGCTAAAGTCTGATTGTGGAAGCGTTGTTCCTCTTATTGATCCAATCAAGCATTTGGAAGGTGTTCGTTTTGTGCGTGACCCAACTCGTGGAGGGTTGTCAGTATTACTCCATGACGTTGCTAATGAAACAGGCTTCGATATCGAGTTAATTGAAAATAATATTCCGGTGCGACCTGAAGTGGCAAGCGTGTGTGAAATATTAGGCTTTGATCCGTTTGTTTTAGCGTGTGAGGGACGCATTGTTGCTGTTGTTGCCCCTGACATAAGCGGTAAGGTGCTAGAACACTGGCGGAGCATTCGAAACGGGGAGCAGGCCGAACACATTGGTGTAATAGTAAAAAACACCGAATCAAAAGGGCGCGTGACCATTGTTACGCCAATGGGAGGAAGACGTTTCATGAATGAACTCGAAGATGAGCCGCTTCCAAGGATCTGCTGAAAGAATAGGTGTTGACCTGTGAGCAACACATAGGTTTACCCTAGTAACGTGAGAGTAGAACATAGGATTAAAGGCGTGCTTAACCGCATATCTATGTTGATAAAAGAGGAGCGTTAAAATGCGCGTTAAACAAATTGCAGATGCACTAGAGATTAGCGCGGACAGCGTACGGTATTACACGCGCATTGGTTTTTTGGTGCCAAGTAAATCGCACAATGGTTACAAGTATTACAGGCCCGCTGATGTGACACGACTACGGTTTATTTTAAGCGCGCGTTCATTAGGTTTCTCTATCAATGATATTAAGGAAATTCTGTTCACGTCATCACAAACCAACGCGCCATGCCCGACGGTTCGGCGCCTTATTGAACAAAGGTTGAAAGAAACTGAACAGCGGTATCAGGACATGCATGAGCTAAGACTGCGCATGCGAAAAGCAATCTCAGAATGGGAAAATACACCGGATCAGCATCCAACGGCCGATACGATTTGCCATTTGATTGAAGGTTTCACAACACTTAAATCATAACATTATTTAGAGAGGGAGTGGCTCATGAATTCAAAAACGGACGATGCGAAAATTCATTCGTGTTGTGGCGGTGACAAAAAAGTATCAACCGCTAGTAAGGCGGTCGAGAGTGAAACACATACTGAGCAAGTCTCTGCGTCTTCGGGTGAGCTACAACTCAATATCCAAGGTGCAAGTTGCGCCAGTTGTGTGTCTAAAATTGAAGCGGCCTTAAAACAGGTCTCGGGTGTCACCAATGCTGAGATGAATTTTGCTGAACGCTCGGTGTTGGTGATGGGCAGTTCATCCTCCCACGCATTGATTAAGGCGGTAGAGCAAGCTGGGTATAACGCAACATTAGCGAATACGGATTCAGATGAGGCTGCCATTGAAGAAAAGGAACAGGCGGACTGGGCATATTATAAAAAACTAATGCGAGACATGGTCATTGCATTATCTCTGGGTGTGCCACTGATGCTTTATGGCTTGGTGACGGGGGAAATGAGCGTCAACACGACCACTGAGCGGATCGTGTGGTTGATTGTAGGGATCATGACATTGGGTGTTATGGTGTTTTCTGGTCGGCATTTTTATGTAGGTGCTTGGAACTCCTTTAAAAATCACGCCGCGAACATGGATACTTTGATTGCATTGGGGACAGGAACAGCCTGGTTGTACTCTATGGTCGTTGTGTTTTTCCCCGGATATGTGCCTGAAATGGCGCGGCATGTCTATTTTGAAGCAACAGCCATGATAATTGGTCTCATTAATTTAGGCTTAGCGCTTGAGATAAAAGCACGCGGTAAAACGTCCGAGGCAATTAAACGACTGATTGGTTTACAAGCCAAAACAGCTCGCGTCATTCGTGATGGGCATGATATAGATATTCCGATTGAAGATGTTCTGCTAAATGATCTTATCCGGGTTCGCCCTGGGGAGCGCATCTCTGTTGATGGCTTAGTTGTCGAGGGCCAGACAAGTATTGATGAATCAATGCTAACGGGTGAACCCATGCCCATAGAAAAACGAAAAGACGATGAGGTCGTTGCCGGCACGATAAACAAATCAGGCTCTATCGTCTTTCGAGCAGAGCGCGTGGGAAAAGATACCGCGCTTGCTCAAATTATTAACATGGTAAAACGCGCACAAAATTCTAAACCGCCTATTGGTCGATTAGCTGATATGATTTCCGCCTATTTTGTACCGGTCGTCATGATCATTGCCGTGATCAGTGCGCTGGCCTGGTTGAATTATGGTCCATCTCCTGAAGTAGCTTTTGCAATCGTTTCTGCGACCACAGTACTGATTATTGCCTGCCCTTGCGCCTTGGGTTTGGCCACACCGATGTCGGTGATGGTCGGTGTGGGAAAGGCGGCTGAAGCGGGGGTTCTTATCCGAAACGGCGAAGCGCTGCAATCTGCATCAAAAATAACCACTATGGTTCTAGATAAAACAGGCACTATTACTGAGGGGGCCCCTAAAGTAACAGATGTCGTTATAGTTTCAGATCATAGTCACAACGATGTGCTTTCTTTGGCGGCTAGCCTTGAGTCTGGTTCTGAGCATCCACTTGCCATGGCGATCGTTGAATCTGCAAAGGAGCAAGGTGTGCCGATCCATTCCGTTACTGATTTTCAGTCCATTGCGGGGAAGGGGGTTGAAGCCATGCTAAATTCTCAACGCCTGCTATTTGGAAATGAAAAATTGATGATAGACCAAGGGATCGAGCTTCATCATTACATCGACAAAGCGCAGAGGTTAGCAGCGGATGCAAAGACCCCTATGTATTTTGCTATTGATTCTACATTAGTTGCCGTAATTGCCGTCGCTGACCCAATAAAATCTGACTCAATAGATGCGATAAAGCGGCTACAGCATAACGGGATACGAGTTGTGATGTTAACCGGGGATAATCGACTGACCGCAAAAGCCGTCGCCCGAAAAGCGGGGATTGCAGATTACGTTGCCGAAGTGATGCCGGAAGATAAGGCAAACAAAATACTTGAGCTTCAACGTGAAGGCGAAATTGTGGGTATGACCGGTGATGGCATAAATGACGCACCGGCCCTTGCTCATGCCAACGTCGGCTTTGCGATTGGGACTGGGACTGATGTAGCGATAGAAAGTGCGGATATAACGTTGATGCGCGGCTCCCTACATGGGTTAGCGGATGCAATTGCCGTGAGCAAAGCAACACTGCGTAACATCAAGCAAAACCTCTTTGGCGCATTTATTTATAATGTCGCCGGAATACCATTTGCGGCAGGCGTCTTTTATCCATTCTTAGGGATACTGCTTAACCCAGTCATTGCTGGTGCAGCGATGGCATTCTCATCACTAACGGTGGTGACCAATGCTAACCGATTACGTCTATTTAAAGCGAAAGAGCACTAGGAGTACACAATGATGATATGGATTAATTTAGCAGGGCTTATCCTGATTGGGCTTATTGTTTGGTGGTTTTGGCTTTACAAAGCACAATCAACCCAGATAAAAGACGGCAGTATCAAAGTCCTTGTAAAAGACGGCGTGTATCAGCCTGCCAATATCACGGTGCCGGCGCATCAGTCCGTTCAGCTTATGTTCGTCAGAGAAGATGCAACGCCCTGTGCAGAAACGTTATTGATCCCGGAGTTGGATATCAATGAAACATTAGCGCTTAACAAGCGAGTGACGGTCACTATTCCTGCTTCCAGTGCCGGCGTTTACCCATTTCATTGTCAGATGCAAATGTATCGTGGCACGTTGGTGATCAAGTGATTAAACGCTTTTTATTAACGTAAAAGATACCAAAGCGAGGTGTATTATGAGTAAACAAAAAGTCCCCTTTTGGCGCACCCCCAGTGGTTGGTCTGCCATAGGCCTTATTACCGCCGCGAGCTACTTCTTGCTGGTTGAGCATGGTGAGCATGTGTTTCCGTATTTACCTTACTTGATCTTGTTGTTGTGCCTTGTCATGCACATTTTTATGCACGGCAGTCATGGCAAAGGACATGAAACACATGAGCACACCGAAAAAACATTTAAAGAACAAACCGAGGACAATGAGCAATATCGAAAAGGCTATATCGAAGGGTTAGAGCAGGCCCGTAAAGGAAAACATAAAACGGAGAATAATAATGCACGGTGATTCTGATTATGGGCTCTGGGCACTAGTCATTATAAACTCAGCCATTTTTATCTTTTTTGCGTTTAGTTTTATCAAGCCGAAGTCGAAAACAGATTGGCGAAGCCTAGGTGTATTTTCCGCTTTTATCGTGGCCTTATTTACCGAAATGTATGGTTTCCCCCTGACAATATACTTTTTGTCAGGGTGGTTAGCGGAAAGTTATCCAGGGGTAGACTTTTTAGCGCATGAAAATGGTCACTTGTGGCATACTTTGCTAGGGCTATCCGGCGATGCTCACTGGGATATTTTACACATCTTAAGTAATGTCATCATCATTTTAGGTTTCTTTTTACTATCCGCTTCTTGGAGTGTCCTACACCACGCGCAAAAATCGCATAGTTTAGCCACTACTGGATGGTACGCTCGCTGCCGGCATCCTCAATATGTTGCATTTATACTGATCATGTTTGGCTTTTTGTTGCAATGGCCAACACTGCCAACCTTACTTATGTTTCCAATTCTTATTGTCGTTTATGCTCGACTCGCCACGCGAGAAGAGCAGCAAGCTGAATCCGAGTTTGGTGATAGCTACAGACACTATAAACAAACGACGCCAGGTTGGTTTCCCCGTATGGGTATTTCAAACGTTTCAAGCACTAATTAAGGATTACAAAATGAACAAAGTACTACTGTCATTACTGTTTGTTGGAGGGGTGTTACCCGCGACATTTGCTGCTGCTCAAACGTCGATGAGTGCGGATGATATGCTTCGAAGTAATGAGCTTGTCATGGATACACTAATGCAACGCATACAACGGATCAACGACGTCTCTGATAGGCAAACTCTCATCGTTGAGCATATGAAAATGATGGAAATTTATTTAACGAATATTGAGAAGAGACTCCAAAGTGAAACAGACCTGCAACACAAAGCACATCTGGAAGAAACGTACACAAATGGCCTTCAACGAAGTCTCGTTCTTATCGACAGCGGTTTAGCAGGGGGCGACTTTGTAGTCATGGGAAATTCGGTAGACGAACATTTGTTTTATCTTGAACAAAGAATGTCAATTTTACAATCGTTAATGAAGCAGCAGCTCGGTGCCAATAGTGTTTTAAATAATTAAAGAAATGACGAACATAAACAAGTTAACAATCGATTTATAGGAGGAAAAGATGAGCGATCTAGATCACAGAGTCGGTGTATCAGAGGCGAATTTAGTCGTACGGCATTTAAAGTTGGTTGGTATTACCGAAGATAACATAGAAGCAATTATTGCTGGCATTGATGGGACCTTTGGAATCGATGCAGTTTCATTTGAGGACGCCAAAAGTACCCTGCATATAGGCTACGATGCAACCCACTGCAATTTAGATGGCATTGAGACAATCATTCGTGACAACGGGGCAGACATTTCGGACGACTTTTGGACAAAAATGAAAGAAGGCTATTACCAATTCGTTGACGAAAACATTCGTGAAAATGCAAAACACAAACCCTGGAGTTGCCACCGTGTTCCTCCTGGGCAAACCCATAAAAAGTAATTGTTTCAATAGCAACGATCAGACTTACGTTACGCCTGATCGTACAGCCATAACAAACAAAAACAGGACAACACAGTAAAAACGAAGCGGACAGAATTAAGTTACTTAACTTGGGAATAATTGAAAGAAACCCAGCTGAGCATGAAATCCATCAAGCGGTACAAGAATTCACAGGTTCCGTTATGCCTAACGCAAAATATTCACTGGAAAAAGCATTAAAAGCGTTTTCTTCAAGCAAAGACGAATAGAAGCGTGGCAAGTTTTAGCCGCTGGAAGGGGCAATTTTTCTATTACCGGCACATGGGTAAATAAAGTGTTAGTGAGTACTTCAATAGGGGCTTTGGTAGCTGTTTTAATAATAGGATTGGCGAAGTTAAATAAATTCGATAAAGACCGAAGTTTTTATCCAACGCTCACTGTTGTGATCGCGAGTTACTATCCATTGTTTGGAGTGTTAGAAAGTTGATTTATATGGCATGAGTTGTGTGATTCATAGACATCATTTCACTTTTCTCAGTTGCAGGTCGCGTTGATAATTTGATAGCTGAATGCGCTCGTCCTCAGTTATATAATCCTCGTGAACCTCTTCTCAAAGTGGGGCTTGTTCAAGTCTTTCACAGACAATATCCATTGGCGTTTTTCCCTTTAACGAACCATGTGCCCGTTGCCAGTTGTAGTAATGCTGCCATTCGGGCAATGTTTCGTTTTTTAGTTCGTCTAGATTCAAGTTTACTGTCGAATAAAACTCTTCTTTGTCGGTTCTTTGCGACCTTTCAACCTTACCATTCAGGTGAGGAGAACCAGGCTTGTTAGGACGAAATTTGATGCCATAATCCATCAGCTTTCGCTGAACTTTCTCTGCGAAGAATTCTGTACCACGGTCGGTTTGTATTCGCTGTATTGGAAATGGCATTTCCTCGATTACCTTATCGATAAAAATAAGGGTGTTTGCTGCCGACCTCCGGTTAAACACATCCAGTACGCGATATCTAGAGCAGTCATCAATAGCAGTATATTGGTAAATTCCAGGAGCGATTTTGCATGTATCCATCTGCACTCGATCACCTGGAATGGGTCTTTGGTAACGGATGAAGTCTTTTTTCTTCCGTTGAAATACTATTGGTTTAACGTCATGTCTGGTCAGCACCTTATGTATGGAAGCAAGCGATAATTGAACACTATGCTCGCGAAGAAGTTCATTTTGGATTCTCCGCGCACCAAGCTTCCTGTCTTTTTTCAGGCTTAGAATCCATTCCTCTATCTGATGGTTTATTTTAGCATTTGGCGAGGTATGAGGGCGTTTAGAAACGTCCTGAAGACCGTCTAGACCATTTTCTTTATATCGTTTTAACCATTTACGAAGAGTGGGTCTGGACATACCACACCTGCGGCAAACCAGACCTGCATTTTTAGTTTCTTCGTAAAGCTCAATCCACTTGAGTCGCTGTCTAATTTCTTTGTTCATAGAGTCGTATTATGTTGAAACGATCTCTATGAATCACACACATAAACGTCCTTGTTGTCTTAAATATTCTGACTACTGTCTTCGAAGACCGTAATTAAAGATTCATCCAAATAGGGACCGATCTCGCTAAAATCGTAAATGCTATTTATGTTCTTATTGCTAATGATCCTTCTGCATTTTAATTTAGTTAAAAATGAATCACTACTAGCAACGGTGAGAATATCTTGTTCAAGATCTCCAGCTAGTTTTTCAGCCAATTTAGATTCTAATCTTCGCGAAATATTCTCAATAGAAGGCAAATGCTCTTCGTTAGTGTTATCGACCCAATCTTTGGTCCTCGTTAGATGATTCTCAATTACCTCGAAAGTTTTTTCAATTTTTATGTTTTTCTGCAACCGGTAAGCAAGTATTGGGTCATGTTTTGAAAGCTCTAAAATAGCGCTGTCAAACTGAGAGGAGAAATCTACTCGCAGTTCTTTCTTCATACCAATGATTAACGAATTAAATGCTTTTTCAAGGGCAATTCGTAGCTCTGCTTCGAATGCTGATTTATCTTTAGGCGAGAATGCTTGGTCATTCAATTTCTCTAAATACAGCTTCAAGTAACCGTCAATCGCGCGATCTGTATTAATTACTGAATTGATAAATACATTGCGTAACTCAAGGAGTAAATAAATTATTGTTCGATTACTTTCTTTTTTTTCTCTCTGAATTTTCCATATATATGTTGCTAAGGCTACTAAAATAGTTGCACTAGCGGTAATAAAGGATCCCAAAATCTTAAGTTCTATCATGTAACTCTCGTGCGATAAACTCATCAACTAAAGATGCTAACAAATGCAAAATTAGTTTTTGTTTATGAAGTAGATTAATAAGTATCAGCAATTTTGTAATACTGTGAAGATAGCGTTTTGCGCAGACTCTCTAAATTCACGACCAATTCTTGGTGTGTATGAAGGGTGGGGGGCTGATATTACAGTTGTTTTAAAATCGCCTTTTTGCAGGCTACCTACTGAAAACTTGAACGTTACTTTACCTCTCACTTCGTGATGCTGTATGTCTGTTAAGTTTGAAGAGTGTAGTAGCCAATTCTTTGATGATGGGCTATTAGAGCTCTTGGGAACAAGAACAACTTTTGGCTTGAAGTACTCGATTATCTGATTGTTCAGCTCGTAAGAAAACTGAATAGCTCTCTCTAAAAGCGCTTTATCGTATTTAGCCAACTGAGAAGTGAAGCTTTTAAAATCCTTACTTCCCCACAGCACTATGTTAGCCATGAGCGTTTTGTGTTCACCAAACCGCTTGTTGAATATCTCTGAGTAGAATTGCCACTTGTTGTTTGGCTTGTTAATAGGATCCCACAATGGGACATTCGCACCGTCGCTATTTTTGTACGCTTCGCTGAAATTGTCGTTCATGGCTTGTTGCACAAAACCCTCGTAGTGGGAAGGGGAGGAAGGAGACAAAATAGCGTCGAGAGATTCAGGAACATTAGGATTTGAGCCTAACCAAATTACATCAACTGATTCGGCATTGAGCTTACTTAATACTTTTGCTGTCTCGATTTCCCCGAAGATAGAGCCTCTAAACGGTATCGAATAAGAGCCTGTACCTCTCTTGAGCGCTTTATTTTCTTGATTTTCTACAAAGTCAGAAATACTATTGTTTATTGCTTCAAATATATTCAACGTCATGTCCTTATGATTTGCTTGCGTATTCTTTACAAAGCGACTTTTTAACTTTTTCGTAAGCTTTTTATGAACTAAAGATACGGTAATGCTTGTCTAGCTTCCAAGTGCATTGACTCGGTATTAGATTAAATTTATCACATACCAAGGTTTGAAGCTCAACGCTCTGTACCACTTTTCTGTCTGCATATATTTTAAAGAACTTTGAGTTTCCAGAGTAGATTATTCTACCCCTGCTGACTTCTTGATATTCAACAGCAATGAGCTCAGGAAAACACGGAAGGTATATTCTATGCTCTTCCCACTCTACTAAATGGCTAAAGTCACTGTCATAGAGTGAAAGGCTATCAGGCTCTGTACTATTCAAAGGCATTGCTTTAGCAAGTACAGTCGACTTGTAGACCCAAAAAATACCAATATGAGGCAGCTTAGTTTTCATCTTGTATATCTCCAACATGTTGACGTCACCCAACTGTCTTGACAGAGATTTACAACCCTTTAATTATTTTAAATTTGCTGCTGAAGTGAGCGCTATTCGCTTGCATGATATATCGTAGTCAAAAGAGGAAAGCTAACTTCTTATCTCTACTCGAATAGGTAACGTTAATGTGCATTAACATGAACTATTTAACATGAAAGTAACTCTGCTACGGTTCTAGATCAGAAAGAGAATTATCACAATTATTATAGTGCCCCTTCATAGATTTCAGTCATCTGTGGAGCCTCTTCAGATTTTTAGGAAACCTCCCCTAAAGAAGCTTGCTATGCCAGGAATGAGTGGTTGTTAACAAACAAAGTATACTTCAGAATTCATACTCGAAGCGGTATTACTCTGCTAGAAACCTGATATTATTGGTCGTCAGATTGCTTTAGATATTAGTATTTTTCTTAGTCTACCTAACTGCTGAAAACATCATGCTGCGCAATCTAAAGATAAAACACATAAGAGCAGTGATCCCCGTTGTGACGCGGGGATAGCAGATTAAAACATGAACTTGCCAAGGTCAAAAAATGACCGGTATTTTTACGCGAAGCGACAACGTTTTTAGCCAAAAAGTTACAGTAAGGTATCTAGCGATATCGAGTTTCCGATATGCCTTTCTACTAGTCTATTGTACCGTTTATTCGAAAATGGAGCCTTAGATGATTTGGTGAACTCAAAGAAGCGATGCGAACCAACTTCATGCTCATAAGCATAGCATCACGGTTATGGCATGAGCCAGATAATATTTACTTTGTTGTTCATTGATGCGCTCACTGTAAGGAGATCAGATAGCAATTGGAAAAGCTACCTCTTGGGTCAACGGTGATTTTATCTTTCAGTATTGGACTTGCTTTTACACTTGTTGTAGGGGGTATTACAGGTTTTGGTACGAGCGAGACGCAATAATTGTGACAGGCTTATTGAAATTGCATGTTGTATTCTTCTATTCCTTCGGTGTACTTATTTTACATTGCCGGATTATGTATGAGCAGGCTTTGCAGTAGATTTCTGTTTTTCTGACAAGATTTAGCAACTTAATTGAAATACATGGCTTTTTAATACAGAGTTCCTCTTGTGAATCAGAAAGCTGACCATTTAGGCATTGACTACAATCATATTTTAAGAGAACATGAATTGCCAATAGAGGAATCTTGTGTTGAAAACGAATTACCGCATTAGCAAAAATCTAAAAGTGGTCTTAGCCGCTTTTTTGTTGTGCGCACAATTTTTGTTGATTGTGACTGACGCGTTTTCTATTGAACAAGACCACTTGTTTAGCAATGAATTATGTACTGAAAATACATTAATCGAACTGTCCGATGCTTACGATTTAGATACGGGAAGTGATTGTGACCATTGTTGTTCTTGTCATGGCCATTTTACACACATAGCTTTTTACTTTGATATTGAAAGCTCGTTTCTAAAAAAATCTCCCAATTTAGTCTCAGTTTATAGTGAAGCTACACCTAATCGTTTCATTAACCAAATAGAGCGTCCTCCAAGAATTTAATCCCTGTCGTTTTTCGTTTTTTCAACTGACTAGGATTATATATCATGAAAATTTCACAGTTTCCTGTGCGCAAATTTACGCGCGCCGGAATATTGACTAGTGCATTGATGCTATCTCAAGCCAATGCATTGGCAGAACAAGTAACTTTAGATGATGCAGTTCAACTTACTCTCAACCGTCATCCAAGCTTGTTGAAATTCAGACCTCTTACTAGAGCTCTTGAGGGAGATCGCCAACAAGCTTTGCTTTCTCCAGCTTACACCGTAGGTGCTAATCTAGAAAATGTGATGGGCACAAGTTCTACTTCGGGAGTTCAAGCAGCAGAAGCAACCATCTCTCTATCTTCAGTGTATGAACTTGGTGGAAAGAAGAGTGCAAGAACACTGGTTGTGGATGCCAGAGCTGCCCTTTTAGATTCAGAGCAGTATTCAATGTCTCTCTCACTACTTGGTGGGCTCACTCAGCAGTATATTCGCGTTCTGGCACAACAGGAGCGTCTGCAAATAGCTGAGCGAAGTGTGAGCTTAGCTGAAGATGCTCTTACTGTGATCACTAATAGAATAAAAAGTGGTGCAACGAATGATGCTGAATTGTTCAGAGCTAAATCGGCTTTAAATCAAGCGAAATTAGAACTTGCGACAGCAAAGGTGAATAAAGAGATAGCCCTGCAATCTCTCACACTATTCTGGCAGGGCAATTATGAAGATATCACGCTTACTGGTTCTTTAAATTCACCCGCTAAAAATTATTCCTACGAAACACTTTTTAACCAATTCTTATCATCATCGAATGCGGATTTACTAATTAAGTCACTTGACCTGAAGGACGCTGAAATTCAGTTGGCTAAGTCTGATAATACCGCAGACCTATCTTGGTCTGTTGGTGTTAGAAGGAATCAGGGAGCTCAAGATACATCGTTAGTTTTTGGTGCCTCAATTCCACTATTTGCTGAGAAGAGGAATTCGGGTGCAGTCAAATCTGCAATTGCTAGTAAGGAGGCGGAGTTATTAGAGCGAGACACCAAGTATCTCGATGTAAAAGCGATTCTATTTAAAGCAACGAAAAGCATAAATTTTAGTTCACAGGCAGCATTGCACCTGGAAAAAGAAGTAATGCCAGATTTGAAAAGAGCATTGGAGCTGACCAAGGAGGGCTATCAAAAGGGAATTTACACTTATCAAGAATGGTTTGCTTCACGTGATGCACTTCTCCAATCTCAACGGAGTCTCATCAACTATCGCGAAGCCACCCTGCTCAATGAAGCACTTATCGAACAATGGACAGGGCAATCTCTGAAATCATTCACTTTCAATCTCCAGGATTAATTATGCTAAAGCAAATTTTATTTTTATTTCTTATCGGCACTGTGACATCTATCGCGACCGCAAGTGAAGATGTCACCAATTCAAATGACAACCAAAATATATTCCAGAAAGGTAACATCAAAATAGAAGTAAGTATCGATGAAAGCCCCGAGGGCTCTGTAATTATTGCCTCGACTTTTGAAGATGGGAAGCCATTTATCCCTGATTCCTTTTCTATAGAGCTACAGAAGTTAGGTTCAAGCTCAGAAAAATTTGAGTTTCAAACTTCAGAGGGGGTTTTGCGGTCAATAAAAGCTCTGTCTGAACCTCATTCTTTTAGGGCTACTATTTATCTGTCTGACAAAAGACGAAAGTATTCCTGGGAGTGGGAAAACTTCGAGGGAAGAACACAGATCTCAAGAGCATTAACTGAAAAGTTTCAATTAGCAACCTCCGAAGTTCAGAGTGGGACCATTGAAAGACATATCGAATTGTTGGGTACTCTTGTAATTCCACCCAAGAACAAGGCTGAAGTTAATGCGCGGTTCTCGGGAGTTGTAGAAACTCTCGCTTCGGATGTTGGTGACAGCGTGAAGGCTGGCGATGTAATTGCAAAAATTCAATCAAATGACAGCTTACAAACCTACATCGTGAAAGCGCCAATTTCGGGTACGGTAGTAAGTCGAAATGTTAATGTTGGGCAGTTGGTTACCAGTGAAACGCTTTATAAAATAGTCGACGCTGAAACGCTTTGGGCAGAATTGAAAGTATTTCCATCCAAGCGGGATACAATAAAGCAGGGCTCTTATATCCACATAAAAAAAGGTTCCCGACAGCAAGATGCAAAGGTCAAATTTCTCATTCCGTCAGGTTCACTTGAACCTTATCAGATCGCAATTGTTGAAATCACTAATACCGAAGGAGAATTCTCCCCCGGCGATATGGTTACAGGTGTAGTTGATGCTCAGAAAGTCGATGTTTCGCTTCGCGTTGAGAATGAAGCTATCCAATCAATGGATGGTAACTCAGTTGTATTTTTAAACGATGGTAACACGTTTCAAGCTGTCCCTGTCGAGCTGGGTATAAAAGATGACAACTTCACTGAAGTAAAGCGTGGCTTAATCGCTGGTCAAATTTACGTATCAAAAAATAGCTTTCTGATAAAAGCGGATCTTGAAAAATCCGGTGCCTCTCACGCTCACTAATCCTGGAGACGATAAATGATTGATAATATTATTCGTCTTTCAGTAGAAAGACGCTTTTTGTTTCTTGTTCTTGCACTAATCTTAATTGGGATCGGCGTTTGGAGCTACCAGCGATTACCTATTGATGCTGTACCAGATATTACAAATGTACAGGTTCAGATTAACACCAAAGCTCCGGGGTACTCACCATTAGAAGCTGAACAACGAATAACATTTCCTGTCGAAACAGCACTATATGGCTTGCCTAACTTATCCTATACACGTTCTATATCGAGGTATGGTCTTTCACAGATTACAGTTATTTTCGAAGAAGGAACGGATATCTTTTTTGCCCGAAATTTAATCGACGAAAGACTTGCTAACCTTAAAAGTGTTTTACCTGATGGCCTTGAGCCAGAAATGGGGCCAATCGCAACAGGGCTTGGCGAAATTTTCGTATATACACTGGAAGGGAAAGATGGAGCAACGTTACCCGATGGCTCGCCGGTCACACCTATGGCTTTAAGAGAGGTACAAGATTGGATCATTCGACCACAGTTAGCCCAGGTTCCGGGAGTAGTAGAAGTAAACACTATTGGAGGTTATGACAAGCAATATCACGTCAATCCCGACCCTGTAAAAATGCTGGAGATGGGAGTCTCGCTTAAAGACATTTCTGAAGCACTATATTTAAACAATGATAATGCTGGAGCAGGCTATATTGAGAAAAATGGCGAGCAACTTCTTGTTCGCTCTCCAGGTCAATTGACAGGGATAAAGGATATCGAAAATGTCGTAGTAGGAAAAAAAGGATCTGTTCCTGTTCTAATAAAAGATATTGGAACTGTAGGCTTGGGTAAGCAGCTGAGGACCGGTGCCGCTACAAGAAATGGTAAAGAGACAGTGATGGGAACGGTCATGATGTTGCTGGGAGAAAACTCAAGGGAAGTTGCAGCTTTAACTGCCAGTAAATTAACTGAAATTCAAAGATCGTTACCAAGCTGGGTAGTTACTGAACCCGCCTATGATCGAACTACACTGGTCGACAAAGCGATAAACACTGTGCAGAAGAACCTGCTGGAAGGAGCATTACTCGTAATTGTCATATTATTTTTACTACTAGGCAATATTCGAGCGGCTCTTATTACGGCTGCGATCATACCTATTGCTATGATGATGACAATCACTGGAATGGTCCAGAGAGGTGTTTCGGCAAATCTGATGAGTTTGGGGGCTTTAGATTTTGGTCTGATTGTCGATGGCGCTGTCATCATTGTTGAAAACTGTATTAGGCGCTTATCTGAAGCGCAACAGCATCACGGCAGACTTCTTCAACTCAAGGAACGTCTAGAAGAAGTGAAAATAGCAACGATTGAAGTAATCAGGCCCAGCTTATTTGGAGTCGGGATCATAACCGCTGTTTATCTGCCTATTTTTACTTTAACAGGCGTAGAGGGAAAGATGTTTCATCCCATGGCAATAACTGTTGTTATCGCTCTTATTGCGGCAATGATTTTGTCACTGACGGTAGTGCCTGCAGCGATCGCAATTTTCATGGGGGGAAAAATCAGTGAAAAGGAGAGTTTTTTAATACGTTGGGTGAAACTGGCTTACGAACCAGCACTTAGGGCTATTCTTAAATTTAAAGCTGCTGCTCTTGGGGCTGCACTAGCGTTTGTTGTCTTCTGCGGATGGTTGGCAACAACACTTGGGTCTGAATTTATTCCTCAACTGGATGAAGGTGATGTCGCTTTACAGGCTTTACGCATAACGGGTACCGGTCTAAACCAATCAATTCAAATGCAAGAATTACTTGAAGGTGCGCTGTTAGAAATTCCAGAGGTAGCGGTAGTCTTTGCGAAAATAGGTACACCAGAAGTCGCTACAGACCCAATGCCTCCTAATGTAGCCGATAGTTTTGTAATACTTAAACCTCGCTCAGAATGGCCTGATCCAGCTAAATCTAAATCGGATCTAGTGGCTGAAATTGAATCAGTCGCCTCAAAGCTTCCCGGTAATAACTATGAATTTACCCAACCAATTCAAATGAGATTTAATGAATTGATTTCCGGCGTAAGGGCTGATGTTGCAGTCAAGGTTTTCGGTGATGACTTAGAGCAATTGTTGGATTCTGCAAATAAGGTTGCTGAGATCGCTGAGTCGATACAAGGTGCCTCAGACACCCGAGTTGAGCAAGTTGCCGGCCTTCCTATGTTGTCCATATTACCAAAACGAGATGCTCTCGCAAGGTACGGTCTTAACGTAGCAGACATTCAAGCACTCGTTTCAACCAGCATAGGGGGTAAGGAATCAGGCATAATCTATGAAGGCGATCGTCGGTTTAAAATTGTAATCAGATTATCTGAAGAGTTGCGTACAAATATTGACAAATTAGAGAGCTTACCTGTTCGTGTCGGCAATAGTTTTGTACCGCTTGAAGAGGTAGCCACTCTCGAGTTAAAGCCGGCGCCTGCACAGATCAGCCGAGAGAATGGAAAGCGCAGAGTTGTCGTAACGACTAACGTACGAGGAACCGACCTAGGAGGATTTGTCGTTGATTTACAAAAAAGACTTAAATCCGATTTAAAAATGAAGGAAGGATATTGGTTAGAGTTTGGTGGTACCTTTGAACAACTGGAATCCGCCAGCAAACGGCTGACTTTAGTCGTTCCGGTTACGCTTGCGTTGATAGTTGGCATACTCATTATGGCGTTTGGGTCTGTTAAAGACGCATTGATAATTTTCACTGGTGTACCACTAGCCTTGACTGGAGGAGTACTGGCACTCTGGATTAGAGATATGCCTCTTTCAATTTCTGCGGGAGTAGGCTTTATCGCTTTGTCCGGGGTCGCGGTTTTGAATGGACTAGTGATGGTCGCATTCATCAGACAACTCTGGCAGGAAAATGGTGATATTTATACTTCAGTAATTCGAGGGGCCATAATCCGGCTTCGACCTGTTTTGATGACTGCGTTAGTGGCCAGCTTAGGCTTTGTTCCCATGGCACTTAATACAGGAACAGGTGCTGAAGTACAAAGACCGCTCGCCACTGTAGTCATTGGGGGAATTATATCGTCAACTTTACTGACACTGTTTATATTACCTGCGCTTTATCAGCTCGCACATAACAAACGCAACTCTTAATCAAATTTTACGCCCGGTATGTTCCGGGCGCACCGGAGCCTCTATGACTCATAATCATTCAAATAGCTCAAACAAAATTGGGTGGGCTTTTCTATTAAATTTCAGCTTCACAATTATTGAATTTATTGGCGGCTGGCTAACGAACAGCACTGCTATAATGGCAGATGCTGTTCATGATCTCGGCGATTCAGTTTCTATTGGAAGCGCCTGGTGTCTCAATAGGTTAGGAGAGAGAGAGGCCGATGAAAATTTCACATATGGGTACAAGCGACTCAGCCTGTTAGGGGCATTTATTAACGGAGCCGTACTTATCCTTGGCTCAATCTGGGTATTATCAGAAGCCATTCCTCGAGTATTAGATCCGGTCGTTCCAAATACAGAAGGCATGATATTACTTGCGATTCTAGGTGTCGCTGTAAACGGCTTTGCTGTGTATAAACTCCAGGGAGGAAATACCCTAAACGAGAGAGTGTTGAACTGGCATTTATTGGAGGACGTTTTAGGCTGGGTTGCTGTATTAATTATTGCCATAGTAATGCAATTTGTCGACTGGCCAATTTTAGACCCCCTACTTTCGATTGGCTTTACGCTTTTTATATTGTTTAATGTAATTCGAAACTTATTAGCAACCTTAAAATTATTTTTGCAAGGTGTTCCAGAGAAAAACTTATACAAACAAGTGTTAGATGAACTCCGGAGTGTTGATAGAGTTGAATATATCCATGACTTAAAAATTTGGTCACTTGACGGAGAACACAATGTTATTACTATACGCGTTGGCAGTGCCTTAAAGACAGTTGAAGAATACAAGTTATTGAAGCTTGATATTTATGATAGCTTGGCCATGTTTGACTTCAGTTACAGCACAGTTGAAATAGAGTTTACTGACGAGCATTCTGCAGTTAATGAGGAGGTGAGATGAAATTCCATTACTCATTAACAATGATAGTCGACAGTAATTCAAGTTTTAATACTAAGCTAAAATTTTATTTGTGACACATTGTCTACAATCATGACTATAGATTTTCATGGAACTTTTTAGTTTGTTCCCCTCATGATTAAATTTTTTGTTAAACTGTAAGGAGAGTGTGATAGATAATAATGCGTAACTAAAGTGGTAAGAGGCAAGATTGAACACGTACCTTCGACATCAACGTTTCTTTCGTGCTCTTACGAGATGTTGAAAATAAAATATAGAGACATTAATGAAATTTATAAGTAACTATAAGATGAGCTTCTTATTTTTTATTAGTGGTATTCTGTGTTTAATCGCTTATAACATAAAAGGCTCGAGTATAGATGAAAATGGTTTTTTGGTTGAATCGTTTGGCTTCATTCCTATATTTTGGCTATTTGAGCTGATGGCATCGCTGACTTTTGCTTTCACTTTCATTAAACTTAAAAAAAATCAGCGAAAGTAAAAGCACGCGAAGAACTTTTTCTAACTGACAATTTTGCTTTGCGATTTGCTATGCAACTCCTGGCTAGTAATTGAAAACTGAACCCAAAGGTTGTTGGGTATTGCCTTTTAGTTATATCAGACTTTAACTTCTTATATTAAAGCTCGCTAATTATTGGCTTTCTATTCTTTTATACACATTGATGAATTTGCACAGTAAGCACGTCCGGTAATCCCACCTATCGTTTAGCAAACTGCCATGGCAGTAACTGTTCGATATCGGTGTCCGGTCTGCTGAGTTGCTCCAGGCAGTCCATGACATACTCGAAGACGTTGAGGTCGTTGGCCTTCGCTGTTTCGATGATGCTATAGAGGATGGCGCTGGCATTGGCACCGGTTGCGGTCTGGCTGAACAGCCAGTTTTTTCTGCCTATAACGAACGGTTTAATGGCTCGCTCAGCGCGGTTGTTGTCGATGGCTAGATGGCCATCGAGTGTGTAACGAATCAGTTTATGCCACTGGTTGAGGCAGTACTGTATTGCCTCGCCGAGTTTTGTTTTCGGTAATACCTGTTGGGCTGATTTTGTCAGCCAGGTTTCAAGTTGATTAAGTAGCGGCAGGCTCTTTTCTTGTCGTTGTGTATAGCGGGTTGCTGCGTTTTCTTCTTTTAACTGCGTCTCGACACGGTAGAGCTTCTGTATGTGGTTCAGTGCCCAATCAGCTTTGCCACTGCCTTTACTGCCAGCGCCTTTTTTCGCTTCCATGAACTTGCGTCTGGCATGGGCCCAGCAACCGACTAAGGTGGCCTGCGTTTGTTCGTAGCCCTGATAGCCATCCACTTGCAGATATCCGCTATAACCATCAAGGAAGTCCACGGCACATCGCCCGGCACGACTATTGTGATAATCGTACAGCACGATGTTAGGTATCGCAGAACCGGTGATGGTCGCTTGCGGTGAGTCCGCTCCGGTTGCATACAGCCACATGTAACTGGTCGTTTTGTCAGAATCGACAACCTTCAACGTGGTTTCATCCGCCTGGATAACCGGTTGTTGTAGCAGATGTTGATGAAGCTGGTCATAAAGCGGCTTAAATAACTCAGCACAACGGATTATCCAGTCTGCCATGGTTTTACGGCTGAGTTCGATGCCATGCTGTTTGAACATAGCTTCCTGCCGGTAAAGTGGCAGACCATACTGATATTTGCTGGTGATTATCTGACTCAACAGGCTCGGCGTTGCATAGCCTTTGGGGATAACGCTATGTGGTACCGGCGCTTGTTTCACCGTATTGCTGATACCCTCTTTTTCGCAGGTACGGCACGCATACTTCGGACGTACATGTTCAATCACTTTCACCTGAGCAGGAATGAACTGAAGCTTCTCAGACTTATCTTCACCGATGCAGTGCAGCGTGCCAGCGCAGCAACCACAGACTTTATCTTCATCAGGGATATCGTGGACGATGACTTCACGCGGCAAGTCCTCAGGCAGTGGTTTGCGCTTAGGTTTATTGCGTGTGTAACTGATGGCTTCCTGCTCTGGCGTTTCAACATCGGCAGCCAGTTCTTCCGCCTCATTAAACAGTTCGCCCTGACCAGGGTGGCCCTCGGTGCTTTTACCAAACTGTTTTTGCTGTGCGATACGGAACTGCTCTTCCAGGTATTGATACCGGTTATTCAGTTCCTAGAGCTGCTGCTCCAGTTCAGCGATGCGGCGTTGATAATCTTCTTCGTTCATAAGACTATTATCGCCGATTAAGGTACTGATTACCTGATGTTATTCAGACTATTTCGTGATCGATAAATGCTGTTTATGATCACCGGTTATAAGCCGGAAGCGGTGTAGTTCAATGGCGAATGGCCTATCACATCAAAGCCCGACAACAGCCACTGCAACTGCTGCTCACTCAGGTTGATGTGTTGTAATTCAGTGTCTGACGGCCATTTAAAGCGATGCTTCTCCAGGCGCTTATACCACAGGGCAAAGCCAGTTTTATCCCAGTACAACACCTTCAGTTTATCCCGCTTTTTATTGCAGAACACAAACAACGCATCCCGGAACGGATTCAATTCCATCTGCTGTTCCACCACGACAATCAGGCCATTGATGGATTTACGGAAGTCGACATTGCCTAGGTAAAGATAAATGTCAGAGGGCTCGACGAACATCCTCATTCGTTCAGCGCCTTCATCAGGGCGGCCAACCAGTGCGGGCTGACATTGGCGGGTATGCGCAATGTCGAAGCAGCGCATTCAAGCGAAAGGGTCTGCGAGTCACCTTCAATACGGGATTCGAACGTGGTGACTTCGCGCTTAACGTGAACAAACTTATTGCTGGTTCGCTGAAGCCGGATGTCACTGCGTCTGGCATAAAACGTCTGAATATTTATCTCATGCTGACGGCAAAACGCAACCGCCGATAATCCACTTTGTTCCTGACGTTCGAAAAGCGCCAGCCAGGTATTTACGTCTCGTCGTTGATATCGCATGCGTGTTCTCCTTTGTAAAAGAACACGATGCAGTAGCGACGTCAGTTTTTGAATGTGGGGATTACCGGACGGTTACTATAGAGTTAGAGACGCGCCCAAAAATTTGCATGGTTGTAGGCTATCTCTCTCATCATGACTATTTCCTAAATTCTGCCGATGAACGGGTTATTCTAATCACAAATCAGCCTCAACTGTTTACCAATTCGCGAAAATCAATTATTCTCCATATTGGTTATGTTTAATGCTTAAGAAATGTTTAAATCCATATCAAAACTAGTATTAGTGTTTACAGTGCTATCTGCCCTCGTCGGGCAAGCGATGGCTGTAGATACTATGAGTTTTGAAATGGCTATTGATAACAAACATTACAATAGTAATTCTGAATCGAATTGCTCTACGAACATGAGCCATGGTATGAGAGTAGATTCTATAAGTTCCGAAAACGCTAGTATTAAAGATTGTTGCAACACTTCGGAATGCACATGCCCACCAGGTGGTTGTACTCATGCTCCCGTCCTTATAGCTTCCATGATGATTGTTCAACACCCAGTGGTGCCGGACGCTTCATTTGGCTTGTTCTTCCAACAGCCAGTTTCAGTAACTTCCTCACTTTTTCGCCCACCGATATTTGCCTAACACAGGGTCAGTGCGTCCAAATTTCACGCACAATTTGTTTTAGTTCCTGTTTATTATCTAGGTGCTAGCGTACCTATATGTGCCAGCTTTGTCTGGAGGCAAAAATGTTAAAAAAAATCACCTATCAAGCTGCGGTATTACTGCTAATTCTACCTAGCGTTGCCATGGCAAATATCCACCATGGCGCAAACGACGCCTTTGAATTATTGGTCTATAAATCACCATCGTGTGGATGCTGTAAAAAGTGGATAACTCATCTAGAAAGCCAAGGGTTTCAACTACGTACAAAGGACTTTCATAACTTGAGCGACATCAAGAACGAATACGGAATTTCGCCAAATCTTCGCTCTTGCCATACCGCTGTTACAGAAAGTGGCTTTGTATTTGAAGGCCATGTCCCTTCTAAGTTTATAAAACGATTCTTGTTAGAAGAACATCCAAAGGCTATCGGGTTATCTGTTCCAGCTATGCCAGTAGGTTCACCCGGAATGGAAGTAGCAGAGCAGTTTATGCCTTATACCGTTTTCATTATATATCAAGATGGGAGCTACGAACCTTACGCGAAAGTAGAAAGCTACGAAAGTCAATTCGATTGAAGTCAAAGTTAAACAAATAAATGCGCACTTTTGACAATCAAAGCAATTTTAATTTTTAAAAACCAAAGATAGAGGTAATCATGAAAGCACTTGTTAAATCATTTGCAATATTTAGTGTACTGCTAAGCAGCGTGGCATTAGCACATGAGGCTATAGAAATTAAATCTAGCACACCAAGCAAAAATGCAATGCTGATGGAGGCCCCAATGGAACTATCAGTCAGCTTTACCAAGGGAGTTAGATTAATAAAAGTAGTTTTAAAAGATAGTGAAGGTGCAAAAGTTGATTTTGGCTTTGAACCTCCGAAAGAGGTTGCAACGGATTATTCTTGGACCTTACCTAAATTACGTCCAGGTTCATACAATGTTGAGTTCATCATGCTTGGCTCCGATGGGCACAAGATGAAAGATAGTTTTGGATTTATGGTGCACTAAAAAGGGGATTCAGCTGTGGAAATGTATATCTGGAACACTGTAATTGTAGTGTCAAAGCTAATGTTTTATTTAGGTTTCGCGGCCACAGCTGGATATACATTTTTCTGGCGAGATATTAACGATAATAGCACAAATTATACAACGCCATCTTATAGCGCTGTATGGGTAAAGGTTTGTGTCTTTGTTGCGTTTATTTCTAATGCAGTGTGGTTTATCGCGAACACTGGAGCGATGGTAGAAGAGGGAATTCAAGGCGCACTTGACCCCTTTATGCTTAAGATAATGTTGAGTTCTCCTATCGGTGAAGTCACCTTGTATCGTGCGGGGGGGTTAGCCGTAGCTTTAATAACTATCTACTTATTGAAATTTAAACCTCTTAAACCTTTCCTAAGGTTAAAGTCTTGCTTACTTGTGCTGTGTCTATTCACTCTCTCGTACACATTTACTTTAACCGGCCACGTTTCTGAATTAGGAAGTATTGCTCGAATACTACTTATGGTTCACGTATTTGTTATGGCTTGGTGGTTTGGTGCATTGATTCCGTTAAAGCTCTCCTGCCATTACCAGAGCTACGAAAAGCTTTATAAATTAATGGATAGGTTTGGTACGCAGGCGGCCGTATTGGTTACCTTATTATTATCTGCAGGCATTTGGCTAGCTATTCAATTGGTAGGTAGTTTTGAAGGGTTATTTAGCTCCATATATGGGCAAACTCTTCTTGTTAAAATGTTCCTTGTAACTAGCATTCTAGCTATTGCTATACGGCACAAACTGAAATTAGTCCCAAAACTTAAAAGTGGCTCGGGAAGCGAAGCACTCTCAAAATCCATTTCATTAGAGTTAACAATAGCAGTTGCTATTTTAATCATTACTTCTGGGCTTACGAGTATTGTAGGTCCCGAAAGATAAAACTTAGAAGAGAAATTCAAATGAAAATTAAATTATTAGTCTTACTATTTATCATGCCCGTAATCATGAGTTTTGCTGCTAGTGCCCATGAAAAAGAACATCATGAGAAAGGTATGTTTAGTGGGTTAGATACGCCTGCAGCTAAAATAGTTATTGCATTCCATCACGCGCTTAATACGGGAGACAAAATCACTGCGAAGAGCCTACTGGCGGATGATGTGACTATTTATGAAGGAGGCGGAGTTGAGAGGAGCGCAGATGAATATGCTCAACATCATATGAATTCAGATATGGAATATCTATCGTCAGTGACAAATAAAGCGTTGGAGCATCAAGTCAAAGTTCTGGGCAACACAGCAATCTCCGCATCGCGGTTTCTGGTCAATGGGATGTTTAAGGGGGAAGAGAGAGACTACCAAAGTATGGAAACAATTGTCTTAATCAACACCGAAGGAGAGTGGAAAATCAAACATATTCATTGGTCAAATTGATTCGATTAACTACCCGAGAGAGCTCGTATGAAAAAATTTTTAATCATAATCATTTCGTCTTTGTTATCTTTTTTCACTTTCGCTCATGATAACAATGCAACTGATAAAGATCAGATAAAAGACATTATAAAGCAAATTGAATATGGCTGGGAGAATGGAGACGGTGCCCCCTTTAAAAAGCACTTTTTCGACTTTAAAGGCGCAAGATACTTTGAATCTGGCGGACAGAATGTAGGGTTAAGTGACTTGATAGAGCATCATGTTGAACCAGAAAAGGATGCCTTAGTTTTCTTAAGTTTAGATTTTTCTAACATTCAAACTCATGTAGAAGATGATTTTGCTTGGACACTCGTTGATACAACCGTTCAAGGAAAGGTTAGGAAGTCTGGAGAAACTTTCAACAAAACGGGGTTTCAAACCTTTCTTTTTAAAAAAGTTAACGGTGAGTGGCTGATAGTTCACACGCATTCCTCTAGTAGAAATCGTGCAAAAGACTAGCGAAATAAATGTATTGAAAGCTACTTTGGTAATATCAACGGTAGCTTTCCAGTTTGCTCAATATCAGAACCATCTCGGCTATCCTATTGTCAAAATGCCTTACACTTCATATTGGCACGAACTAAGCTTCCCGCCAGCCAATGAACCCTTATTATTCGTTTTTGCACAGATTTTTAATCAACATCGAATCCTTAAACACTTGTCCTCCCAACCTACATTTTGTTCCACATACGCTATTCTCAAAAGGTACAGAGAAATATGAAAATCGTTTATTTTGGAAACGACTTATTCTCGAATTGTTTGTTACTTCTAATTAAAAATAGATTGAACATTGAACGCGTTTTTATAAACGATGTTCAGGAAAATGCGAGCTTCATCAAACGAATTTGTCGTAAATACAATATTGTTTATTCCACTGAAAAACCAAGTATCGTGACTCTTAAAGGATATTTAAATGACGAACAGACAGTCTTTGTTGTAGCCGATTACGGATACAAAGTACCCACAAACGAAATAAAATATGCGATTAATATCCACCCATCTTTACTACCCAAAAGTAGAGGCCCAACCCCACTCACCTACATTATCGACAACCCTGAGAACGCGGGTGTTAGCATTCATAAACTCACTGAGAAACTTGATGCAGGTAGCATCCTAATCCAAGAGAAATTTGAGGTCGAAAACAATGAAACGATTTCATCATTGATGGTCAAGTCTCAGTTACTCGCAGAAACTCTGTTAGAAGAATTACTTAATAACTTTAATGAGCTTTATAATAACGCCACACCTCAATTGGAAAAGCTAGCGTCATTCCAAAGTCTACCTCCAGTAAAAAGAAGGTTTGTAAATTGGGATCAAAACACCGCTCAATTTAGTCATGCCCTTCGACAGTATGGGCACTTTGGGATTCTTATTTCGTTAGATAACGCGTTATATATCGCAAATGATGTCGAAGTCACAACTTTCAGTCACGATTTCACGTGCGGTAGCATAATCTTTGAGGATGCACTGATTAAAAGCATTGCTATAAATGATGGCTATGTTGTACTTTCTAAGCGTAGTTTAAGGCTATATGAATCAAGAGTACTAAACTAGTTGATTACGGCTTTAATGTTTAAAGGTGCTAAGCACTTTTTTGTGTTGTGTTGATCTACGTCAAAGTAAGAATAACGGAATACCGCTACTATTCCCTTACTCACTGATGGAGTTTATTGTGTCAGGCATTTATAAGTGGTTTAAATTAGTACTAATAGCTGCGCTGCTTTCACAGCACGGCTTTGCTATGACGAACCCAATTAAATGTGATGGTCACGACACATCAGAATCTCATATGTCCTCAAATGATTCCTTATCAAGCGTAGAACATACTACTTTAAATAATCACACACTTCATTCAGAAAAGAACCAGGATGTACAGCACTGCGAAGGAAATGATCAATCGATATGCGCGTGCTGTATAGGTGCTTACTGTGCAACTTCTTTAACCCAATTTTGTATACTTTCAAATATTGAAATTCTGATAAGTGAAAACATTAAGCAAAGCTCATTTTCAGATATAAATATTACCCCTTTAATTGGTATACACTCTCCTCCCTTCCACCCTCCGATTAAGAGCTACACATAAACTCAGTGAGGCTTTTCTCTAAGTTTTCTTTACTAATCAATTGCAATCAAAGAATGTCTTAGACGATCAACTGCTTAATTAATATACATTAAGACACTGTTTGCTATCAGTAAACGAACAGCAAGTATTATCCGCCTCACTTACAAACGCATTACATCTTAGAACCGAAAGTTTCACGAGTTACATGCCAATTGACTCGCGTCCCACAAACAGGTTTAGCCTTTAGGTATAAGTAAAATTTTAGGTTAAAGACATCGGAACAACTATGAAAGTAAGAGAGATCGCAAGCGCCTTGGCTACAACGCCAGATACTGTTCGCTATTACACGCGCTTGCAGTTAATAACGCCGGCAAAATCTGACAATGGTTATAAATTCTATTCAACGAAAGATGCTTCCAGGTTGCGGTTTATATTAAGTGCAAGGCATTTAGGTTTTTCAGTTGAAGATATCAAGCAAATTCTCAGAGAAGCAGATAATGGAAAGACCGCTTGTCCCCTAGTTAGAACCTTAATTGCAAGAAGGCTAGCAGAAACAGAAAGACAATTTAAGGCAATGTTGTTACTCAGGCAAAATATGATGCTGGCAGTAAGGAAATGGGGAGCAATGGGTGACAAAGCCCCATCCTCACACGTGGTCTGTCATTTAATAGAAGAGTTTGAACACACCGTCCTGGAGGAAAACATAAATGACAGAACTTAATGCAGGTGTTTCTTCAGAAAAATTGTTGTCCGTCAAAAAACAAGTCTTCTAAAAATAGGAAAAAAGGAGAGCACTATGAGTGCAGAAGTAACACAGCGACAATTAGTGATAGAAGGCGCCGGATGTGCCAGTTGCGTTGGAAAAATAGAAGCTGCCTTGAAGCAGACGCCGGGAGTGCAGAATGCCGAAATGAACTTTGCAGACAGAACAGTACTTGTAACGGGTACAGCGGATTCTCAATTATTGGTTCAAGCAGTAGAGTCCGTTGGTTACAACGCAAAGCCTTTCGAAGATAAGCCTGACACTGATGTAGTCGATGAAAAAGAAGCAGCGGATAGGACCTATTACAAAAAGCTGATGCGAGATACTTTCATTGCGCTTTCGCTAGGTATCCCTCTAATGACTTATAGCATTGTTGTCGACGAAATGACGGTCGAGACTAATGTCGAGAGGTTGTTGTGGCTAGCAGTTGGCCTACTGACGCTGGGTGTAATGTTCTTTTCCGGCCGGCATTTTTACATCGGTGCGTGGAAGAGCTTTAAAAATCATTCTGCCAATATGGATACACTCATTGCACTTGGTACAGGCACAGCATGGTTCTATTCGATGTTGGTAGTGTTGGTACCTGAAGCAGTGCCGTTAATGGCAAGGCACGTTTATTTTGAAGCTACAGCTATGATCATTGGTCTAATTGATCTGGGGCTTGCCTTAGAACTAAAAGCCCGCGGAAAAACCTCAGAAGCAATCAAACGTTTAATTGGATTACAAGCGAAAACAGCCACGGTTATTCGCGACAATAAAGAGGTCCAGGTCGCTATCGAGCAAGTGCTTTTTAACGATGTCATCAAAGTCAGGCCTGGAGAAAAAGTGCCTGTTGATGGTGTGGTTGTTGAAGGCCATACGTCAATCGACGAGTCCATGCTAACCGGGGAACCGATGCCAGTTGAAAAATCACATGACGATGAAGTCGTTGCTGGAACTCTCAACAAGTCAGGAATGTTTCTATTTAAAGCAACTCGAGTAGGTAAAGACACGGCACTGGCGCAAATCATTGCAATGGTTAAACGCGCACAAAATTCAAAGCCGCCTATTGGGCGCTTGGCCGACGTGATATCCGCTTACTTTGTTCCTGTGGTCATGATTATATCTGTGCTCAGTGCGCTAGCATGGCTGAACTTTGGGCCTGAGCCCGCACTGGCATTTGCCATAGTTTCGGCCACCACTGTATTGATCATTGCTTGTCCATGTGCATTGGGCCTAGCCACGCCGATGTCAGTTATGGTGGGGGTTGGAAAGGCTGCTGAAGCCGGCGTGCTAATTCGCAACGGCGAAGCGCTACAAACGGCATCAAAAATCAGTGTGATGATACTGGATAAAACCGGAACGATTACGGAAGGTACACCCAAGGTCACTGACATAATTTTAGCCAATTTCAGTGATGAAAAGACAGTGCTGCAATTGGCAGCTAGTCTGGAAAATGGTTCAGAGCACCCATTAGCAATGGCGATAGTAGAAAGTGCCCACGACCAGGGCATTGAGCTGCTGAAAACCGAAGAGTTTAATGCGATTACCGGTATGGGGGTTGAAGGCCGTTGTGAAGGAAAGGCCTTATTGTTTGGTAACAGCAAGCTTATGGCTTCAAAAGGGGTGGGCATAGGTAATTATTCAGAGAAAGCACAAACACTGGCCAAAGACGCCAAAACTCCCATGTATTTCGCTGTAGATGGACAACTTGCTGCCATCATAGCGGTTGCCGACCCGATAAAACCTGACTCTGTTTCTGCCATCAAGCGTCTTCAGGCTAATGATATCCGGGTCATCATGTTAACGGGGGACAACAAAGAAACTGCTGCTGCAGTGGCAAAGAAAGCGGCAATAAGCGAGTTTTTTGCTGAAGTATTGCCCGAAGATAAGGCCAACAAAGTACATGAATTACAGCAGCAGAGAGAAGTAGTGGGTATGACTGGTGATGGAATTAACGATGCTCCGGCTCTTGCCTTGGCTGATGTTGGCTTTGCCATTGGTACAGGAACGGACGTTGCCATTGAAAGCGCCGATATCACCCTGATGCGCGGCTCGTTGCATGGTCTGGCCGATGCTATAGCGGTTAGTAAAGCCACCTTGCGCAACATTAAGCAAAACTTGTTTGGAGCCTTTATCTACAACGTAGCAGGTATACCTTTTGCGGCGGGCGTGCTCTATCCATTTTTCGGAGTATTGCTAAGCCCAGTTATCGCCGGAGCCGCCATGGCATTTTCTTCGTTAACAGTGGTATCAAATGCGAACCGGCTTCGCCTATTCAAGGCAAAGGACCACTAAGGAGTTTTCTTATGATGATAATTAATATTGTAGGACTTACGGGTATTGCACTGATTATTTGGTGGTTTTGGTTATACAAGCCTGATCAGACAGTTACTGAAAGTAACGAAATACTCATAGAAGTAAAAAATGGCGTGTACTCACCAGCGTCTATTCAGGTAAACGCAAACCAATCTGTTACGTTGAAGTTTTTGCGCAAAGATGAGTCTCCCTGTTCCGAAGTACTGCTAATTCCTTCATTAGATATCAGTGAGCAGCTAACGCTTAATGAGGTAACACCAATTCACCTCGAAAACGTCCCACAGGGCGAACATACTTTTCACTGCCAGATGCAGATGTATCGTGGTGTTCTTACGGTGGTATAGGAGGAGTCATGAAAAACAGTCACCCCAGATTTTGGTCAACACCTACAGGGTGGGCAGCATTAGCGATGATCGCTGCCGTTACTTATTTTTTAATTTTCGAACATGGTCATCATGTCCTTCAGTTTCTTCCCTATTTGATTTTATTGCTGTGCCCATTCATGCATATATTCATGCACAGTAGCCACGGTAAACACGGACACGCCCACGAACATTCTCGCGACAGTGACAATAAGCAGAAAAGTTTTCAGGAATTGAGTGATAACAACGCGGCTTATCGTGATGGATACATTCAGGGGTTGGAGGAAGGCCGAAAGGAGTCACTTAAAAAGGACAACCAAGATGAATGATACATATGATTATGGCTTATGGTCAATGGTGATACTGAACTCAGCTATTTTTATCTTTTTTGCATTCAGTTTTGTAAAGCCAAAATCTTCCACCGACTGGCGAAGTTTGGGGGTATTTTCTGCGTTTATTGTAGCCCTGTTTACCGAAATGTATGGCTTCCCACTGACTATTTATTTCTTGTCAGGATGGCTTGCTGAAACCTATCCGGAAGTAAACTTTTTTGCGCACGAAAACGGACATCTGTTGCATACTTTCTTTGGTTTTAAAGGCGACGCCCACTGGGACCCATTTCATATCGCCAGTATGGTATTTATTGTTGCAGGATTCTTTATCTTGTCCTCAGCATGGAATGTGCTGCACCACGCTCAGAAGAACCATCACTTAGCTAAGACTGGATGGTATGCGCGGTGTCGCCACCCTCAATATTTAGCCTTCATACTGATCATGTTCGGTTTTTTGTTGCAATGGCCGACCATTCCCACACTGGTCATGTTTCCAGTTTTAGTTGTTGTGTATGTGAAACTGGCAAAGCGTGAAGAAGCTCTGGCTATTGCTGAATTTGGCGATGAGTATGTGAGCTATATCAACACGACACCTGGCTGGATCCCAAACCTCAACTTTAAATTAAAAGGTGAAAACCATGAAAAAATTCACTAAATCAATCATTTTTTCAACCACATTAGTAATGGCTGCAACATCGCAAGCTCAACAAATGGAAGAGCATGAGCATAAGGGCTCAGACAAGCCAGAGATTCAAACGGGAATGCCTATGCGTGGCCAAGATATGCATATGATGAATGCAAAAATAAAGTCGATGAAGGAAGAAGTTAACGCTATCAAAGAAGAAAAGAATCCCAGCAAGCAGCGTGAAATGATGAAAAAACACATGCAATCCATGATGGGAATGATGCATATAATGCACGAAAAAATGGAAGGGCAACCCATGCAAAACCAAGTTGATATGGCAGAAAGGCATCTTAAGATGATGGAAGTAATGATGTCGAAAATGGATGGAAGCCATTCACCCGAATCTCAGAAACATTCAAATTAACACCCGAGGAGAAAGATATGAGTGATTTAGACCACAGAGTCGGTGTCAGAGAAGCAAATTTAGTCGTTCGGAATTTACGGCTCAGCAATGTCTATGAGGCAAATTGCGAGCCCCTAATTGAAGAGATTGACAAGCTCTTTGGCATTGATGAGGTGAGCTACAACATCAAAGAAGGGGCTATTCACCTGGCATATGATGCGACACATATCGATTTAGACGGTATTGAAGCGATCATTCGAAAACACGGCGCAGATCTTCACAATGACTGGTGGACACACACAAAAGAAGGTTATTACCAGTTTGTAGATCAAAATATAAAAGACAATGCGACGCACAAACCGTGGAGTTGCCACCACTTGCCGCAGGGCGCTCACAGGAAGCGTACATAACCTTAATGTGCTCTACGTTCTCACTCAACAACAATGCTGAGCGATGTCGTTACATTATGATGCTGGCTTTAAGGAGGCGTAAGATGAAAATTCGAGAAAATGTATTTGCGTTCGCGTGCGCCGCATCGTTCAGCTTCGAGAGTGTTGTTAGTTGTTAGTTCTTTGTTCATTATTACAATGCCCGACATGATGTCACCCATGGCTGGTAATATAATGTTTTCAGACTGGCAAGGGATGATATGGAACGTGCCTTTATTGGGTGTAGTGATAGGCGGAGCTTTATGGGCTTTGTTCGCAGGTGTACTGGGTTGGCTTATTGCCAGTATTTACAATAGGCAGCTGTAGTAGTGAGGGCTAAATAAATAGTCAGTATTTGTCCTTTTAGCACAGGTACGATATTTGCTGATATCTACTGCCACATAAATTTAAACTAACGGTGAGATATTATGATAACCAATAATTCAGAATTAGCCTTACAGCAAGCCATGCAACTACCCAGTCAAACCAATACAGAGAAGCAGGGTTGTAGCCAGCCACCTGAGTCAAAAGGACAGGAGTTTGCTGAAATAATGGATACACTGAAGCAGCAAAAAAGCGGTTAAAGTGTGCCACGAGTAAAAATAACCGGCACGCTAATGCCGGTTAATTCCTTTCCTATTCATAACAACTGCGCTTACCTTTTAGGCTGCTACTCTGCCTACGCTGAATATTGTCTTACTCCGTCGATGTAGTTCATGAACAGCTTCAATGATTTGCATCAGTTATAATTTTTATCATCATCATCATACGCATGGAGCTTTAGAAACCATTTCTCAGCCGCGAATACGATAAGAAGTCCAGCCACAGAAATCCCAACAATGAAGATATCTGATTTTGCTTTCACCCACATAAAAGATAGAAGAACAATGATATCGAGAATAATTGCACTGACTAGTACCCAAGCTTTAGCTTGCACATCATCTCGTAAATGCTTGAACACTCCCCAGTGGATGAAGATATCCATTACGATATAAAAAACTACACCGATGGAGGCTATGCGGCTCAAATCGAAGAATATGGTAAGAATTATTGCGATGACTAACGTATAAATTAAGGAATGTCTTCTTATATCTCCCGGTAATGAAAAATGACGGTGAGGCACAAGTTGCATTGATGTAAGCATCGATAGCATTCTTGAAACAGCGAAGATGCTGGCAACGACACCGGAAGACGTGGCAATAATCGCGAAAGCTATAGTAAACCAAGCACCATACTGGCCGAATGCGGGTCGAGATGCTTCAGCAAGCGAATAATCTTTTGCCTGTATTATTTCGCCAATTGATAAATTTGCTCCAACTGCAACTGCGACAAAAACATAAAGTACCACACAAATGGATATAGAAATGACTATGGCCCTTCCTACATTTTTTTCTGGTTGTTTGAGCTCGCCTCCGCTGTTTGTGATTGTAGTGAATCCTTTGTATCCCAAAATACCAAGTGCCACGGCTCCGAGAAAACCGGTTGCGCTGGTATCTTGCGGTTGAGCTGAAACGCTCTCAAACGACAAACCGGTTGCCCACAGCCCACCAATTGCCAAAACTGCAAGTCCTGCTATTTTGATAAAAGCCATAATAAATGAGAGGGTCTGTATGAATTGATTACTCAAAATATTAACAATGAATGCCACAATAAGAAGACTCACGCCAAGCGCTGGTATAAGCCACTCAGCGCCCTGAGAGTCAAACAATTGTAGGACATAAGTGCCAAAAGTGCGGGCTACCAAACTTTCATTGATAACCATGGAAAAAAACATTAGCAATGCACAGGCACCAGTCAGCAGACCTCTACCATAGGCTTTTTTCAGAAACATGGCGATACCACCTGCAGAGGGGTATTTCTGTGCCATTTTGATGTAACTGTATGAGCTAAACCCTGCAATTATCGCTGCAACTAAAAACGCAAAAGGAAACCATGTGCCTGCCAGCTCTGCTATTTGCCCGGTTAAAGCAAATATACCAGCACCTATCATTACACCAGTTCCCATCGATACCGCGCCCCAGAGGCTTAACGAATCTTTCCTGTTTGAATGCTCGTGTTCATTCATATTGGTTACTCCTTTATGTCATGTGAGCCTGAGTAACAACAAAAGCAACCTGCAGCAAATATAAGGACACAGGCCCATTACAAAACAAATTCGAAGACGTGTAGAAAGAAATAACTGGCAATGGCATACCAGTTATTTCATTTTTAGCGTAGGGCGTTTAAAACCAAATCCTTGCACCTAACACTACACCAGTTTCACTGGTTGATTTGCCTTCAGCCTTTAATGCATCAGCTGTATTTCCCAAAGCTTTGCTGTAATAAACACCGACATAAGGTGCTACCTCCCTCACTATTTCATGCCGATATCGCAAACCAATACGAATATTACTCAACCCGCTTTGACGGTCATACTTTTCAGAATCGGTGAGGTTGGCAACAACTTCCAGTCGCGGTTGCAGATAGGAAACTTGACTTAGTTGCCAGTCATATTCGGTTTCATTGATGAACTGCATGTCACCGTCTTCGTTAATACGCAGTGAATTTTCCATTTCAAACCAGTAAGGAGCTAGACCTTGATAACTGACCACCGCATAGTTCTCCATATCCGCATCTGATGACAGCTCTCCCTTTGTGCCCACACCAAATTGTATAGACCAAAAAGAAGAAACTAGATAACCGTACAACAGTTCTGCTCGTTCCAGATCAGTAGGCATTCCATCGTTTTGTGTATTTTCGCCTTCGCTTTTAAAAACAAGACGATGGTAATCTCCGCCATACCACGCTTGCATGTCCCAGACCCCTATATTTTGCTGCTCATCAGTGCGAGTATATTCAAGTCGGTCAAATAGAACTTGGCCAAAATATTCATTAGGAATAGGAGATGGCCAGTCATCTCTTGATTGAGCCAAAGCATTGTCAACGCTCAAAGTTAATGTTATTAGGCCTGCTATTAATATCTGTTTCATTTTAATCTCCTATGCGACCTGTACAACACGAAACATACCTGCTTCCATGTGGTATAGCAGGTGACAATGAAACGCCCACTCACCGGGGGCATCTGCGCTGATTTGTAACGAGACCTTCTCTCCAGGCTTGAGGCTGATCGTGTGTTTACGAGGTCTTGGATATTGGCCGTTTTCAAGTTCCATCCACATACCATGTAAATGAATAGGGTGATCCATCATAGTGTCATTAACCAAGATCAGACGTAGTCTCTCGCCATAATTGAAACGTACATATCCGTCTACTTCACTAAACTTTTTGCCATCGAACGACCACATGTACCTTTCCATATTGCCCGTTAAGTGAAGCTCAATTTGACGTTCCGGCTCTCTTTCGTCAGGCCAAGGACTTTCACCGACTAAATCTGTATAAACAAGGACACGATGTGGGCTGTCTTCCAAACCGATCCCAGGTTCATCCAACCTAGAACTTGGATTTTTAGCAATCATCGCTGCACCAGCGCCGTGCCCGTCTTCGCTGTGGACAATGTCTATGCTTTCTACTGGGAGCTTTTTGGAGGGGGTCATTTCTCCTTCCATTTGGGTGCCATGCATTGTATGGGCGCTATGCTGCCCCATTCCTTTCATTTCACCTTTTGGAGCAGCCATGCCCGAGCTGTCGACCTTGGACTTATCCATATTCATGCCTTTCATACCAGACATGTCCATCCCCATCGCCGCCATGCCACGCTCTGTGATAACTCGCTGTGGGGGAACCTCTGCAGTAAGGCCAATTGACGGGGTTAGGGTGCCACGCGCATATCCACTTCTATCAAAACTTTCCGCAAAAAAGGTATAAGCTTTTCGCTCTTTTGGCTGAACGATTACGTCATAAGTTTCCGCTACTGCAATTCGAAACTCATCCACATTTACTGGTTTAACAGGCTGACCATCTGCAGCTACAACTGTCATTTCAAGCCCTGGGATGCGAAAGTCGAAATAAGTCATCGCAGAACCATTTATGATCCTCAACCGGATTTTCTCGCCTACTTTAAACAGGGCTTGCCAATTATCTTGTGGTGTCCGGCCATTCATTAAGTATGTATATGTACTGCCTGTAACGTCAGCTATATCGCGAGGGCTCATACGCATTGCACCCCACATAGCACGCTCTTCCCATGTATCGGCAAGCCCTTTTTTCTTTACGTCTTCTAACGTGTCGAAAATAGTTCGCTTTTGATAATTGTAATAACCTTCCGCTACCTTCAGTTTTCGCATAACGTCATGGGGGTCTGAAAACGTCCAATCGCTTAAAATAATTGTATGTTCCCTATCAGCCCCAATGTCCCCATCTGCGGGGTCGATCACAAGAGGTCCTAAATGGCCCAACTGTTCCTGGAGGCCTGAATGACTGTGGTACCAGTAGGTGCCGTTTTGCTCGACATCGAATGCATATTTAAATGTTTCGCCAGGTTTTATTCCGGCAAAGGAAACTCCCGGAACGCCATCCATATCTGGTGGTAAAATAATCCCGTGCCAGTGTATTGAAGTATCTTGGTTTAGGTGGTTAGTTACATTGAGGTGCGCTCTCTGTCCTTCTTTCAATCTAATCAACGGGCCCGGCATTTGACCATTGATCGTTATAGGTGAGCCCATATTTGAGCCTATTGGCAATTGCGCTTTTGACACATTGAGATTTTTAATATCACCTGTCAAAACTTGATCTTTAAAATGGCGACCAACAGGTGCTGCCCATAGAGGACTAACGTTGGTTAACGCAGCCGCAGCGCTTGAGGTCAGGGCAGCGAGCACAAATCTTCTGCGACCGTTGTCGATAGAATTTTTCATAGTTTTTAGCCTTTGAATTGATACTAACTGGACGAAGGAATTTCATCCATTTAAAAAGTATTACTAACTAAGTCAGTACCTTAGGCTATCGGGGGACGAAAAGGTGGAGTGAAAATTTTGGGGGGAACAGCTAGAGCGATAATGTCATACTGCTCAGCAAAAGTTGTTTCAAATTGACGAATGGGAACGTAAAAAAGACTTGCAAAGTGGTAGCAATTGGTAGCTATACACATACATCCATCATTGCAGCAACCTGATTTACCCGAATGCGAGGGGTGTCCATCAGTGTGAGCGCTTTGATGCTTAGAACTAGGTGAACTGCTACGTTTCTCCTCATGAGCGTCTGCGAATTTGTGAGAAGCCTTAGTTAATGAGCTATGTTCATCCATTTTCATTTCACACGCATCAACTGGCACGGTAAACAGTACCAATAAATATCCAATGCATAGTGTGAAAATAATAGATCTCATAACTTTGTATTTGCTCTCAACCTTTACGCGACGTTATTCCCTTAGAAAAGATAAGTCTTAAGGACACTTTAATCAATGACATTTGCTTGTAACTAAGATAAACAACTTCCTATGTAGTTAAACAAGCAGTCTTTTCAATCTTAAAAGCTGATAGAGTTACTTTTATTAAGTTTAGTCGATAAGCAACTCTTGTAACTAAAAAGATAACATGAGTAATGCGCCTGCTATCATAAAAATGTTTTCTGATAGTGAAACAAAACCTAACGGCACGTTACTGTCCCCACCGACACAAGCACATTTGAGCTCCCGTTTATCCACATATACTGCTTTAAAGACAGAAATTGCCCCAACGGTTCCTATAAATAGTGAAAATGGCGCAACAGCTATGGCAGGCAGTTGAGCTACCATTCCTATCCCCGCGTAGGCTTCAAGAAATGGGTAGATGTAACCATATCGAAGCCACCTCATTGCCAACAAATCGTAGGTTATGAACGAATTTGTAAAACTATACAAATCCTTCAATTTTTGAACTGCAAGTAGTGTCATTGAGAAAGCAATAAAGAGAACCAGTGTTCTTATAGAGATGAAGTCTTCAGAAACAAAAAACTGGAATGCTAACGATAGCAGAGCTGCCACAGAAAAAATCGCAATAACAGGTGCATAAGTAGTTCCGTTCTGCCCCGCTTCTCCTTTCCCGAAGTATTTACGAAGCTCATCATATCCACCAACTCGCTTTTCTTTGATGAAGGTTTGAGGCGTCGTTTCTACACCATGCTTTTGCTTGAAATCATCGGTGTCATTACGTGAAGTAAGATGATTGTCTTCTACTGAATAGCCTTCTCGCTCTAGTAAGTCTTTTGACCTTAAACCGTAAGGGCAAATGTGCTCTTTAGTAACCATTCTATATAGGATAGCTTTCTTACTCATTTTCCTTTCCTTTATTCAATTTACCTTCAAATTGAGGAATTGGACGCTGTTCGGCCTGTTCCTGAGTTGTTACCTTGCCATTCTTATTTATATCCTCTATCAACCACTCCATCTCCTTTATTTCCTTTCGCTGAGCTTTAATAATGCCGTTTGCTAATTCTCGTACGCGAACGTCTTCAAGGTTAGAACGCTCACTAGTCAAAATAGCTATAGAGTGATGAGGAATCATTGCTTTCGTGTAAGCGGTATCTGAAATGGTACTTTGTGAACGAACAAGATAGATACACAAGGCGAAAGTAAGTGCCGCTATTATAAAAATGGCTGTATTGAGTTTCTTGTTGCTATACATACCTAACATGAAAGCTAACATTATAATCGCCATGCCTGCCCCCATATAGAGTGCCATATAAGTCCTTGTCTCACTGAACCAGACATGCGAGATAGCGTAGGTATTTAAGTACATCATTAAAAACATCGCTACAGTTGAAGTTATTATCATTGCAGCGAACTTAGAGTATTTCATATGTAATCCTTACTTAAGAAATAGTTAATATTTGTAAATCTTTCTAACAAAAGAAAGCTTGAGAGAGGTCACAAACCAATCAATCTTAACTAGTCAAGTTTTGTACCAACAAGGAAATACTATGTTTTTGTCTATATTAATAGTTTTAACTGCACTGTTGATCTGCGTAGGGCTGCATCTTTTTAATATTTCAGTAGTCGCGGACAATATCAGCGAGAGATTGAAGGGAGCTTGGATAAAAACACTGTCGGTAGTCGTTATTGCCATTTCGAGCCAACTTTTACTAGCAGTCATTTTTACTCTGGCGTATGAAATTGGACTTTATTTCGAGCTCGGCGATTTTAAGCAACCTGCCACTTCCATGGATATTTTTTACTTTTCACTAACTACGATTACTACATTGGGTCTTGGAAGTATCGAGCCGGACGGACATCTACGAATGATAGCAGGAGTTGAATCGGCTACAGGGTTTCTACTAATAAGCTGTTCAGCATCGAAAGTGTTCAAGCATATGTAATGTAAAAACTGTAACCTGAGAAGATGTAAACCTCACCCGTCAGGACTAGTTTTTAATGAAACAATGTTTCGCAAATTATTGTCTTTTTAGATACTAAAAAGCGAACAATAGAGCACTCTTTGCTTCTCTCTTAAAGAAGTTTGAGGGTATGGCTTAGCAAACGTTTCAGAACCAAAAGCACGGTTGAAAGCTGACTTTATTATCTCAAAACTGATTTAAATCTGGGCTATGATCTTGGCGCTTTTATTCGAGTCGCTTATGCAGATATATTTGGGATTACTATAGGAGCATACGCACAACTTCGGTAATTCCTTCATCCCTGATAACTCTAGTTTCCAAAAGCAGTTACAGCTTGAGTTCAAACAGATTCACATTAATCTATTCTATTGATTCAAACCAAAGTCGACTTAAAAGTATCAGTTCTTCTGGAAGCAAAGCAAAAGCCTATGGTTACTTTAACTACGATACTCGTGGCAATATTATTCATAACAGTCACTTTAGTATGAGTTACAACTTGGCGAATCAGATGACTGCGGCGAACGGATTTTCATTTACCTATGATGGATTCAATCGCCGAGTAAAGTCTGCGAAGAGCGGGAGCACGGCATATTATCATTACAGTCAAGATGGAAAGCTTCTCTTCAGTGAGAGTAATGGCGTTTGGAAAAACTACATTTATATTGGAAGTCGTCTCATAGCAAAAGATTCTAGTTCATCAGCAAGTTTTATTCATACTGATATTCTAGGCAGCACTACGGCGCAATCTAACAATAGTGGAACACTTATTAACAATAGTCGACGACACTATAAGCCATTTGGGGATACCTATGAGACTGCTAGTAATGAAATAGGCTATGCGGGACACAAGTTCGATAGTGAATTGGGCTTAAGCTATATGCAGGCACGATACTATGATCCAGTTATAGGTCGTTTTTACTCGAATGATCCTGTTGGATTCAAACTCTCTGATATATCTACATTTAACAGATACTCATACGTAAGCAATAATCCCTATAAATACGTTGACCCTGATGGTAGAGAAAAACATACTGTTAGCGTAACAGGTGAAGCGATAGCTGTTGCTGGAGCGAGAGTCTCTCTTTCATTGTCGTTCGATGATCAGACATTGGAGTTGTCGGCTTCTGTTAGTGCAAGTCCTAGACTGGGGGCTGGTTTATCATTAACACCTAGCTATCAACAGTCACCAAGTGGCGATGTGGCCAAAAACGAAACAATAGTAGAGACTTCAGTGAATGCAGACGCGGCTGTTGGGCCATTTGCGGTTGCACAGGACTTAGTTTCTGAAAAAACAATCAATGGTGACATACAACCGCAAGGAAGCGTCTCTGAACCGCAAGGTGATGCTAAAGGAAAGATTGGTGTTTCTGCCTCTGTAGGAGTGGAGGTTAAAGTCACACAATCAACAACTGCAATAGCGGATGCTGTAAATGCGGTCAAAGAAATTTTGGAGTAACTATTGAAATCAAAACTTTATGCAGTAAACAGCTCGAAATTGATGGCAATTTCGTTTGCTACTCTTGGGCTGTTTAACATTTATTACTATTACAAAAATTTTAGTAGGAAAGCTAAAGTCGAAGAATTCGACTTGGTTATCTTTGTAAAAAGTATTTTATATCCGTATTTTAGTTATTCATTTTTGGTTGATGTAGGTAGCACGACTAAACGTTCAAACTCCTTTGTGAAGTTTGTTTTTGTACTACAACTTGTATTTGTTGTCGGGGGAGTCGCGGTTGCTCATCCACTGAATCTATTGGGCTTTTTAACATTTATTCCACTCACAATAGTAAATAGTATGCTTCTTGAGGGAGATGCAGAAGTGGATGAGCTAAAGAAGTTTCCAAATGTGTTGATTTACTTAGGCTTCGCTATCGTTTCTACAATTGTTCTTTCAAGGATAGTCGATTATTTCTGATTTGAATTTGAAAACCCAAAAAGCTCGAGACTTGAGAGCTGCCAGTGAAGTTTGTGGCCAATATCTACGTCTCTAGTACGCTGAGACTGTAAAATAAATGCTCAGCGTTTTCGATTCAGAGATAAAACTTGTTGGTAAAGAACGGTGCGAATTGTAAAAATCTCTACGGGTCAATGGCAGAAAATCGTACACGGTAGACTACAAACGCTGAATATCAGGCTATTGATTTTTGCCTTATAAATCTACACAAATGACGAATGTTAGCCGATAGATACAAGTTAAGGTGAGCGCGCACAGTGAAATTGTGTTCTTCTTACAATTTTAAGTGTGTAAATAATTTAAAATGCCACAGTCCCTAATGGTTTTGTTTTGATCACACTTTGACGCCATATTTTCGAGTGATGACTTTAATGCGTTTAGCTCTTCAATGCGAATAATGACGTCTGATAAATGCTTAGCTATTAACGTATTGATATTTGAACAGCTCTGATCTGGCCTCGAACGACTGTCCATTAGCGTTTTTACTTCCATGATAGACATATCTAATGAACGACACTGTTTGATAAACAGGAGTTGTTCAATAGTCCCCTTGTCGTAGACACGATAATTTCCACTTGAGCGCTTAAGCTCAGGCAAGAGCCCCTTCTTTTCATAAAAACGAATGGTCTGAATACTACAACCTGTCGTCTTTGCGACATCACCAATTTTCATTTTTTTCTCCTAACCGTTGACTCTATACCAAGTATAGACTTTATACTCATACTATTCATCAGTAAAGAGTGTGTTTCTAATGAGCGGATGTGGGTGCGAAGTTGAAATAAAAGACCAGTCTCAACGACAGGTTTTGTATTGGCTTTTGGGAATAAACGCGACAATGTTTGTTATAGAAATGGGGATCGGGTTGCTTGCTGATTCAACCGCATTAATAGCCGATTCACTTGATATGCTCGCCGACGCAGTTGTCTATGGTGTTGCCCTTTATGCTATTGGTAAATCGCTATTGCACAAAGCCAATGCGGCTAGAATTAGCGGCTTTTTTCAGATGGCACTGGGTGTGTTGATTATCATTGATATTGTAAGACGGTCAATTTACGGTAGCGAACCTGTATCGGGACTAATGATGGCTATGGGGGCAGTTGCACTGGTTGCTAATGTCATTTGTCTTGTGATCATACGCAAACAAAGAAATGAAGAAGTGCATATGCGGGCAAGCTGGATATTTTCAGCCAACGATGTGATTGCCAACTTAGGTGTTATCTTTGCTGGCGTTTTGGTGTTTTGGCTCGATTCTCGATGGCCTGATCTGGTTATCGGTGTGATAGTTTCGTGCGTTGTGTTGCGCGGGGCAAAAATGATCCTCGAAGATGCTGGAAATGAAAGACAGCGAGCGCTTAATGCGCAAAGTTGATAAGAAAATGCCAATTTTTAATTGCACATCAAAACTGCGTAGGTTGGCATGGCTACTTATTACTTTGCTCATGTGTCAATCGGGCTTTTCGTTCGCCGCTCAATGCGATGACTACCCTGCGGAGGTATCGTCAGTCCCTGAACAATCAAAGTCGATAGGCACTTATGATGTTCCCGAAAAAAATGTAAATGCTGGTGATAATACGTCGAGTGAAGAGTCTAAGTGTTTCCATTGTGTGCTGTGTCAATGTGGACAGATTAAGTTTCTGGCACAACACCCAATAAATGACGTATCTAAACCGTTATATACCAATCAATACAGTTATTCCCGCAACGTCACTGACGGCCTAGTCGAAGGCCTTTTGCGCCCACCTCAACATTAATCCATTCCCTCCTATATGTTTGCATGGGTGCTTTCCATGTATGTCGTTATCTTATGAACAAAAGGTTCTTTTATGAGTTCTTCACGCCCATTGGGCATAAAAAAAGCTAGCTCAGCGTATCTGAAATTGATATCTGCTGCACTGGTAACCATGAGCATATCTGTTCAATCTGCCAATGCGCAAAAGTCTTCAATCACGCTTGAAAATGCGCTCAAACGCACATTATCAAACAACCCAGATTTAGTTGTGTTCGAATTTAAATCTTCGGCTTTGGATGGTGAATCAAAAATGGCCAGCTTACGACCTGAAATGTCTGTTGGGGTTGAAGTTGAAAATGTGTTGGGAACAGGCGAAGTGTCTGGTATCAAAGATGCCGAATTGACACTGACCTTATCGTCGGTCATCGAGCTTGGAGATAAAGTCAGCGGCCGAATGAATGTGGTGAGTTCAAAAAAAGCACAACTGCTTACACAACGGCGCATTCGTACGCTGGACATCTTGGGTGAAACAACTCGACGATATATCAATGTCATTGTCCAACAAGCGTTGCACAAGACTGAGCAACGAGCTGAAATGCTGGCTCGCACAATGCTTCAGACAGTCTCTACACGGGTTGAAGCGGGGGCTTCTTCACCACTTGAGAAAAAACGTGCAGAGTCAGCGTTGTCGCAGGCGCGTTTGTCGTTATTGATAAGTGAACAAAAACTCAATGAGTATAAACGCGACCTGGCCATCATGTGGGGTGACACTAACGCTGCGTTTGCGGAAGTTGAAGGGACACTGTTATCGTTTCCAAATTCACTATCACTTGAACATATGCTTTCACAGCTTCAAAGCAATCCACACGTTCTGCTTTATGCTGATAACTATCGGGTACAAGAGGCCAGATTGAGAGTGGTTCAGGCCAGTCAGCAGTTCGACATTGCGTGGGAAGCCGGTATCCGAAGAATGCAGGGAATTAATGACACAGCGTTAGTCGCCAGTATTTCGGTGCCGTTAAATACCAAGCAGCGGAATCTAGGAGAATACGAACAACAGCGCGCATTGCTTGACAGTATCGACTATCAAAAACAAGCGAAAATTCGTGAACTCACTCGCCAATTAAATCAAGTCATTAGCGCAAAAGACCAAGCCTTGCTCACTGTTACGACCCTTCAAGACAATGTCGTTCCCACATTGGAATCTGCATTGAAATTGGCGCGGGATGGCTATGAAAGTGGTCGCTACAACTATATAGAGTGGGTGACAACGCAACAGCAACTCATAGATATGCAACGAACACTGATAAAAGCCGCAGGCTTAGTCCACCTTCGAAGCGCAGATCTAGAGGCACTTACGGGAATTCCCGTGTTTTCTGACTCTCCCTCGACGTCTGCTCAATCATCAGAATTACTAGAGAAAAAATAATGAATACATCACAATTTACATTACTCACTAGCGCACGTTACTTGCTTGGCGTGTTAGCCATGCTACTTACTTTATTGTTTGCTACTGTCGCCCTGGCTGATGATGACGATGAGGAAGCCGAAGAAAGACCCGAGTACGTAGTATTATCTCAAGAACGGATGCTTAAACACGATATCGTGACTGCTTCAGCCGCGTCAGGATCATTATCGCTCACAACCAGAACGTTTGGGCGGATAGTTCATGATCCTGCGTCACTGAGTCATATTCGTGCCCGCTTCGACGGTGTTGTAAAACGTATCATGGTGAATATTGGAGATAAAGTAGAAAAAGGTGACACGCTGGCAATCATTGAGTCAAACGAGAGTTTAAATCAATACTCAATCACCTCACCGATGTCTGGAAAAATCATAGCTAGACACGCCAATGATGGTGAGCTCACCAACGGTCAAGTGCTGCTTTCTGTTGCTAATTACTCTCGCGCAATTGCTCAATTGGCTATTTTCCCCAAACAACGTACTCATATTGCCGCTGATATGGAAGTCACTTTAAGGCTTGAGGAATTGCAGCAACAATCAAGTATAAGCCACATTACGTCCTCACCGGATGACAAACCCTATTCTATCGCGTTTGTGAACGTTGATAATGGCAGTGGTTATTGGCCTTTAGGCGCTATGGTAGAGGGTTATATTCAGATTGGTTTCCAAGAAGTCAATCTGGCACTCCCCAAAAGTTCAATACAAGAGTTAGATGGGCAAACCATTGTTTTTGTCAAAGAAGGGGAACGATTTTACCCCCGCCAAGTAAAACTTGGGAACACGGACAACCGTTTAGTAGAGATTGTGAAGGGCGTTCAAATAGGCCAGCAAGTCGTTGTAGAAAATAGCTATCTACTAAAAGCTGATTTATTAAAAATGGAGGCGGGCGATGATGACTAATTACCTGCGCATTTATTGTCAAAAGCAAAGCCAAGTCCATAAAAACGGTGAGGTGAGAGCATGATTGCACGAATACTCCGTCTGTCGATTGAGCGCCGTGGTGTCATGATGTTGTTCGCCTTGTTTGTCGCCTTTTTTGGTATGTACAGTTACAAACAACTGCCGATTGATGCTGTGCCTGATATCACCAACGTGCAAGTGCAGATAAATACCGCAACCCCAGGTTACTCGCCTTTGGAGACTGAGCAACGCATAACGTTTATAGTTGAAACCTCGCTGGCCGGTTTGCCTAATTTATCGTATACCCGCTCGATATCACGCTATGGCTTGTCGCAAGTCACAGTCGTGTTTAAAGAGGGCACCGATTTATATTTCGCACGAAATCTCGTCAACGAGCGTCTCACCGCCATCGCGGCGCAATTGCCAACAGGGTTAACCCCTGAAATGGGCCCTATCGCCACAGGCTTGGGTGAAATTTACATGTACTCGTTAAGTGCTGAGCCTCAGGCGCGACAGGACAACGGTCAACCCTATGATGCTATGGCATTAAGGGAGATCCATGATTGGGTAGTTAAGCCCCAATTGTCGCTTGTTGAGGGGGTGACCGAGGTTTATGCGATAGGCGGATTTGAAAAGCAATATCATGTGAATCCTAATCCAGTCGCAATGATAAACTTTGGGATAAGTACAGGTGACCTTCTCAGTGCGCTAGAACGCAACAATGCGAATCAAGGCGCTGGTTTTGTAGAACAAAATGGGCAACAAGTACTGATCAGATCGGAAGCCCAACTGAAGGGCATCGACGATATCGGCCAAGTGGTTGTTAAGGTCATTGATGGCGTACCGGTAAAAATTCAAGACATCGCCCAAATCAACCTCGGTAAAGAGCTGCGCTCTGGAGCCGGCACGTTAAATGGCCAAGAAACAGTGATTGGCACGACAATGATGTTAGTGGGAGAAAACTCTCGTACGGTCGCCAAAGCTGTGGACAGTAAGCTCGAAACCATTAAAACAAGCTTACCCGAGGGCGTTATCCTTGAAGCGGTTTACGATAGAACAAGCCTCGTTGACAAAACCATCGACACAGTACAGAAAAACCTCGTCGAGGGCGCTTTACTTGTCATCGTTGTGCTATTCGTTTTGCTTGGGAATGTGCGAGCTGCACTTATTACAGCCGCTGTAATACCCCTGGCAATGCTTGCCACGATATCGGGTATGGTCAAAACCGATGTGTCTGCTAACTTAATGAGTTTAGGCGCACTTGATTTTGGCTTGATTGTCGATGGCGCAGTTATCATTGTTGAAAACTGTATCAGGCGATTATCCGAATCCCAGAAGCAAAACGGCGCAACTCTACCGCTCAAAGAAAGACTGAATGTTGTATATGAAGCCACTAATGAAGTCATACGTCCCAGTTTGTTTGGTGTATTGATCATTACCATTGTTTATATCCCCTTGTTCACGCTCACTGGCGTCGAAGGTAAAATGTTCCACCCCATGGCAGCGACCGTGATAATGGCTTTGCTTGCCGCAATGGTATTTTGTTTTACCGTAGTGCCTGCGGCGATAGCAATTTTCATGAGAGGTAAAATTAGCGAAAAAGAAAGCCCAATTATTAAAGGTGCAAAGGCAGTCTATCGTCCTGTTTTAACGGGAGCGCTGCGTTTTAGATGGCTAGTGGTAGTAGCAGCGAGTGCTTTGGTTGTCGGCAGTTTATGGATGGGCAGTAAATTAGGCTCCGAGTTTATTCCCCAGCTCAATGAAGGTGATATCTTAGTACAGGCAATACGGATCCCTGGGACAGGGGTAGAACAAGCAGTTGAAATGCAAAAAACTCTTGAAGCGAAACTTATGCAGTATGAGCAAGTACAGACGGTATTCGGTCGCACGGGTACGGGTGAGGTCGCCACCGACCCTATGCCACCAAACATTACTGATACGTTTGTTATTTTAAAGCCTCGGGAGCAATGGCCCGATCCATCAATGACAAAAGCTGAGTTAGTGGAAACGTTTGAAGAGGACTTGTTTACTTTGCCCGGCAATAATTATGAATTTACGCAACCTATACAAATGCGTTTTAACGAATTGATTAGTGGCGTAAGGGCAGATTTGGGGATAAAGCTATTTGGGGATGACTTAGATACGCTCTTTGCATCTGCTTTTGACATTTTGACCGTTATTTCAACGATTGAAGGAGCTGATGACGCGAGGCTTGAGCAGGTAGAAGGCATTCCAATCTTCACCGTCACACCAAAGCCTGATCAATTGGCACGCTTTGGTTTGGATATAGCCGACTTGCAGTTATGGCTCAATGCTGCGACAGGTGGAGAAACCGCTGGAATGATTTTTGAAGGCGACAGACGCTTTGAGATTGTCGTGCGATATGGCGACGACATTCGAAATGAACTCACTCAGCTTGAGAGCGTTCCCATCGTCACGCCCTCTGGTGAGCATGTACCGATAAGCGAATTAGCCACACTGGCATTTAAAGAAGTACCTAGCCAAATAAGCCGGGAAAATGGCAAACGTAGTATTGTTGTCACAGCAAATGTGCGTGACAGAGATATTGGCACTTTTGTTGAAGAAGCTCAGGCGAGAATCAATGATGAAGTAGATTTACCTGCTGGTTATTGGCTCGACTATGGTGGAACCTTTGAGCAGCTCGAGAGTGCGAGTCAACGATTGACTATTGTGGTACCGGTTACGTTGTTTGTGATTTTGACAATGCTGGTAATTGCGTTTGGTTCTATACGCGATGCGTTGATTATCTTCACAGGTATCCCTTTGGCATTAACAGGCGGTGTAATGTCTCTTTGGTTAAGGGATATGCCTTTATCCATATCCGCGTCGGTAGGATTTATCGCGTTGTCTGGGATTGCCGTATTAAACGGATTGGTAATGCTGTCCTTCATCAAGCAACGTTTGCTAGAAACCGGAGAATTAGTGAATAGCATTGTTGAAGGGGCACTTATTCGCTTGCGTCCGGTATTAATGACAGCACTAGTGGCAAGCCTTGGATTTGTGCCCATGGCGCTCAATACGGGCATAGGTGCAGAGGTGCAACGGCCTTTGGCCACGGTGGTCATCGGCGGGATAATATCGTCAACCTTGCTAACACTGGTAGTGCTGCCTGTACTCTATCGACTCGTGCATAGTAAAGGGGATCAGTAGTGTTCTTGGGCATTTATTCGCAAATGCCCAAGTTTTACCTGAACGATTTTTAGGTACCTATTGACTCTTTATTAAGTATAGACTTTACAATCATATTCTTAACGTCATGTACGATAAGGATAGATATGGTTTCGCTTATTTTAATATCTGTATCTAACCTTTGTGAGCCCAACCCATTCGCCCTCGGTGTTCTAAGCGGGGGCTTTGTTTTTTATAGCAGGCAAATCACTTCCTCGAACTCACCATTTCGCCAGAACCCAAGTGATTTTTTTCCTCTGGGCGTGATGCGTTCAATGTAGTTTGGGAAATCGGTGTGCTTACCGTAAAGCGTATTCCCGTGAGTTAACAGTTCATGACTGAGAGCATCAGAAAGACTATCTCGTGAGATCTGTTTAGCTAACTTCAGCACATCAAGTGAGTTGATCATAATTATTTTCCGGTAAGCTTATCAAATAAGTACCCAGAACTTTCTTCATTAAGCGAGACACTATGTTTGGCGGCAAAGGCTCTGAGCTTTCTATCGTATATAGTCATATTACGCTCATCGCGACAGAAGAACTTTATAGTTGCTTCATTCTCGTAATAGTAAGCCCGAATATCGTTTTCACCAGCGTCGATGTTAATGCCTCCATCATTTAGCCAGTAAGCTTTCTGACCAGCGACAAAGTTCTCCTTAGCAAATGACGATAAGATGTCTTCAACTTGCTTAGGCGCTACAGCGAGAAAGTGAGTTTGGCAATAAGGCATGAACATCGGCTTTGGTTGCGTTGTTATCTATCAAGCATAGCTAAGAACTGACTTTGAATATCGATCTTTTTGTCAGTAATCTTTTTTCACTGCGCCAAACTTGAGCAAGCCATCATAGCGAAAGCAATGCACTCTCTTACATACTCCAGCGCCTGTTTTATAAGCGTTACTACCGTACCTTTGTTAAGCCGAATACTGCCCAAGGTCGGTGGCCCAGAAGCCGTGAAAATAGCAGTTACCTTGCAAAGGGAAGGCTCCTTGATGCACCTGCCTACGCCGGAATTCTCGGTTTCAGTAAGAGGGTTGCTTGAGTGACCACTGACTTCAAAATCAAGCCATCATCAATAAAGTTCATAGGTAAACCTCTGGTAACAGTATAAAACACCTTACTCTTTTCAGATCTCCGCGCAAGTTGCATTTTGCTGTAAAAGTTGTTATTAACACTAAAATTCTGATTAATAAGTATAAAACTGTTATTTTTCCTCAATGCTTTTTCGTGTAATCACCTACTCTAACGGCCTGTTGTGGTTGATGTAGATGTAGCGGTCAATATGACATGGCCAGTCCAGCAACTCTAATTACATGGCCAAAGTCACTGTTCCACTACAGCTAAAACAACTCACAGGTCGGAGCCTGCATTAATTGGGATTGCTCAAATAACTCACAGATCTAAATTTTCCATCAGGTAGATTTAACAACATTAAAATATTATACTTCTGCCGTGGGAGTACCGTTTAGTGAGCTAAGAGCGGTTGAGGATAAATCGTTACCGTTGGAAGGTAAACCACCTTCATTTGATGACAACCTTATCATCCATGGCGATAACCTCGTAGCCATAAAGACGAGCATTTAAATGGAAACGATGACACTAGAGGCTGTTGATCTTTGAACATTATTTGTTCAGCAGTACATTGGTAGCCACATCATCATGAATGCCAATGCGACTGTACTGCTATAGTTTCGAGCTAGCTTGTCGTATCTTGTTGATATTGCCCGGTACCTTTTTATCCTCAAAAACGCGTTTTCAACAAGATGCCTATATCGATACAGGCACCAGTCCATATCGTCATTACCTAATTTGTTATTTCGTTTGCGTGGAATATTGGCATCTGCTCCACTTTCTTCTACGTAAGCTCTAAAAGCTTCACTGTCATGGCCTTTATCAGCACATACAATATCGGCTTGTGGGGAGTTTATTATCAGACTTTGTGCATGTACGATGTCGTTCACTTGACCACCGGATAGTTCAAAATAAACGGGCAGGCCACCGCTATCTACCGCAAGGTGAATTTTCGTTGAGTTACCACTTCGACTTTTTCCGATGGCCTCATCTTGTTTACCCGCTGCACCGCTACTATCCTGATGCGCTTTAACTATACTACCATCAAGAAACAACCATTCTGGGTCACCCTCGGAGGCTAAGCTTTCAAATAACTTTTGCAATATGCCTTTCTTCGACCATAAATTAAATCGTCGGTAGACCGTATTCCAGAGACCAAACTCAGATGGCAAATCCCGCCACTGAATGCCGGTACGCATTCGGTAAAGTATGCCCTCCAGGGTATTTCGGTGCTCATATTTGTTATAGACTCTGCCACTCTCCTTTAGCAGTACTTTTAGGATTTCCCACGCATCATCTGTTAACATCGTTCTTGGCATAGCAACATTACGGTTAATTATTTTTGGCGAAACAATTATACCTCGTTGCTATGCCGGCTGCTTTTCATACAAAGATCAACAACCTCTAGCGTTCAATCAAAACAATATGCCATTATGTATCAAACATTACGGCATATTGTTTATTATGAATAGTTTATTGCATTTAAAAGAAGGTGCATTTGCTGAGCGACTCACCGATAAAGCGATCACCAAAGTCATCGCTCAGGAAAGTAAAGATGATGAACTTAAGTTTTTTGTTTTTGCAATTAACGCTGATACTAAAACAGCATACGTTATGCGCCATGGCCGTTCTGATGCGCTGCGGACATGGCGCCTGGACAATCTAGCAAGGTTTTTAAAATTGCACGCTGTAGACGCTTTTGAAGTGCAATACGCGAAAATACAAGATTAATAAAGGTCAGTTGGGCATGGAATGTATTTTTAAAGCAAGAGAGCAACTGGAGCGTATCTGGCCACTAACAGAATTATGTTCTGCGCCGCCTACCACTCGGAATAAACTCATTTCATCAATGTTATTTGGGCTATTTGCATTCTAAGGTTGGATATTGAAATTTCATCCAGATAGCGACATTTCCGATTTGTGCAAAACTTGGTAGAAACTGGTTTGATAGTCAAGGTCGCCTAAAGACAAACAGCGGACGGTCAGGCTTTTGCCTCTGGATTTCTGCCAATGGTCAAAAGCGGACATCAGCAGGAAGTTGGAACACGAATAAAGTGTTTTTGGCATGATTAGTAATTGTTAAGTAATCGACATATAATGTAAGGTCTTTCGAGCTGGTGAAATGCGAGAAAAATTGCAATATTGTCCGGCCTTCATAGTTTTAGTCATTTAATAAAGATTAGGGACAATGCACCAAAGAAGTGAAGTTCATGACGGAATTAGTTCAATAGAAGTAGAAATTGATGGTATCACTCAAGTATTTCCGCTGGATCATTTATTTAACCACGTCGTACAGGTTGAAGATTTCAAGTTTGAAGACCAACGAATAGAAAAAATTTCTATCGAAGTTCGCCCAACGAACCATGTATACAGCCGAGCGTTAGAAAACTCAGATCACGAACTACAACTTTCGTATTCTGGCCATCTACTAATTAAATATGAGCATTACGAAGATAGGCCCCATATTGCAAAATTAGATAGAGATGGATGTAAAATAATCTCCTCTGATAAAAGAGTTTTCTGCCGTGATAAATACCTAAGTAGTCAAAACATACCTCTTTTCGTTGAATCTCTCCAAGAGTCTTATTCCAGTCTTTGTGTTTTAGCAAATAAAGGCGATGATCGTACCTGCCTTACAGGTTTCTTTGAATTTCAGCATGGTGAAAGTGAAAAGCACTGTTATGTTGTTCTTTTCAAGCTGCATAGATTGAGTGCCAGAGATCTTTCTATGGTCATAGAAACTGCATTTTTAGTTGATGAGGATGACTTTCGAGTTAAACTGCTTCAAGGAAGGGACACAAAGCCTTTTTTGGTTGCAGTTAGAAACGTTTTCGCCAAAAGGCCACCTTTTCAAGGGCCTGCACTGCGGAAGTCAAAGAAGAACTATAAAAAGAAAAAGCAAACCCAAAAACAGTTAAGCTCGCCTAACACTAAATGAACTTTGAGTAGAAACAAAAAACCCAAACAGTTTTAATTGTTTGGGTTTCCGAATACAATAATTTTTTCCGAGATCCCTATCACTACTAGAGTAGTTGTCTCTGTCTTGCAGAGCGCCACCATCTAATATTTAAAAAATAATAGTTAACTAGGTGACGGGAGGCAGGGTATATAGGAGTGTATTAGCTCCGCAATCCGAACGTTCCTGCTCTTACTTGTTTGTAAGTATAACGCAGAAATACCATTGCACTCATCCGACCAGTTGGAGTTGTAATCCCAACAATAACTCTATGTATCTAACAACTATTTCGAAACGATAACACTGATTCCGCTTATTAGCTATTATAAATGCAAAATTTGAACAGCCACTGCATTCAACAAGGCGTCAGATTATCGGAGAGAAAGTGTGTCTGCAAATCGCTCTTAACTGCCATCAAATAATCAAAAATCCAACTTCCGCTTCGTACGTAAAGCGGAAGTTGGCCTTTACATATTTTTCATGTATATGAGCGTTCAAAAAAACATCAATTGTTTTGTGAAGGTGGAGCTAGCATAAGCGCTAGCTCTAACATATTAGGTTCGATTAAGCTGCGCAACAGGATAATTCAGATACGTCTTTATTGAAGGTTTGAGCGCATAGTTTTAACCCCTCTACCATTGTCAGGTAAGGAAATAGTTGTCCTGCTAATTCTTCAACTGTCATATTGTTGATAATGGCAATTGCTACGCTTTGAACAAGCTCACCACCTTCATGAGCCAATATTTGTGCGCCTATCAGCTTACCTGTGGATTCCTCTGCAACTAATTTAATAAACCCGTCAGTTTCAAAATTAGCTAATGCTCTAGGCACATTTTCCATTGGTAACACCCGACTTATCGTACTAATGCCTTGCTGGTTCGCTTGAGTTTCAGTTAATCCTACCGTAGCTACTTGGGGATCGGTAAAAATAACGGCAGGCATAGTCGTTAGATCTAAATTCACATCACCACCAGTCATATTCGTTCCTGCTCGGCTGCCTGCGGCTGCCGCTACGTAAACAAATTGTGGCATGTTCGAGCAGTCACCTGCTGCATATATACCTTCGACATTTGTTTGCATCTTTTCATCGACCATTACTTCGCCTCGCTCGGTAACTTGTACACCCACCGCTTTTAAGTTGAGTTTTTCTGTATTGGCATGACGTCCCGTTGATACAAGTAGTCTGTCAGAGGTGATTTGACCGTTGTTTGAGTCGATAATAAATTGTTTACCATCGTGGGCAATGTTTTTGGCACTCGTATAAGTAAGAACATTGATGCCTTCTTTTTTGAAACATTTCTCCAGTTCTTCACCTAATAATGGATCTTCACGATATAGTAAGGTATGCCTTGCAAGCACCGTCACTTCAGAACCCAACCGACGATACGCTTGAGCGATTTCCAGTGCCACTACTGATGAGCCTATAACAACCAAATGCTCTGGTAAATCAGTTGCAAATAGTGCTTCTGTTGAAGTCCAATAAGGCGTACCGCTCAACCCATTGATTGCTGGAATGGTGGGAGTAGATCCCGTAGCAATTAAAATTTTATCCGCACTGATTTCTTGTTGATCACCGTCTGGTTTATCAATAATCAGAGTGTTGGCGTTTTTAAAGCGTGCATAACCTTTGATAAGACTCAAAGAAGGGTTTGTATCTAAGATGTTCTGATATTTAGCATGTCTCAACTCCTCAACACGTGCCGATTGTTGCTGCGACAATAATGCTCGATTTAATTGCGGCTGGTGATTTTCAAGACCTGCAAATGGATTGTTACGTTGTTGCTCCGCGAGTTGTGCGGCTCTGATCAATATTTTTGATGGCACACAGCCTACATTTACGCAGCAGCCACCTATAACGTCTGCTCCCTCAATGATGGTAACTTTTGCGCCACCTTCAGCAGCCTTGGTTGCACAAGCGAATGCGCCAGATCCACTGCCAATAATGGCAACATGCAGATGTTTTTTATTTGATACAAACTGATCAGATGCACAACAAGAATCCTCCTGCGCATGAGATTGGTAGCCCTCTGACTCTAAGGCGTCAATTGCACTCTGGACGTTGAAATCTTCTGACGGAGTGATTGAGACTAAACTCTCTTCATAAGAGACTGAAACGTCAAGTACGCCTTCTAGTTTGATTATTTTATTGTGAACCTTAGGTGCACAACTGGGGCATGTCATGCCTTGAATACTTAACTTAATCATTTTAACTCCTTAGCGCCAATATTGTCAGTTGTGTCACATGTGCCATCATAGCGATGGTAAGCAGGTGAAAATATATCCCATAGCGATACCAAGACCATTAACCCTAGTGCTGAATAGGTTACGTATGTACTCCACCCATATTTAAACCAAGGGTACAAAGACAATAGTAAAAGGACGGGAGCTATCATACCGATGGCGCTTCGTCGCCATTGTTTATGACTCAGCCACCCTAAACCATTTAGTACGAGTACAACCCAAGCAAAAAAGGGCAATAAGGTATTGATAAACAGTCCTTCCCACTGACTCAGGAATCCCATTCCAATTGCAGCGCCTAAGCTGGCAATTGCAGGGAAACACATCGCACACCCCATCGCGGAAACGAGCGCTCCAATAGCACCTGCTTTTTCTCCAAAACGTGTGGTTATATTCAGTAGTTTCTTCATAAGACTACTTAACTTTCTTGGATGGGTAGCCCGCATTCGTTGTGGCATCAGTGAGTGCTTTGATGGTGGCCTTTTCGTCATCAAATGTTACCAACGCTAATTTAGTGTCATACGATACTTTGGCGAGTTTCACACCATCAACGTTTTCTAAGGCTTTTTTAACGGTAATCGGACAGGTCACACAGTTCATGGTAGGAACTTCCAGCGTAACCGTTTGTTCTTTTGCCACAACAGACGCCGCCGACACGCTAAGTAATAAACAAGTTATTAATTTTTTCATAATGATATTCTCCGTTTTAAAGATTTTTCGAAAACTTACGCAAACCAAATGATCCAGTAATTACTCGTCACAAGGACAAGTGCGACTAGTGCTGATACCCAAAAAGTGACTTGTCTGCGTTTTCTTGTTTTTGGAATTGCACATGCAGTGCCTTGCTCACATTTTTCGATAGGTCGATGAACTTTCCAGCCTGCGAACCCAAATGCAGCAATAACCAAAACTATAAAGATTGGTCTGTATGGCTCTAATAGCGTTAGGTTACTTATCCAAGAACCGCTAATGCCGAGTAAAAGCAAAACCAACGGTCCAGCACAGCATAATCCTGCACCAATGGCTGCAATTACCCCACTAATCAAAGGTAAGTTTGAATCTTGGTTCAATTTTTCATACTCCAGTTTATGAACTTAACTAGAGTATGAATGCCGTATCTAGGTACGGAGTCAAGCGTTTTTTGTTATTTTGAATTCGGTTGAAGTGAGTCAATGACTGGGCAGGTGTTTTTATCGGCATTAGAATGACATAAACCAACCAACTCGGTTAACGCCTTTTGTAATTTTTTTAAATCACTGATCTTATCGGCTACAGATTCTAGCTTGGCTTCAGCCAAATCTTGAACTTGGCTACACGGGGAGTCGTTTAATTTGAGTAGATTCTCGATCTCCTTTAGAGAAAAACCTAGTTCTTGGGTTCTTTTGATAAATCTGACTCTGTTAACTATTTCATCAGAGTAGTGTCGGTAGCCTGTTTCTGGCTTTGTGGGCTGTTCAATTAAACTTTTGCGCTCGTAAAAGCGGATAGTTTCGACATTCACCCCAACTTCTTTTGCCAGTTTGCTAATAGTTCTGTTTGGCATAATGTGGCCTACTTTTGATAAATTCTCATTTCATTTTACATATATGCTGCTTATATCGACACGGTAAAATTAGTAACAGTAACCCTATCGATTATCTACTATTCATTCAAAATGGTTGTGGAGAAGGGTTCGCCGATTTAAAGCTTTATACTTTTGTAAAGCAGAATAAAATGTACATCGACAACCGACGAATATCGCTTGCTTTTTAGCTCTAATGGCTGCGGTGCACAGCGTATGTCTGTAAAGTTTTCTCCTGTACATAACCAAGACAATTAGCAAATCACACAAACCAAAGGTTCAATTAGAGTGAAACGCGCTAACAGACACTATCCGGCACACTCCAGAGATGCATTCTTGTAGGTGGGGATGAAAGCAATATTGCTTAAACCGGAAGTCCAAATGATGACCTGAATGTCCGCTGTTTGTCTTTTGCTGCCTACCAACTCAGCTCGCCCAGTATAATCGCGTTAGATAAAAAATGAACGCAACCGCTCACAAAAAATAACGATGAAATTAACGCTATCGATCTCCTTGCTCCTCAAGACTGATGCCATGAATTGTAGTACAGATTTTATTAGCCATGTTCACAACCCTGAAGTAGACAACAATTTATTTAATCGGATATTTTCCCGTTGGAGCTCTGTATTGACGGCTTCTAAGCTGTCTACTTTTTTCGACAATGACGCAATTTCTTCGTCTTTATTTACGTCAATGTCTATCCCTAAAAGCTCACTCATCGGGTTAGGCACACTTCGAAATTGAAGAGCTTTCTCGCGCGTTTTTTTAAGCTCTTTGTTGAGCGCCATGATCTGAGTCTTCTTTGCTGCTTTGAGTTCGATAAGCTCTTCACTTAACGCAGACACTTGTTCCCACGCAGCAGCGATGCTCGCTTTAAAACGACTGATGTAACCGTCACGGGTTTTTTTAGCTACTTTAAAGTAGCGTTGCCTGTCTTTATTATGCGCCCGCTTCGTAACGCCGGAGATTGACGATAAAAGCGCATAATCATTTAGAATTAACTGAATTATGCTGTTCACTGGGGCAATGGCTTTTACGACTTCTTCTTGTATATGTTTCTCCAGAACACTGAGTTCAGAGAAGGTAGCATCTGAGCCCCGACCTGATTGCTTGTCATAGCGCGCCAATTCTCGCGCAATGAGGTCAAAGAATTTAACAAAGATATCGCGATAGCCAATGTCTGAGGCTTTTTTCCCCAATAAGCGAGGACATATCGATGAGAAATGGCGATATTGAAGCTCAATGTCTAGCAACAGCATGGCCACCACTGCCACTTTTACATCGGAGGTAACGGCATAGCTATTTAAGTGGTATGACGCCGTCTCAACACACACCGTAGCCCTATGCAAAGAAGGCGCATCAATCGGTTTTAACTGGCCATCAAGCTGCAGTTGTTCGTAAAGCGTGGCTTCAATGTCAGCGAATTCTGATTTCATTGAATCAATTTCGACGATAACATGTTCTAGGGTCACCCCCGGGAGTGAAACGTCATCCTCTTTGTCTAGCGCCTGATTCGGTTTAGTATTCATTATCGGTCTCACAGAGTTAGTTAATGACGATTGTATAAATGACTGAAAGCGAAATATGAACATAGCCAGTAAATTACTAATAGGTTTGTGTTTTTCACTGTTATACACAAAAACACTAGTTTTACCTTCGTAAAAGATTTTTTTATACCCGTCAGTACGTTACAAACATCTTTGTATACTCTTGCTTAATGACGTGAACACCGATTGAACGAGTGTTTTGTAAGAATAACGAATATAAAATATAAACCTCTGTCAGCACTGGTTTTTTCGTGATAAAACAGATTTTTTTCTATTTTTCCTTAAGGGGAATTTTACTAGCGCTATCATGCATTAATAACCAAATTAGCACGATTTTGAAACAGCGCAATAACCGCGCTTGAAAGCGCAGCCGTTTGTGTCACCAGTGAGTTGTTAGGACAGCATTTTTCAATCCGTCTGTTGTCTTATCGTACATTGGCCATCCCAGTCTTTGTGACATCAAACTCTTCACCGTAATGCATCGGCATAGCTGAACTTGTCCACCCGCCGGCCTTTTGAATTTGATCTAATGAGATACCTCGTTCAAACATGGTTACCACCCCACCGACCCGGGTACTATGGCAGCTTGGTTTGAATTCTAAATTGAGTGTTGCCGCTAAATTCTTATATCTGGCCAAGAGTGCATGGTATTGCATCGCGTTATCTTGTACCGTTTGCTTGGGTGATAATTTTCTCAATAAGGGGCCATCCGCAATGCCCGTTCTTGTGAGCCATTTGTCGATAAGATTGATAGTGGTTGTTGAGATATAGCCGTACTGGCCTTTACCTGATTTATCGGTCTTGGAGCGAGGCGCAAAGATCCGTTGTTTAGCAAAATCGATGTGATGGATCTCAATAGCTAACAAATTGGATGCTCGGAATATCGTGTCTATCGCCGTATTAAAGATGACGGCGTCACGTAACCCAATCAGCGGATCCGTATCGAGTTTTGCATTGATGGCATCAATAATTTCAAGGCGCATAGGCGCGGCTTGAGACTGACGACTGGGCTTTTGATTTATCTTATGGTTGGTGTATTCGGCAAAGAGTTTTGACTGTTTCCACGGGTCCGGTAATTCGCTTACACCAATGAAATAGCGCACTGACGCAATTTTTCGACGTATTGAATGATGCTTCAGTTTGGTCGACATCAAGTAGTCCAGATAGGCACGACATGTTGTTTTAGTCACATTGACATCACTGGCCATCGCCGGTAATGCATTATCTTTGCAAAACCCTAGGTACTGATTAAAGTCATACTGATAAGCGCGTTTCGTATTTTCTGACTTCAATTCCCATACATCGTCCTTTAACTCACGTAAGTTTCCAATTACGCGATCACGATCTGATTCAGCGATCGCCATCGGTACATTTTCTACATGAATTAACATTGCGCTCATAAATAGGTACTTTTTTATAATTTAAGATAATTCGACTTATATTGAATAATAGAGCAGGGGAGAGGGCAGATCAAGAAATCTCTTTTGCGTTACTAGTAACGCTTTGTTTATATCTTATTCTTAGCACAGGGGTACGTGATAAAAATAGCGTTACTAGTAACGCTTTTATTCTTTTTGGTTTTTAAGGTAATATGAGAGACAATAAGAAGAAGGGGTGAACAATGTCTGACCAAAGCCTTTGGCAACAATTTCTACATGCGCAATTAAACACGTTCTTATCAACCTTACAGGAAAAGGATAAGGTTACCAACGTAAATATAGACAAGCTCGAGCGTGATGTTTTAGCGTTAGGAAAAAGCATGGGCTTCATCGCGTTGAGAAAACATATTAAGCCTCAAAAGCTAGGTGAATTTGAACAATCTTTCACCATGTTCAAAGCACAAAAAGAGCAAGAGTTGTGGTCTGACTATCTAGCCAATCACCTATTAAAATTTTTATCTTCCATCCCCGAATCAACGTATCTGAAAGACAAAGAAGCCCTAGTAAATGCTGACAGTGTAACAATAAAAGAATGGCAAACACTGGCTCCAAAAGCCCTATATTCGGCTATGCGAGCGTGGTTACCCCAGGCCTCAATTAAGCAATTTCAAAATCGCTATCGGGCTTTTAAGCACCGCGGTATCAAACGCACTGACACCATAGATGTGAGCCCCCAAACCAAGACAATCATTGATATGGCAAAAGCTGAATTGCATGCCAGTAACTATGATGAGGTATTTGAACTCCTATTCTCAAAGCATTACAACGTCAGTGCCGACAGTGAAGTTAGAGCAGTAAAAGAACAGATTTCCGATGCATTACCTGCCTCCAAAAACCTGTTTTTGGAAGAATTCATGCTTAGATTAAACCCCAATGACAGAAATAGAGTGAAACTGCTCATTGAGGTTGCTTTTAATGACGGCTGGGAAAGAGCAAAGACATGTAGAAAGCGAAAAGGGGACCCACGCGCAGAAGCGTTAGTAGATTGCAGTATTTTTACAACTGCTGCGAACTTCTCGACTGATGAAAGTAGTGACTAAGACACCTTGGGAAATGACCGATATTGTAAGCCAGGTTTAACGAAGCTAAAGAAAAGGCGATATTTTTCGATTAGTCCGAACCTTTTATTATTATGGAGAATGGAAGGTGTGCACCAGTAACAAAGAGTGTTACAAGGCGGGGAATCGCCCCAGCGAATACCAGGGCATAGAAAACAAACCATGATTTGTTGTCCTTCAACAGTATGTCTTGATTTTTTGAGATGTTGCTACCGCTAGATGCTAAACATACTGCTTTAACATCATCTTTAAAAAGCGCTAATTCGGCCTCCATTTCTGTTATCGTTGCTTTGCTTATCTCATCTTTAACTATTAATGCATCCATGCATTTTCCCTGCTCTTCATCCTTCGACGAACAAGCTTTACCTTTGAACATTTGAGGTATTGATACGTTGTCTTCTATTTAAACGCGACTTGGAGGAGGTGGGGTTTGGTTTGCGCAACCCTGAGGGTCGTTGTTAACTGTATAGTAAATGATTTGATAATGGTCTGGGACACACTTCACAATAAGAAAGAGAAGAAGCACAAAGGAAAAACATTTGATGATTTTCATAATGTGGTTTCTAGTCCGTTCTTACATTAAAGTAACAAAAATTATCGAAGGGAGTGAGGAAACCCGATCTAAAAGGTAACTTTAACTTCAGCTATCTAGCACTTATGCTACTGTTGTATAATGGTTCTAAAACACCAAAAATGACTCATGCCCTATAGCTAACACGCCTTAACCTTATAGCTAAAACGGTTTTAGCCCCATTAACAGCGTGACTAGCTGGTTCTTATAGGCCCAGTGAGAGGTATCCTCGCAGCGGTATCGTATCAGCTGGTCAATGTTATTAAAATCAGCTTCCAAGTCTCTGGCGAAGATTGGTTCGTGATGAGCTATTCTATTTCTTAAGCGTCTGACGTCCTCAAGCAACGACCTCAATGTATTACGCATGTTAGGTATGGTTTTTGTTGCGTCATGATTAGGAAAAACGGTTTGTAAATATGGATTCCATAAACGTTGATCGAAACGTTGGGTTAATAGCTTTTCCCAGAAGACGAATTTCAGTTCAGGTATGACCTTCCCCGTAGTAAGTTGTCCTCTTTTTGCATCCGTCAAATCTCGTCTGGGGCTATAGCCTTTCTGTGGGTTTGGCAGGCTTCGCTCAAAAGCTTGGCTCCATGGCCATTTATCACCATATTGGCTTTCTATAGCGTCTGAGATAGCATTTCTGATTACAACCTCACAAAGATGCAGAGGTGAGAGAAATGCAGCTGAAATCTGAGCGTTCCATGAGTATAATTTCAAGGCCTGTTCCGTATTTAAAGGTGTACCATTGAACGATACATTCTCGTAAGTACTTAGCCTTGATACTGACAGTGATTTTTTAATACTACTTGACGACACCGTCAACTCCTTTTATCATTACAACACTAGCTACGGGACTAGCTGGCTATTGGCCTCCCCCTGTAGACATGCGAAAGAAACAAAAAGCCTGCTTAACAGCGGGTTTTTTGTTTCTGTTAAAAACGTCACATCTCATCTGATTAAAAGCCATTCGCACCTAGGTCAAACCAATCGAAAGCATACCCCTATATCTTACCCGTTAGCAACGCTGAATTATAGATATCATAGAACATATAACTCATTGTTTTGGACGCGTATACTGTGGTTATCAAGTCATGCCCATAAACGTATTAGGCGCACAAAATAATATCCCTAATACTACTTGCACTTTTTTCACAGTTACAATGACAATCGTAAGGTACAGTTAACCGCGCAACTCCTGCCCATGCTATGTTACTTGGGCTTTTTTTCTGTGGTGTTGCGTGTCAACGATAAAAAAGTCACTAGGAAGCTTGAGAAAAGCAGTAACACTGCTAAGACGAATACTAAATAGCACCGAAGGCGAAATAAAGGTCGATGAAAAGGTTGAATGATAAAGCAGTTCCAGTTGGCTACGGGAGCGGCAGAAAATACCCATTCTATTGCGCATGTAATGCCAGCGATTAACATTATACAATACTGCCAGTCAATGATGGCATATAGCTTCGTAGGGTGTGTTAGTAAACTTTTGGACCGCTTTCTGATGTCACTTTCATTCTAATAATCTGTTTGGTTTCAAAAAACTATAGCAAAGAATCCAATTTTTACTCATACCATTGTGTAGCGGGCCTTTGCCGCAGGCTTTTTTATACTTAAAAAAGTTTTTCCAAATTGTCTTTTGCTGCCTGTCGATTCGAGTCGAAACTTTCTATCAAATGTGTCTGACTATTTCTGAACTACTACGCTTGACTTTGTAGAGCTAATTGATTTTGAGATTTACGAGCCATTAGACCTACACATCATTGTAATCATAGTATTTCAAATCTAAGCCGAGTTCAATAGAATACCTAACATTGTCGTTTAGTAATAATCTCCCTTCTTCGATTAACGAAAGAATAACTATTTCAGAATATTCAGCGGCTGTTGATATGCATTCCATACCCATTCCGCCATAGCCGCTGATGTAAAATTTACCTGTAATATCACACGCAATAATTAGAGACTTTTGTTTCAGTGCATTTATGAATTGACGAGACATTTATACTTCCCACCTTGCTTGAATTTTCATGTGGCTTGACTTTTTTATTCACTCTAATTTCCGTCGAAGTTGTTAATTTTGATTTCAGTAAAGCCGTAACGGTAGAGCAGACAAATATTAGATGTACTTCTTGAGCAACGCAGTTCGTTGTCGTAAGTTATTATTACCGCTAATCAAGGAGAGAAATACCTTCATTATATTTTTCAGAAAGTTCGTTAATGAGTCCGACTTCTTCGTCACTGAGCAAATCTTGATAGAGGTATTTCATTCTTTTGCGAATGTATAAAAAAAGTACACTCTCTTCAATTTCGTCTGTATTAAAATCCCAAAAAATCAGCGCTATTTCAGGGTACTGAGATAATAAAAATATTCTTTCAGACATTAACACTTCCTCCCCCCTGCTTTGATTTTTGTTCTGCTGTCGCTTTTTGAACAAGTAGCGTAAATATCTTTCAATGATTTATTACCCACACATTAAATAATACGCCAACGAAACCGTTTCTTCCAATCAAAAGAACTCCAAACCTAATTTTTTCAAATAAAATCAGGGTGTTGAATATCAACTTCATAATATGCAACACATTAAATGCTATTAGTGCTGATTTCATGTTTTAATAGTTGACAAGGCCGAGGTTTTCAGGCGTTTTAAAAAGTCGTTTCAGTATGCGCTTTCACTTTTTCAAGAAACTCTATGACTTCACTGGGGTACCAATCCGCGCTATGCCCATTATCTAATTCTGGGAAGGGCTCAAGAATATTGATGATAATGTCATGAGCTTCATCCAACTCTTCTGCAATTGTCTCTTCCGAACGTAAAACTGACTGTCGGTATTCATTAAAATGAATTCGATTTAAAGCGAAAAATAGTCATTAGTCCTAACATCTGCATTTAATTTATACCATTTTCCCTAAAGGACTTACGCTCAAGGATTATATCGGCAATACCGCTTTTGATGTATTCATTGAAATAGCGGACTTGTGACGAGGCGTTCATCAGAGAGGTGAGAAGCTGCTTTAAAAAGGTGGCAGTAGTGCTTTAAGGGGGTATAAGTGTTCTCCCAAACGGAATAAACACCTTGTCAAGTTATCTTACTTGTCACTTTTCAGTTCTGAGTTTGGCCTATACATGAGTAGCTGCTTTGGCGAGACAACTAAATTAGAAAAGGTCGTTCTTGCTCCGTCCACAATCATCAAATTTCAACCATTTTTCGCAGCCCCCTTGATTTTAAAGGTCTCAGCTAGCTACCACAATCTTTAAAGTGAGTTTTCAACCCCAAATAAATGCTTTCATGCTGTATTTTTTTACTCTGTCTTCAACTATCAAACTAACGTATACCCTAGCTGTTTCAAACAACTCTTCAGATACACAATAATCATCGAACATACGTATTGAGTGCTTTTATTCATGAGACAAAAATAAACCACCAGCAGACCAATTAGGTTTTGTAAACCTCCCCCTAATTAGTTTCATCCATAATTAGAGGTTTCGGCTTGTTCATGCTTACCTAAATATTTCCATGGTGTCAGATCATTCAGCGCATCATGGGGGCGTTCTTCGTTGTATTCTGTCATCCAGTTTTCGGTCAGTTCACGTACTTCGTTCAATGTTCTGAAGACATACATGTTGAGTATTTCTGTTCTGTAAGTGGGGTTGAACCTCTCGATAAAGGAATTCAGCGTAGGCTTTCCGGGTTTAATAAACTCCAGAGCGATGCCATGTTCTTCTGCCCAGCTTGCCAGAGTAACTGATGTAAATTCAGGTCCGTTATCAATGCGAAGTTTATTAGGATAACCCCGCCAGGCGACTACACGCTCCAGAACCCTGACGACACGCTGCGATGGCAGGCTCAGGTCAATTTCGATAGCCAGTGCTTCACGGTTGAAGTCGTCCACCAGATTAAACGTTCTAAAGCGTCTAACGCATTGCAGGCTGTCACACATAAAATCCATTGACCAACAATGGTTAGCCTGGACTGGAACGGCCAGTGGCTCTGGATTTCTCACTGGTAGACGACGTTTTCCACGACGTCACTTATTTAGATTAAGCTCTCAATAAATCCGATAAACGCGCTTATGATTCCAGCCATGACCCCAACGACGTAGGATTTTGTATAGCTTACTAAATCCGTAGGCCGGATATCGCTCAGCGGCTTCTACCAGTTTGGCGATGACCTTATCATCACGCGTTTGGTCGGGCTGGTCACGATAAACTGAATCACTGATGCCAACAGCGCGACAGGCAAGACGTAAACTGGCACCATGCTGCTCTCGAGCATAATCAACAAGCTCACGCCTTATCGCTGGCTTTACAGCTTTTTTTCGACGATATCTTTGAGGATCCGATGTTCCAGGCTTAAGTCTGCAAACATTGCTTTAAGCCGCCGATTTTCGTCTTCGAGGTCTTTCAGTCTTTTGATATCAGACGCTTCCATACCACCGTACTTAACTTTTCAGTTGTAGTAGGTGGCATCTGAAATACCGTACTCACGGCAGACTTCTTTGACCAGTCTGCCTGTTTCCACTTCCTTTAAAATCTTTACGATCTGTAACTCTGTGTAACGGGACTTTTTCATCCGGAGTTCTCCATTCTTGGCTCAGTTTACGCCGAACAACTCCAAAAAGGTATGCCACTATCTTAGGGGAGGTTTACATGTGTAAATCAGTCAAATCTTCTTTCGGCGGAGACACCTAAATTGCAGTTATTAGCACACTTTAGTTAAACAAAGCGTATTGTCGAAAGACATTAAGATCTTAAGGTGTAGTGGCTCATATCTGATCTGACATTTTTATTTGATGGTTTAGATACCATCTAACAGGCAGCTTCAGAAAAGTGGCGACCGAACAGATCATTGACTAGCTACTTCTGCTTTGTGCCAGTAGTGTAATCATTGTGATTCTAACGACACTTTACAAAATTATATGGCTGAATGAGCTTTAGAGCTGAAATAATTTCTAACGGACAGAAGAAAACATGCCCGAAACCGGAAAATGCTGTCATTTACGTTGAAACAGTTAGAGATGCAACATAGCAAACCGCGGGTTATCTGCTTGATTCTACTTTGTATGTTTTCATTACCTGCTTATAATACGAAAAAACGAAGTCATAATATCAGGAATTTATCTGATCCGGTCGAGCCAAAAGTTTTGGCAACTTTGAGCATTATAGCTATCGGGCAGGCACTAGGTTGCTGGGGAACAAATAAAAGGCTTACGGATTTAGCACCCTAAAGGGTTTGTTCACTAAATTTTACATGTAATAAAAAGGTGTTACTGATTTATGTTTAATCGCAATATGGATAGTGTCTTAGTAGCCAAGGGTTCAGGCGAAATAGGAACTTTCGCTGATCCCGAAAAGGTAGCAAAGCTGAAAGCCAAGCGTACTCGTTTAATTACTCAATATAAATTACAAGATGAACAAGCTAAAGACAAATACATTCCAACTAAAGCTAAAGTTAGTTCACAAAATACGAATAACATCAAATTAACTGAACATACTAGTAAGCCCATAACTTCAAAACTAAGTACTCTAAATTTATTTGTAGCCTTTTCTATTTCCTTGATTATCGCAGTCGCTGTAGCTATCTTGCACTGATGCTTAATGATTATTTTGAAAAAGGATTTTTAAATTTATGGATAAAAGACCCAATATTGCCCACTCAGAATTTAAAGGGTTCAATACTCATAGAGACATCATGTTATGCGGATACGAATGGGCCATACAAAGGAAGAGCAACAATTAGAACAAGCTCCTGAAGGAAGTGGTCTCTTTTTCGATGATAAAGCAATATGTACATTTTCAAACCAACCCCCTCGATATGGGGAGAGAGCCTTATCATGGAAATATCAGAAAGCGATAAAAAAGTGGTTTGACATGTGGGGATGTCCGCTCGACTCTGATGGTTTAGGCCAACCCCTAGATAAAAAGATCGTGCAAACAAATTGGATGGATACCCAAGGACACAACACGGCTGATTCTGGCAACGGTTTGAAGTTGTCGCAACGCCTTTTATCAGATCATCAAGTTAAGAACTTTCTGTTTCACATCAATTATTTCAAACCTAAGTTAATCTTATTACTGGGAAGAGAACTAATTTCTGCATTAAATAGCAAAAAAGTAAAACGACAATTCGAGGCTATGGTCGGGAGAGCAAATAGCTACCCAACTGCTATTCGGGGTACACCACCTGGAACTAGGTTCAAAATTTTCTTCCAAGATTTTGTTTCAGAAAACAACGATTTCACTCATGTTGTATGCTTACCGCATCCTAGCGGCTCAAGAGGTGTGAGAGATAGCTACATGCTTCAATTTAAAGACCGAATATACCCTCTCCTATCTGAATTTGTGGAATAATGAAAGTAAACTTAGCTATTTTAAAATGCATTAAAGCTTAGATTTTGGGCCAGCATATTATTCTTAAGGAAGAGCAATGGCTTTAACTCAAATGCAAATAATTCAGTCGCTGGGAGAAGCTATGTCTTGGTTCGAGCGAGAATTAACTTGGGGCGTGCCTCCTACTGAGCTTAGGCATTTAATTGGCCGAATCGGTGAACTTTATGCCGCACTCATTACAAACGGGCAAATGGCTACAGAAGTGAATCAACAAGGCTATGATGTCGTCAGTGCTAACGGCGAGAGAATATCCGTCAAGACGACGGCTATGATGGGTTCTAGTGGGCATATAGCGTTTAACTCTAACACACTCATATCCGTTGACCGCATTATTATTCTAAGGATCAACACTGAAGAGATGCAGATCGAAACTCTCCTAAATGAAGAAAAAGGAGTTGCAGAAAGTTTGATGCGCGAAACGAGCGGTACTAACGGGAAGTTGGCAATATCACTATCGAAACTTTTAAGCATAAAAAAGCCAAACAGTAAAATCAGTGTATTAAAATCTATTCAAATTTCAGAGTACACAATCAAAGAGTTGGAAAACGGTACAATAGAAGTCGAAAGAGATAACCAAGTACTCACTCCAGCTAAGCCGATACTTCGCGAGCTAGCGAAGCGACTCAACATCAGTATCCTCAACGGCGCGGGGAATCCAATGAATACGAGGCAACTTGGTAGCCTTATCATAAAAACAACAATTAACTGAACAGTAGGCTTATGCAAGAAGTTATTTTGAAGCTTGGTGGAGAGGGAGAAACCTTATCACTAATAGGTACTCGAGGTACTGATGGTTTAAGAAAATACCACATACAAACAAGTTCAGAAGCCTTGTTAGAATTGCTATCTGAAAGCGATAGGTTACCGTCCTCTAAACAACAGCGTCAGATAAAGGTGAGTTCATGGAAAAAAGCATGTGACCTGCTTGAACAGTATCCTAGTTGGTACAAGCTTCATCCAATAGAAATTCATCCTGACTTCGCTTCGAAGATACATAAACTCTTTTCCACAAAGAATGACTCCTCAATACATCACAACAAGATAAAGGATATATTTAGACCTGATAACACATCAAATACCGATACCAAGTTGCATGTAAATACCCAACTTAATTCGATAAGTATTGATAAAATTAAGGAGCTTTATGAACAATATTACGCTCTGATTAAATTAGAGATTGAAGAGTTTGGAGTAAAAGCTACCGAAGTACGACATTTAATAGGTCGAATCGGTGAATTTTATTGTGCACTAAAAGTTGGTGGTGCATTAGCTTCTAGAGCTAATCAACACGGTTTTGACGTAATATCAAAGCACGGCAAAACTATAAGTGTAAAAGCAACAGCTCAGGTAAATGGATTTGTTGCAATCTCAGCTTCTACAGCCAATTTAGCAGATGAACTCATGCTTATTCAGTACACGGCCGGTAAGCTGAACATTGTTTACTATGGTTCAATGGAGCCAGCCTTAGACTCTGCACGACATTACCCAGAAAAAATGAAATTTGAGTTAGAAATTGGCAGTGCTAGAAAATTAGAAAGCTACAAGCCCAAAGTATCAGATTAGATATGAGCCACTACAATTTAAAGCTCAGTGTAACTCTAGATACATCCACGCTTTCTATATTCAGCCTCCCAAGCCTTGAAGCGCTGTGTAAGTAGCTCTTTAGTTTTCAATCCTCGTGCGAGCACACGTTTGCTTTTTGCCCTTTCTTCTTTATTTTCGAACGTTACTCCGGATAGCTCCTAGTCAAACATACCAGGAACGACATGACTGTATTGTTGCTCTATCATCGCAATACTAGTACCGCATTGTCGAGCGAGTACATCAACTCTTAAAGTTCGGCGAAGTAATTGCCATGTTATGTAAGTGTGGCGCAACGAATAGAGTATTCTAGGTCCATCTGGGCTGGTCTTTAATCCAGCTTCTTCTAAAGCTGATACAAAGGTTCTACCTAGTTCGTTGGTACTTGATCCGTCAGCTAGTACAAATATTTTGTCGGATGGTCGGCGGTTAGGAAAACGATCCATTAGATTAATTAGGGGAAAGACAAACTCATCTTTGCACACGACAGTTCTGGTGCCAGTATGTTTCGTGGTCTTGCCTTTTCGTACTTTAATTTTAAAAATGACTTGGTACTCTTGTCTCGTCATTGATATGTCAGCCCAAGTCAGTTCTTCCATTTCAGTGCCGGGTCGAATACCTGTATTGACGACTACGTCAGCATAATCTAGTAAGAGTTCCCTTATTTGTCTGGTCTTTTCCTTACGGCTGTTGTCTCTCATACTTTCTAGAGTTTCAACAACCTTTTCATATTCAACTTCACTGAAAGCAGCACGTCTAGCCCCCTGCTCTCCTTTGTTACTTAATACTGGCACTTGAACTGGCAACATCCATTGCTTTTCAACCGCAGCTTTAAATACCATTTGTAGCGCAGCGTTATGATTTAATAGAGTGGATTTGTTAAGAACTTTACCAGCCTTTTGTATTCGCCAAATGTCGAATTCTTTGAGCTTGTCTTGGTCTATAGAAGTGATATACGTGCGGTCAAAAAACGGAATATGATATTTTTTCAAAGCCCCCATGTAGTCTTTGTAGCTAACTTTTCCACCACCGTGAGCAAGCTCATGTTCCATAGCTAGAATACTCTTCGCAGCTACATCGCGAAAACGCTTGCTCGTTGTGAGAGTTCCGCTTTTATTTTTCACTCCATACGTAGCAATCTAGCCGCTGCTACAGCTTCTTCTTTATCAACTTGTTTAGTTGATTTGCAGTGCCATTTCCCGAAAAGCTGAAAACGGGCGTACCACTTTTTGCTGTTATCTTGCAGGAAAACGTAGAGAGTGTCGTCGATGTCGTGTCTTGCTAGCTGCTTAGCCATAAATACTCATTTGCAAAGAAAAAATAATGCGCTTACTTCGAGTACATATGGCCTTGTGACAATAGCCACCTGTTTTATATGGATATTTTCAGGTTATGTTAATACACATTAACATGACCTACTTTGTTTATTTAAAGAAATAAAGTTTTGACGAGCATAGCTGCGCAGTTTTTTTGAACCTTATTTTTCAACAATAAGGTCAATCTGAGCATGAACAATTCGGACAGTCCTAATTATTTGAAAGCCAAGCAACAATTTCATTTTGAAATGCAAACAAAGCTATTCCACTTGTAATCATTGCAATTACAATCGGCATGGCTAAGCCAGTGCCTGTAAACAATACGTTTCCCAAGACTTGTGGCGGTCGAAACTAGAAATTTCCAGCTTCTGACTTACTAATACTGCTTATTCGTTTGACTAGTTTCCGCTACACGGTTACCAATTAAAGCCGAATTGAAATTCTCCCCAACGATGGTATTCATCGTCAAAAGGAATCCCCTCTACTTCCGGACTTCTAACCCTATATGTCCCGGTAATCCACCAGGTTTCCCAAGACACCTTTACGCCAACTGCTTTAGTGCGTACACGCTTTGCAGCGTGCAGGGTATAAGGGGAGTCAGTGAACACGCCCCCCTCAATCGTCGAATTCCTGAGAACTGCAGTTTCTTCTAGAGTAGCAAATAGATATGCGCTGGCGGGGGCACAAATAACCTGAAAAGTGCAGAGTGTTGACTGCACATCAATCTCAGGCTTTGGTTCTGGCGCAGATGTGAGATTTTGCTCGTCCAACTCAGGTACGTGAGGAACCAGAAGCGGGCCGGCAAAATAGCTTTTCATGTTATACAAGGAGACCCTAATATCCAGCCCGGCAGTGGCTCTCATGAATACGGTACCGGCTTCGATGATGACATAAGGCTGTGCATCGGTATACCTAGTGTTGAGAAGTACGTCTTTATCCCACTTCATAAACTGAGGGATAGCGAAACGGTGTGTATAGTTGACCTGCACTGCAGGCTCGGTGGCTATCTGCTTTTCCCATGTTGGGTCGTCCAGACTCCATAACTTGTGCCAGTTCTTTTGCACCTCCTCAGAGAATGACGCTCTCCCCAGTAAACCCAGCTGCAGCTCATAACGTGTGCGCGAGTCATCGGCATAAAGGCTTTCTACAAACCGAGAGTAATAGGTATAGCCGGCGTACGGCCTGTCCAATGGCTCGAACTGTTCAAATCTGGCTGTGATGACCTTGGGCGTGTAAATCAAGTTTGCAGCCTGCCACCCAGCATTGTGCTTATAGATCTCGAATTCATTTTCACCACGGATACAATCGAGAACATTGACGCGATAATGAAAATCGTAGGCGGACTGAGGCTTTTCTTTGCAATCGGCCCGTTCTGGCTCTTTAACCTCTATTGGAAGAGGGTCACCGATCTCCTGAATATTGCCGTCTTCGGTAAAAAAGGCCGATTTTTCACCGTTTACAGAAATGTAGGTTTTTGAGCTGAAGGCGCGAGTCACTCGAAACGCGTTGGTGAAAAACCTATCTGAATCTATAAAAGCATCGTTCTCGATATCAATCAGCCAGGCACTTTCTTTGCTGTTGGTAGTGTCTGCATAGATATCCCAAATACTTTCTTTAGCAATAGCACTAGGGCAGAGGAGTAGTAGGGGAAATAAGTTGAAGTAACGCATAACAGTCCGTGTTGTGAGTGTTCTAGATAAATATTAGCCAACGTTTTTCAGCTTAACCAGTTTTTTGCAAGAAACATTGATGAGATACATTTGCAGATAATGTACGCACAAGAGTATTTGTATCGGCATACTGGGAGCGAGCTTGCAAAGTCCAATAATTATATAGAACAGATCTTTGAAATCGTGGGCGAGGCTCTGTGGCGAGATAGAGAGGTCGGACAAGGTCGCACTGTGGTTCTGAAATGATGTAGTTGGTTGCTAGGCGTCGGCTATATGCTGGCGCCCTACCCCTGATAAAATTCGCAGCCTAGCGGTACATGAGTTTGGCCGACCCAGTGTGCCTGTACCAGTTACATCAACTATCGTAAGTGGGCCAACGGTACACCACCCGGCAGTGGCTTAACCACCAGACTTGGTTAACCTGATTTATCCTCCGGTCACGTGATTTTTTGATTTCCCCCTAAAATAACGTCTTCATTTGAATAGGAATATGAATGAAAGCCTACATTTCCTTCATCATCAGCGCTGAGGTGCGTATTTATTGCCAACAGGTGTGAAGCACTTAAGTCGAAAACTTTTGCGACATCGCTAATGCTTTCGAGGGTGGATGGGACCTTATAGAAACCTGCAATCATGATCATTCTCTCTCTATCGTGACAATGCTTCTGTCGGTTTGGGTTGGAGTATAATCAAAGCTTTTTAAGGTAAATGGCTTTGCAACTGGCTTCTCAAGCATGATTTCTAGTTCCTCACCCGGAGCAGGCGCTGCTTCCAATACCGCTATGTCAATATCATCCAATGTTTTATACCAAGACTCCAATGCCGTAGTGTTCTTCTTAAGAAAAGTAATTGCTTCCTCATTGAGTCCATCAAACCTATCTGGTAACTCTGCTAAGAAATCCGCTATCGTTTTGTCACTACCTTCAAGATATTTGAATACATCGTATGTAAGGTAGATGTGATTTGAATCAACACTTTCTTCAAGTCTCGCTGCGAGACTTTCGGTCAAGCTTTCTATCCGTTTCTGAGCGTCTATGCTGACTGGTTCAGGGTCATTTCCTCCTGTCATCGAATCGATGTGATCTTCAACCTGCTGTTTGAAGGATTGAGGTTGAATAGTGAGTAGTTTTCTTATCTTATTGAAGTTATCTTTGACTTTGTCTTTTATTCGCTTAAGCACTGCCGATGTCCAGCCCTCTTCAAGTCCGGATTGCCCAACGCTCATCAACTCATACATGGCTGCCATCTCTATATTCGAGATAATTTTTTCATCAAGGATTGTTTCTAACTGCTCTTGTACGAGTAATTGTGGCAGCACCTCCGAAGGCGACTTAATGTTGGCTGTACGGATTGAGTCAGCTACCATCTGGTTAATTTGAACAGATGAGCATACATAGGATAGGTCAAGGATTATCTTTGCTGCTTTATAAAACGTATGTGGGCTTTGTTCGAGTGCATAATCAAGTTGCTTGTTCATAGCCTTTCTTACCAGGTCAACAACGCTGGCTGCATCGGGCCCCATCAGATAGTAGTTTTGATATAGCTCTAGCGATGACACCAGAAATGAACTTCCTAGCGCTAGCCTTTCAATGGTTTCGGTTGAGGCGCCATTGATTGCCAATAGCCCGGTTGCCAATACGCTACCAACCAAATATTGGTCTTTCGTATATGACATTTGATGGCTGTTATTAGCGATCCCTTCCACAGTCGATAAGCAGTTTTGATAGGTAAGCATAGAGCCCTGTTCGACAAATCGCTTCAATGTTTCTTTGTCTGGGTCTGGTGAGTTGATTTGTCTTTTGGCGTCTAAATATGTCGCGTAACCTTCAGCTGGGTTGGCTGTGCCGTCCATGTGGTCTTCGGAGATGAATCTGTCGCTGTTCACAGGATGGTTGGCACATCCGCCTATAACTAATGAAGTGCATACTGCTATGCAGATTTTTGAAGTCCTTTTCATGATAGTGGCCTACTTTCATAATTGTATATTAAGTATACAATTATTATCGATTACTTCAAGTGACTGCCTGAAACCAGCTTATTAACGAATTCGGTTACGCTATAGATGGAAACACTTATACTCTGCTATTTTCATATCGAGGCGAAAATATCGATGGTATTAAACTGTCAGATTACGACGAACTTCGTCGTTAAAAATTCGTTCTTTTCCAGTTCCCAATCTACCGCCGAGGTTTAAATAAAACCTTCTTTCTTACTCCTTAGAAGAGAGGCTAGAAATTTGCCGTAAGCCTAGCGGTCAACACAGCAATTATGGAAAGCATACTTTTAATCAAAGCTCTAACGGGGTTAGCATCAAAGTTCATCTCTGATTTCTCTAATGCGTTAACACATACAAAGGTAGATGAAGCGATGAAACCCTACTCGCGGGAAAAACCGATCTTGTCATTTAAGGACGCTGTGCAACCTAACATTATTTGCCATAATAATCACATTTTTGAATTTCAGATGCATTATATGCTGCGTCTCAAATACCAAGCGATCTTAGTGCCTTTTTCATGTCGCAGTATCGTTATAATTGTGCTTAAGAAAGTAGCCTGAATACTTGGCGAGTTTGTTGAACGCAATTATCGATAATGAACGCCATTATATGTTTAGAACAATGCAGTTCCTTCGTAACAGGAACCCTCGTCAACTAGTCTGCCATCAAACAAAGCAAGTTTTTAAAGGTAACATCTCAGTTATTGCGCATGCGTCCGATAAATTCACACGCTGTGTTTATAAGTTAGCTAAGGTATGACGCTCTCTTCGCAAAGGAGGATGGTCATGTAGAGACATCAACGAAGAGAAATACAAGACTGGCATAATCTGTCTCAAAAACAAAGCGGGTTTACTAAGCTAGAGTTGTATAGCCAACAGCAGATTAATGTTAAAAACGGGTTAAACTAAGCGTCGTGATATTCGGTTCAACGAGCAAGTAAGAAGTTCTTTCAAGTGAAGCGTGAAGTCATTAGAATTGAGTCATACACTGAGGACATGATTCAAGGCTTTCAGACGGCTTCTCCGCCCATTTCTTTTAACTTTTAAATGTCCGCTCCTTCATAATCCGGCCGCAATGTCTTCTCTCCTGAATTAATATGAACCATTGTTTATCAAGCCAAAACGAAGTCGCGATCCATTTACGTTCTTACATGCCAGAACGATGTATAAACAATCAAAGGTTTGGCTGGATGATCATATCAGATGCCGGAAGGCTTTGTGGGTACGCCGCGCAAAATCTAAAGCTCTTTTTTAGCGTTTATTCTATTTAATTAGCCGCCTATGTCTCACTTTTATGTCAAAGTGGGTTTAGAGCAAATTAAGACCAACGCGGTCAAAGAGCATAGACTAAACGACATTCACAGCAAAGCCGCGTCCTGTTTTGAAGCCTTATACATGTTACACAGTCATGTCAGGTTGCTGAATAAAAGAAGATTAGAGAAGCAACTCTTACTCTAGTCAGAAGATTTGTCGACAGTGAATCATTAGTTTTTTCGATATTGCTTCTACGCGATCCATTTTTCCATCTCTAAAACCTAGGTTTTCGCTAAAAAAACGTATAATACCTTCGCGCGGGTATGCGGTTTACCATTTTGTGAAAAAATTGTTTTATATAGTATAAATGAGATTTTAATATCAGAAATATGTGAGAATGCCAAAAACGGCAAAACGGCAGTAAAACCTAGTAGCAAAAAGGGATGAAAATGCCGAAAACGGTAAAACGGCAGTAAAACCTAGTAGCAAAAAGGAATGAAAATGCCAAAAACGGTAAAACGGCAGTAAAACCTAGTAGCAAAAATGGATGAGAATGCCAAAAACGGTAAAACGGCAGTAAAACCTAGTAGCAAAAATGGATGAGAATGCCAAAAACGGTAAGACGGCAGTAAAACCTAGTAGCAAAAATGGATGAGAATGCCAAAAACGGTAA